>NZ_MQUB01000001.1:2242500-2842500 GCF_002943755.1 Aureitalea marina
TTCAAAAAACGAGAAACAAAGGATTTATGATCTGGGTCGACCTGCGGGATCGATACGGGATCACTCAATTGATCTTTGACGAGGAAAGAACGGATGCCGATGTAATGAAAATGGCGGCCGAACTCGGACGCGAGTTCGTGGTGCAAGCTACAGGAAAAGTAATCGAACGAGAGTCCAAGAATCCCAATATCCCTACCGGTGATATCGAGATTCTGGTACAGGAATTCAAGATACTGAATGAGTCCCTAACTCCTCCATTCACCATAGAGGACGACACGGATGGTGGTGATGATCTACGCATGAAATACCGCTACCTGGACATTCGCCGTAAGCCTGTGCGAGAGAACCTGATCTTCAGACACAAGGTGACCATGGCCGTCCGGAATTATCTGTCCGCACAGGATTTCGTAGAGGTGGAAACCCCTTACCTGATCAAATCGACCCCGGAAGGCGCCCGGGACTTTGTAGTGCCATCCAGAATGAATGAAGGTCAATTTTACGCTTTGCCCCAGTCCCCACAAACCTTCAAGCAACTACTGATGGTCGGGGGAATGGATCGCTACTTCCAGATCGTGAAGTGCTTTCGTGACGAAGATCTCAGGGCAGATCGTCAACCGGAATTTACCCAGATAGACTGCGAGATGGCCTTTGTAGAGCAAGAAGATATTCTCCAAACCTTTGAGGGGTTAACCCGTCATCTCCTGAAGGAGATCAACGGAGTGGAAATAGGCGATTTCCCCCGCATGACCTTCGATGAGGCCATGAAGCGATATGGAAATGACAAGCCGGATATCCGTTTTGGGATGGAATTTGGCGAATTGAATGAGGTTAGTCAGCACAAGGAATTCAATGTTTTCAATCAAGCCGAACTGGTAGTTGGAATTGCCGTACCTGGAGGAAATGAAATGTCCCGCAAGCAGATCGACGGGTTGATAAACTGGGTGAAGCGACCACAGATCGGAGCCCTGGGCATGGTCTATGTGCGCTGCAACGAGGACGGTAGTTTCAAATCTTCCGTTGATAAATTCTACGATCAGGACGACTTGAAGAATTGGGCTGATGTAACCGGAGCTGAGGCAGGAGACCTGATCTGTGTATTGAGTGGTGACGCCAATAAGGTGAGAGCACAACTCAGTGCGCTGAGGATGGAGATGGGAGAGCGCCTTGGACTTCGTAAGGCGGACGAGTTTGCTCCATTATGGGTAATTGACTTCCCCCTACTGGAGTGGGATGAAGAGACAGAGCGTTTTCACGCTATGCACCACCCTTTCACTTCTCCTAAACCAGGACAATTGGACATGCTGGACACCGATCCGGCTGCAGTAAGAGCCAATGCCTATGACTTGGTACTGAACGGAAATGAAATCGGTGGAGGTTCCATTCGAATTCACGATAAAGAAGTTCAGTCCCTGATGTTTGATCACCTGGGATTCACCCCAGAAGAGGCTAAGGCCCAGTTCGGTTTCCTAATGGATGCTTTCCAATACGGGGCACCACCTCATGGAGGGATCGCTTTTGGACTAGACAGGCTTGTATCCATACTGGGAGGTCAGGAGACCATTCGTGATTTTATCGCCTTCCCAAAAAACAATTCTGGAAGGGATGTGATGATAGACGCTCCGGCCAATATCGATGATGAACAATTGAAGGAGTTGCATATCAGACTGGATCTGTAGGCTAATTTTACTAGCTTAGAAGTTGTGAAATACTTTTTAATCGTCTCTTTCCTTGCTATTTTGATCACTGGGATAAGCGGATTTGTGGTCAAACCGGACGATCTGGAAGGTGGAAATTTTCTGATTGGGATAGCTGTAGCGGCATTTTTCTTCCTTTGGATGCCCATATTTATCTACCACAGATGGAAAAACAGAAGTGTCAAGGATTACATGTTAACTAAGGAAAACATTGACAAAATGAGGGGTTACAGCAAGGACAAAAACCTCTGAAAATCAATTTTTAATAAAAATCTCGTCAATTCATTTTCTTCTGATTCGAGCATTTACTTACCTTTACTACTTAATTATCATTTACCCTTATTATGGAAGGAACAGTAAAATTCTTTAACGAGTCAAAGGGATACGGCTTTATCACCAACGATGAGACCGGTCAGGATATCTTTGTACACGTAACCAGTCTTGACGGACAAACCACCCTTAACCAGGGAGACAAAGTGGAGTATAGTGAAGCCGATGGCAGAAAAGGAAGAATCGCGACCGATGTAAAAGTGGTCAACGAATAATATACACCATTAACCAACCAAATGAATCCCTCCCTTACGGAGGGATTTTTTATTTGGATTGTCTTTTCCCTTCAAAGAACAACTTGAGCAGATCTCCACATTCCTTGGCTAACACACCTTGTTTTACTATCGTCTTGGGATGAAGATCAACCCCCTTTTCTTGATAACCTCTACCCGGATCGGTGGCTCCAAAAACAACTTTGGAAATCTGGCTCCAAAATAAGGCGCCCGCACACATGCTACAAGGCTCCAAGGTTACGTATAGGGTACAGTCTTTCAGGTATTTACCCCCAAGATAGTTGGCCGCAGCCGTAATGGCCTGCATCTCAGCATGCGCGGTCACATCGTTCAGGGTTTCGGTCAGGTTATGCGCCCTGGCTATGACCTGTCCTTTGGCCACTACTACAGCGCCTATCGGAACTTCGTCCTTATCGAAAGCCCGTTTGGCCTCGTTCAAGGCTTGTTTCATAAAGTGATTGTCGTCGAAAGGAGTGATCATTTGATGCCTATTCAATGAAACAAAAGTACAAACTCAAGCCGTATCTTTGGGTCGATGAAACATCCGCTATTAGAGCAGATCAATGAACCGGCAGACCTTCGTTTGCTGGAACCTTCACAATTGACCCAATTGGCATCAGAACTACGGGATTTTATTATCCGTATTGTCGCCACCAAGGAAGGTCATCTTGGGGCGAGTTTGGGTGTTGTAGAGTTGACGATCGCCCTTCATTATGTCTTTCAAACACCAGATGACCTGCTGGTTTGGGACGTGGGTCATCAGGCTTATGGTCATAAGATCCTTACGGGAAGGCGTGATATTTTCCACACCAACCGACAAAAAGATGGCATTAGCGGATTCCCCAAACGGGGGAAAGTCCTTATGACACCTTTGGAACTGGTCACAGCAGCACAGCTATCTCGGCTGCCTTGGGAATGGCCATGGCCTCTCAGCTTTCTGGGGATAGCAAAAGGCAACATATTGCGGTAGTTGGAGATGCTTCCATTGCCAGTGGTATGGCCTTTGAGGCCATGAATCACGCTGGAGTTACAGGTGCCAACTTGCTTATTGTACTGAATGACAATGCCATTGGAATAGATCCCAGTGTAGGGGCACTAAAAGACTATCTGGCACGAACATCTCCAGGAAAACCCGGCGGTGCATCAGCCCTTTTCAATGCGTTCAATTTAAACTATTCCGGGCCGGTGGACGGCCATGATCTACTGGCATTAGTAGAAGAGTTTGAGCGTTTGCGCCAATTAGAAGGTCCACGTCTGCTCCATATAGTCACCACCAAAGGAAAGGGACTACGCAAGGCTGAAGAGGATCAGGTACGCTATCATGCCCGGGTAAATTCGATGCGGATACCGGCGAACTGATTACCGGAAACCCAGTATCTGAGGGTCCGAAATTTCAAGACGTTTTTGGAAAAACCCTAGTGCAATTAGCGACTTCTAATCCGAAGATCATGGGTATCACTCCAGCCATGCCTACAGGAAGCTCTTTAAAATTCATGATAGAAGCCTTTCCGGATCGTGCCTTTGACGTAGGAATTGCGGAACAACACGCCGTAACGCTTGCGGCAGGTATGGCCACCCAGGGATATCGTGTTTTTTGCAATATCTACTCGACCTTTTTGCAACGCGCATATGACCAAGTGATCCACGATGTATGCCTTCAGAATTTGCCAGTGGTCTTCTGCCTGGATCGGGCTGGCCTGGTTGGAGAGGATGGGGCTACTCATCACGGGATTTTTGACTTGGCTTATCTAAGGTGCATCCCTAACCTGACCATTGTGGCTCCTAGAAATGCGATAGAACTTCGAAATCTGCTTTATACCGCACAGACTCAGATCGATGGTCCCTGGGCGATAAGATACCCCAGGGGTCGGGACAGGGTGATCCAATGGGAAAAGGACTTACAAGAGATAGTCCAAGGGAAAGGCGAGATATTGCGGAAGGGCAAAAAAATAGCCGTTCTTTCCTTAGGAACAACAGCTTACCAGGCGGAAGACGCCATAGACTTGACCCAATTGGATATTGGTCATTTTGATATGCGCTTTCTGAACCCCCTCGACAAGGAGTTGCTATTGGAGATCTTTGATCAGTATGAAATACTAATTTCTGTGGAAGACGGTGTAATTCAAGGTGGGTTTGGGAGTGCCATCTTGGAAGTAGCAGCCGAATACAACTACAAGGGAAAAATTATCAGACTTGGTGTAGACAACTACTTCCCACAGCACGCCTCTGTAGAAGAACTTAAGACCGAGGCAGGTATCTCTGTTCAGGACATCGCAAATACCTTACTGCAGTACGCATAAAAAAATCCCGTCCGGCAAAGCGAACGGGATTTCAATATTACTAGAACTGATCTTTTACTGAACGATCAGTTTCGTTGTTTGTGTAAAGTTCTCACTTTGGATCTGCACCAGGTACAATCCAGCTCTCAGAGCCGAAGTATTGATAGTACCAATTGTGCTAAGATCTACTTCAGAGGTCAGTACCACTCGACCATTCAAGTCTGTAATAGTTACCTGTGCATCGCCTATGTTAGTGAGCGAACGCAGATTGATCTGATCTCTTGTCGGATTCGGGTAGATGATAACACCATTACCTGAATCTCTATCTTCAAATCCTAGGGTACATTCTACAGGAAGATCAAAGGCCTCTGTCTGGTCAGACCGGTTAAAGGCACTTCCCTGGGAAGCACTCTCACCCAATCCACGGTTGGCAAATACAGCCCAGATCAAACAGCGGTTAGCACCTCCGTTGGCCAATTCGTCAGCCTCCAGGATGGCATCCCTTCCGTTAACGAACCCGGGGCTACAGTTCTGTAGCTTCAAACCGTCCATAACCAATTGCAACGCGATGTTATTTCCTCCATTTCCGTTATACAGATCCGCATCAAAACCATACTCATCGATCAAGGCCCAGGTCAGGTCCCAAAGCATGGTCGCCCATACGAATCCGATCCCGTGAGGCTGGCTTACACCGCTATTGGTGTTGGCATAAGTAAAGTCATTAATGGCAAAATCTGTGCTGTACGGCGCAGGTCGAATCCCGCCACCATTGGTCGGTTGACCGATAGCGTAAGTACCAATTCCACGGATATCTCCTCCTTGGTCACCTGGCTGCATGGTCATGATCAGTCCGAAGTAGTCACTCCAGCCTTCTCCCATTTGCTCGTCGTTACTCAGACAACCTGTGTTTCCAGGACCTCCGGTAAGACGGTTGGATATACCATGTCCATATTCGTGTACAATGATACCGTTATCCACATCCCCATCGATGGCATATGGTCCGGCCTCTTCTAATGATGCATTAATATTTCCACCTCCATCTAGCAGATCGATGATGTCCTCTCCATCCGACTGATTCACCATGATGGATGGAATAGTTACACTTCCTCCCTCAGCTCCGGCTCCCATCGCGATAGGGGCTCCTCCAACATTATTGACCATGATCACGGCTATTGCCCCCTGATTTTCAGCGGCTAAGATCTTCGTTCCAAACTCACAAGATCCTCTTCTGATCACAACGATCTTTCCGTTTAAGGATCCCCCATTGGTGATAGGATCACATCCGTCGTTAGCATCCGTAGATTCTCCGGCATTGTTGTCTTCCAGCAACGCCAGGTCACCGGTTAGTGGTGTAGACGGCAGTGGAGCTCCAAACTGGGCCGCAATTCCTTCGTATTGTCCTGCCAAAGGTCCGCCATTGATGGTCAATGGTTCTCCCGCAGGGCCGCTTGGAGACCAAAGGAACATGGTCATCCTTGGATTGTTTCCGTCCGGTGGAGTTCCGAAGGTAGCGTTGTTGGTTCCTCCGCCGTCTTGAGCATCAGCGTTTACCGAGTCACTTCCGGCACCGCCGTTTCCGTAGTTATTCTCCTGGAAATTACCATTGGCCTCAGTGAATCCATATTCGTACATCACGTCATGGATCAAGTTATTCCAGTAAAATAAGTTAGTGATCGCTGCCTCCTGCATATTCACAGGTGCAGTGTTAAAATTGAATGGGAAGTCGAAATTAAGGTCGGCTCCTCCGTCCGGAGAAAAACCTACACCGTTGTTGGCGTTTCTATCTTCCTGTGCCCATACGTTGTTTCCACGAGTGATGGTAAATTCTGCACCGGCAGATCCATTGGTATCATGCCATCCAAATGGAGAGGCATTACTACTTGACGGATCTTGAACCAATTGGTCGTTCCCGTGATTCGGGCTCTCGATAGGCGCAGGGAAAACACGATATTGGTTGCTGCCGCCTGCTGCAGCAGATGCCGGGAATAACATGCTTAATTCTTCCTTAGAACTATGACCGGCATGGCTGTGTGGTTCTGTCCCGAAGCTACAGCTCACTACCCAATCCAATTCGTGGATCAGCTCTCCTGTCTGGGCATCGATCCGCGCAGAATAGTAGTGACTTCCATCCAGCAAGAATATGCTCAGGTCCCAAGCCAAACGAAGACCTCCGTCCTCCATGGGTTGAAAGACCAACTTAACGGGGATCTCATTCATGGAGATCTGTCCGTCACTGAAAACTAAGGTTCCGTCAGGTCTCTCCTCCAACGCTTCCAGATTGACCGGTTGACCAAGACCATATTTCTGGGCAGCTCTACTAATGGCTGATGCAGCATTAATGGAAGGATTGGTCGTATTGATCTTGGCTCTTGCTGCAGGCACAAAAGACATGGCCGCATACTTTACCTGTCCGTTGTTGGCGATTGCAAAGGCAGATGTAGAATTGAAGATCTCAATTCCTTCTACACGCTGAACCATATACACATTGTTGATCTCCATACTGGAGGACCAACTTTGATTGGCCTGAATGATGTCAGAGAAGTCTTGGGCATTCAATCCCAATGTAGCTCGATTGGTGTTCAAATAGGATCGAACGACTTGGGTAAAGTCCTGTTGAGCCTGTAAAGAAAAACTAGCCAGTACGGCCAGCGAGAGTAATAACTTTTTCATGGCGAGAGTTTAGTGTTAAAGCTTGGTTTGTTCAGGTTGATAGGGCCCGAACTTAAAGTCGATAAAAATAACCTGAAACTTCAGAATAATCAAATTATCGTTTAATATTCCCTGGTTTGTTTAACTTTTTTCTGGATTTCCCGCGATTTTGTGAAAAATCTGCAACGAATTACCATCCGTTAACTGGGAAACAAGGTGACAGGATTTCATGAGGTAGTCGTAAACCGGGGTGTTACTTTTCACCTGAAAGGGAAAATTTCTTAACAACAGTGAATCAAATGGGGTGGGATTTCCACTTCTTTGTCCCTCCAGGGCAGTGGTATAGGCGTGTACCAGACTTGTCAGTACCCGATATCCCGAAAGTTCTTTATCCGTTACTTCCTGGCTTTGGTAGATCTTTTCCCGACTGATCTTGAGTATATCTTCGATCTGGGCCTCATAACGACAGCCGTCCAGTAAACCGTGATTCAGTTGACCCTTTAGGATCTGCTCTTCGTTATCTAGGAATCGCTCGACAGCCTCATTGATCAAGGTACCTATAGCCAGCGAACGCAAATAGGAAACCCGGTCTGCCCGTTGTTCCAGTTTGTGATATTTGGTGGTATCTATGCGATCCTTGACCAAATTGACCAGGTATTCCAAGGCAAATTCCTCATCGATCCAACCCAAGTTGATGCCGTCTTCGAAATCGATAATGGTATAGCAAATATCATCTGCTGCTTCCACCAGATAGGCCAATGGATGGCGGCAATACCGGCCATCACCTTGTGAGATCAGACCTAACTCAGTGGTCAACTCCTCAAAAAAGGGCAATTCACTTTGAAAGACCCCATATTTCTTATCGGCTATGGCCGTGGTTGGCTTTTTAGGTAAGGATGCCTTGGGATACTTCATAAATGCACCCAAGGTGGCATAGGACAGCCGGAGACCTCCGGAAATACCATCTCTGGATTCGGTCAATATCCTGAATCCATTGGCATTCCCTTCAAAATCTACCAGATCCTGGTATTGGGCGTCAGTGAGTTGGGACTTGAAACGCTGTCCTTCACCTTGCAGAAAGTAAGTCCCAATTGCCTTCTCTCCGCTGTGCCCAAATGGTGGGTTTCCTATATCATGAGCTAGAGCAGCAGAAGCGACTATGGCTCCAAAATCGTTAAAACGATACCCATGGGTAGTCTCCAGATAGGGATGTCGTTGTAACAAAGCTTGGCCCACAAGTCTACCCAAGGATCGGCCAACAACGCTTACCTCCAAACTATGAGTCAGCCTGGTATGGACAAAGGAGGTACTGCTCAATGGTATGACCTGTGTCTTGTCTTGAAGGCTTCTGAAAGCGGAGGAAAATATGATCCTATCGTAGTCAACTTCGAAACCCAAACGGGTCTCGTCCTGCTCTTGTCTTATTCGTTTGTTCTTGTCGCCAGATCGCCTCAGCGACAGCAATTGCTCCCATTGCATCATAGTGTGATCTTGTAGATATACTGGTAAAATACCAGGGCATTTAACACAGGCTAAATATACGGATAAGGTCTTCTAAAGATAAGATAACATCAAGGGAATCATTGATAACGTCAAGATAAAATCAAGATCAATACCGAGGTGTAGATTTGAGCGTGTTTAATTAAAAAGGCAAGATAATTATAAAGTTACCTTCTTAACATTAATCTAACCTTCTTCTTACCATAAACTAAGAGAAGGTTAACATTGGTCTAACTGGCATGGCCCCAAATTGAAGTTCCTTTGCAGCGCATATTGAATGACTATATGAAGTACATATCCTCAATCCTTCTCCTACTGTTGGGAACAGTGGGATTCGCGCAAACCGGAACTATCGAAGGAACGCTATTAGACAAAGAAGTGGAAGGCGAACCCCTTCCTTTTGCTAACGTAATAATTTTAGGTACGTCTACCGGGACGACCTCGGATTTTGACGGGAATTATATCCTTGAAGATGTACCTGTTGGAACTTACACCCTGGAGTTTAGTTTTATTGGCTATGAAACCATTACGGTACCTAATGTGGTGGTGGAAAATGGTAAGTTTACCAGGATCGATGCCTCATTGGGAGAAAGTGCTGCGGCCCTGGACGAAGTCGTTATTAAGGTTCAAACCTCCAGAGAACGGGAGCAAGCCCTTTTGATGGAGCAACGAAAAGCAGTAGAGATCAAAGAAAGCATAGGGGCACAACAATTGGCCCAGATGGGTGTACGTAATGCATCTACCGCCACCACTAAGATCTCAGGTGTATCCAAGAACGAAGGTTCAGGAGACATTTATGTACGTGGATTAGGGGATCGTTATCTCTCCACTACCTTGAACGGACTCCCGGTTCCATCTGATGATATCGAGAAAAAGAATATTGACCTAGGACTGTTTTCTACACGATTGATTCAAAGTATCTCCGTTAGTAAAACTTCCAGCCCAAAGTCATCTGCTGACCAAACATCGGGGATCGTAGATGTTACTTCCAAACAGCTGACCGGTTCTTCGGATTACTCGGCTTCGGCACGAATGGCTGTAAATACCAATGTCGCCAAGAGCGATGTCTGGAATAATTTCAAGGTGTCTCCTAATCAGGATGATGTAACCCTCGGATTCTACTATTCGGGTGTGCCCCTGATCAACAAGATTATCAATACGGGACAATCCTGGAACACTCAAACACAAAGTGCACCCGTAAATGGCGGTGTTGCGTTTACAGTAGGACAGAAGATCAACGATCGTTGGAAAATTCTTTTTACAGGAGGTCAGGGTCAAACGCATGAGTATCAAGAAGGCATTTTCCGCCAGTTCCGTGGAAACTTCATTGACGACACTATCACAGATGCCATTACCTGGACGCGAACCGTATCTACTCAAGCCTTATTGGATACCGAATTCAAGATCGATCCTGAAGAAGGCAACCATACTTTGAGGTTGACCTCATTGATGATCAATAAAGTGCAGGACGAAGTATTTGAAGGGGGTCGAGATGGCAATTCGACCATATTTGAGGAGACTGACCCAACCGAAGGCTTATTCCAATTTATACGGGATCAGAATATGAAATCTACGCTACTTTCTACTACGCAATTGGCAGGAAAGCACAATTTGTCCGAAGATTTAAGCATTAACTGGGCTGGAGGATTCAACTACCTAAGCGCCGACGAACCTAACCGGATTAGAAACGAGGTCAACTTTAACGACACCATCGTACAGTTGGGTAGAACAGGCGGGTTCCAGCAACGAAAATCTGAGCAGATCATCCTGGACCGGGAATACAATGCCCTGGTCAATGGAGACTGGCAGATCATTGAAGGCGAGCAGCGCAATTTGAAAGTAGCCATTGGAGGTACATTCCGTAAGAAAACACGTGACTTTAGATCGCAGTTCTACGGGGTGGAGGAAGCTTTTACTAATGCTGTCAATCCAGAGTCTATCGATCAGATTAATGACATTTTCACATTTGAGAACTTCGATGATAATACATTGAGAATAAATGTTCTTGACCCAGATCTTTATAAAGGTACACTTCAGTCGCTAGGTACTTATGTTGATTTTGTAGGACAACTGGACAAATTTACCCTTGAGGCTGGACTGCGCTGGCAGAAAGACGATATTGATGTAGACTTTGCCGTAAATAACTTTCCTGGAAGGGAAGGTCAGTCGCGTAAGGATTACAGTCGCTTATATCCCTCTGTTAATCTGAAGTACGCCATAAACGAAAAGCACAGCTTGCGGTTAGCCAACAGCTTTACAACCACCTTACCGGAATTCAAGGAGATCGCACCGTTCGAATATGTTTCGCCCGTAGGGCAAATTACCAGAGGAAATGTAAATCTGGAGGCATCGCGTAATATCAACTGGGACCTAAAATGGGAGTTTTTCCCAACAAGTGACCAATTGGTATCGGTGACTGGTTTCTACAAGGAGATCAAAGATCCTATCAATAAGGTACAGGACCGAGGTTCTGCAGGGGTATTCTCCTACTTCAACTCCGGAGAAGAGGCCATGGTATATGGGCTGGAAGTTGAAGGTCGAGTAAACCTAATCAAATCTGAAGAAGAAGGTCAGCCTGCTCTGCGTTTGATTGTAAACGCCGCTCGCCTCTGGCATGAGCAAGATCTTAAAGAGATCAGAGACGAACAGGGTAATCTCATTCAGACTTTCCGTTATAACAACCTGACCAAAACGGACCTGCAAGGTGCTTCCGACTGGATCATGAACGCCTCTTTGAATTTCAACACCAAGACTGAAAATCCATTTGATACAACTCTGAGCATGAACTATGCATCGGACAGGATATTCGCTTTAGGAGCTCCCACTAATCAAACATCTAACGACATCAACTACAACGATGCCATTGTGGAAAAAGGATTTGTAACCCTCGACCTGGTTGTTCGCAAAGAATTTGGCGAAAACTGGCGAGTTGGACTATCAGCATTGAACATATTAAACCCAACGATAAAACGAACTCAATTGGTCAAACCAAGTACAACCGGAATCGAAACCGAAGAAACGGTGAGGTCCTACAAGAACGGTTCTATCCTGGGGTTAAATGTTAACTATTCTTTCTAATTAAAAATCAATACTTAAACTGAACAACATGAAAAAGTGGAGAAATTTAGCTCTCATTTTTGCCCTCTTCGGAGGACTTATCCTCACGGGGTGTAGCAGTGATAACGGTGGAGGAACTCCTCCTCCTACTGGAGACGACGACCAAGGCGGTGGAGGTCCCGTAGAAGACACAGACCTGGGTGGTAACCTTACTGAAGATCGCACCCTGATCGCAAGCGAACAATACCGCATAACTGCACCACTACTGGTTAAAGAAGGTGTTACCCTTACCATTCCTGCTGGCACCGAGATCGTATCAGAAGTAGGAATTGACCGTTACATCGCTGTAGAACAAGGAGCGACTATCAATGTTCTAGGAACTGCATCGGCACCCGTTATCATGCGAACCGCAGATTCTAACCCAGGAGACTGGGGCGGACTAGTTATCTGTGGGCGTGGCCCAACCACCGAAGGAATTGACGTGATAGCCGAGGTTGGCGGATTGGTCTATGGCGGAACTAACGCAGAAGATAACTCCGGAACAATCAACTACCTGATCATTAAAGGATCCGGAGCACAAATCAACTCGGAATCACAGTACAACGGATTATCCCTGTATGCTGTTGGCTCAGGAACAACCATCGAAAATGTAGCTGTATTAAACGGTGCTGATGATGGGGTCGAGTTCTTTGGAGGTACCGTATCCATGAGTAACTATTACTCCGAAGACAATGAAGATGATTCCATCGACTGGACTGAGGGATGGAATGGAACCTTGACCAACTCCTATGTACTGCATAACATCGATGGATTTTCTACTGTTATCGAAGCTGATGGGGACAATTTCAACCCAACGATACAGAACCTGACTGCGCTTTCCTTTACCGGCGGGACTGCTCTTCAGTTCAAGAAAGAATCAGGTGCAACCATCAACGGACTCTCACTGACTGGTTATGATACCTCTATCGATATGAAAGACGATGGGCCCCTTGCCAATGTCATTATCGAGGGAGAAGTTGGAAACCCTGATTTGAGCTATACTACTCCTCCTACTGTGGATATCGAGATGTTCTCTTGGGTAGAAACTACGGCTGGTGGAAGCGAAGAAATTTTGCAAGGGACTGTTACAGGAACCGTTACTCTGGATGCATCTGTTAGTTATTTGCTGAATTCTTCATACATCGTGCAAGATGGAGGAGAACTGATCATTCCGGCTGGCACTAAGATCACTGCACGTGACGGAGGAACTTCCGTTTATATTGCAGTGCTTAGAGGAGGTAAGATCCAAGTTAACGGAACTGCAGACAATCCGGTTGTCATGTCTACCGAGGCCGAATTACCCGGAGGCTGGGGTGGTTTAGTAATCTGTGGTGATGGTCCAACAACAGAGGGTCAGAATGTGGTAGCCGAAATCGGTGGTTTCACCTATGGCGGAACGAACGATACCGATAATTCTGGTAACATCGATTACCTGGTTATCCTTGGCACTGGAGCTCAGATCAACTCAGAATCTCAATATAATGGGGTGTCTCTTTACGCTATTGGAAGTAATACCTCCATTAACAATATTGCGGTTATAAACGGTGCAGATGATGGTGTTGAGTTCTTTGGCGGAACAGTTAGTGCAACTAACATTTATCTGGAGAACAACGAAGACGACGCTGTAGACTGGACTGAAGGATGGAACGGTACGGTTACCAATACGTATGTCCTGCATAATATTGACGGGTTTTCTACGGCCGTAGAAGCAGATGGTGATAATTTCAACCCGACCCTAAATAACTTCACTGCAGTCTCGTCAACAGGCGGAACAGCTTTACAGTTCAAAAAGGAATCCGGTGCAACCATGACAAATGTCCTATTGGACGGATACGATACCAATGTCGATATGAAGGACGATGGACCAGTATCCAATATAATCGTAGACGGAGCACCCATGACCACTGTCAATGACGACGTTTTTAATGGTACTGCCGTAGACATCTCAGGATGGACGTGGATCAATGCCCGTCTGGATAACTAGTGAATTGAATTAGTCAGCAACTGTACTATTGTTGATCTAACCATAAAAAAAGGCTGTTCGTTCTGAACAGCCTTTTTTGTTTTTCAATCTATTAAGCTTAATTACTTACAACACGGGTGTCGGTGATTTCGTAAGTATCTACCCGCACGATCTTGGAATCGGAATAGATAACTTCCTTCATGGTGTTGTTTGCGTAGAACCTCCATGTTCCCACTTTAACACCATTGGCATATTGTCCAACTGAAACAATTTGGCCAAAGCGATCAAAACTAATCCAGTCACCGTCCAGTACCCCTTCTAAGTTATATACCCCTAGTTGGGCTATTTCGCCGTTGTCGTGATAGATCGTTGCTTCGATCCTGTCTCCATCACGCTCGTAGGTATCTTTCTTTATGTCTTGGGCCGTCATTAGACTCATACTGCACAGGCCCACAACCAATAATAGTGCTAACTTCTTCATATCCGGGCAGTTTTAATTAATATTTACTTTACAAATATATGCTCCAATTTACTTTCTTGCAACTTTTACATAACATTAATTTTACATTAAATCTTTAATATATTGTTTTTTAGTACTTTACACTTGTCGGTAATTGTGATCATTTCATCTAAACCTTATGGCACAACGTCTATCAGGAGTTAAGGGTAAATATTTCGTGCCGACCTGAATTAACTCATAACAATTCCGTAACACAGCTATCAAAAAATAAGTGGATTTTTGCCTTTTATAGCCTCCCTGCTTTATGGACAATATTTATTTGTGGATGCTGATCGCCCTGGCCGTACTGGCCATAGCCGATTTGGTGGTAGGTGTAAGCAATGATGCCGTAAATTTCCTGAACTCGGCCATCGGATCTAAAGCCGTCTCCTTCAAGACAATCATGATCGTAGCCAGTATTGGTATTGCCTTTGGGGCACTGTCTTCCAGCGGTATGATGGAAGTGGCTAGGAAAGGGATATTCGTACCCAGTCAGTTCTACTTTGACGAGATCATGATCATTTTTATGGCTGTCATGATCACCGATATTCTACTGTTGGATTTTTTCAATAGCCTGGGATTACCGACTTCAACTACGGTATCTATTGTTTTTGAACTTTTAGGGGCGGCCGTATGTATGTCACTGATCAAGATCGCGGCCAACGACGGCAGCATACTAGAATTGGGAAATTATATAAACTCCTCCAAGGCCACCGAGATCATATTGGGAATATTGTTGTCTGTGGTAGTGGCCTTTTCAATCGGGGCCATCGTCCAATATGTTGCCCGTTATTTGCTGACCTTCAATTTTGAACGCAAGTCCATCTATGCCGCATCCATCTTTGGAGGATTGGCGGTTACCGCTATTGCCTATTTCATTATAGTAAAAGGACTAAAGGGAGCAGATATACTTCCACAAGGATTCAATGAATGGGCACAGACCAATTTGTGGCAGTTCATTGGAGTGAATGTCGTGTTCTGGACCCTGTTGTCCGGGATATTGATTGCCGCCTTTAAGATCAATATTTATAAACAGATCATCGTATTAGGAACCTTTGCCCTGGCCATGGCCTTTGCCGGGAACGATCTGGTTAACTTCATCGGAGTGCCTATGGCGGCTTACCAATCCTACCTGGACTGGACTGCTGCTGATCCGGCTGTAGCGGCCAATGCCTTTAGCATGGAAAGCCTTTCGGCTAAAGTACCTACCCAACCGCTTCTATTGCTTCTTGCCGGGTTGGTCATGGTATTGACCCTCTGGTTCAGTGAAAAAGCCAGGAGAGTAGTCAAAACATCTGTAGACCTCTCAAGTCAGTCGGATGTCCAAGAACGCTTCAAACCTAACTGGCTAGCCCAAAATCTGGTTAGAGGTGTAATTGGCATGAACAAATTGGTCATAACGATCTTACCGGACAGAACCCAAAAAAGTATTTCCAGACGCTTTACCCCGACCACCAGTTCATTGATACTAGATGCCGATAAACCGGCCTTCGATATGGTGAGAGCTGCCGTCAACCTGGTTGTGGCCAGTGTATTGATCTCTATCGCCACCGGGATGAAATTACCCTTGTCTACCACCTACGTTACCTTTATGGTGGCCATGGGATCCTCCCTTGCAGACCGTGCCTGGGGAAGTGATAGCGCAGTATACCGAGTATCCGGGGTTATTAATGTTATTGCTGGTTGGTTTATGACTGCCCTAACGGCATTCACAGCCGCCGCCATTATGGCCTTTTTGATCTACCAGTTTGGAGCCATCGCTCTGATCGCTCTTCTAGTCTTAGCTCTTTTCCTCATAACCCGGAACTACGTCAATGTGCGTAAGGACACCAAGGAGATTAAAGAAGAACTCACCTTTAAAATGGCCGAAAGTTCTTCCATTAAAGGGGTTATTCAAGAAAGCTCAGAGAATGTAGCCGTAGTTATGAAACGCGGAAATAAGCTCTTATCCGATACTATGCGGAATCTGTCCAAACAAGACCTGAAAGGCTTGCGTAAAGCGCGCGCTTATGCGGAAGAATTATCGGACGAGATGGACGAGTTAAAGAATCACGTCTTTTATTATATCAAGAACCTGGACGGTGATACTCACGGCGCCAGCCGGTTTTACTTACTCATCCAAGATTCTCTTCAAGATATTGTTCAGTCCTTGAGTTATATTACAAAAGCCAGTTATAAACACGTTAAAAACGGACACAAAGGTCTTCGCTTTAACCAGATCAGGGATCTAAAAGAGATCGAATCCCGTCTGCTGGAGATCTTTGCACGGGTTGAAAAGGAATTCAAGAATCAGACCTTGGAAAACCTGCCTGAGATCATAGAGGCCAAGCAGGAATTCTACAATTTCATTTCGGACGATATAGAAAGACAGATAGCCCGGACCAAAGATCCCGAGTCTAGTCCTAAGAATACAACACTTTATTTTAGCCTGTTATTAGAGTGTAAGGATATTGTCGAAGCCTTAACCCTACTTCTGGAGCACTACTATGTAGAATATGTCAACTCCAGAGAGATAGACCTACTTTAAGCTCTTCTATTCCGAGAAATTAGTTTAAACTATATTTAGTCATCCGATTAAACCAAACCAGATGACTATCCGAACACTTCTTTGTTTGTTGCTTATTCCATTTACTGGGGAAATAATGGCCCAGGAATTGACTGGTAAGCAACTATTGCAAAATGCTATTGAATATCACGATCCCGAAGGACAATGGAGCACCTTTAGGGGTAAGCTGAAAATTGTCATGGAAACACCCAAGTCCGAAGATCGGATAAGTGAAATTTGGATCGATCTTCCGTCTGATATCTTCCGTTTGACCGCTCGTAAAGGTGAACTTACCACACACTATGAACTGATAAACGGGGCGTGTAATTTAAGATTGAATGGAGAGTTGGAATTCGACCTGGACGAAGCTGAAAAAGCCGGCTTGACTTGTGAGCGAGCTACACTTTACCGGAATTACTACACCTATCTGTACGGCCTACCCATGAAGCTCAAGGATCCCGGCACCAATGTAGATCCCGTTGTGAAGCGCATGACATTCAAGGGAAAAGAATATCTAGTTCTGAATGTGAACTACGACCAGGAAGTGGGTACGGACGTCTGGCGATTCTACTTTGATCCAACCACCTACGCCATGGAGGTCTATCAGTTCTTTAAGGGCGATCCGGAAGGCAAAGGAAAGAATACCGGTGAATACATCTTATTGGACGGCATAGAGATGGTAGAAGGCATGAAGATCCCAAAAACCAGGGCCTGGTATTACAACAAAGGCGACAAATACCTGGGAACTGACATACTACAATAAAAAAAGGCAGCCTTGGGCTGCCTTTTTAATATTAACACTTGTAATCTAGGATCCACACATCAGGCAATCTTCATCGTCCTGAGCGTCTTTGGATTGCGCCAACAGATCGCGTAGTTCTTGAGCGGTCATCGGCTTATCTGCTGCAGAGGTAGCGGCGCTAACCTCGGCGGTTTCCGCCACAGCAACAGGTTCTTTCTTGGACTCGTTACTAAGGGTGAACTTAATGGCGTCCACCGCACTTTTGGTGCGCAGGTAATACATCCCTGTTTTGAGTCCGTTCTTCCATGCATAGAAATGCATTGAAGTCAATTTGGCGTAATTCGCGTTCTCCATAAAGAGATTCAACGATTGGGATTGATCAATGAAGTAGCCTCTATGACGAGACATATCGATGATGTCCTTCATACTCAATTCCCATACGGTCTTATATAGATCTTTCAATTCCTGTGGAATGATTTCAATCCCCTGGATAGAACCATTGGCACGCATGATCTCTTGCTTTAGATCGTCGTTCCAAAGCCCAAGTTTGACCAGGTCTTCCAACAAGTGTTTGTTGACCACGATGAACTCCCCGGATAACACCCTTCGGGTATAGATATTGGAGGTATAGGGCTCGAAAGCTTCGTTATTTCCAAGTATTTGGGAAGTAGAAGCGGTAGGCATAGGAGCTACAAGCAATGAGTTCCTCACTCCGTTCTTCTTGACATCTTTTCTGAGCTTAGCCCAGTCCCAACGACCACTGAGTTCATCATCTTGGATACCCCACAAGTTGTATTGGAATTCGCCATTGGAGATCGGCGACCCCTTATAGCTTTCATATGGACCATCGGCCTTAGCCTCTTCCATTGAAGCTGTAACTGCAGCAAAATAAAGGGTTTCAAAGATCTCTTGGTTCAGTTTTTTGGCTTCATCACTGGTAAAAGGCAGACGCAACATGATGAATGCATCGGCCAATCCTTGAACTCCCAAACCTACCGGACGGTGACGGAAATTTGAATTTCGAGCTTCGGGAACTGGATAGAAGTTCCTATCGATCACCCGGTTCAGGTTCTTGGTCACTCGCTTAGTCACCTTGAACAAGGCCTTGTGATCAAACTCTCCGTTCTTCACAAACATTGGCAGGGCTATGGAGGCCAAATTACAAACTGCAACCTCGTCTTCTGAGGTATACTCCAGGATCTCGGTACAGAGGTTAGATGACCGAATAGTCCCCAGATTCTTCTGGTTACTCTTGCGGTTGGCGGAATCCTTGTATAGCATATAAGGCGTCCCAGTTTCAATCTGAGACTCCAATATTTTTTCCCAAAGTTCACGTGCCTTAATGGTCTTGCGTCCCTTGTCTTGGGCCTCGTACTCCATATACATTTGCTCGAACTCCTCTCCATGGGTATCGAAGAGCCCGGGGCATTCGTTAGGACACATCAGGGTCCAGGGGCCATCCTCCTGAACGCGTTTCATGAAAAGATCGGGAATCCACATGGCATAGAACAGGTCCCTCGCGCGCATTTCTTCTTTTCCGTGATTCTTCTTCAGATCCAGGAAATCGAAAATGTCTGCATGCCAGGGTTCAACATAAATGGCAAATGAACCTTTCCGTTTTCCACCACCCTGATCCACATATCGGGCAGTATCATTAAACACTCTAAGCATGGGTACTATCCCATTGGAAGTCCCGTTTGTACCAGCGATGTAAGAGCCGGTAGCTCGTATGTTATGAATGCTAAGTCCTATTCCTCCTGCGGACTGAGAGATCTTGGCCGTTTGCTTAAGGGTGTCATATATCCCATCGATGCTATCGTCCTTCATGGTCAAGAGGAAGCAGGAAGACATTTGTGGCTTGGGTGTACCACTGTTGAATAGCGTAGGTGTAGCGTGAGTAAAGAACTTCTTGGACATCAGCTCGTAGGTTTCCTTAGCCGCTTCCAGGTCGTCCAGGTGGATCCCAACAGAAACACGCATCAACATATGCTGTGGTCGTTCCACTATCTGGCCGTTCAATTTTAGTAGATATGAGCGCTCCAGGGTTTTAAAACCGAAGTAGTCGTATCCGAAATCTCGGTTGTAGATGATGGTAGAGTCTAACTCATCGGCATTGTCCATGATCACCTTGTAGACCTCATCACTTAATAAAGGTGCATTTTTTCCAGTTCTAGGATTGACATACTGGTAAAGGTCGGTCATAACCTCAGAGAAAGACTTCTTAGTATTCTTGTGAAGATTGGATACAGAGATACGGGCCGCCAATTTTGCGTAATCCGGATGGGTTACCGTCATGGTCGCGGCAATTTCCGCTGCCAGATTATCCAGCTCGCTGGTCGTAACCCCATCGTACAATCCTTCGATCACCCGCATGGCTACTTTCACCGGGTCTACTAGTTCGTTGAGCCCATAGCACAACTTCCGCACACGCGATGTGATCTTATCGAACATCACGGGTTCCCTACGGCCGTCTCTCTTAATTACATCCATTTCGTCTTACTTATGTGTTACTTAGTTTGTGTCTGAGCAAACGAATCCTGTGTGAATCCCTTCACAATGACTCGTTTGTATTCTAAGTGAAACCCGCCTGTCTTGAGGCATGACAGACGATGGCTCCCTAAAAATCGGCGTCGAAAGTAATCTCTTTCGACTCTTTGTCTGAGTTGCTGACGTTCGCTTTTTGGTATTCGGAAACCCGTTTCTCGAAGAAATTGGTCTTTCCTTGAAGCGAAATCATATCCATAAAATCAAATGGATTAGTAGCATTGTATTCCTTCTCACAGCCCAATTCAACCAACAAGCGGTCGGTAACAAATTCGAGATATTGGGTCATGAGTTTTGCGTTCATCCCAATCAAACTGACAGGCAAAGATTCGGTAATGAATTCTCTTTCAATGTTTAGTGCATCCACGATGATCCCCCGTATACGCTCTTTGGGTACCGGATTGATCAGGTGGTGGTTGTGAAGATGGACCGCAAAGTCGCAGTGCATCCCTTCATCCCTGGAGATCAACTCGTTGGAAAAGGTCAAACCGGGCATCAATCCCCGTTTTTTAAGCCAGAAAATAGAACAGAAGGCTCCGGAAAAGAAAATACCCTCCACTGCTGCAAACGCGATCAATCGCTCTGCAAAGCTTGGGCTTTCGATCCATTTCAAGGCCCAATCGGCCTTCTTCTTGATGGCTGGAAAATTTTCGATCGCCTTAAATAGGGTGTCCTTTTCCTTGTCGTCCTTTACATAGGTATCGATAAGCAGTGAATAGGTCTCACTGTGAATGTTCTCCATCATGATCTGAAACCCATAGAAGAACTTCGCCTCGGTATATTGTACCTCGTTGACGAAGTTCTCCGCCAGGTTTTCATTCACGATACCATCACTTGCGGCAAAAAAAGCTAAGATGTGCTTAATGAAGTAGCGCTCGTCATCTGATAGCTTAGAACCCCAGTCCGTCAGATCCTGGTGGAGATCGATCTCCTCCGCTGTCCAAAAACTGGCTTCACTTTTCTTGTACCATTCCCAGATATCGTGGTGTTGGATAGGAAAGATGACAAATCGGTTCTTGTTCTCTGCTAAAATCGGCTCTACTGCACTCATGTGTCCTTTTCGTTTAAAATATTGGCATACTTCTCGTTACTAGGGACTAACAAATATGAAAAAAAAGGAAGTTAAAAGGCTGAAATTGCGATTTGGGTTTTTAACAAAGTTGTCAACACGCTCTGTTTAACTTTGTTATTAATCAGATGTTAAAAAAAGAATATAACTATTTGTTTATCAATTATTTATGATTTAACAGAAAAGGTTGTCAACATAAACAAAAATGGTCGTTAAAAACCCGTCAGATCGCCTGTTTCACAAGGTCTGAACCTTGATTATCCGATGTTTTCAGCCATCTAATTTTCAACAGAAAATCAGCAAGGAATTCGTCCGAAAATTCTACAGAATATTCTAGAATGGGAATATGGTGGACCTATTTTCTCTCTGCTGCGACCTTTTCCAATTCACTGTACCAATCCGGTCCAAATTTCCGGATCAAAGCGTCCTTGACAAATCGATAGACGGGCACCTTGAGTTCGGCTCCCAGGGTACAAGCATCGTCACAAATGGGCCACCGATGATAGTTCACTGCTGCAAATTCGCTGTAGTCCTGAACCCTGACCGGATATAAATGGCAGCTGATCGGTTTTCGAAAATCAATTGCACCCGCATTGAAGGCATCCTCAATTCCGCAACTGGCAATTCCGCCTTCCTTAAAGGTCACATAGGCACACTCCTTATCGTTTACTAGTGGAGTTTCCAATTCGTCCAATTGAGAGACGATATGCGTGCCCTGCTCCTCAATCGCTTCTATGCCCTCCGGACGTAGAAATGGCTGAACCTTTGGATAGATCTCCTGCAATGTGCCGACCTCTTCTGACGTCAGAGGTGCACCTGCCTCACCGGCAATGCAACACTCTCCTTTACAGGTACTTAGATTACAAACAAAATCCTTGTCCAACAGGTCCTCGGAGACGATTGTTTTCCCTAATTGAAACATGTAGGCTAAGATACTTGCTTTCTCTTTAGCACGGTGAAAAATTAATGGGATTTAGGTGTTAATGATTGCGGATTTATCTAATTTTGCGCGCTTAAAATTCAAGGTTATGGCATTCGACTTCAAAGAGATACTGACGGCTACCATGGTTTTGTTTGCCGTTATCGACATCATCGGTAATATTCCAATTATCATTTCGCTTCGGGAAAAAGCTGGACACATCCAAAGTGAGAAGGCGTCCATCATTGCCGCAGTTGTCATGATACTGTTTCTTTTTCTGGGGAAGAGCATCCTTAGACTGATCGGTATAGATGTCAGTGAATTTGCGGTAGCTGGAGCGTTTATCCTGTTCTTTATTGCTTTGGAGATGATCCTGGGAATCACCCTTTTCAAGGATGATGGCAGCTCACCGGATATGGCCTCTGTGTTTCCGCTGGCCTTCCCCATGTTGGCCGGACCAGGAAGCTTGACCACTCTACTTTCCCTGCGTGCGGAATACGCTGTAGAAAATGTGATCATTGCCGTACTGATCAATATCATCATCATTTATGTCGTTCTAAAGACCTCAGCCCGTCTGCAAAGCGTATTGGGGAAGAACGGTATCGGGATCATTCGGAAGGTATTCGGTGTAGTTCTTTTGGCGATTGCCGTCAAACTATTCACCTCCAATATTCAGGCCTTGTTTTCGTAAATTTGTAGGCATGAAGATCTTCATTTACGTATTAATGGTTTTGGCCCTTGGACTGATCGTATTTAACGCGACCCTATTAGATTTCGATGGGCTTTTTCAAGGAGATAGCCAGATAGCCATGATCGGTATCCTAGCGGCCGCCTGCGTTTTAGTTCTCTTGACTATTTTGTTGATATCCCGCCGGATCGCGGGCAAGAAATAGGAGTTAGTCGGTTAAACGCTGTCCTTTCAAGGCTTCCACCTCGATGACCTTTTGGATCATGGGGTCGTCCATATTCAAGATTCGTTCATAGGCGTTAGGGCCGTACAACTGCTGAGCTATATTGGCCTTTAAAGCTTGCTTTAGGTCATCGTAATAGGCCGAGATATCAATTCTGGCATCCTCAAAGCGGGAGTAGGCCACAAATTCATCCGCTAGGTCGTCACTTACGGCATAGGTGGTCAGAAACTCTTCCCAACTGAGCCCCTCGAAGGACGCCCTGTTCTTCTCCAAATGTTCAAAGATGAAATAGCTCATAAATCCACTACGAGTGACATAATCCAGTGTTTCATTTTCCACACTGGTATCCTTACCCACAAAGATGTCTGGAGTGATTCCTCCTCCTCCGTAGACCACTTTACCCATAGGTGTTACAAACTTCAGCGAGTCAGCCACCTTGATACTGTCGGCAGAACGCAGCTCTCCATTTCTGTAACGGTCCTCGTACTCCCTGAAATAGGCACCATTACCCTGCCCGTAAGGTCTTTGGATACTTCTGCCCGTGGGCGTGTAATACCTGGCAATGGTCAGACGAACCGCACTTCCGTCACCCAGCGACATCTCTCGTTGAACCAAGCCCTTCCCAAAAGAACGTCTTCCGACTATAGTTCCTTTGTCATTGTCTTGTAAGGCTCCAGCCACGATCTCACTGGCGGAAGCAGAATTCTCATTGATGAGAACATAGATCTCCCCGGTTTCAAAATCGCCACGATCAGAGGCAAAGCTCCTGCTCTCTTCTCCATTTTTATTCCGGGTGATCAACATCAGTTTATCGTCGCTCAGGAATTCGTCAGCGATTTGCTCCGCCGCCGAGATATATCCACCCGGGTTGTTACGCAAATCAAGGATCAATTTCGTGATACCCCTGTCAATTAATTCATCCAAAGCTTCGTGAAACTCGGCATAGGTTGTTTCCGAAAAACGATTGACCTTGATATAACCGATGTCGTCATTTACTTTGTAGGTAGCGTCAACACTCACAAGAGGTACTCGCTTACGCTTGACGGTGAAATCCATTAGATCAGATTCTCCCTTACGATGGACCTTTAATCCCACTTTCGAATTGATTTCCCCTTTCAGATACTTGGAGATGCTATCCCGGTCTATTCCTTCTCCAAAAAGCTTTTTCCCATCGGCAAACAAGATGCGGTCGCCTCCTTTGATCCCAGCGCGCTCTGCCGGTCCTCCTTTTATTGCTCTTATCACCGCAATGGAATCCTGGTACACGTAGAAACTCACTCCAATACCCACGAAATTGCCACGCATATCGTCTGCATTCTCTTCGTATTGGTTAACCGGGATGTAGACCGAATGCGGATCCAGATTCTCCAAAATTCCGTTTACGGTTACATCGACTATACTATCGGTGTTGACCTCATCTACATATTCATAATCGATATAGTCGATCAGCCGGTTGAGCTTATCTTTTTTGGAATTGGTAGCGAATATCTTTTCGGTAGAATCTTTGAAATTGAGCTTAGAACCTATATATACGCCTAAAGCCAGGGCAATACCCAGCATGACAGGAACATATTTCTTCAAATTGCTCATTACCCTAATTCCTCGATCTGACTAACATCTACTCCGGCCTTTCGCAAAAAGTTCAGACCAGAACCATCTTTGTATTGTTCGTGATACACCAGCCGTTTGATCCCGGCCTGATGGATCAGCTTACTACACTCCTTGCAAGGCGATAAGGTGATGTATAATGTCGCCCCTACACATGATTGAGTAGAGGAAGCAACCTTGGAGATTGCGTTTGCCTCTGCGTGCAACACATACCATTTGGTATATCCATCATCGTCCTCACAAATATTCTCAAACCCGGTTGGCGTTCCGTTATATCCGTCGGAGATGATCATCTTATCTTTCACGATCAAAGCTCCAACCTGTCTCCGCTCACAATAAGAGAGTTTACTCCACTCTATGGCCATTCTCAAATAGGCTATGTCGTATTGTCGCTGTTTAGCTTGATTCATATAGTTGATATGTAGCGAAATTAGGTCTTAGTTACAGTTGCTCAATGCAGACCCCTGTTAAATGTTTCTCAAATCCGGATCAGAAGATCCAATTTTCCACCAGCATGGGTAAACAGAGCGCAGTGACAGCCCCTGAAATGAAGATGATCCAGTCTCTTTGGGTCAGCTTGAGGGTTGTTCTGAAAAGAGCAGCAACGATCAAGACAACAAGAACGATGATAACCTGAGCCGTTTCTATTCCCAGGGCAAATTCTAACAAGGGCATGAAGGCCTGCTCGTCATTGATCTGAACAAAATATCTCCCAAACCCAAATCCATGAATCAAGCCAAAGAACAGGGTGACCCCATATATAACGCGCTGATCACTTTCTTGTTTGTCCAATTGGATCAAGGGGAATAAGGCAGCGATAAGGATAGAGACCGGTATTAGAAATTCTATCCAGCTGGAGGAAACACTGAGCCAACCATAATTGGTAATAAGCAGGGACAGGGAGTGCCCTAAAGTAAACAAGGTGACCAGTAGTAGTAATCGCTTCCACTGCGCCACCTGATAAGGTGCCGATAAGGCAACAAGAAACAGAACATGATCGTAGGCATTCCAATCCAGGACATGTTCCAGACCTAATTTAAAGTACAGCCAGAATTCTGACATTCGTTATTCATTTTGGACCTGCTTACAGGTCATCATCAACATACCATCCTCAATAGCTGCCTACCGTTGGGATCTCTACCTGTTCCACCAGATCTGAAGCTTGCAAATTCTTGGCAAATTGTGGCAATTCTATTTCCGGATCTAATTTATAATCTACCCAACCCGTTGCCGTACTACGGATCAATTCAAGCCCGTTAGCGGCTTCAAAGCCACGGATCGCATCCGGCTCAGAACCACTAACGAACTTGATTGTCAAAGTGCCTTTTTCTACCAGGAATTTATCGGCTCCATTTTCGGAAATCTGGTACCAATCACCATCCACCTTCTGATATTGCTTCCCGTTAAAATCTATAGTTCCGGAACAAGAAAACAAGCTAAAAAGTAGGAGCACAACTAAAAACCCCGATAGATCGGACTTCAAAAACGTCATAGTTGCCGTCCTTTAATTCTTTACAAATTTCTTGACGATGGAATCTCCTCCGGAAGTAACCCTGATGAGGTAAACACCAGAAGACAGATCCTGAACATCCAAAGTGGCTGTATTGCCTGAAATTCTGGAAGGTCGGATATTGTCCCGCACTACCTGTCCGTTCAAGGCCGTGATACCAATCTGGACACCGTCTCCCATTTGAACTGGCAGCCTTAGGTCCAGGACATCATTGGCCGGGTTTGGGCTCAGGATGATACCTTCCAGGCCGTTTGAGCTGGCGAGTCCGAGGGTTTGTGCTGCCATATCTACAGCCGCCTTGGCATTGATCCTTCCATAACCCAATTGACGGGAGTGACCTGGATCGTCTTTGTTCCAATCGTAGTCATATCCTCCAACCTTGTCTGCAGTTTCCTTAAGAATTTCCTTTACTTCTTCAGGGGTCAGATCAGGATTTACAGAGAGCATAAGTGCAATAACCCCGCTGGCAATTGGTGAGGCAAAGGAGGTACCGTCACTGGTTCCATAGTCCGAACCGGATACCAATTGTGTACTCCAGATAGAAACACCTGGAGCGGAAATAAATAGCTGAGGGCCATGGTTGGAAAAACCTGCTCGGAAATCATTCTGATTGGTTGCACCAATTGCCCAAACATTTTCAAGATTGCCCGGAAATCCAACAGAATTCGTTGAACCATTATTCCCGGAGGCATTCACAATGATCACCCCAAAGTCGTTGTAAGCCAACTCAACAGCATCGATAATGGCCTGGCTGGTTCCCACGGTCAAACTTAATTGAACCTGGCGAGCTCCGATCTCGGCAGCATAAAGGATAGCGTCGTCTAGAACAGAGCCATTTGGACCAGTAATCCCTACGGCACAAGGAAGCAATTTAGCTCCTTCACTATTCCATCCTCCGGCAACACCGGAAATACCTTCATCATTGTTTGTTTTAGCCGCTACGATTCCCGAAACATGGGTCCCGTGAAAGAATTGATTCCCTTGCTGGTCCTGGCGTGCGTCATTCCAATTATTGGAAAAGTTCCATCCCTTCCAATCGTCGATCAGTCCGTTGCCATCGTCATCTATGCCATTTCCGGTAGAAGGATCGTTCGGATCTGCCCAGGCATCCTCGCCAGGGTTCAGGAAAATATTACTATGAGAATCTTCTCCCATTCCCAGGTCCTGGTGAATCCAATCCACACCAGAATCAAGAATGGCTACAGCGATGGATGGATCACCCGTAGTGACATCCCAGGCTTCTTCGATATCGATATCCGCATCATTGTCTTGCATTAAGTGCCAGGAATTCGGGAATAAGGCATCATCCGGAATTAATGTGTAATAACCAATGGTCGGGAACTCCAGTTGAGACACCACTTGTTGTCCTTGTAATTGCTGGGCCTTTTGAAAAGGATCTGTGCCCTCCGCTATCTGGTAGTCTACCCAACCTGTGATGGCCTTTCGCAAGCGAGTGAGCTCATTGTTCTGTTCGAAAGCCGTGATGGCATCATCAGTGGCTCTCTGGTCAATTTTAATGCTAATGGTATTTTCCACTAAGGGGAAATCCATACCGTTCTCACCGCTCATATGCCATTGATTATTGATCATTCGGTAGGTGTTGCCCTGAAAGCTTACAGTCTGGGCTATGGCAGAGCCAAAAACAAGTATGAAAAGCGAGATAAATAGTGTAATTGTTTTTTTCATAATACGGTTTGATAGGTTCTAATTCGAGTAGTGTTAGTTCAAATTTTTCTAATGAAATCTACGCAAGGTAGTAATCTTTTGGTACTTCTATGTTAAACCTTATTGGGTCATCGCTATTTATTGGCAATGCTATGATTACTATTTAGGCTGAGGCCATTATATCGAGGTAGTCACTAGCCCAACTGATTCATTCCTTGAATAAAAATGGCCAGGCACAAGCCATATTTTTACTAAATTAAGACTCTGTTTAAATGAACAACACCTCTCTCTAACTGCACCAATTATGAATGCCGACCAAAACAAAAAAGACAATTTCATGAAAATTGTCGATATACTTATTCGCTTGGGCTTTCTAGCTTTACTGGTTGCCTGGTGCTTTCAAATTCTGACTCCTTTTGCCGGTGTCATCTTGTGGGGAATCATCCTCGCGATAGCTATGTACCCAGTTCATCAATCCCTAGAGAAGAGATTTAAGGGCAGGAAAAAAATGGGCTCCACAGTTTTGGTCCTGATAGGACTTATAATCATCATCATACCCACTTGGTTGTTTGTCGATTCCATCATAGTGGGATTGACGGACCTCGGTTCGGATTTCAATTCCGGTAATCTGACCATCCCACCTCCAGACCCAGCCATTGCCGATTGGCCTCTGATAGGGGAGGATCTGCACAGAATATGGGGCGAAGCTTCACAAAGCATTGAAAATCTGTTGACCAAATACCGGGAGCAATTGCTCGTATTTGGGCAGGCAATTTTTGATGGGATCAAAAGTATTGGTGGAAGTTTAGTGACCTTTATTCTGGCCGTTATCATTGCAGGTGCCTTGCTATCCAGTGATTACGCCCAGGTTCAGGGAAGGAAATTCTTTAAGCGTCTGGTTGGAGAACGAGGAGACGAGTTCATCGAAATCACGGCCAATACAGTTGGTAATGTAGTCAAGGGCGTAATTGGTGTTGCTATCATCCAGGCTTTCCTAGTTGGCTTAGGTCTTCTAGGCGCAGGCGTACCCTATGCTGGTGTCTGGACTCTTGCTGTACTCATTCTGGCCATACTACAATTGCCAGTCATGGTCATTGTCATTTTTCCGATCATCATGATTTTCAATTCCATGGAAACTTTGCCGGCCGTATTATGGACGGTCTACCTGTTTGCCGCAGGACTATCTGACACACCTTTGAAGGCCATTTTCTTAGGGAAGGGTGCTGCAGTACCCATGCTGGTGATCTTTTTAGGGGTAATCGGCGGGTTTATCATGTCTGGCTTCATTGGTTTATTTACGGGAGCCATCGTGGTCTCACTTGGATATACCCTTTTCACCACCTGGCTCAATGCAGGAGATAGTGCGGAAGAAGAAAGACTGCCTGACCCTGCACCCGAGACAGAATAATTTCTTTGTGGTTGGATGATCCCTGAAAATTTGCTAAGTTAGGGGTGAATACATTCATTATCAACGTTTAAACCAATCCTATGCGAACATTTTCATTTTTACTGCTGATCGTATTTATGATTGGTGGCACAAGCCATTTCTGTGCTCAAACCTTCACCATGGGCAAAAAATGCCGGGCGGCTTTAGAAGAAGCCGAAACCGCGGTGGCAGATGATATGCCAGAACAGGCATTGACCCTATTCGACCAATTCTCCTCCAAATGTAAGACCAAGGATGCCAAGGAACGAGCTGCAATTGGTAAGGCCCAGGCCTACAACGCCCTGCAGCTTTACCCCTCTGCAATCGCTGAAGCAGATAAGGCCCTGGATGTAACCAAGGGAAAAAGTCTGGAGGGTCACTTTCAGAAAGCCATTGCCCTAAACAGGTCTGGCGATATACAGGGGTCGAAGAAAGAACTGAAGGCGGTGATGGAACTGACCGAAAACAATGAGAACACAGCTCAACGTGCTTCAAATTACGCCGTAATGGCCGCTATTTACGAACGCCAGTTAAAGCAGGTTGATTCTGCTGAATACTACCTCGATAAAGCCAGGGAACTAGACCCTAACAATGTCAATTTTGTGATTCAGGAGGGCGATATGTATGTAGGGATGGAAGACTATGATAAAGCCTATAGGATGTATGATCAGGCCGCCGATATGCAACCTGCTTCATTAGAAGTGTATGTCGCCCGCAGTGAAGCTCGCTTAATTCAGATGCGGCAGAAATACGGGACAGACCAGGCTCAGGCACTTCGAAAAAAAATGACTCCCACAGAAAATCAAGCACTCTGCTCAGATCTGAAAAAAGCTGTTTCCCTGGGATGGAATGATATGAACAAAGAACTATTCATCGCATTGGTTTGCGACTAACCATTGACTAAACATGAAAAAAGCAAGAATATATCTGTTAGCCGCCCTGGTACTGGTAGGATGCGGCACATTGAACAAGCAGCAAAAAGGAACCATAGCCGGAAGTGCAGGAGGCGCTCTTTTGGGAGCAGCGGTATCCAAGGGTAGTGTATGGGGTATATTGATCGGAGCCGCCGTAGGGGGAACCGCAGGAAATCTGATCGGAAAAAAGATGGACCAGCAGGCCCGGGAATTGACCCAAGCCGTACCCACCGCAGAAGTAAGCCGAGTAAGTGAGGGCATCAATGTGACCTTCGATTCCAGCGTGGCCTTCCAAATCAACTCGGCCGAATTGAACCAGGATTACAAGGATGATCTACAAAGGGTAGCTGCTGTTTTCCAGAAATATCCGGACACCAACATACTAATTGAAGGCCATACAGACGATTCCGGACCTGCGGAGTTCAATATGAAGTTGTCCGAACAGCGGGCCAAATCGGTAGCGACTTATCTTGCTGCAAATGGAGTTGACACTTCCAGATTGACCCAAAAATGGTATGGGGAAGAGCAACCTAAATATCCTAATGACGAAGCGAACAGAGCCAAGAACAGACGAGTAGAACTTGCGATCTACGCCAATGATGACATGAAAGAAGCCGCCAAGACAGGAAATCTTGACTGATCGCTTATTGGTTCGCTACCGTTAGCTCCATGGGTTTGATTCGGCGTAAGCCTTTAATTCTGGCCTGACCCTCGACCTCTAATTTGGTATAGGGAGTTGTGGGAAACACCAATTCTGTCATTACTCGTTGCCCTTGGTTTACAAAGAGCTCGACGGATGAGGCATCCAAGTATAACTCGATACGTTCAACTTGCAGCTCATCGAGATCCAATTTGTGGATGGCCGCAAATCCTTCTTCAAAATCGGAAATTCCCGCTTTTGTTCTATCGAACAGCAGTTGCCCATCCGTGAGTTGAATCTGAATTTTTTCGTTCGAATCATTGGACAGCGTAAACAAGCAATCTCCATTCACTTGAAAATCGACGTAGGAAGCTGGTCCAAGTTCTTCTTTAGCTATCTCAGCACCGAGCAACTGTTCTGCTTCCTGTACAACGGTAGAATGGACCCGGAAGCTATCCCCTTCACGATGCAAGCTCAGGGAGCGTGGTAAGGTCATAGCGCTTCGCCAACTTGCCGTAGGAACTAGCTGGGCATATTGCCAATTGCTCATCCATCCAATGAACAGGATTCTATCGTCCGGATTATCACTCCAGGTTACACCGGCATAATTATCCGCCCCATGATCCAACCAAACTGCCTTCTCAAGTTCACCCTCCTGTGCGGGACGCGGTAGCAGATTTTGTTCGAATGCCGTATCCAGAGTAAAGGCATTTCCATTAAACTCACCGATAAAATACTGAGTCGCAGAACCACCTTGTGGCCCTCCAGGGTTAATGCTGACCAGCAAAACCCAGCGCTGTTCGTCTGATCCTTCAACCTGCATCGGAATGAGATCAGGACATTCCCAAACACCACCGTGTGAACCCCATTCCAGACCAAAATCACTTTCCTTGTTCCAGTCGAGGAGATTTTCAGACGAATAAAAACTAATGTGGTCTGCCACAGCCAAGGTCATGATCCATCGTTGGCTAGGCTCATGCCAGCGAACCTTTGGATCCCGGAAGTCGCGGATCCCAGGATTGGGCAAAACGGGATTACCTTCGTACTTGATCCATTCTCGTCCACCATCCAGGCTATATGCTATTCCCTGGTACTGAAAATCTAAGGCATCGGTCTCCGCTGCTTCTGGTTCGTGGTAAGTGAAAATGGCAATCAATGCCGGGTTCTCTTCCGAACCTAAACCACTGGTATTCTTCCAATCGACCACCGCACTTCCAGAGAAGATATAACCCAGGCTGTCCGGATAAAGCGCTATTGGTAGGTGTTCCCAATTGACCATATCGCTGGAAACCGCATGCCCCCAGTGCATCGGGCCCCAAACAATGTCATCCGGGTAGTATTGATAGAACAAATGATACTCCCCCTTGTAATAGACCATTCCGTTGGGATCGTTCATCCACTTCTCTTGAGGCGTAAAATGATATAATGGGCGATAGTCCTCCATGCCTGTAACTGTTTCTTCAATCTCGGGTTGAATATTGTTTTTACATGAAATTCCCACAAGAATCAAAAGCAGACAAATGTATCGCATTATCAGTAGTTTTATAATCTTAATATACGTATACTCAGAGAACTTTATAAACACACATCCGATAAGAAATTCGTATTTTACCTAATCATGGTTCGGGTCCAATTTACCATCAACAAGATCAAGATCTGATCACAATACCAACTAAAAAAATGAATCGACAATTAACTCACCCGCTACTACTGATATATTTCTTGCTGTTAGTGGCTTGCTCAGAAAAAGAAAGTCAAACCCCGGTAGAAGTCTCTGCTAGTTTAGTTCCTGCCACCTATCAGGACCTGGTGGACCTCTTTCACCAGTGGCGAGAATTCGAAGAGCCACCACTTTACCAGGGTGCTCCGGATTATCGGGCGATAACCTTTGAAGAACGACAAGCAGATTTCCTTGAACTACAGAATCGTTTGAAGCGAATGGATACCACCGGCTGGAGTGTCCCACAACAAGTAGATTGGACCATTGTATGGGCAGAGATGAATGGCTATGATTTCAACCACCGGATTCTCAAACCATGGGAGCGAGATCCGGCTTATTATAAGACGGTATGGACCTATAAAAGCGATGTGCCGGCTCATGAAGGACCCACCCATCATGCCACCCTCGAACTCTGGACCTACCAATTACCCCTTTCTCCCTCAGAGAGGGAACGCATGCTGGAAGATCTCAGTGTAATTCCTCCACTGAACGAGCAAGCTAAAGTGAACCTAACCGGAAATGCACGAGACCTATGGATAACTGGAATCAGGGATATAAAGGGACAAAGTACAGTGCTCAGTGAGCTGCTTGCCCGAGAAGATATTCGATCTGATAAGGAGTTGGCGATGGCATTAGAACAGGCAATAACATCAACTGACGAGTTAAGCAATTGGTTAGAGCAGGAATCTGCCTCCAAGGATGGTCCATCTGGTATAGGTAAAGAAAATTACAGTTGGTATTTACAGAATGTTCACCTGGTCCCTTTGAGCTGGGAGGACGAGGTCATGATCCTAAGAAGAGAATTGGCCAGAGCTTGGACAGCTTTAAAGTTGGAAGAACATAAAAACAGGGACTTGCCACAATTGGTTGCGGCTGATTCTCCTGAGGCCTATGACCAAATGGCCAATAAGGCAGCCGAAAACCTGTTGACCTTTCTGGACCAACAGGACATCGTGACCGTTAAGCCTTATTTCGAGCTGGCATTAAGAGCACATTTGGGGGAATATATCCCTGAGGAGCAGCGTAATTTTTTCTACATCGGGGAACATTTCGATCCCAGGCCGCTTTATTCTCATTTTTACCACTGGTTCGAGTTGGCACGCATGGAAAACGAGCCGCATGCCAGTGAGATCAGGAGAGGACCATTACTCTACAACATCTTTGATTCCAGGAATGAAGGTACAGCAACAGCAGTTGAAGAAATGTTCCTTCAAGCCGGTCTCTATGAAGACAGTCCCCGGAGTAAGGAGATCGTCTATATCATGATCGCACAACGGGCAGCTCGCGGGCTAGGATCACTTTATGCCCATGCCAATCTGATGAATATGGAGGAAGCGGGAGGAATACACTCAGAATTTACCCCAAGAGGCTGGATGAAGACGGAAAAAGAGTTGTTGATCTTCGAACAGCACCTCTACCTGAGACAACCGGGTTATGGCACAAGCTACATCACCGGTAAATACCTGCTCGAAGAAGCTATGGCTGCCTATGGCTTGCAATTGGAGACCCAAGGTAAAGCCTTTGCAGCCCGAGATTTTTTCGACACCTTGAACTCCATTGGAAACATACCTATCTCCCTTGGTCAATGGGAAATGACAGGCATCAAACAGAATCAATTAGCACCGCCCGATCCAACAGTCAAAAAAGACTAATTGAAAGAAGAAATACGTCTTGGTCTGGGAGAGAATTGGAAACAATTTACCCTGCTGGTCATCATCAATGCATTTGTTGGTGGAATGGTCGGGCTGGAGCGATCCATCTTCCCCGAATTTGCAGAGACCCAATTTGGGGTAGAATCCAAGACAGCTATACTTTCGTTCATTACCGCCTTTGGAATAACCAAGGCTTTGGCCAACTACTATACCGGGAAACTCGCAAATCAATACGGGCGTAAGAAGTTGTTGCTTTATGGATGGCTGATTGCTATTCCCGTGCCGATAATCTTGATATACGCCCCAACTTGGTCTTGGGTGATCGCAGCCAATATGCTTCTTGGTATAAGTCAAGGATTGACCTGGAGCAGTACTGTCGTTATGAAGATAGACCTTGTTGGAGAAAAGGACCGGGGCCTGGCCATGGGCCTGAATGAGTTTGCCGGTTACTTTGCCGTTGGCATGATGGCCTTTATATCAGGTTATGTAGCCAATAGATACGGCATAACACCCTACCCCTTCTATCTGGGAATTGGAATAGCTGTGACCGGATTCCTCCTCAGCTGGTTATGGGTAAATGACACCCGTAAATTTGTGGATAAGGAGAGTCAAACGGATAGTTCAGAATCCATGACAAATGTCTTCCGCGAAACTACATTCACTCACAGGACTTTGAGTTCGGTTACCCAGGCTGGTTTAGTAAATAACCTCAACGATGGTATGATCTGGGGACTGCTACCCATTCTTTTGGCATCATTGAGTTTCAATACTGAGAATATAGGATTAATAGCAGCAATCTATCCCACAGTTTGGGGAATCGGACAATTATTTACCGGGAAGATGTCAGATCACTTTTCTAAAAAAGGAATGCTTTTCTGGGGTATGTTATTTCAAGGGATCGCAATTATGATTCTTCCCTTTACAGATGATCTCTACCTTCTGATAGGCCTATCTGCATTACTGGGTTTGGGAACAGCTCTGGTCTATCCCACATTCTTGGCAACCATTGCCCAGGTTGCAAGCCCTAGTCAACGTGCCGAAAGCATCGGCACCTTCCGGTTGTGGCGAGATCTGGGTTATGCTTTTGGGGCCGTGATCTCCGGTATTACCGCCGATCTTTTTGGTATTACGGCAGCTGTTCTCCTTATCGGGATAATTACCATTATCTCCTCCCTGATCATCAAATTCAGGATGCCTTTAAACCTAAGCAAATAAAAAAGCGGCCGGAAGGCCGCTTAATCTAGATTTGTTATTCACTCTTTATTACAGATCGAATCGATCCAGGTTCATCACCTTGTCCCAAGCCGAGACAAAGTCATTGAGGAATTTCCCTTTAGAATCTGAGCAAGCGTAAACTTCTGCCAGAGCCCGTAGTTCTGAATTTGACCCAAAGATCAGGTCTACTCGTGTTCCGGTCCATTTCTTAGCACCCGTCCGTCTGTCACGACCCTCAAAGATCTCGTCATCTTGTGTGGTTGCAGACCAGCTGGTTCCCAGGTCCAACAAATTCGTGAAGAAATCGTTAGTCAGGCTTCCTTTTCGATCAGTGAAGACACCGTGGTCGGAATTGTCGAAGTTGGTACCCAACACGCGTAACCCTCCTACCAATACGGTCATTTCTGGTGCGGTCAGGGTCAACAATTGAGCCCTGTCTACAAGCAGTTCTTCGGTTGAGGCCTTGTATTTCACTCTTAGATAGTTTCTAAATCCATCAGCTCCCGGTTGCAGAGCTGCAAATGAGTCAGCATCGGTATGCTCATCTGTAGCATCAGTTCGACCTGGTGTAAAAGGAACTGATACTGATTCTCCTGCATTTCTGGCAGCTTGTTCTACTCCAGCACATCCACCAAGCACGATCAGATCGGCCATGGAAACTTGCTTGCCGCCAGTATTGGCATTAAAATCAGACTGAATCTGAGCTAGCGTATCCAATACCTTGGCCAACTGGGTTGGGTTGTTTACCTCCCAATCGTTCTGCGGTGCAAGTCGAATTCGTCCACCGTTAGCACCACCACGCTTATCAGAACCGCGGAATGTAGAGGCTGAGGCCCAGGCAGCAGATACCAATTCAGAAACACCAAGCCCTGACGCCAGTATTTCATCTTTAAGTGAAGCAACATCTTTCTCGTCGATCATTTCATAATCCGCTGCTGGTATGGGATCTTGCCAGATCAACTCTTCAGATGGCACCTCAGATCCCAGATAAAGGGATTTTGGACCCATATCCCTGTGAGTCAATTTAAACCATGCACGTGCAAAAGCATCGGCAAACTCGTCCGGGTTCTCATGAAATCTGCGAGATATTTTCTCGTAGGCAGGATCCATTCTCAATGCAAGATCTGTGGTCAACATCATGGGTTGGTGACGAACACTTGGATCGTGAGCATCCGGCACACTATTGGCTCCCGCCTGACCTTTGGGCTTCCATTGATGAGCCCCCGCTGGGCTTTTGGTCAGTTCCCATTCGTAATCGAACAGATTCTCAAAGAAGTTATTGCTCCACTGTATCGGAGTCTTGGTCCAGGCACCTTCCAGACCACTTGTGATGGTATCCCCGGCATTACCGCTACCAAAACTGTTACTCCAGCCCATACTTTGTTCTACGATAGTCGCTCCAGCCGGTTCGGCAGAAACATACTTATCCGGATCTGCAGCACCGTGGGTCTTTCCAAAAGTATGACCTCCGGCGATCAATGCTACGGTCTCCTCGTCGTTCATGGCCATTCGACCAAAGGTCTCACGAATGTCGCGAGCTGCTGCCAGTGGATCAGGATTTCCATTTGGCCCTTCCGGGTTAACGTAGATAAGTCCCATTTGGACAGCACCGAGTGGGTTCTCAAGATCTCGATCTCCACTGTAGCGCTTATCATCCAGCCATTCACCTTCAGAACCCCAATAAATATCTTCTTCCGGTTCCCAGACATCTTCACGTCCTCCACCAAATCCGAAGGTTTTGAAGCCCATGGATTCCAGTGCAGCATTCCCTGCTAATATCATCAGGTCTGCCCAGGATAGTTTCCGGCCGTATTTCTGCTTGATGGGCCACAACAATAAACGAGCTTTGTCGAGGTTGGCGTTATCCGGCCAGCTGTTCAGTGGAGCGAAACGCTGAGTTCCGGCTCCACCACCACCACGTCCATCCGCAATACGGTAAGTCCCGGCACTGTGCCAGGCCATGCGAATGAAGAAGGGTCCATAATGACCGTAATCTGCCGGCCACCAGTCCTGGGAATCTGTCATCAGGTCATACAGGTCCTGTTTTACAGCTGCTAGATCAAGTGATTTAAATTCCTCGGCATAGTCATAGTCTTCTCCCATGGGGTCTACAAGAGCTGAATGCTGACGCAGAATATTTAAATTTAACTGATTGGGCCACCAGTCGCGATTAGATGTTCCTCCGCCTGCTCCATGCTTGACCACATTGCTGGAGAAAGGGCATTTTCCTCCTCCGCCATTTACGTGATGTCCGTTGTTGTCCATTATATATGTGATTTTTTTTCGATTGGAACCCAAATTTACGAGTAAGAGAGCCTGTATCCACCCAGGTTTAATTCGTTATGCTTATTTACTTATTTGAACTACTTATCACTCCCAACCCAACAGACCATTCATCCGGAATGAGGATTAACAAGTTTTGTTAAATGTAGATTATGGTTGGTCTGATTTCTTTAATTTCAAATGCAACTAAACCAGAATACATGAAAGCGATCAAATTTGTAATTCTATCGTCCCTTTTTCTTTCAGCATCTCTTCTCCAAGCCCAAAACCAGTTGAAGCCAGCAGACGGTTATTCACACGACATTGGGATAATGATCAATATGATGGAGGATCTCAGGACGCGGATAACGGCACAAGTAAAGGATCTTGACCAAGAAGAGACAGATTTTCTTTTCGACGATAATGCCAATAGTGTTGGCGCACTGATCATGCACCTGATCGCAACGGAACTCTATTACCTAGTGCAGACCCTGGAGGGTCGAGACTGGAGCGAAGAAGAGAGTGACCTCTACATGGAAGCGGGGAGTCTGGGGCCTCGTGCCAGGGAGAAATATAAGGGTAAGCCTATCTCCTATTACCTGCAGAAATGGGAAGAGGTCAGAATGAAAAGCTTGGAAGGACTCAAGAAAAAGGACGATGCCTGGTTCAGTACCGATATTGATGAAGGCATCAACAACCACTATGTCTGGTATCACGTTATGGAGCACTCTGCCAACCATATGGGGCAAATTGCATTGGTAAAAAACAGAATGAACAAGCGTGAGGATTGATGAGTAAAACTTACCATGTACTCAATGGAGATGCTTTAAAGGATCGATTCCCGGCGGAGATTGAAGGTAGTATCATTGTTGCAAGAGAGTGCTTGGTGGATGGTGATGTGTCTGGGGACAACCTGCAGGCCTTCTATAAGAATCGCGCTCACTTCATAACACAGGCATACGGAGACTACTCCAAAGAAGAATACACACAGGATACGGTCTCGGAATTTGAGAAGATCCGTACGCTACCTGAGGGTTCTAAAGTCTATCTCTGGTTTGAGGATGATCTTTTCTGCCAGGTCAATTTTTGGTTTGTTTGCTTTTTACTATCAGCTAATCCAAATATCACCACCGCCCAATTGGTTCGACCAAAACTCCATACTCAGTATGGCTTTGCTGGACTCTCCAACACTCAATTGATAGAGATCCATAAAGAGCCTGTTGAACTGGACAACTTGGATGCGATAGCCCTGCTTTGGACTCATTATCAATCTGGAGATCAGGACAAGCTTCTGGCTGTTGGAAGGTCATTGAATGCGAATTATCCCTTCATCCTGAGAGCCGTTCAAGCTCACCTGGAACGGATTCCCTCTGATGATGACCCCGGCAGACCCATGCGTACCCTTGCGAACATTATGACGGATCTTAATGCCGAAGACTTTGGGTCCGTATTTCAGGAGTTCAACAAGCGGGAAAGTATTTATGGATTTGGGGACCTTCAGGTGAAGCGGATGTATGATAAGAGAGTGAGGAGTGAAGATTGAAGAATCAAAAGAACAATATTACTCCTATTATGGACTTGCAGAGCGCAAGCCGCAATTGATACATTCTACCTTGGGGCATCATTCCCCGCCCGGAACAAATTAGTTCCTCTTTCCTGAAGTCCAAAGCAAATTTCGATACATCAAAGACTATTCAAGAATAGAGCGGTCTGATTTCAAGAAAGATCACTTGGATTCCAGGACCTGCCAAAAGCTTCACTCCTCACTATTCACCCTTCACGAAAAAAGCGAGCTCTCAGGAAAAGTGGGATTCTTTACCTACGGCAAAGGGCCCACAAGCGGGGCTCGTGAAAGACCCAAAAAAACAAACGCTTAACGCCTTAAAACAAAAAAGCGAGCTTTCTTGTTTTAAGATCGCTCGCATTTGTACCCTTTATTGGGTCTTTAAGTACCGAAGGTGGGACTCGAACCCACACGAGATTGCTCTCATTGGATTTTGAATCCAACGTGTCTACCAATTCCACCACTTCGGCGGGGGTGGCAAAAGTAAACAATAAATTCAAAAAATGTTAGTAAAAGCCGCTGCCTTTTCCCTAAATAAAGAAGGAGAGTTTTAAATTTGCACCCAACAGATACTCTTTCACATGTCGGCACCGATTCCTGAACCAAAAATTTTTGCCTGTAAACAAAGCCAGGCCTTAGCAGAAGACATTGCCAAATCCTTTGGCATTCCTCTCGGAAATGTAATCACTTCCACCTACAGCGATGGTGAATTCCAACCTTCGTTTGAGGAATCCGTTCGTGGGGCAAGGGTTTTCATTATTGGGTCCACCTTTCCGAACAGCGATCACCTGATGGAAATGCTGTTGATGCTGGATGCCGCAAAGCGCGCCTCTGCCAGGCATATTACAGCAGTACTGCCCTATTTCGGTTGGGCAAGACAGGACAGAAAAGACAAACCCAGGGTACCTATTGCAGCTAAATTAGTGGCTAAAATGTTGGAAACAGCTGGTGCCACACGGATAATTACCATGGACCTGCATGCTGATCAGATTCAAGGTTTCTTTGAAAAACCAGTTGACCACTTATTTGGGTCTACTATCTTCCTACCCTATCTGAAAAACCTGAATTTGGACAACCTGACCATAGCCTCACCAGACATGGGAGGATCCAAGCGAGCATATGCCTATTCCAAAGCCATGGCAAGCGACGTAGTGATCTGCTACAAACAGCGAGCTAAGGCCAATGTGATCTCCCATATGGAGTTGATCGGGGACGTCAGCGGTAAGAATGTTGTCTTGGTGGACGACATGGTAGACACGGCGGGCACACTGACCAAGGCGGCCGATCTTATGATGGAAAGAGGAGCGCTTAGCGTAAGGGCTATTTGTACTCACCCCATACTTTCTGGCAACGCCTATGAGAAGCTGGAAAATTCGAAATTGGAAGAATTGATCGTTACAGATTCCATTCCGGCTAGTCAAAGCCATCCCAAACTAAAGGTGTTGAGCTGTGCCGATCTCTTTGCCGATGTGATGAGAAGGGTAAATGAGAACCACTCTATTTCCTCTAAATTTCTGATGTAAACCCAGAGTCTACAAGGAATTCCGGTATTTAAAAAACTTTATAAACCTTTCGGTTAGCTGCAAAAAAAATTGCACCTTTGCAGCCGCTTAATGTTTAAGCGCTTTAATTCAAATAATTACGATGAAATCGATTACAATTAACGGATCTCAAAGAGAAAGCGTGGGCAAGGTTGCGACCAAGGCCTTACGTAATGCTGGGAAGGTTCCTTGTGTTGTCTATGGAGGCGATGCACCGATCCACTTTTCGGCAGATGAGCTGGCGTTCAAGGACCTGGTGTACACTCCAAACGTGCACACGGTTGTGATCGCCTTAGAGGACGGTACTTCTGTGCCATGTGTCCTTCAAGACATTCAATTTCACCCGGTAACTGACCGCATCCTGCACGTAGATTTTTACCAGATCTTCGACGATAAGGAGGTAACCATGTACATTCCTGTTAAACTGAACGGGAACGCTAAAGGGGTACGAAACGGAGGTGTTCTTCGTATCGTTAACCGTAAACTGCGAGTTAAGGCTCTTCCAGGTGACCTGCCTGATTTTATTGAGGCTGATATCACCAAAATGAAGATTGGAAGCAAGATGTACATCACCGCTGTAGATCAAGATAAATTCACCATCATGCACCCTGACAACACGGTTATTTGTCAAGTGAGAACCTCCCGAACAGCTATTGCTGAAGAAGAAGAGGAAGAAGAAGGTGAAGAAGGAGCAGAAGGAGCAGAAGGAGCAGAAGGTGCTGAGGCGCCAGCCGAGGCTGCAGCCGAAGCCCCTGCCGACGAATAGAACAACAACACATCTGGTGTTTGAAAAGCATCCCGCTAATCGGGATGCTTTTTTTATTTTTACTATTGAAACCCAAAGGAAATGCTGTCCTTCATCAAATCGTTATTCTCCGGTGATCAACAGGTCAGCACTAATCCTGACCCTATGAAGAAATTCCTGATCGCAGGCCTAGGCAATATCGGCCCCAAATACCACGATACACGTCACAATATAGGATTCAGTATTTTGGATCATCTGGCAAGCGAAAATGATCTCACCTGGGAGACGCGTAAGCTCGGAGATCTAACCGTATACAAGAAAAAAGGTCGCAGTTTTATTCTGCTAAAGCCCAGCACCTTTATGAATTTAAGTGGCAAAGCCATCAAATACTGGATGACCAAAGAGAAAATTCCAGCCGAAAACCTACTCGTAGTGACAGACGATCTCAATTTACCTTTTGGGACCTTACGGATCAAAAAGAAGGGAAGCGATGGAGGTCATAACGGCCTAAAGGATATCCAACAACAATTACAAACGACCCAATACAATCGATTTAGGTTTGGAATTAGCTCGGATTTTGGTCAAGGGCAACAGGTCAATTATGTACTTGGAAAATGGTCGGACGAAGAAAGGGAACAGTTGCCGGAGCGACTCCATAAAAGCGTACAGGCCATCGAATCTTTTGGCCTGGCCGGAATTACAGAAACCATGAATCAATTCAACGGCAAATAGCGTGAAGCAGTATTCGTCGGCCAAAGAATATAAGAACGATACGGGTTGTGTGCTGACCATTGGGACATTTGACGGTGTTCACATTGGCCACCAGACCATTTTGAAAAGAGTAATAGATACTGCTCGCGAAGCTGGTTTGGATTCTGCCTTACTTACCTTTTTTCCTCATCCCAGGATGGTTTTACAAAAAGAAAGCGACATCCGTTTGCTCAGTACGCTGGAAGAGAAAAAGAAGCAGTTGCAAGCACTTGGGCTTGATCACCTGATCATTCAACCCTTTACAAAAGAATTTTCCAGACTGGATGCAGAAGAATACGTAACCGATATCCTTGTTGGACAATTAAATGCAGCTAAGATCATCATTGGGTATGACCACCGTTTTGGCAAACAGCGAGGAGCGGATATTGAGGATCTAAAACGATATGGCGATCAACTTGGATTTGAGGTCATAGAGATCGATGCCCAGGAAATAGAGGACGTGGCCGTCAGCTCTACCAAAGTGCGAAATGCCCTGCTGGCCGGTGATATGGAAACTGCCAACAACTATCTGGGCTACAATTATCCAATACGGGGAGAGGTTGTTCGTGGAAAGGGCCTCGGAGGTCCACAACTGAACTATCCAACGGCTAATCTTCATGTAGCAGAGAGCTACAAACTTATACCCGCCAAAGGCGTATATATCGTGAAGTCCCGATTAAAGGGAAAGACTGTCTACGGTATTACAAATATAGGCACTAACCCCACCGTTGGAGGCCAGGATCTGTCTATCGAAACGCATTTCCTGGATATAGAAGCAGATCTTTACGGAAGTGAGCTCAAGCTAGCGTTCCTGCATTATATCAGGCAGGAAGAAACCTTTGCTGATCTCGGGCAATTGAAAGCGGCGATCAGAGCGGACGAGGAATATGCCAGGAAATACCTAAGCACCCATGGATAGGTTACTTTTTAAGCAGGTAGACAGTGTTGGGTTGGTCCTCTGGCGAATAGCATTTGGACTCTTGATCGCGACCGAAGGTTTTGGTGCAATCGCTACCGGATGGGTCAAGCGGGTTATGATCGAACCTCAATTCACCTTTAATTTTATTGGCTTTGAATTCCTACAGCCCTTACCTGGAAACGGGATGTATTTCTATTTCGCCTTGATGGGAGTTTTCGGATTGTTGGTCATGGTAGGATACAAATACCGGTTCAGCATGCTGATGTATGCTCTTATGTGGTCTGGTGTATACCTCATGCAGAAGACCTCCTACAACAACCACTATTACCTGATGATGTTGTTGTGTTGGTTAATGGTCCTTTTACCGGCAAACAGATATGCCTCCCTGGATAGTAAGCTAAATCCGGAGATCAAAAGTCTTTCGGTTCCCAGATGGGCCTACGTGATTCCAATTGCCTTGATCTGGATCGTGTATACCTATGCCAGTATCGCCAAGATATACCCTGACTGGCTGGACGGAACAACCACCAGGTTATTTATGCAGGCCAAGCAAAACTATAAGGTGATCGGACCTCTACTACAAAAGGAGTGGTTGCATCACGCCATGGCCTATGTGGGTATCTTCTTTGATCTTTTGATCGTACCCATGCTTCTATGGAAAAGAACCCGAATGTTGGGGTTTGTACTCTCTCTGGTGTTCCACTTGTTCAATTCTGTGGTATTTCGGATCGGAATCTTCCCCTATATGTCCATAGCATTTTCGTTCTTCTTCTTTAGTTCCGAAACACTGATCAAGAGATTTATGCCGAAAAAACCCTTATACCAAGGATTTGAGATCAAAGTCCCATCATACAAACCGCTACTGGTCTGGGGGTTTGGCATCTTTATGCTTGTCATGGTCGCTCTTCCATTAAGGCATTGGTTCTTTCAGGATCATGTGCTGTGGAATGAAGAAGGGCATCGGCTAGCCTGGAGAATGATGTTGCGTACTCGCAACGGCCAACTGATATATTATGTGATCGATAAAGAAAGTGGTCAACGAACGGTATTTCAGCACGAAGAACTCTTGACCAAAAAACAACGACGTTCCATGCGAACCAAGCCGGATATGATCTGGCAACTGGCTCAGCGCATACACGAAATCGAGCTTCAGGGTGGGCGTGATGTGGAAGTCAAAGTTATCTCCCGGGTGAAAGTGAATGACAGAAAGTACTATGATTTCATTGACCCTGAGATTGACCTGGCGGCTGTTCCCTGGGAACATTTTAGTCATAGTGATTGGGTACTGCCTTCACCGGAAGGATTCATGGACAGGCCAGAAAAGAGGGAATCAAAAAAAGGATCCGAATAATCATTTAAGGGCTCATTATCTTTGATAAGGTGCCGGGGCTGCTTAACTTTGTGCCCTTAAACTGCTTGGTATGTTACAGGTACACCAAATCCGCGAAAAAAAGGATGAATTCTTAGCTGCATTGGCCAAAAGAGGTATGGATGCTAAAGAAGAGCTAGAGCTAATTCTTAAGACCGATGAAAAAAGGCGATCTACCCAGGCAGAGCTGGATGAAACCCTTGCGAAATTGAACAAATTCTCCAAAGAGATCGGACAATTGTTCAAATCGGGTCAGGCGGAATTGGCCAACGAAATGAAAGAGCAAACCACTGCTCTGAAGGAAGCATCCAAAGAACTTCAAAACACCTTGGGTGATGCCTCTAAAGAGTTGGAGGAATTGCTTTATGGCATACCGAATATTCCCTACGAACTTGTTCCAACTGGAAGTAACGAAGAGGATAACGAAGAGATATTCCGGGAAGGAGACATCCCACAACTGGAAGATAATGCTCTACCTCATTGGGAACTTGCGAAAAAATACGATCTCATCGATTTCGAGCTTGGGGTGAAGGTGACCGGAGCCGGTTTTCCCGTCTACAAAGGAAAAGGAGCCCGTCTGCAACGTGCTTTGATCAGTTATTTCCTGAATAAGAACACTAGTGCGGGATATACAGAGTATCAAGTTCCTCATCTGGTTAATGAGGCCTCAGGATATGGTACGGGTCAACTTCCGGACAAGGAAGGGCAGATGTATCATGTGACCAATGAGGATCTATACCTTATCCCAACCGCGGAAGTACCCGTGACTAATTTGTTTCGAGGAGACTTACTCAACCATACCGATCTACCTATTCTATGTACTGGGTATACCCCATGTTTCCGGAGAGAAGCCGGGAGTTATGGTGCCCATGTCCGAGGCCTGAACAGATTGCATCAATTTGACAAGGTCGAAATAGTTCGGCTGGAAGAAGCCCAAAACAGCTATGCAGCACTGGATGGAATGGTAGATCATGTAAAGGAGATCCTCAGGGAACTTAAATTGCCTTATCGTATTCTTCGCCTCTGTGGAGGAGATCTGGGATTTGCTGCAGCTATGACCTACGATTTCGAAGTGTTTTCTACGGCCCAGGATCGCTGGTTGGAGATCTCTTCAGTTTCCAATTTTGAGACCTTCCAGTCCAATCGCCTGAAACTACGATACAAGGATGCAGATGGAAAAAAACAACTGGTTCACACCTTGAACGGGAGTTCCCTGGCATTACCTCGTGTTTTGGCCGGAATCTTAGAAAATTACCAGGATGCCGATGGTATAAAAATTCCCGAAGTCCTGGTACCCTATTGCGGCTTCGATCGGATCGACTAAGGCGATTCGCCTTGCTTCTTTTGGCCTTTTTTTAAGATATCAATTGGTATCTTTATTCCGTGAGGTGTAAACTGATATACGGTATTCTTCTTGGGTTATTCCTGACTTTTCCCGCTCTGGCGCAAAGTGATGCCTTGGCTAAGAATTATTTCGAACAAGGACAGTTTGAAAAGGCCGGCACACTCTATGAAAAATTACTTAGGCAAAATCCGAATCGCTTGGATTTTCTGCTCTCATTGGTAGAGACCTATCAACAATTGGAAGAGTTTGAGAAAGCCGAACTTCTGCTGAAAAAAAGACTGGCCGGACGGGGTTTGATTCCACAGCTCTATGTAGACCTGGGCTATAATTATGCCCTTCAGGACCAGGATAGCCTGGCCAATGAAAATTACGACCAGGCCTACAGCTATGTGGAGCAGCGACCAAACTATGCATACAACATTGGGAAGGCATTTCAGGAATACAGCCTATTGGACCGGGCAGCGCAGGTTTACGAGCGAGCAATGCAGCTTGACCCTGAACGGGATTTTAACCCACAATTGGCTAGAATTTATGGGGAACAGGGCAAAATGGAACTGATGTTCGAGAAATACCTGGACCTGATGAATACCAACCCGGCCTACAGAGCCGTGGCTCAGCGAAACTTTAGCGCCTATGTGAGCGACGACCCAAATTCAGAGGCCAACACTTTGCTTAGAAAAGCGCTTTTGGGTCGCATTCAAAAGCAGCCTGAGCCCATGTACAACAAGATGCTGAGCTGGCTGTTTATCCAGCAAAATCAATTTGACAAGGCATTTACACAGGAAAAAGCGGTTTTTAGAAGAGACCCTGAGAATCTGGAAGGAATAATTGACCTGGTTCTGATCACCATGGAAGCAGAGGCCTATGAGCAGGCTGAGCAAATGGTCCAATTTCTTATTGACAATGCCACGTCCTTAGAGCTCAGATTAGAAGCTCAGCGCTATGCCATGGATGTCAAACTAAGACAGGCAACCGAAGCCGATTATCCCGAGATCGAATCTGAGTTTAAAAAGTTACTTCAGGAATATGGTGACGGCCCCAGGACCTTTGGAATCCAGATGGCCTATTACGAGTTCGTGGCGTATCAACTGGAACAAGAAGATAGGGCAATTGGGGGACTGAAGAGTTTGATCGGACAACAATTGACCAACTATCAAAAAGGTAGGGCCAAGCTTTTACTTGCCGATGTTTTGGTCTTTGGTGAGAAATTCAATGAGGCCTTGATCTACTATTCACAGGTACAACGTGGGCTGAAGAACGATATCCTGGCCCAGGAAGCCAGCTACAAGGTGGCTAAAACCAGCTATTACAAAGGGGATTTTGAGTGGGCACAGATCCAGCTGGATGTGCTGAAGAAATCTGCCTCCCAGCTGATCGCCAATGATGCGATGGAACTCAGCTTGATGATACGAGACAATAGCCTGGAAGATTCTACCCAGACCGCCTTGAAAAAGTATGCACGAGCCGATCTTTTGGCTTTGCAGAACAAATACCCGGAAAGTGTTAGTATCCTTAAAGGCATATTGAACGACCATCAAGATGAAGCCATATTGGACGAATGCCTGTTAAAATTGGGGCAGATCTACGAGGAAACTGCCGAATTGGATAAGGCTGAGGCAGTTTATCTCCAGCTGATCGAACAATTTGGAGAGGATATCTTAAGTGATGATGCGCATTACAGCTTGGGCCGTTTGTATGAAGAGAAGTTGCTTTTACCAGAAAAAGCTAAGGAACAATATCAGGTACTGATCTTTGAACATGAGGACAGTATCTATTTTGTCGATGCCCGTAAACGGTTCCGGCGCCTACGCGGGGACGAGATCAACTAAATTCACCAAAGAGCACCTCCATGTATATCTACAATGTGACCATCAATATCGACGAGTCTATTCAACAGCAATGGTTAGATTGGATGTGTGGAGAGCACATTCCGGACATGCTTGCAACGGGAAAGTTCAGTTCGGCCCTGATGTCTCGGGTTATGGTCGAAGAAGAAATGGGTGGAATTACCTATTCGATACAATACCGAACTCAGTCCTATGATATGTTACAAGCCTATTACAAGGAGGATGCACAACGTCTGCGATCACAAAGCGATCGATTCAAAGGAAAATTTGTAGCCTTTCGAACGGAGTTAGAAGTTATTGACGAACAGTAAATTAGGAATAGGGTTAATCTTGCTTCAGACTAACATCTACCTGGAACTTCTCGGTTACATTATCCGAATTGAAGATCGTTACCCCGTTCTGATATCCGTCTATTTCGGCGATCACGGTGTAAAATTCAAATGAACTGATCGGTAATGTATAGGCTCCATTAGCGTCCGAGGTGGTCTCTGCAACCTCGTAGCCTTCTGTATCAATTAACCGAATCCGAGCCCCAGCCAATACCTCACCAGTGTCAAAATTCATGGCTTTACCGGCAACGACCTGATTCAGCTTCACAAATTCGGTGATCTTGTATATGTCGTATCCACCCAATGCACCTTCACGGTTGGATGTGATGTAGGCATCCTTTTTGGTTGCTGGAACAAAAGCGATCTCGTCAAATTTCGTATTGATGGTATTCCCCAGGTTGATCACCAACTTAAATCCATCGGGGGATCTTCTGCTTTTATAGGCATCATATCCACCGATCGCTCCGTGACCATTAGAAGAAAAATACATAAACTTATCGTCTACGGAAGTATGTGGGAATTTCTCATCTGCTTCAGAGTTGATATCTCCAGGTACAGGCTGTACCGGACCATAAGTCCCATCCTCATTTAGCGTAACCATATAGATATCGTACCCTCCTTTAGATTCGGGCATATTGGAGGAGAAGTAAAGCGTCTTCCCATCCGGTGCCAAATGTGGTGTCTCTACAGAATAACTTTCGCTATTGAAAGGAAGTGGAGTGATGTTCTCCCACTTACCCAATTTCTGTGGAGACATATCCGCACGATACAATTGCATCACACCGCTATTACCTTCTACGCCTTTGGTAAAGAATACCGTAGTACCGCTCTTATCAAACGTCAGACTCCCCAAGCTCTCGTTCTTATTCAGAATACGGGAAAACAGTAGGGGTCGATCCAGGTTCCAATCTCCGGTAACATCACTACAAAAAAGTTTGGTAAAGGGTTCGTTAGTCCGTGGATCCTTCTTACCCAAGGCCCCGATTTTACGGGAAGAATAAGTGATGAACTTGCCTCTGTAAAAACAGACACCTATCTCTGAGTATTCAGAATTGATACCAGTAGTAAATGATTCAAAATTGAAGCCGTTATCACCATAATCCTGGGGACTCTTTACGGTATCGGAAATAGTGAAGTTTATGTGCTCGTCTATTACTGAATATGATGCCTGAGCCATAGCATTTGTGGTAAGGGCCACAAATAATGCAGTCGAAAAAATCCTTTTCATGGTCCGAGAGTTGTGAGGTTCTACGAATACGATTCCTAACAAAAGTAGAAATTTGAAGGAAAAATCCTAAATGACGCTTATACTTTTAGTTAAAATGAATTATTTTACCGATGAAACACGCTATGTAAGAAAATACTACACAGCATCTTAGCCGTCGGAACATTAAAACTACTTATCTATTCGCTTATTCACAAGTTCATCCAGCATAATCGACATCGTCTTTTTATTAATTTTACCTCTCTATGACCAAGCCCGTACGTGCTAAAAAACACCTTGGACAACATTTTCTGAAGGAAGAATCGGTTGCCAAACGGATTGCGTCCACCCTAACTGGAAATGGATATGATCAGGTTATGGAGATCGGACCGGGTATGGGCGTGTTGACCAAATATCTCCTGGAAGATAACCCTTTGGTCATCGCGATGGAAATTGACAAAGAATCGGTCGAATACTTGGGGACACATTTCGATCAAGAAAATCTAAAAATTGTTGAGGGAGATTTCCTCAAGCAAGATTTGAATCAAATTTGTGGCAACCAGCCCTTTGCCATCAGTGGCAACTTCCCCTATAATATCTCCTCGCAGATCGTCTTTAGGGCCTTGGATTATCGAGTGGCAGTACCGGAATTTTCCGGTATGTTCCAAAAGGAGGTCGCACAGCGGATCTGCTCCCCTCCCGGTTCAAAGGTTTATGGCATATTATCTGTACTCTGCCAAGCCTATTATCAATGCGAATATCTGTTTACTGTCAAGCCAGGTTGTTTTAATCCACCTCCTAAGGTAGATAGCGGTGTGATCCGCATGACCAGGCGCACAAATTATAGTCTTCCCTGCGACGAAGAGCTCTTTAAACAGGTCGTAAAAAGGGCCTTTCAACAAAGGCGTAAAACACTACGCAACAGCTTAAAAGTGTTTGATATCCCGCTCAAACACAAAGAAGATACTATATTTGCCCAGCGTCCGGAACAACTTTCGGTTTCCGATTTTATCCGAATAACACAGATGATCGACTCCCATGCAGTTTCAACTGACGACCGAATTCATAGATCAGATTGAGCAACTCATTGTTCAACGGGACGGTCGTGCCCTAAAGGAACTGCTTTCCGAAATTCACTTTGCCGATATCGCGGATCTGTTAGAAGAACTGAACAGTGAAGAGGCAACTTACGTGATCAAATTACTGGAAAGTGACATCACCTCCGATACCCTAATGGAATTGGACGAAGATGTCCGAGAAAAGATCCTGGACAGACTATCCCCTAAGGAGATCGCCCAAGAACTGGTCGAAATGGATTCTGACGATGCAGCCGATGTGATCGCAGAACTGGATGAGGAAGTCCAGGAACAGGTGATCGAGGAAATTCAGGACGAAGAACTGGCTGCGGATCTGGTCGAACTCTCCCAGTATGATGACAAAAGTGCTGGTGGATTGATGGCCCGGGAATTGGTGAAGGTCAAAGAAACCTGGACCATAGCAGGCTGTGTTCGAGAAATGCGGCGACAAGCGAAGAATGTTACCAGGGTCCACTCCATCTATGTAACAGACAAAGAAGGTCATTTGACCGGCAGACTATCCCTGAAGGATCTGCTCACCGCTCCGGACAAAGCCCACATTAGTGATATTTTCATCCCAAAGGTAGACTATGTGACAGTCGAAACCGATGGGGAAGACGTCGCAAAGTTGATGCAGAAATACGATCTGGAAGCCATCCCTGTTGTGGACGAAGAAGGAATGTTGGTGGGACGGATTACCATAGACGATATGGTAGACTTCATCAAGGAAGAGGCAGAACGCGACTATCAGCTGGCCGCGGGTATTTCCGAAGACGTAGAGGCCGACGATAGTGTCTTGCTACTAACAAGAGCGAGGCTTCCCTGGCTGGTACTTGGACTGATCGGTGGACTGGCAGCTGTGTTCATCATGCAAGATTTTGAAGCAGCCTTGGACCGATATGCCATTCTTTTCTTCTACACCCCACTGATAGCTGCAATGGCTGGAAATGTAGGCGTACAATCCAGTGCGATCATCGTGCAGGGTCTGGCCAACGATGTGGTAAAAGGAAGTCTGTTTAGTCGATTTGTCAAAGAACTCAGTTTGAGCTTGATCAATGGGATCTCTTTGGCACTTCTAGTCGTAGCCTTTAACCAAATTATTGGTCAACCCGTAAATGTTAGCCTTGCCATTGGTGTTTCCCTGATCGCCGTGATCATCATGGCCTCGATAATTGGAACTTTCGTACCAATACTCCTGGACAAAAGAGGTGTTGATCCAGCTATAGCAACAGGTCCTTTTATCACAACCAGCAATGACATCTTTGGGATCCTGATCTACTTTTATATCTCTAAACTCATTTTGCACTTTTGACAGCAGCTCGCTTTGCCTTCACCTTTACCGTGAATGCCGATTCTATCGACGAGCTCGGTCATGTTAACAACATCCGCTACCTGGAATGGTGTTTGGATGCTGCCTCCAGACATTGGGAGTCCTTAACACCAAAGCATTTGAGGGAACGATATGTCTGGGTTGTCTTGCGGCACGAGATCGATTATCAGGCTCCCGCCTTCCTGGGGGAAGAACTTCAAATGGAAACCTGGGTCAGTTGGTCCAAAGCGGCCCAGAGCGAACGTTGTTATACCCTGACACGACCATCAGATGGGAAAGTTCTGATCCGGGGCAAGACCAGATGGTGTTTGCTTCAGGCTCAGGACCACAAACCCATTAAAATCCCACCAGAAATCCTTAATTTGTTTCATCCAAACACCTAAGCGATGAAATCCATTAATCTGAAGGAAAAGTTCGATCTCTTCTCCGACAAATGGTCTCCTCACCAAATAGCGCGAGTAGATAATATGCAGGTCTTGCTGGCCAAAATAGAAGGAGATTTTGTGTGGCATTCCCATGCCGACCAGGATGAACTGTTCTTTATTCAAAAAGGACAACTGGATATGCACTTCCGTGACAAAGTGGTGAGACTGGAGGAAGGCGAGATCATCGTCGTTCCAAAAGGAGTGGAGCACTGTCCTAGGACGGTAAACGGTCAAGAAGTTCAGGTTCTCCTTTTCGAATCCCTAACAACCAAACATACGGGAGATGTGATCGATAGCCGAACCAAATCCCATTATCCGGAGATCTGATGCGCATCCTTCACCTAGATACCAACCACCCGCTGATGCTCGAACAACTCGGGCAGGCAGGATATGAGAATGTCGAGGACTATCACTCCAGCAAGGAGGTGATCGAACAGAAGATCGATCAGTTCGAAGGGATGATCTTGAGAAGTCGCTTCCCCATTGACCGAAAATTCTTGGAAAAGGCAAGCCGACTAAAATTCATAGGACGGGTTGGTGCCGGGCTGGAGAATATCGACCAGGATGCTGCCTGGGAATTAGGGGTTAAACTGATCAATGCTCCAGAGGGTAATGCCAATGCAGTTGGAGAACACAACCTGGGCATGCTGCTGATGCTGATCAACCGTTTACAGATTACGGACAGAGAGGTTAGAAATGGCCTTTGGTTACGGGAAGAAAATCGAGGGGTCGAATTGGATAATATGACCGTGGGACTAGTTGGTTATGGCCATATGGGGAAGGCATTTGCCAAGAAACTTCAAGGGTTTGAGTGCCGGGTTATCTGCTATGATATCCAATCTGATGTGGGTGACCAATTCGCTCACCAGGTTAGCCTGGAAGAACTCAAAAGGGAATCTGATGTGATCAGTTTGCACGTCCCACTGACCGATGAAACCCGGGGCATAATAGACCAAGCTTTTATAAAATCTTTGAGCAAGCCCGTATGGTTGCTCAATACGGCACGTGGGCGCTGCGTTGTAACGGCCGATTTGGTCAAGGCCCTGGATTCTGGCAAGGTGCTGGGCGCCGGTCTGGATGTGTTGGAATATGAGAAAAGATCATTCGAGTCCTTGTTCGAAAATGGAATCCCTGAGGCATTTCAAGCCCTCTTGGATCACCCCAATGTTGTGTTATCTCCACATGTGGCCGGATGGACGCATGAAAGTAAAGAGAAACTCGCTCAGACCATAGTAAACAAGATCCTGGCCCTTAACCTGATCTGACCGTGCGAAAGACCGTTTTCGTTTTTAGCTTGCTCATCATCCTGGTGATGATCCTTTTCCAACTGAACAAATACAGCCGGATCAGCGATAATTGGTTTGCGGAGATCGGTTTGGGTGTTATCGCGGTGGCATTCTTCCTTATCGGATGGTTGATACACAAGCGTTCCTCCCGACAAAGTTCAGATGATATGACCTCAATTGACACGGAAAAGATCAAAGAACTGGGCATCAGCGACAGGGAATATGAAGTGCTGGTCAAAATTGGGGAAGGCTTATCTAACCAGGAGATCGCGCAAACACTTTATGTATCTGAAAGCACGGTCAAAACTCATGTTTCCAATCTGTTACTAAAACTGGACGCCAAGCGGAGAACCCAGGCTGTAAAACAGGCCAGGATACAAGGAATCCTCTGATTTCGGGTAATTCGTACTTTAGGAGGAGGCACATTAGTACTTTAGTATGAGTCCCTTTTGACCACATTAAGGGACATTTGTCTGGTATCAATAATTGAAAAATCATGAAAAGAACCAGTATTCGATTTGGACTTTACGGAGCCCTGACCATTTGTATACTCTTCCTGGCCTCCTGGACCTTGGGCAAAGGACTTTCATACGACGCCCAGGAAGTACTTGGATATTCCTCCATGATCATATCACTTTCTTTTGTCTTCTTTGGAATTCGCTATTTCAGGGATAAGGAGAATAACGGGCAGCTAAACTTTAAACAAGCATTAACCATTGGGCTGCTTATCAGCCTGCTAACGGCATTGGCCTTCGGACTCTTGGACGTAATCTACGTGAAGTACATCAACCCGGAATTCATGGACGACTATTATGCACGATCCCTGGCTCAACTCCAGGAAAGTCTTCCTGCCGATGAATTTGAAATACAAAAAGCACAACTGGAATCCCAGAAGGAATTTTGGATGAATCCCATGATGAATTTTGTCATCATGTTCCTGACTGTCTTTGTTATTGGATCGATCATCACCTTGATCTCGGGCCTGATACTAAAAACTAACTCGAACAACGCATAATCATGGACAAACGAGTAACTGGACTTGGTGGGTTCTTCTTCAAGACAGAAGATCCGGATCATATAAAAGATTGGTACAAGACCCATCTGGGCATTCCGACCGATGCCTATGGCTGGACCTTCTGGTGGAAGGATGAGCAAGGAAATAAATGCTCTACCCAATGGAGTCCGTTCAAGGCGGACACCACCTATTTCTCACCTAGCGAGAAGCAGTTCATGATGAATTTTCGGGTAGAAAATCTGGTCGAACTATTAGAGGTTCTTAAAAAGGAAGGGGTTACCATAGTCGGTGAGATGGAAGAGTACAGCTACGGCAAATTTGGTTGGATACTGGACCCGGAAGGGAACAAAATCGAGCTTTGGGAACCGATAGATTCAGCTTTCGAATAATTTTCCTCCTTAAAAATATCTGTTAAAAATGACCAATGTCAGTTGGTCATTGATTATTATATCGTAATATTGCAATATTAAAATATAAGTCATGGGAGTAACCAAGAAATATTTGCATTCAGATCAGGTGAACCAGTTGGCCGACCTGGCCAAGGTACTCTCTCATCCTGCAAGGGTGTCCATTCTTAATTACATTGGGGACTGTGACGGTTGTCTTTGCAAAGGCATTTCCGAACACATCGGGCTTTCACAACCCACTACCTCCCAGCATCTGGATGTGATCAGGAAATCTGGATTACTGGAGAGTCGTTTTGACGGGAATAGCCGTTACTACACCTTGAACCCAGAACGATTGGCAGAATTAAACCGACTATTCACAGACTTCTTTGAGTCTACAGAAGCCAAATGCTGCTAAATGAGTACTCCTATACTACATCAGGCCTATAATCCAACAGTTTTCCATGAGAATGGACAAGCTGTATTGGATATGTTGCATAAGCATTTGACCAAGATGCAAGATCCAGGGCCTACCAAGGTCATCGACTATATCGATCCGGAAGAGGAATATCAGTTTTGGAAGGATCATTTTCCCAAGCAGGAAAAACTGACTGAATTCCTGGAAACTGTTTTAAACCGTTCCATTCATATACATCATCCGGGTTACATTGGTCATCAGGTGGCTCCGGCCGTTCCGGCCTCAGCTGTTGGCACTTGGATGAGTGATCTGATGAATAATGGCTCGGCGGTCTATGAAATGGGAGCGGCCAATGCGGCATTGGAGCGCCTGGTTTGCGAATATCTCCGCGAGCCTTTGGGCTGGCAGCAAGGAGATGGCTTCCTTACTTCTGGAGGCACCTTGGCCAATTTAACAGCCCTCTTAGCGGCTAGAAAGGCCAAGTCAAACACTGACGTCTGGTCCAAAGGGCAGAGTACTCCCCTGGCGATCATGGTTTCGGAGCAGGCTCACTATTGTGTAGACCGAGCAGCTCGGATCATGGGTCTGGGAGACTTAGGCCTGATAAAGGTCCCAGTAGATGACCAATACCGAATAAAGACCCAGGAGTTGGAACCACTGTATGAACAAGCGATGAACCAAGGGATCCAAGTGATAGCCATGGTTGGTAATGCCCCCAGTACAGCAACAGGCATTCACGATGATCTTGTCGCCTTGGGTAAATTTGCTCAAAATCATGACCTCTGGTTTCACGTTGACTCAGCTCATGGAGGCGCTGCCCTGTATTCCGACCAGTATAGTTTCCTGCTAGAGGGAGCAGCCAAAGCGGACTCTATCATCATAGATGGCCATAAAATGATGGGTACCTCATCCATTACCACCGCGGTCTTATTTAAAAATGCATCCCACAGCTATGCCACCTTTCAGCAAGATGCCCACTATTTATGGGAAGCACAGGAAGATCCGGAATGGTTCAACATGGGCAAAAGAACCTTCGAATGTACCAAGAGCATGATGAGTTTGCGATTTCTGAGCATTGTTGCCGAGCATGGATGGAGCTTTTTCAACGACCTGGTCAATACCCTGTACGCAAGTGGTCAGTCGTTCGCCCAAAAGATCGTCGAACATCCGGATATGGAACTGGCCCTGGAGCCTCAGACCAATATTGTCTGTTTCCGGTTCAAATCGTCCCAGAAGAATCTGGATCAATTGAATCAGCAGATCAGGAAAGCCATAATCGAAGATGGCCGCTACTACATTGTTGCGGTTCAATTAAAAGATGGCTATTACTTGAGAACAACATTTATGAACCCATTTACCACCTCAGCCCATATGGACGAGCTGATCGATCTGATCATCTCCAAGGCTGAACATTTAAAATGATAGACTATGAGAACACAGGAATTATTAAATCTACTGGCAGAACATACAGGGAAATCCCTATTGTTCGAATATAGCCCAGGGAAATTGGTCAATGCCAATTACCACATCACGGAAGTAAAACACCTGCAGATCGATTCAGTCGATTGCGGAGCCAGAACAGATGCCTGGAAAGAGACTGTTATTCAATTATGGGAGTCGCCTAGTGAGATTGGGAAGACCGAATATATGACAGTTTATAAAGCCCTGAGCATACTTAAAAAAGTTGGGCGTATGAAACCGTATGTAATGGATTCCGAGGCCAAGATCGAATACGGGAACGATGAGTTCCACACTGCACAACTATTTATTAACGATTTCGAAATCGGCCAGAAAGAACTTCGGCTTAAATTGGCTGTCGAACCCACAGATTGCAAAGCAAAGGACGCTTGTGGTGTACCTGAACCAGCAACAACAGAGGTCGAAGCTTGCTGTGAGCCTGGAGGCGGATGCTGTTAAGTGAATATACGCGCTTCACATAGAGAAGACTTTAAGGATATCGCCCGTATTTATGCCGAAGGTTTGGATACGGGTGTAGCCTCCTTTGAGACAGAAATTCCAGATTGGAATACCTGGAATGAAAAGTTTCTACCCGCTTGTCGCTATGTGGTCGAAACCAAAGACAAACTCGTGGTGGGCTGGTGTGCACTTAGTGCGGTCTCTAAACGAGAGGTTTACAAGGGAGTAGCCGAAGTGACTATCTACATTGCCGAAGAAGCCAGAGGGCAAGGAGTTGGAAAGGCTTTATTATCACATCTGATCAAGTCCAGCGAGCAGGAGGGGTTCTGGACCTTACAGGCGGGGATCTTCCCGAAGAATCAGGCGAGTCTGGCATTGCACAAACAATGTGGATTTCGGGTGATCGGGATCAGGGAAAGACCGGCTCAAAGAAATGGAAAATGGTATGACAACGTCTTAATGGAAAGGCGTAGTAAACAGACAGGAATACACTAACAACTAAAGAAAATCAATGAAAAAGAATGTATTGGTACTATGTACCGGTAACAGCTGCCGAAGCCAGATGGCTCATGGCTACTTGAAGACCTTAGCCGGTGAAAAAGCCCAAGTTTACAGTGCCGGGATAGAGACTCACGGCCTTAATCCGGGCGCCGTCGCAATTATGAGGGAGGATGGAATCGACATCTCTAGCCATACATCCAACCATGTGGACGAATACTCCGGTGTAGATTGGCATTACATTATTACCGTTTGCGATCATGCCAATGAGAACTGTCCATTCATTCCGGCACCCCATGCCAAGCGATTACACCAGAACTTTTCGGACCCCTCTAAGGTTAGCGGCACAGATGAAGAGATTCATCAGGCCTTCGAGTCCACCAGGAATGACATCAAGCGTTACGCAGAAAACTTTGTAAGCACCTATTTGGATTAGGAAAGTCGATTTAGGAAACCTTGGATTGCATGGGTCAATTTCCCTGATAATCCAACGGCAAGGTTTTAGCTATCCGATACTCACCCAGATCACCATCAAAACGAACCCTGCGTGCCGGCTCATAGTTGCCATCATAATAGACCTTGATGGGCGCTTCGTGATCAGATATCACCACCCTGGAATTCAATTTCTTTTTGTGGTTTAGGATGAAGTTTCTTTTAAAATAGACCAGGTAGTGATCCTGCTTATCTACTAAACCATACACCCGCTTCGGCGAAATTTTCAACGCCCCATTATAAAAGGAATATCCTTCCTCTTTGAGCTGATCGGCTATCATACTTCTGAAAAAATGCTGCACCGAACCATCGTACGCATTGTTGCGCTGTAACCGGAAAATCTCTTTCATGGCGTCGCTACTACCCATGTCCCTGTAAAAACTACTGCCCTCGTAATAAACAAAACGGCAATAGGGGTTTTCCCTTTGTGGAGAGTCATACTTTGCTTCAAACTCTTTCAAGTCATACTCGATGGCATATCCCAAATAATTATTGTAGATCCGTATGGGGACATCTGCACTGGCCTTAAGGGTCTCATTTTCTGGTTGAAACCAGAGATCGATATCTTCCTCATTCTCTATCCGGCATAATTCGCCCGATCTCCCGAGACCCAGGAACTGCTTTTTAAATTCCCGTAGCATTTTTTCCCGGCTCCAGTACTCCTTGCCTGTATTCAGCGTCACCTGATCCAAAGAAGCAACTACCGGATTCAACACGACTTCAATCACTTCCGGTCGGTAGGGATTGTTTACAGGAACTGTCTCATAGCCCATATAAGAAATGATCAGGCTCGCCCTGATCACCCGATCGGTAGCGATGATGAATTTTCCATCGAAATCGGTCAATGTGCCGATGGTGGTGCCATTTAAATAAACCGTAGCACCAACCAATGGAGTCCCTTTCTCCTGGTCATAAACATATCCCAGAATAGTCTGTGATCTTAGTGATAAACTAAGCAGAAAGAAGAGAATGATGAAGGTCGAACGCAAGTTGAGGTAGTTATTCTTTTTCATACCAAGAAGTTAGTGAATAGATAAAAGTTGTCCAAATGTGCCACAAATTAAGTGCCAGAGCTTCAGAATGGTGCTATTTACTTTTTACTATCTTTAAGGAAACTAACCGATCATGCCGACAACAATGTGGACTCCCAAGGTCCAATTCAATTTGTTGCCCCAGTTTGATTTCCCTCACCTACGCCTTTTTTTGATACCCTTTTTACTGCTTTGCCTTCCTGCTTTGGCTCAAAACCTAAGTAACAAGGAGAAAAAGATAATTACCACTATTGAACGAAATAACTTAGACGCTCTAAAGTTCCTGGAGGAGGTCATCAATATGAACAGTGGCACCATGAACCCGGATGGTGTAAGAGCGGTGGGGCAGGTCTTCAGTGATCAGTTTGATGCCATTGGCTTTGATACCCGATGGATCGATATGCCATCCGAAATGCAGCGTGCTGGTCATCTCTTTGCCGAGACAACGGGATCCAAAGGGAAAAAACTCCTGCTCATCGGACATATCGATACGGTCTTTGAAGCGGACAGTCCCTTTCAAAAATTTGAGATGATCAATGACTCCCTGGCTCATGCTCCTGGAGGCAACGATATGAAAGGGGGAGACGTGATCGTTCTATATGCGCTCAAAGCCTTGCATGAAAATGGTCTGCTTAAAGATCATCAGATAATAGTCGCCTTTACTGGGGATGAAGAAGCCACTGGAAAACCCTTATCCATTAGCCGGAAAGATCTGATCGACGCCGCCAAACGCTCTGATATTGCCTTGGGATTTGAGACATCCACCGGTTTTAACAACGCCACAATAGCCCGTAGAGGAGCTTCTGGCTGGAAAGTAGAAGTGACCGGAAAGCGAGCACACAGCTCTGGTGTATTCAACGAAAATGTAGGAGCTGGGGCGATCTTCGAGATGTCCCGCATCTTGCACGAATTCTATGAAAAAGTGCGAGGGGAAACCTATTTGACCTTCAATCCGGGCGTAATACTTGGTGGAACCTTTGTAAATCTGGACGAGACGAATAGCACCGGAGATGCCTTTGGTAAATCCAATGTGGTTGCCCAAACTGCAGTGGTGAAAGGGGGCCTGCGTTTTATCTCTGAAGAACAAAAAGAGAATGCCCGTGCTAAAATGCGAGAGATCGTAGCCAATAACCTGCCCCAGACCTCAGCGGAGATCACTTTTATTGACTCTTATCCTGCCATGGGACCCACCGAAGGTAATAAAGCCCTGCTCCAAGTTCTGAACCAGGTCAGCCTGGACCTGGAACAAGGTGGCGTAGAAGGTTATGACCCCGAAAAGAGAGGAGCAGCCGATGTCTCCTTCGTCGCAGAACATGTTGATTGCCTGGATGGTTTAGGAACCATGGGTACCGGAGCCCACACCCCCCAGGAAACGGTCAATCTGAAGACCTTCCAAGCCCTGACTGAACGAACTGCCATTTTGATCTACCGACTGCTCAATGCCAACTAAACAACCTGTACACAATGCAATTGAAACAATCATTTATCGTGGCTATCGTCCTCGGATTGGTGGCCTTGGTAGCTTGGGAGGTCTATCTCCGCAGCACCATGAAAAGTCATACCCGCATTGCGGATGACAAGGCACTTTGGTCCGTTCAGCGACACAAGGTTAATAAGCTAGCTTCTGATGATGTGGTCCTGACCGGATCATCGCGAGTTCTTTTCGATGTCCAACTGGACGTTTGGGAAGAAAAGACAGGAAGAAGACCCATTCAACTGGCCTGCGCCGGATCTTCTCCCCTACCTGTATTTCACGATCTGGTCAATAACACGGATTACAGCGGAACCATAGTCGTTGGAGTGACCCCTGGTCTGTTCTTTTCTACCATCTATCCGCTGGCCCAGCCTTGGGAGTGGCCCCAGTCAAGGGTCGATCATTATGCCACAAGGACATTTGCAGAGCGATCCAATCATTGGCTCTCTATACCACTTCAAAAGAACTTCTACTTTATTTCGGCTGAAGAGGACGATCTGTCTGACAACGTCGATCTAAAAGCCATTCTCAGCCGGGTACGATGGGGCGACCGTGTGATCAATCCGATGCCTCCTTTCTATCAATTCTCGGATATGGCTCTGGATCGGAACGTCCGTATGACTGATTTGACCGTGACCGACACGGCCTTCGCCAACACCGTAAAACGAGTTTGGAAATTCTTTATGGCAGACCCCAACCTTCCCCCTCCAGATCGGGATGGGACCATGAATTTCTTCCTGGCCGATGCTCGTAAATTCATGGAACGAGGTGGCAATGTGGTTCTGCTGCGTTGTCCTTCAACCGGATTTTTTAAAGAATTGGAAACCGGGGGACTTCCCAGGGAACAATTCTTCGATGCCCTGGCCGATTCGCTACAGATCAAAGGATATCATTATGAAGATTACCAACAGCTGAGTGGTTATGACTGCCCAGAATGGTCACATCTTTCCGCGGAAGATGCGGACACCTTTACGGCCGATCTGGTCGATATATTCGTAGACGAAGGAGTTATTTCTAACACTAAAACCAACTAGATCATGCTGTTCAATTCACTCAGTTTTGTGGTCTTCCTCGTTGTGGTGTTGGCCCTCTATTATTCAAGAATCTTCAGCTGGACCGGAAAAAAGCGGATGCTGCTTCTGGCCAGTTACATCTTTTATGGCATGTGGAATCCGCCATTGGTCATACTCTTGTGGATCTCTACGGTGGTAGACTGGTCTGCCAGTAAGCAATTGGCTACCCATCACCTGAACCAAAGAAAACGTAAACTTTGGCTATTGCTCAGTATGTTCGTCAATCTGGGCTTTCTGGCCTTTTTTAAATACGGAGATTTTCTGCTGGAGAACTTTGTTAGCCTGATGAATGCCATTGGAGTCGAATACCAGGCCAGACCCATGGATATTATACTTCCCATGGGTATCTCCTTCTACACCTTCCAGACCATGTCCTATACCATTGACATGTACTACCGGAAGACAGAACGAGCGAGAACCTTCCTGGATTTTGCGCTTTATGTCACCTTCTTCCCTCAGTTGGTAGCCGGACCGATAGTAAGAGCCAAAGAATTGATCACCCAGTTCTATGAGCCGAAAAGAGCAACCGCCAACCAATTCTTTTGGGGTTTATTCCTGTTAACTGCGGGATTGTTTCAGAAAGTAGTCCTTGCGGACACCTTGCTTTCCAGTTCTTCCGACGCTGTTTTTGATTCAGGTAAGGTGATGAGCGCACTGGATTCCTGGACTGGTACCTTGGCCTTTAGCGGGCAGATCTTCTTTGATTTTGCGGGCTATTCCACTTGTGCCATCGGAATTGCACTAATGCTCGGAATCGTCTTGCCGGACAACTTCAGGTATCCCTATGCCGCAATTGGCTTTTCAGATCTTTGGAAACGATGGCATATCTCCCTATCCAGTTGGTTGAGGGATTACCTCTACATTCCATTGGGTGGAAATCGTCATGGGATCACCCGCATGTATGTCGCGCTGATGCTAACAATGCTCTTGGGTGGTCTATGGCACGGAGCGGCCTGGACCTTTGTGGTATGGGGTGCGCTACATGGGATCTACCTGATCATTGAACGCATGCTCAGAGGGGTTGTCCACATTAAGATCGGGAAATACAACGGAATCTTATTGGCTCTTTTGACCTATACCTGTGTGAACATTACCTGGGTCTTCTTCCGAGCAACAGACTTTGATATCGCTTTGGGAATGATCAAATCTATGTTCTTCATGAATCCGGAAGGTGAACTGATCCTGGGAGAATTTGACATCGTTAAGGTGATGGTTGTTATTGCCCTTACGTTCCTATGCCATTGGTTTATGCGAAACACTTCCATGAAGGAACAATCCGAAAAACTGAACCCATTGATCCTTGGCGTAGTTTGGGCCATACTGTTTTTTATGATCTGTATTTCACAAGGGACAGGAGAGCAATTTATTTATTTCCAATTCTAGTTCAATGAGTGTAGCCCTTAAATCTAAAAGAATTCAATCTATTGATGTACTACGTGGCCTGGTCATGGTGATCATGGCCCTGGATCATGTGCGGGACTTTGACCGGACTTTGACCTAGGTTTTGGGATTTAGCCCATACTCTCCAATAGTAGCCCAAGCCAGGGAGATATCCAGCTCAGATCAATTTGAGTTTATGCTTTCTCCCGATCTGGACAAAACCCTGGGACAATACACAAGTTCTGTTTCCACTGTACAGGAATACTACACCTATAACTCGGATACCTGGAAAATGGTCATGCAACCCTATCTGATCGAAAACTATAATCTTTTACCGATCCAGGCATTTTGGTTAGTTATCGACATGCCAGATTCGGCAACCTCTGCCGATTTTCAGAGTGTTGTGGCGGACCCTGCCTTCCGCAATATCTGCTCTGCCATTTATGGAGATGTAGCTGCATATATTTGGGATCTATCTGAAAACCTAGCCATGATTACCGAGCTGATTACCAGCCTGGAAACTGACTATCCTATGGTAATGAGCTCGATAAATGAAAATTAATTCAAAAACAATGAGATAGAGGCCGTTAGAGCGAAAAATTATACGTATTTTGCTTCTCTAACCTTCAAAACTCTTTTCGTTATGAAAAAGCTACTTTTTGTTTTCTTCGCCCTGGCAACCATGCAGTTGTCGGCTCAATCCCTTAACCAATTAAAAGCAACTGCCGCTTCTTCGGTGGACACTTCTTCAATGGTTAATCAATTGGCAGCTGACCAGGTAAAAGTTCTGGGGAAGAAACTGAATTTGTCTGAGGCTCAGTCCAAACAAGTTTCCGACTTGGTGGTACAGCAACTCAATTCTCCTAAAATGCAGGATATGCTGGCCAAATATGGTCCTGAAAAACTGATGGGCTCTGGTGGTACATCAGCTGTCACGGGACTACTCATGAAAAACGGCGGCTTTACAAATGGTATGGTCGATATACTGGATGAAGATCAGATGGGCACAATGAAAAGCATGTATAAAAAGATGCAATAGCTTTAGCTGCTCAAAATATTAAGGTGGTCCTGGGACCACCTTTTTTTATACCCGATTCTGAAGTAAATCTGTAACTTTAGTAAAAGCTCATTAAAATGATCATGTCCAATTATACCCTGATAAGAAGTTTCCTGATCGCTTTAGTCTTGATCATAATGAATGGTTGTGACCAACCTAGGGAGGCAGAATCTGTCAGTATGCCTGTGGGAGAAACTCCACAGGTCTTACCAGATGATCCTTTTATTGTTGTTTTGGGAACTATCCAGGATGCCGGATCACCACAGATAGGCTGCAATGCGGCCTGTTGCCGTGACCTCTTTGCCGATCCGGATGTGGAAAGGATGCGGACCTCCCTGGGTTTGATCGATCCTAACTCCGGTAGGTCATATCTGTTCGAAGCGACCCCGGATATTGGAAGCCAGCTTCATTTGTTGCAGAAATACAGCAAACTCCGCTCACCCTTACCCGATGGAATCTTCCTGACACATGCTCATATCGGACACTATTCCGGACTTCAATTCTTAGGCAAGGAGGCCATTAATGCGACAGAGACTCGGGTTTACGGAATGCCCAGGATGATCCAATACCTGAACAACAACGGACCCTGGGAACAATTGGTCACCAACAACAATATTCAACTCCAACCCATACTATCGGATAGTACCTTGATCTTGTCCCAGAATCTGACCGTAACACCACTGCTGGTCCCACACCGGGATGAATATTCCGAGACCGTTGGCTATATGATCTCAGGGCCAGAAAAAACTGCCTTGTTTATTCCGGACATCGACAAATGGGATCGATGGGAACGCTCTATTGTGGACCTGATCAAAGAGGTTGATATTGCCTTCCTGGACGCCACCTTTTATCACGGGGACGAAATACAGGTAAGAGATATTAGTCAGATTCCTCACCCCTTTATCGAGGAAAGTATGGAGTTGTTCAAGGGCCTCTCCGCCGAGGATAAGTCAAAAGTCAATTTCATCCACTTCAATCATACCAATCCGGTCCTAAACCTAAATTCCATCCAATATCAAACTGTTTTGGGGAATGGTTTCTCTATTGCTCAACTAAACGATGTAACTCCACTTTAACCTTAGATCACCCGTAGGACTTTGACAATAGGCCGGAAAAGTGGAAATTAGTAGTCAAATCCAATTTATTTTGAATTCACTTCGCGATCAGATTCGAGATCTGGAAAAAAGCTCTTCCAGACTGGAACCAAATACCGATAAAAGGGACAAATATCTCCAGCAGGTCCACCAGTACGCAAATTCGTTCATCGAAGAATTGGACCACACCCCAACATTTAGTGCAGCGGCCTCCGAAATGGAAGATCTTGGGCCCATAGACCAACAGATCAACCTGCAACAATTGTTGTCCATATACAAGAAGAAAGTGGCGACTAAAGGAATCAATCCGGCCTCAGGAGGGCATTTGGGCTATATCCCTGGAGGCGGAATTTACCTTTCTGCGGTAGGTGATTATTTAGCGGATATCACCAACGAATACTCAGGTATACATTACGCCTCACCCGGAGCGGTTAATATTGAAAATCAGCTGATCGACTGGATGAAATCCATTTTTGGTTTTCCGGAGAGCGCCATTGGCAACCTGGCCTCTGGCGGGTCCATTGCCAACCTGATCGCACTGACTGCAGCCAGAGATAGACACAAAATTAAAGGGGAGAAGATCGAACGATCGGTGATCTATCTGAGCCCACAAGTGCACCACTGCATCAACAAAGCCCTAAGAATAATCGGACTGGAAGATATCCACATCTCATATATTGATCTGGACGACAATCACCGCATGGACCCAAATGATCTAAGCGAGAAGATCGAAGAGGATAAGACAAAAGGCTTAAATCCCTTTTTGGTCATTGCCTCAGCTGGCACCACCGATACGGGTGCGATCGATCCGCTGGACAACATGGCCGATCTTGCAAAAAAGCACAAGCTTTGGTTTCATGTGGATGGCGCATACGGTGGCTTCTTTATCCTCTGCGATTCCAAAAAAGAGCAATTTCAAGGAATTGAAAAGGCGGACTCCATTGTGATCGATCCGCATAAAAGTCTCTTTCTGCCTTATGGTTTAGGCGCCGTTCTGGTGAAAGACAAAGAAGCCGTTTACCATTCCAATCATTATACGGCCAATTATATGCAGGACGCCCGAAGTGCCGCCAGCCCGGTAAACCCTGCAGATGTGTCCCCCGAGCTAACCAAGCATTTCCGAGGACTACGGCTGTGGTTACCATTGAAGATCCATGGGATCGAACCCTTTGTGGCTTGCCTTGAAGAGAAACTGCTGCTCACGCAGTATTTTCGCGAAAAGTTGGGGCAAATGGGCTTCCAACTGGGCCCCGAACCGGATCTGTCCGTCAGTTATTTCTGGTATCCCGCAAAAGGAGATCAGAACCAATTCAACCGGGATCTGCTCAAGGCCATCCACCAAGATGGTCGAGTCTTTCTCAGTTCCACAATGATCGGGGATCGTTTCGTGATCCGGATGGCTATACTAGCTTTCAGAACCAAATTGGAAACCATAGACCTGGCCCTGGAGATGATCCATGATTGCTTGAGTGCGATTAAAGCAAAATGATAATTGGTGAGCAGGGGTCCGTTCGGTCAATGTTTCAGGCCTGATTAGCATCCAAACTATTTTAACATTCCCTTTGACTATCAACATCTTACGATTTGTACCTTTTAATGGGATTTTAGAGTATGAATAGACCACGTTTACGGGAAGAGATCAGGCCATTGCTGATCGTCTATTTGGTCAACTGGCTATTCTGGTTTCTGCTGATCACCTTGCGAATGGTCACACGCGGTGGCAGTTTTGAACGGGGCGTAGAGCAATTTGCAGACCTCTTGGTCTATTCGTCCTTTCTCATTGGCATCCATATCTTCTTTGCCCTCTTCTACACCATCTTTTTGATCGTTCGTTATTTTATTCGAGTTGGGAGAAAACTTGGACTTAGGCCCATGATCAGACAATTAGTGCTTAGACTCTTTCTCCCGGTCGGCCTGATTGCGATGACTTACTCGCTCTTAGTAAAGGCTAATGCGAGCGAAGACTTCAATGCGCCATTAGGACCGGAAACCTTGAATCTGACCGGAAAAGTGAAGGACCTTTACCAAGAAGATCAAAAGCAGAGGGGCATGACCCTCTTCGGATGGCGAGAGATCAACGATACCGCTATCGATAAATTGGTGGAACATCACGTGGAATGGCTGGCTCTGGTGCCGTTTATGTATCAGCAGAACCCAGACAAGGGAGAAGTATATCGCCGGGATCAATACGATTCGTTTACCGGTGGAGATTCCATCTTCATTCGCTATATCGATCATCTGCATCAGCGAGGCATCAAAGTTCAATTCAAACCCCATCTTTGGATGGGAGAAGGGTGGAGATCGGACATAGAACAACCGGATCGAGAGAGTTGGGAAAAATGGTTCGATTCCTATGAAAGGCATATGCTGCATTACGCACAATTGGCACAGGCCTCTGGAGCTGATCTTTTCTGCATTGGCACCGAACTACACACGGCCGTCATCAATAACCCGGAACGATGGCGAGAGCTGATCGTCAAAATACGGGAGATCTATTCAGGGCCATTGACCTATGCGGCCAATTGGTATGAAGAATTCGAAGATGTTCAATTCTGGGACGAATTGGATTTTATTGGCATACAGGCCTATTTCCCCCTGACCAAAAAACCGAGCCCGGACCTCGCGAGCATCAAGGAGGGCTGGCAACCTCATCTTGACAAGCTCCAAGCCTTATCCGAGCGTTATTCCAAAAAGATCTTATTTACGGAGATCGGCTATAAGAGTGAAGCCTCCGCAACGGTCAAACCATGGGAATGGGAACCTGCCTTAAGTCAGCTCACCCGCAAAAAATCGGATGAAACACAGCATTTGGCCTACCAGGCTGTCTTTGAAGAGATCTGGGATCAACCTTGGTTTACTGGCATGTATATCTGGCAATGGGACATTCGCTCCAAGGCTGAGAACGCAACCACCGACCTGGATTTTTCTCCCAGGTATAAGGCCGCTTCTTTTACAATATCTAAGGGTTACGGAGACTAGGGGATGAGTGCTTATTCCTCTTCTCCTTTGCTGTTGTAGCGTCGCTCCAACTCGGCCTGGAATTCTTCCATGACGGGTTTTACAGTACTTTCTGGCAGATCTGCAATCCGAATATACATCAATCCGTCCACGGCGTTGTTAAACATCGGATCCACATTGAAGGCAACCACTTTGGCGTTCTGTTTGATGTACTTCTTTATGAGTACAGGAAGTCGCAGGCTTCCGGGTTCCACCTCATCGATCAATTTGTCAAACTTGTTCAGATCGGCCTCACTTTCATCAAAGAAAAAGTCCTTATCGGCATCCTTTAATTTGACCTTGTACTCCTTTTTAGGGTGGACGTATTGGGCCACATATGGATCGTAGTAGTTGGACTTCATGAACTCGATCATCAGGGATTTCGAGAATTCGGAGAATTTGTTGCTGATACTGACTCCGCCGATCAGGAAACGATGTTCAGGGTGACGCAAAGTGGTATGTACGATCCCCTTCCATAGCAAGAACAACGGCATGGGTCGTTGTTGATATTCCTTGATGATAAAAGCCCGGCCCATCTCGATGGATTTGCTCATCATATCATAGAGTTCCGGCTCAAAACGGAAGAGGCTCTGCAGGTAAAAACCGTCTATCCCGTAGTTGGAGAATATATGGGACCCCAAGCCCATTCGGTAGGCCCCCACCATAATCTTGGCATCATCATCCCAAAGAAACATATGATGATAATAGGCGTCGTAATCATCCAGGTCCGTAGCCTGGTTAGTTCCCTCTCCTACTTCCCGGAAAGTGATCTCCCGTAGACGACCGATCTCTTGCAAGATACTCGGGATCTCGGTGGCCGGAGCCAGATAGACCTCATATGCCTTACTCTTCAGCAGCCGTTTCCCGGATTCCTTAAGAGCATCGATCTCCGATTGCATCAACTCCACCGGAACAGGACCTGCGATCTTCTTGGGAAGTTTAGGGATCTTTAAGGTCTTGGGGATGGACTCGATCAAGGTCTTCTTCTCGAACGGGTTGGCAAGCACATATGTCTTTTTGCGCAGAAAGTCCGTGAAGTCATCCAGATCCTGGTGTTCCCGCTGATCCCGGACCGGTATAGGCAAGCCAATACGCACCTTGATCACCCGCTCTTTTTGAGTCAGTAATTCAGAGGGTAGTTTTGCCGTTCTTAGCGTATCATTGAATCTGGCCAAGCGATAGAACAACTTGCTGTTCTTGGCGTGAAAATAGATTGGAACCACGGGTACTTCAGCCTTTTTGATCAGCTTCATGGCGGCCACCTCCCAAGGTTTATCCACCAACAGTTTATCGTCCCGGTAGGTAGACACTTCACCGGCTGGGAATATCCCCAATGGATGACCTTCCTTGATGTGCATAAGGGCAGACTTAAAGCCCATCATACTGCTTTTTACATCCTTGTGATTCTCAAAAGGATTAACCGGCATCACATACGGCTTGAGCGGTTCGATGCGATGCAATAAAAAATTGGCTATGATCTTAAAATCAGGACGCTTTTCCAGCAGTAATTTCAGCAGTAGTATGCCATCTATACCACCAAGCGGGTGGTTGGAAATGGTGATAAAAGGACCGTTCTTAGGTATTCGCCTCAGGTCTTCGTCCGGGATCTCAAATCGAATTTCGAACTCATCCAGGAGCGCATTCATGAATTCGAGATCTTCCAGGTGTTTGTTCCTGTTGTAGATCCGATTCATGGTATCGATCTTGAGGATCTTCATCAGAGTCCAACCCATGGCCGTTCCCAGGAAGCCAAACCGATCGACTTTAATAGCCTGTGCTACTTCTTTGGCCGTGACGAGTCCCATGAATGAGGTTGGTTAAGCGAAAAACAAATATAGGGAAACGGAGTAAATAGCTACGTTACTCGTTTACAACCAATTGGACAGTCTCTGCTGTCTCTTGCTTAAGAAGGACCTCTTTTTCTCGGGTAAGGGACTGAATTTCAACCGGGGTAGAATGCCTAACGGTATATAAGGTCACTCCAAAATAACAAGTCACTTTGAACTTCTCCCTCAATTTATTAAGTAGGGGTTCCAGTTTGTTGTATTTGTTATCGATACATACCGAAAAACTGATGGCAGAATTCTGTATCATTTCTACCTTCATCTTATATCGATGTAAAAGATTGAAGACTTCGCTGAAGTTATCCTCCATCATAAAGCTAAAATCCAGGGACGATAAGGAAATCAAGACCTGGTCTTTTTTCAATATAAAACAAGAGGTCATGGGGTCCAGGGTCACACCTTTCCCAACGCAGGTCCCATCACCTGAAGGATCGACAAAAGATTTGACATAAAGCGGAATCTCCTTGCGCTGCAAGGGCTGCAGTGTCTTTGGGTGGATGACAGAAGCCCCGTAGAAGGCCAATTCGATCGCCTCCCTATAGGAGATGTGATTCAACAGACGGGTATTAGAAAAATAACGGGGATCCGCATTCAATACCCCGGGAACATCTTTCCATATGGTAACCGAATGCGCATTTAAGCAATAGGCAAAAATTGCAGCCGTGTAATCACTTCCCTCTCTGCCTAGAGTAGTGGTGAAATTATTTTGCCGCTCTGATCCCAGGAACCCTTGGGTGATCGTGATCCCTTTGGAAGAGACATCAGCTTGAATGGACTTCTGGGTCAATTCCCAATCTACTCTGGCCGAGCGATAATAGTCGTCAGTGTGTAAACATCCTCTTACATCCAGCCAGGTATTCTTCACACCGTTCTCGGACAAATAGGCTGAAATGATTGCTGTTGATATGAGCTCACCAAAACAAACGATCTGATCGTAGACAAAAGCATGATTTGAGGACTTATTGGTGAGGAAAAAGGCCCGCAACTCTTCAATACGCTGTTGTAATAAACCGTAGATCTCATGGGATGGAATCTCAAAGAGATCATCCAGGATGACCTTGTGGTAATCGTAGATTGTGGCCATCGATGCCTCCAGGCTCTCCTTGTCATTAAAGTAGTGGTCCACCACCTTTTCCAGGGCGTTGGTCATTTTGCCCATGGCCGAGACCACTATCACCAGGTCTTTGTGTGGATTCGTATCCAAGACCCTGGCCAGGTTTCTTACTCCATCGGCATCTTTTACGGATGCCCCTCCAAATTTATAGACGTTCATTCGATCCTCTTGATAAAGTTTTCCAGGGACTGCTCGTCCATCTGGGCCAAGTACCAATCTTTCAATATAGTTGCTCCACTGCGCTCATAGAACTTAAGTGCCCCATAGTTCCAATCCAGCACCACCCACTCTACTCGCTTTACACCCTGCTCATGTCCGTACTTCATAACCGCTGTGTAGAGCGCTTCGCCTATGCCTTTACCACGGTAGTCTTCCTTTACGATCAGGTCTTCTAAATGCAGGGTTCGACCTTTCCAGGTAGAAAACCGGAAATAGACCAATGCCATCCCGACGATTTGATCATCGTTCTCGGCAACGAAACAATGAAATAAGGGTTGGTCTGAGAATCCTTCTTTTACCAGGTCCTCCGTACTGATATCCACGGCATCGGGCTCCTTTTCAAATCGGGCCAATTCACGGATCAGTTCCAACACCTGGGGCATGTCTTCCTGAAGGGCTATTCTCACTTGCATAACCGAGTGGTTTTGATGGGCAAATATCGGTGGTATTTCTTAAAAATGACGATATTTGCCCCAAATTCCACACCCGTCCTAAACCATGCCACAAAAGAACACCACCCTGGGCGAATTCATCATCGAGAACCAGAGTGAATTCAAGTATTCCTCGGGAGAATTGTCCCGCTTGATCAATTCTATCAGACTAGCCGCCAAGGTTGTTAATCACGAAGTTAATAAGGCCGGCTTGGTCGATATTCTTGGTGCTGCCGGAGATACCAACATCCAGGGCGAAGACCAACAAAAATTGGACGTCTTTGCCAACGAGGCCTTTATCAAGACACTGACCAACAGGGAGATCGTTTGTGGGATCGCATCAGAGGAAGAAGATGACTACATCACCATTGTTGGTCGTAACAAAAAGAACGATAACAAATACGTGGTGCTGATCGATCCTTTGGATGGATCGTCCAACATAGACGTGAATGTCTCCGTCGGAACCATCTTTTCCATCTACAGAAGGGTTACAGAACCAGGGACCCCTGTTACGCTGGATGATTTTCTCCAACCGGGAAGAAATCAGGTGGCAGCTGGATACATCATTTATGGGACCTCGACCATGATCGTTTATACCACCGGTCACGGGGTGAACGGTTTTACCCTGAACCCGGCAATCGGGACTTATTATCTATCACACCCCAATATGAAATTCCCTGAAACCGGGAAGATCTATTCGGTTAACGAAGGGAATTATGTTCATTTCCCTCAGGGGATCAAGAATTATATCAAATATTGCCAGGAGGAGGAAGATGATCGCCCATACACCTCCCGATACATTGGGTCATTGGTCAGTGATTTCCATCGGAATATGATCAAAGGAGGAATCTACATCTATCCCAACACGGCCAAGGATCCGAACGGAAAACTAAGACTGCTCTACGAATGCAATCCTATGGCCTTCCTTGCAGAACAAGCAGGCGGAAAAGCCAGTGACGGAATTACGGCAATTATGGACATTCAGCCCACTACCTTGCACCAGCGTACACCATTCCTATGCGGCAGTATCCGCATGGTGGAAAAAGCGGAAGAATTCGTTAAGGAATTTGGAAGCGAACTGACCTAAGCGCGTTCCAAAAGATATTTGTACTCGTCCAGGCTGATCTCGCCATTAAAAATGTCGATAGATCGCTTGATGATCCGATCCGCGTGCTCTTCTGTAAAACCAAGGGCAATGGCATAACGACGGATCAATTTGAGTTCTTCTTCGGCGATCTCCTTATCGATGAGCATCATTTTGAACAGATCCATCAAACGCTCCAGCCTTTTGTCCGCAGAGTTGGTTGGCATAATGGGGTACTTTGAAGGATCTTTGACGATCTTGTTGTAGTCAACCTCCTCGATGTTCAATCTTCTGGCGAAGATCTTTAATAACTGCTCCTCCTTTTTTGTAACAACACCATCCTCCGCGGCCAGGGTGACCATAGAGGCAAAGTGAGCCAGGTTTCTCTTGTGTGTTCCGCTGTAAAAAAGATCGGTAAATGACATAGGTTAAATTTAGATGACAAAAATACGATTTGTCCTTCATCCAATACTGACAACTATCAGAAAAAATCGGTCAATAGAGGACTTTTTTGACATCATATAAGTCTAAATTTCCTACTTTTAGTTACAAATAATCAACTTGAAAAAACGACTTCAGATCGGTAATTTGATCGCCCTTGTGGTGGTGATAGCCGTCAACTATCTGTCCAATACCGGTATGATCGCCAACCAGACCATTGGCGAGGTATCAGATCAACTTAATAATTCGTTTACTCCGGCAGGTTATACCTTCTCAATTTGGGGTCTTATTTATCTGCTTCTGATCGGATTTGCTGTCTACCAGGCCAAAGGTCTTTGGAACAAATCTGCAGACGATTCTTTTGTCAATGAAATTGGTTGGTGGTTTATGATATCCTGCCTGGCTAACTGTATTTGGATTGTCTGCTGGCTAAATCTGTGGGTGGGATGGTCCCTGATCGCTATGCTGATTTTGTTGATCAGTCTGCTTGCTATTGTATTGAAGAATCGAATGGAACTTTGGGATGCTCCAAATCCTGTGATCTTCTTTCTGTGGTGGCCCTTTGTCATCTACAGTGGCTGGATCACCGTTGCAACCGTCGCAAATGTAGCGGCTTACCTAACCTGGACCAATTGGGATGGTTGGGGTCTGGACGAGTCCACCTGGACGGTTATCATGATCGGTATTGCCGGATTGATCAACCTGGTGGTTACCTGGCTTAGAAATATGAGAGAGTTTGCCCTGGTGGGAGCATGGGCCCTGTTTGGAATAGCCGCTGCAAATGCTGCAACCAATCCGGGCATTCAGCGAACGGCTATTATAACTGGAATTATTTTGTTGCTCAGTAGCACAACCCATGCCCTGATCAATTGGAAAACAAGCCCGCTCTATCGCATGATCAGACCAAAAAAATGATGAAGTGTCAAGCCGATCTTTTCGACCTACCCGGTGATGAGGTATATCTGAACGGCGCCTATATGTCGCCTCAGCTGCGGTCAGTTACTCAAGTGGGAGCCCAGCAGCTCAGTAGAAAGGGTAGTCCCAGTGGAATATCGATCGATGATTTCTTTCAACCCAAAAAAGAGCTCAGAACATTATTCAATGAGTTGATCCATGGTGAGGATGAGAGCAATGTGGCCATAATCCCTTCGGTTTCTTATGCCATGGCCAATGTCGCGGCTAATATTGACTTTAAGGAAGGTGACGAGATCGTCCTGCTCCATGAACAATTCCCCAGCAACTACTATACGTGGGAGAATCTGGTTAGATCAAAGGAGGTGAAACTGGTTATTGTTCCCGATCCCAAGATCGAAAAAGGAAGAGGAGAAAGATGGAACCAGCAACTGCTTGCAGCAATTAATGCGAATACCAAAGTAGTGGCTGTCCCTCAGGTTCATTGGGCCGATGGAACGCTCTTCGATTTGGCCGCGATCCGCAAACGAGCCGATGAGTTTGGAGCCTATTTGATAGTAGATGGGACCCAGAGTGTGGGGGCTTATCCCTTCTCTGTAGAAGAGATCAGGCCGGATGCGCTTATCTGTGCCGGTTACAAATGGCTAATGGGGCCCTACTCCATTGGTTTGGCCTATTTCGGACCGAGATTTCATCAAGGAAAGCCAATAGAAGACAACTGGATGAACCACCAGGGTAGTGAAGATTTTGCCAGGCTGGTTCACTACAATCCTGAATTGAAGAAAGGCGGAGTTCGCTACGACGTTGGGGAATCCAGCAATTTCATACTGGTGCCCATGCTTATTCGGGCACTTAAACAACTATTGGAGTGGACCCCGGAAGCTATCCAGGATTACACACATCGCATCACTTCTGATGCATTGGAAGCATTGAATCAATTGGATGTATTCGTCGAAGAGGTCTCCTTCAGATCGTCTCATCTGTTCGGTATCTATTTGCCCCAGCATATGGCTATGGAGACCGTCAGGGAACAACTAAAGATTGCCGGAATCTACGTCTCCTATCGTGGAAATGCGGTCCGTGTCTCGCCTGGAGTATACAACACCCAAGAAGACCTTACTTTGCTGGTCAATTGCTTTAAAAATTTCTAGGGGCTTTTATATCTTTGCCGGGCTATGAGCAAAGCCCAGGTTTCTTCGCTCTATTCCAAGTCTTCGCCTTTGCGAAAACTAGGGGATGCTATTGCCAATTCCCAAGGAAAGATAACAGCAGCCGGCCTGACCGGTTCCTCCCGCTCTTGGGTAATTACCGAGCTTTTTAAACAGGCCGAAAGGCCATTTCTCTTCATCCTCAACAATAAAGAGGAGGCTGCCTATCACCTCAACGATCTGGAACAATTATTAGGAGAGGAACGAGTATTGTTCTATCCAGGTAGTTACCGACGGCCATATCAGATCGAGGAAACGGATAACGCCAACGTCTTGTTGCGAAGCGAAGTATTGAACCGCTTGAACTCCCGGCGGAAGCCGGTGGTGATAGTCACTTATCCCGAAGCCCTTTTCGAACAGGTGGTCACCCGTAGAGAGTTGGAGCGAAACACATTGAAACTGGGGGTTGGCAACGAACTGTCCATCGATTTTATCAACGAGGTCCTTTTTGAATACCGCTTCAAACGGGTCGATTTTGTGACAGAACCGGGCGAGTTCTCTGTCCGAGGTGGGATAGTGGATGTCTTTTCATTTAGCCACGACCAACCCTATCGGATCGAATTCTTTGGGGACGAAATAGACAGCATCAGGACCTTCGATGTAGAGACTCAGCTTTCCACGGATCCAGTCAAGAAGATCTCCATTATGCCGAATGTGGAGAATAAATTGGTGGAAGAAAAACGAGAGAGTTTTTTATCCTACATCGGCTCTAAGACGGTAATCTTTCTTAAACAGCAAGAGCTTCTGCTTTCTGCCATTGGCAAATTATACGCCAAAGCTGAGACCGCCTTCCAGGAACTGGATGGTGAGGTGATTCAAGCGGATCCTTCAGAACTTTTTTGCACCCCTGAGCTGATCCGTCAACAACTGGAGAACTACCCCTGTGTTCATTTACCGGAGACCGCTACCGATGCGGATGTCGTTTTCCGAACGCGCCCACAGCCCTCGTTCAACAAGCAGTTCGACCTGCTGATCCAGCAACTAAACGAGAATACAGCCGATGGGATCACCAACCTCATTTTCTGTTCTACGGTACAACAGGCCAATCGGTTCCGGGACATTTTTGACGATGCCCAATTACAAGTTGACCAATACGAAACAGTGGTGCTTTCCATCTACCAGGGGTTTGTGGATTATGACCTGCGCATCGCTTGCTATACGGACCACCAGATCTTTGAGCGCTATCATAAATTCCACCTGAAGAATGGTTATGCCAAAAAACAGGCCATTACCCTAAAAGAACTTTCCCACCTAGAGGTAGGCGATTATGTGACCCATATCGATCATGGGATCGGGAAATTTGGCGGCCTGCAGAAGATCGAAGTGGAAGGAAAGATGCAGGAGGCCATCAAACTGATCTACGGAGAACGGGACATACTTTACCTGAGTATACATTCCCTGCATAAGATCAGTAAGTATAACGGCAAGGACGGAACGGTTCCTAAGATCTATAAACTAGGGAGCCAGGCCTGGAAGAAACTAAAACAAAAGACCAAAAAGCGGGTCAAGGAGATCGCCTTCTCGCTGATCGAGCTATACGCCAAGAGGCGGATGCAAAAGGGCTTTCAATACGATCCGGACTCTTATCTCCAACTGGAGTTGGAGTCTTCCTTTATGTACGAGGACACTCCGGACCAGGAAAAGGCCACCGCGGATTTTAAACGCGATATGGAAAGTGAGCGACCCATGGACCGCCTGATCTGTGGGGATGTTGGATTTGGGAAGACAGAGATTGCTATCCGGGCTGCCTTCAAAGCGGTGGATAATGGCAAACAGGTTGCCATTTTGGTGCCAACCACCATCCTGGCCTTCCAGCATTTCCAGACCTTTACTAAGCGCATGGCCGAGATGCCAGTGAACATAGATTACCTAAATCGCTTTAGAACCGCCAAGCAGAAACGTGAAATTCTTGAAAATCTGAAGAGCGGCAAATTGGACATTGTCATAGGGACCCATCAACTAGTGAACCCAGCAGTTCAATTCAAAGACTTGGGATTATTGATCATTGACGAAGAACAAAAATTTGGTGTAGCGGTCAAGGAGAAATTAAAGACCCTGCGCGCCAACATAGATACCCTAACTCTTACGGCAACACCTATCCCAAGGACGTTGCAATTCAGCCTGATGGCTGCCCGGGATCTTTCGGTAATCAACACTCCTCCACCTAACCGCTACCCCGTAGAGACCCAGGTAGTCCGCTTTTCTGAGGGCCTGATCCGGGATGCCATAGCCTACGAGATCTCCCGTGGAGGCCAGGTGTTTTTTGTACACAACCGGATCGAGAATATCAAGGAAGTAGCCGGCATGATACAACGTCTTTTACCTGATGTCAAGATCGGGATCGGTCACGGTCAGATGGAAGGCAAGAAGCTGGAGCAACTCATGCTGAAGTTCATGAACAATGAGTTTGACGTGCTGGTGTCAACCACCATTATCGAAAGTGGTTTGGACGTACCCAACGCCAATACCATTTTCATCAACAACGCTAACAATTTTGGTCTGGCAGATCTCCACCAGATGAGGGGCCGCGTAGGTCGTAGCAATAAGAAGGCTTTCTGTTATTTCATCACTCCTCCCTATTCCGCCATGACGGAGGAAGCCCGAAAAAGAATACAAGCCCTGGAACAATTCACCGATCTGGGAAGCGGCTTCAATATCGCCATGAAGGATCTGGAGATTAGGGGGCCGGAGATCTTTTGGGAGGCGAACAGAGCGGTTTCATCAATGAGATCGGATTTGAGACCTATCAAAAGATCCTTTCCGAAGCCATAGACGAATTGAAGGAAAAAGAATTCAAGGATCTTTACACCGGTACCGAACACGAGCCTAAGACGCATCTGAAAGAAACGGTTATCGACACAGATTTCGAACTGCTTTTCCCGGACGATTATATCAACAATATTACCGAACGCCTGGACCTGTACAACAGATTGAGCTCGCTAAAGACCGAAGAGGAGTTGAACCAGTTCGAAACCGAATTGGTCGATCGTTTCGGCCCGCTACCTGAGCAAGCTGAGGATCTGCTGATCAGTGTTCGCATCAAATGGAAAGCCATCAGTCTTGGTTTGGAAAGAGTTGTTATGAAGAAAGGACGACTGGTTGGATATTTTATAAAGGATCAGGAAAGTTCTTTCTACCAAGGCGAAACCTTTGGCCGTATTCTAAAGCAGGTACAGCAGCAACCAAATTGGGGATCCCTCAAAGAAAAACAAACCAGGCAGGGACTAAGACTCCTTCTCCGATTAGAAAATATCGATAGCGTAGAACAAGCCCTGGAACGACTTCAAGCTGTTTAGAAATGGTAGAAGGCGGCCGGATAATGGTCCAGTTTTATCTGCTTTTTATTGATCAGTACTGCGATCACATCAAACCGAACCTCAGTCTCTAATACACCATTACAGACATAGTGATCTGCGGCTTTTACCAGCTGATTTATCTTCGACCTGTTGACAAATTCCTGGGGGCCCCCAAAGGCAGAACTATTCCTGGTCTTTACTTCTACCACTACCAAGGTGGACGGTTCTTTTTGAGCGATGATGTCGATCTCGGCCCTGTCGTATCTATAATTTCTTTTCAGTATGGTATAACCTTGTTCCAACAGGAAGTTAGCCGCGTATTCCTCTCCTTGTTTCCCTAACTCATTGTGGTAGGCCATGAATACAATATAGTTCATGGGCATCTCTTCCCTACTATATCAGCAAGACTGGTACAGTCTATTCAAGAATGAAGTGTCTGGTTTTAAGAAAATCGATCTGATCAAAAGGTGAGCTCAAAGGAATCGCTCGCAACTTCCAGACTAGCTTGCCCCCCCATGATCATCGCCTGATTATCCCTAATATGACCCGCTGGAAAATCAAAACAGACCGGATAGTCATATTCTTTGACGGCATCCCAAACGATCTCTTTGGCAGACTTGCCAAAGGGAATGGTATTGTCTTTCATATCGCTCATACCGCCTACGATCAATGCCTTCAAATTATCCAGCATTCCATTGCGTTTGATGTTCATCATCATGCGGTCCACATGGTAGAGATATTCGTCCAGATCTTCAATAAATAGGATCTTCCCGCTGGTATCGATCGCGGTTTTACTACCACAAAGAGAATATAGAATAGAAAGATTCCCCCCAACCAGTGTGCCCCGAGCGGAACCGGGACGATTGGCAAAAGTGGATTTGGAGGCAATGCTCAACGATTGCCCAAAAAGTGAACGTTTTGCCGTAGAGCGGGTTGCCTCAGATTTAGTATCGATCTCCGTCGCCATATTGGCGTGGAGGGTCTTGATCCCCAAATTGTGGATCTCACTGTGCAAGACGGTTACATCACTGTAGCCGATCAACCACTTCGGATTTTCAGCAAAACCGCTGAAATCGACCTTGTCCACTACCCTAACAGTGCCATATCCGCCCCTGGCGCACCATATCGCTTTAATATTTTGATTATCAAGCATTTGCTGCAGGTCCTTGGCCCTCAGTTCATCATCGCCGGCATATTGATTATCCTCGGCATTGATGGTCATTCCTAAGACGGGCTGCAATTCCCACTGTTCCAAAAGATCCAAAAGTGGTTTTACTTGGGAGGTGGTGATCTTTCGGGCCGTAGAGACCAAACCGACGGCATCACCGGGTTGTAAAAAAGGGGTGTGATCATGAAAAAAACATTGATGGGTGAATTTAAGAAAATAAACCCTTTGTGTTAAAAGACAGTCTTATCAGCAAGAAAACAGGAATTTATGCTTACATTTTATTCCCCTAAATCGTTTAATTCATGGAAACAGAGCTACTTACCTCCTGTAATACAGCCTCTATAAGTCCCTATGTTCCGGATGGGAACAACTCTTGGGATGTGCAAAAAGTTCAACATGTTTTCCGAAGACTGGGATTTGGAGCAACCTTGGCCGAAGTAGATTCAGCCCTGAATCAGAGCCCAGGAGATTTTATTGACCAATTGGTGGATGACGCCATGGCTCTTCCGGTTACAACCGCTCCTCCCTGGGGATATTTTGCAGTAAACGACTTCGACGACTTTGACAATGAGAACCAGGATTTTATACAGGCCTGGAGAATTCAAACCGGAAATGATCTGGCTAGCGAGGGGTTACGCGGCAGGATGACTTTTTTCTGGTCCAATCATTTCGTTACAGAACTAGAGACATATAGTTATGCCCCTACCTTTTTCAATACTATAGGGTGCTACAGGATAATGCCTTGGGAAATTTCAAGGACTTTGTTCATGAGATAGGAATCAATTCCACCATGTTGTATTACTTGAACGGTTTCCAAAACACCAATTTCAACCCCAATGAGAACTATGCTCGAGAGCTTTTTGAGCTTTTTACACTGGGCGAAGGTAACGGCTATACCGAGACCGATATCACAGAATCCTCTCGTGCCTTAACCGGCTATAATCATTGGGACTCCCCAGGGGATCAGATCTATTTTGACCCTTCTACCTTCGACGATGGCGAAAAGACCATTTTTGGTCAAACCGGCAATTGGGGATATGGCGATGTGATCGAACTGCTGTTCCAGGAGCGCGAATTAGAGGTGGCCCGGTTTATCTGTGACAAATTATACCGGTTCTTCGTTAGTCCTGAGACGGACGAGACCATCGTCGGAAATATTATTCACCCCTTGGCTGATACGCTTATTGCCTCCTCCTTTGACCTGGCACCCATGTTGAAGCAACTCTTTAAGAGTGAGCATTTCTTTGACCAAAAGGCCATTGGTGTTGTGTTAAAAAGCCCCCTGGATGTGATCCTGACCTATGTGAACGAAACAGGTTTCTTTTACAACGATGAGATCATGGAGGCATTTCTTTACTATGCGGGACTCATGGGGCAAGAGATCTTTGACCCACCAGATGTTTCCGGATGGCAGCGGGATGAAGACTGGATCAACACCTCTACCCTTACAGCCAGATGGCAATTGATGCAGCTTTACTTGCAATATCTCTATGACAATGGTCTCCAATTTACCTTGGTGGACCTGGCGAGAGAATTGACCAATGATAGCAATGACCCCGAATACATCACACAAGTGATGGTGGATTACTTTATGTCGCAGGGCTTGCATACGGCCAACGACTATGTGGTGGCCACAGATATTTTTAAGTGGGAAGTGCCACAAAATTACTTCGACGAAGGGATCTGGAACCTGAACTGGTCTGAAGCTCCTTTGCAATGCCTGCTTTTACTGCGTCATATTGTGACCATGCCCGAATTTCAACTCAAATAGACCTACTATGTGTGATCATAAACATCTTCCGAAAAAAGAAGTGGATTCTGGCAAGGGCCACATCCACGATCAGGAGCATCATATGTGGAACCGTCGCTCCTTCATTCAGGCTTTGGGTCTGGCAGGAGCTGGGAGTATGATGCTTGCAAATGCTCAAATCACGGCCAGTAAACCTTCCCCACTCTCCGTAGCTCTGAATGAGAGTGAAACAGATCGTATCCTTGTTATCATACGTCTGAAAGGAGGAAATGATGGTTTAAACACCATAGTTCCGGTCTATGATTACGACAATTATGCCAATCTGAGGCCAACCATTCGGCACAATCAGGGTGATCTGATGATGCTTAATGCGGATTTTGGTGTGCCTGATTATATGAATAGCCTGGAAAGTATCTGGGGAGAAGGACAGATGAAGGTCATCCATGGAGTGGGTTACCCTCAGCAGAATCTTTCTCATTTCAGATCTTCGGATATCTGGGCCTCTACAGACGATATCAATAACGAGCAAACCGGTTGGTGGGGGCGCTACTTTGAGGACCTGTATCCCGATTACATCGTCAATCCACCAGAGGTTCCTCCTGCCATTCAGATCGGTAGTGTAGGAAATCTGATCTTCGAGGGTAGCGACTCCAACTACGCCTTCTCCGTAGCCAATCCAGAACAACTGGCCCTCGTGGCGGAAAGCGGTACCCTTCACGATGTCCTTGACGTACCGGATTGTGTTTACGGCGATAAGCTGTTGTTCTTAAGGTCTACAGCCAATACAACCTTTACCTATGCCGGAGTGATCAATGATGCTTACACCTCCGCTGTGAATAGCGTGGAATACGACGATGCCGAATTGTCCAACCAACTGGCCATTTGCGCCAGGATGATAAAAGGAGGTCTTGGGACCAAGGTGTACATGGTCACCCTAAATGGATTTGACACCCATGCCGAACAGCCCGAAGTCCATCAAGCACTATTGACGGACCTGGCCAATTCTATTCGAAACTTCTATACAGACCTGGAAGATATGGGCATGCAAAATGAAGTGTTATGCATGACCATCTCAGAATTTGGCAGAAGACCATATGAGAACGGGTCGACTGGCACGGACCACGGTGCTGCATCTCCGGTGATGCTCTTTGGACCAGAGTTGAACGGCAGTGGCTTTGTAGGAGATCATCCCAACATTACCCAATGGGACATGAATGATAACCTAATCCCATCTGCTGATTTCAGGGATGTGTATTCCAGTGTTCTGACCAGCTGGTTCTGTCTGGATCCTTCTGTGGTCAGTAACATATTGCTGGATCAGCAATATGAGCAACTAGACCTTGGTTTTACTTGTTCCACTCTGGACACTCCGGATATGATCTCCAGCAGCCGCCTGAAGCATGGCGGAGTTTATCGGGATGGGATCGATTATATCGAGATCGATATGCCGATTACAGCCCATATGGGCATCAAGCTCTTTGATATCATTGGAAGGGAAGTGGGCACCATTGCTAACGAATTGGTATTTGCCGGCAGGCAGTCATTTGATATCCGAAGCCGTATCAACGCCCGTTTGAGCCTGGGACAGTACGTCTATCGAATATCAACCGGAGGACAATTCTACAGCAAGAGCATCCTGCTACACTGATAGGAAAACAACTCTGGAATACACTGCTTTAGTCCGCTTGGCTGACCGCCATGGAAACCCTATTTTTGTCCTTTCCAGTAAGCATGGCGAATACAACCAAACGATATACCATTACCGCGGCTTTGCCGTATACAAATGGCCCCGTGCACATAGGTCACTTAGCCGGTGTTTATGTTCCGGCAGATATCTATGCACGATACCAGCGATTGCAGCATAAGGACGTAGCATTCGTGTGTGGTAGTGACGAACATGGTGTTCCTATTACCCTTAAGGCTAAAAAAGAAGGAATCACACCTCAGCAAGTGGTAGACAAATACCACGAGATGATCAAATCGTCTTTTCAGGAATTCGGGATATCCTTTGACAATTATTCCCGTACATCGGCAGCAATTCATCATAAGACTGCATCAGAATTCTTTAAGACCCTGTACGATCAGGGAAAATTTACCGAGGAAGTTACCCAGCAACTTTACGACCCGGAGGCAGATCAATTCCTGGCCGATCGTTTTGTCGTTGGAACCTGCCCGAAATGTGGCTATGAAGAGAGCTATGGAGACCAATGTGAGAACTGTGGTACTTCGCACAATGCCACAGATCTGATCAATCCAAGAAGTGCCATCAGCGGTGCAAAACCCATTTTAAAAGAAACAAGGCATTGGTTTCTGCCATTGGATCAGTATGAACCCTGGCTTAGAGAATGGATACTGGAAGGGCATCAGTCCGATTGGAAGACCAATGTCTATGGGCAATGTAAGTCCTGGATTGACGACGGGCTCCGGCCGAGGGCTGTTACCCGGGATCTGGACTGGGGTATCCCTGTACCGGTGGAAGGGGCCGAAGGCAAAGTCCTCTATGTTTGGTTTGATGCACCTATTGGATATATCTCTTCTACCAAAGAGTGGGCAGCCGAAAAAGGTATCGATTGGGAACCCTATTGGAAAGACGAGGATGCTCGCCTACTCCATTTTATTGGGAAAGACAATATTGTCTTTCACTGTATCATTTTCCCTTCCATGCTAAAAGCAGAAGGGTCATACATTTTGCCGGAAAATGTTCCGGCCAACGAATTCCTGAACCTAGAGGGCAATAAGATCTCCACCAGTAAGAATTGGGCGGTCTGGTTACATGAGTACCTGGAAGACTTTCCCGGTCAGCAGGATGTATTGCGTTATGTACTAACAGCAAACGCACCAGAAACCAAGGACAACGACTTTACCTGGGCCGATTTCCAAGCCAGGAACAATAACGAATTGGTTGCCATTTATGGGAACTTTATCAACCGGGTAGTCGTGCTAACCCACAAATATTACGAGGGAGAAGTACCCCAGCCTGGAGAATTGAACGGAACCGATCTGGACACTCTTCAGCAACTAAGGGAACTACCGGTCAGTATCAGCGAGTCTATTGAACGATTTCGTTTTAGGGAGGCCCAGGCTAAACTGATGGAAGTGGCCCGCTTAGGAAACAAATACCTGGCCGACGAAGAACCCTGGAAGACCATTAAAACTGATGCTAATCGGACCAAGACGGTGATGTTTGTGGCTATACAGATCGCTCGGGCACTGGCTGTACTAAGTGAACCTTTTCTACCGCATACTGCCGGTAAATTAAATTCAATTCTAGATACTTCAGACTCCCTGGAATGGAATGATGTGTGTGAGGAATCCTGGCTGGTTCAACCGGGACATCAGATCGGTAAAAGTGAACTATTATTCACCAAAGTTGAAGACCAACAAATACAAGGACAATTGGATAAACTGGAGGCGAGCAAAGCGGCCAACGAGGCTGCCAATCGAGAGGTAGAACCTCAGAAAGACACTATCTCATTTGAAGATTTCACCAAAATGGATCTTCGTGTGGGAACGATCCTGGAGGCCGATAAAATGCCCAAGACCAAGAAATTATTGGTTTTAAAGGTAGACACAGGATTAGACGTCAGAACCATTGTCTCCGGAATTGCCGAAAGCTATTCTCCAGAAGAAATAGTTGGTAAACAGGTAACCGTTTTGGTTAACCTGGCTCCTAGGAAACTGAGAGGGGTAGAAAGTCAGGGAATGATCTTGATGACCGAAGGCAACAATGGCCAATTGATGTTTGTTAATCCGGATGAGGCCGGTATTGATAACGGTAGCGGAATCAACTAATCTTCCTCTTCAATGAGAATCGGTCTTGGCCTGTTAGCCTTACTCCATCTATTCTTGATCCCGTCAAAGGCTTATTGCCAGCCGGACTTGAACAGATTTACCCATGCCACCAATTCGGAACTTCCAATTACTACGGGATTCGCCCTGGCCAATCCCAAACTGAACCAGGTTGGGGTCTTTCTGATCGATAATCGGCAGATCCACGCCTATGGGCTGAATGAGCGCTTGGATGTGGACAGAAAGATCGAACTGATTAAGCAGAAACGGACCTACGATCAGATCGTTGGCAACATGGTTAATGAATACGGTTACACCCTCTTTTTTAACAACAAAAAGGAGAAATCCGTGACCTATCTTCGATTTTCTTTCGAACAGAATGGGATCGATCTAAAAGGTGATCTTCCCATCAACCTGAAAACAAAGAAGATACTGGCACATTTCGAGTATCAGGACGACCTGCATATCCTGACGGTAGAGAAGAAAGAGCCTGTCTTCTATTTGTACCGGATCGATAAGGCGCTTAAAATGCAGGAACATCGCATCGATGGAACTTACTTGGAACTTTTGGGTAGCAGCGGAAGGCAGGTTCCGGTACAGCAACTACTGATTCATGCAAATGCCGAAATTTCTTCTATTAACCTTAGCGGGAATGACTATCCGATCGGTTTGACTGAGAGTTCGGCCAACTTCAAATTGTACCGACAAGAGAATTTGTTGTACCTGACCATGGATCATCAATATGAAATGACCCAGATGCTTATCCTGGATCTGGATGATATCAGCTTACAATCCTCGACTTTTGACAAACCTGAGTTGGAGAAAAGGAATACCCGCCCTAAGTCCAACTCTTTTTTGAGAGGTGATCAATTGGCCCAAATTATTCAAAGCAGCGATTCCCTCAAGATTTCCATGCTGAATATCAAGACCGGAACAAGGAACGAAATTCTGGCCCTTAGCAGGGATGATGAAGAATCTGGCTTTTCCTTTTCTCAGAAGAAATCATGGAAAGAGGAAGAAAAACAGCTGAGTACTTCTCAATACTTTCGGAAACTAAAGTTCAATCCACTAGGTCTGAGTTTTATACCTGATGCGGAAGGATATCATTTGACTTTTGGTAGTTGGAATAAATCCGAAGAATCCAGCGGTGGGAGTAATGCTGCGGCTGGAATGGGCGCGGTTTTCGGGGGTGTGGTTGGAGCCCTGATCAGTTATGCCATCGCTGAGGCCGTTTCGCCGGAATTTCAATCCTATAGTCGGTTTGCAAACGGGAAGACCTCTTATGCTCGGCTTGCTGTAAGTCAGCAATTTGAAGTGTCGAACAATGGGAATCCAGACCTCAATCTGTTTGAGCGTATCGATCAATACTCGAAATCTCAGGAAAAAGAACTCCCACTCTTGCTCTTCGAATTCCAGGATAAGACCATACTGGGTCTTTGGAATCCGAAGTATGAGGTAATGAGCTTTCACGGTTTCTGAGATGCTGAAGATCGCTTATCACCCCATCTTTAAGCATAACCTCCCCTTGGGACATCGCTTCCCCATGTCCAAATATGAGTTACTGCACCGCCAGCTGCTTCACGAAGGAACGTGTACAGAGGAAAACTTTTTTGAACCAGGTGTTCCTCTGGATGAGGATATTCTTGCCGTCCACGATGCGAATTATGTCAAGCAACTCAGGGAATTGACGCTAGATAAGAAAGCGGTTAGGAAATTGGGGTTTCCTTTAACCGAGAAATTGGTCCAAAGAGAACATTTGATCACCCAGGGGACCATCACGGGAGCTCAATTGGCTTTAGAGAATGGAATCGCCATGAATATTGCGGGTGGCACCCATCACGCTTATTCTGATCATGGGGAGGCTTTTTGCCTTTTCAATGATCAGGCCATCGCCGCCAGCTGGTTGTTGCGTAATAAAAAGGCCGAGAAGATACTGATAGTGGATCTGGATGTGCATCAGGGAAATGGAACGGCCCAGATCTTTGCTGATGAACCCCGTGTTTTCACATTCTCCATGCACGGCGCAGGCAATTATCCCTTTAGAAAGGAAAAGTCCGATTTGGACATCGAATTGGCAGATGGGACAACGGACCATGAGTTCTTAAGCATTCTTTCCGACCAACTGCCCAAGCTGATCGATTCTGAAAAGCCTGAATTCATCTTTTACCTCAGCGGTGTAGATATCATTGAAAGTGATAAACTAGGGAGGTTATCTTGTAGTGTAGCTGGTTGCAGGAAAAGAGATGAATTTGTTCTGTCTTCCTGCAAGGAACAAGGGATACCTGTGCAAGTGAGTATGGGCGGCGGTTATTCCCCGGAGATCAAGACGATAATTAATTGTCACGCAAACACTTACAGAGCAGCCCAGGAAATATATTTCTAATTCTTTGTAAGTAATCCGCCAAAATTCGAACAAAAGCGTATGGCCTATTCCTTTCAGGAGTTCAATACGGAAGCAGTGTTTCGATTGGGAAACGAACAGGACCTGTTGCTCTATTCCAGTGACAGACCTGTTGGGTTGTTTACCTTTATTTGGACGGGGAACAAAAGTGCCAGCGTCGAAGTTGATGGAGAACCTCTAGAATTAGCGCCAAACAGTATACTCTCCATAACTCCGATCCAGTATTTTCAATTCATCTCTGGTGAAAATCTCAATGTCTATCAATTCAACCGCGAATTCTATTGCATCAAGGATCACGACAAAGAGGTGAGTTGTGCTGGTTTGCTGTTCTTCGGGAATAAACGTACACCAGTTGTGGGGTTGAACCAGGAACAACAGCGTAGCTTCGAGAATTTGCATCAGGTCTTTCTGGAAGAAATCGCAACTACGGATAACATCCAGGCAGAGATGCTTCGTCTTCTACTGGCCCGTTTTATAATCAAGACCACACGCTTATTCAAGACGCAAGACCAGTCACTGACCTCCTTCAACACCAAAGTTGACCTGCTTAGGAGCTTCAATCTGTTGGTAGACCAACACTTCAGGGTAGAACACAGTGTGGCATTCTATGCAGATCGGTTGCATCGTTCTCCCAAGACACTGTCCAATGTTTTCGGTAAGATGGACATCAGTCCCTTAAAGGTCATACACGAAAGAATCATCTTAGAGGCCAAGCGTTTACTGAGATACACTGAACGAAGCTCCAAAGAGATCGCATATGAACTCGGCTTTGAGGATCCTTCCCACCTAAGCCGCCTATTTAAAAAGGTAACCGGCCAATCGCCCTCAGAATTTAGATCTCTTTCCATTTCCGCATAAGGAATTATTGACATCTTATCAGGAATTCGATCCATTTCCTGCACTCCGCTTTCAACTGATCTTTGTACCCAACAAATCAATACAAAGACCAAAAATGTCTACTTCAATATTTAACATCATTCATCTTTACACAAAGAGATCTAATCATAGATCACAAGGTTTTAAAGAGGAACGTAGTTGTGAGACTCATCACCTACACGATTTCTATTGTGAAACACAACATCCATTGACGGTAAAGGGCAGTCACACTTTGTTGAAGGAATAATCGACATACGGGAGGGAAATTCCAACATGGCTTGACCCGCTTCGCTAAAAAATCGGGAAAAAGAAGTAGTCAATTTGGCCTTAAGCCAGGTGAACGAATGTCTGTACTGTCTTTCTGCCCATACTGCCATTGGTAAAATGAACAGATTTAGCGACCAAGAAATCCTGGAATTACGTGGTGGCTATGCCAATTTTGACAACAAGCTTAACGCTTTGGCGAGGTTAGTCCGAAACCTGACTGAAAACAGAGGAAGAGCAGATCAATCTGTATTGGACGAATTTTTCTCAGCCGGTTATAACAAAGGAAACCTGATCGATGTGATCGTGGCCGTGGGAGATAAGACAATCTCTAATTACATTCACAACACAACCCAAGTTCCGGTAGATTTCCCAATCGCCCAACCTCTTGAAGAAACCGCAGTAGTTAAACAATAATTATATACACACAATGAAAAATTTAATTTTATCAGCAATCGTCCTATTGATCTCTTTTTTGGCCATCCAAGCTCAGGAAATGACCTCCAAAGTTGGCGACTCTAAAAGAGTGAAACTGGAACAAACTCCTGGTGAGTTTACCCAGCAAACATTGAAGTTGAAGCCTGGCTCTTATATTTTTGAGGTAACTAACAAAGGCATAGACCATGCCGTAGGATTTGTTCTGGCGCCAAAAAGTGACCCGGATGCCCATATTCAATCGGCCTATGTGACCAAGGCCATAGCAAAAGGAGCTACTGAGCGATCCAATACAACCGTTCTCACTAAAGGGGAGTATGTATACTTCTGTCCGTTGAACCCTACACCTCAGTACAAACTGATCGTAGAGTAATCATCCTCCAATTATTTAAAAGCCTTGAATCACAAGAAAATGGTCAAGGCTTTTTTTGTTCTTTGACAATTATCATATCTTAAATTCCCGTTGGGAAGCACCTTTGCAATCTTAATCTCAGGCTATGAAAATTGTAACCGACCAACAAGCTGTCTCCGTAGTAAAATCGGGAGATCGAGTGTTTTTTCAAGGGGCTGCTATGACCCCCAATCTACTGATCGATCAACTATGTGAAAGGTATCAGGAATTAAATGATGTCAAGATCATACAGATCCACACGGACGGCCCGGCAAAATATATGCAAGAACCCTATTCTGACTCCTTCAGTCTGACAAGCTGCTTCGTTGGCGGCAATGTAAGAAAAGGGGTCAATAGCAATAAGGGTGATTATATACCGATATTTCTTTCCGAGATCCATCAATTATTCTGCCGCGACATTCTGCCTCTGGATGTAGCCTTTATCCAGGTTTCACCACCGGATAAGCATGGGTTTTGTTCCTTGGGGGTATCTGTAGACATCACTATTCCTGCCATTCAGAAAGCGAAGATCGTAGTAGCCTTGGTAAACCCTCAGGTCCCACGTACTCATGGGGATGGTATCATCCATATCAATCGGATCGATTACGGGGTACATGTTGATCAGCCTATCCATCAGGCTATTTTTGGAGCGCCCACTGAAGTCGAAAATCAGATCGGGGAACATGTTGCCAATCTGGTTGAGGACGGTGCCACCTTGCAAATGGGAATAGGAAACATTCCTAACGCTGTCTTAGCCAATTTGACCAATCACAAGCGATTGGGCATACATACCGAGATGTTCAGTGATGGATTATTGGATCTGGTGGAACAGGGAATTGTAACTGGGGAAGAGAAATTCTTAAAGACCAATAAGATCGTGACAACCTTTGCAATCGGGTCTCAACGGCTTTATGATTTTGTGGACGATAATCCCAGTGTTCATTTCAAGGAAGCCGCCTACACAAACGACACCTCCCTGATCAAACTAAACCCGAAAGTGACTGCTATAAACTCGGCTATCGAAATTGATTTTACAGGTCAGGTTTGCGCCGATACTATTGGTCCTTATCAATATTCCGGCGTCGGAGGACAAATGGATTTTATTCGCGGTGCGTCCTTATCCAAAGGGGGTAAACCTATTATCGCCATGCCTTCGACCACTAAGAAAGGAGTGTCCAAGATCGTTCCACATTTGAATTATGGTGCTGGTGTTACCACAACGCGTGCACATATGCATTATGTGGCTACAGAATACGGAGTAGTCGATCTATTTGGGAAGAGCCTGAAACAACGGGCCAAGGTACTGATCTCTATCGCTCATCCCGATCATCAGCAGGATCTCGAGGAACAAATGATCAAGCGATTTAATCTTTGATAGGATTGAAATAATTAACCAAAAAGCCCCGTTAAGGGGCTTTTCACATCAGTCAATCACTTACCCAACAACAGCAGTTCACTGCACTGCACCTCGGTGATAAAGCGCTTGATCCCATCGTTATCTTGGTAAGAGCGGTTGGTTAGTTTGCCCTCTACGGCGATCTCCTGTCCCTTGGTGACATAGTTCTCGACGATCTTTGTCAGACCTCCACGCACTACTACATTATGCCATTGGGTGCGTTCTACTTTATTCCCCTCTTTGTCTTTATAGCTGTCGTCCGTAGCCATACTGAACTTGGCTAGTTTGTTCCCATCTTCGAAAGAAAAGATCTCTGGTTCTTGTCCTAAACGTCCAATCAACTGTACGCGGTTTCTAATTGCATTCATGATTCATCTTTTTAAGTTAAACAGTTAATTCCATGCCGGTTCAAAATTTCCGACAGCACAAACATAGAATCGGATTAAGGGCATAATCGGTAGACATACATTTACAGTCGTTTAAAGGTGTTTTTAAACGTTTACAAATGATAATTACTGACCGCCATCATCAATCAAAACCTATGAAATAACGTCCTTTACGTCATTATCTTTATTAACGTCAAACTGCACATATTATGGAACCATTTACAGTTAGAGAACGAATCATCGAGGCTGTGAACAAGCTGTTTGTTTACACTGACAACAGAGACTGGGATCTCCTGCAAACCGAGGTATTTTCTCCGGAAGTTCATTTAGATATGAGCAGCATGACCGGAGCCGAACCAGAAGACCTTACTTCTGGAGAGATCTGTGAACGTTGGGCTCAGGGTTTCACCGAGGTGGATGAGGTGAACCACCTGGCCGGCAATTACCTGATCACACTGCTATCACTGGACAATGCAGCGGTTCATTGTTATGCTACAGCCACTCATTTCTAAGAGAAGGCAGAAAATGGCCCTACTCGGGAATTTGTCGGTTCGTATGATCTCCGGCTCAGACATACGGATGCTGGCTGGAGAATTTATAACTTCGTTTATCACTTCAAATACGGAGTAGGAAATATGACATTGGATTGATGAATATCCAGCCCATACTGGAGAATGACCATTTTCTGATCAGACCTTTGCGAGAAGAAGATCGCGATCAGCTATTCGCAGTTGCCAATGACCCTATGATCTGGGACCAACACCCGGCCAAGGAACGAGCGACCAAGAAAGGATTTGATCAATTCTTTGATCTGTCTATGAATTCAGGTGGGGCTTTGCTGATCATCGACAAGAATAGCGATAGCGTCATTGGGAGCTCGCGTTACGAATTGCATGAAGACGACCCCTGGCAGTTCAGATCGGATGGACCTATTTGTCCAGATCGTATTGGGGGAACGGCACCAACCAGCAGATCAAAAAATTGATGATAGACCATGCTTTTCTTTCCATGGACAGGGTACTGCTATACATCGATCACAAAAATTTCCGGTCCCAGGCTGCGGCGCGGAAGATCGGTGCAGTACAGATTAGCCTGGAGCAATATCCATTGGTCTACAGGAATCGAGCAGACTATACCACTTTTGTACTGGAAAAAGAGTAAATTGAGAAGAGAAGTACAGCTGATGAATCGCGCCTTTGCCCTTGTATTATTTATGTCCCTATTCTCCTGTAATCAGAAGGTTGGGGGTCCCTGTTCGTATGAGCAAAACAGCTATACCATGGGTGTAACCGAGTTGATCAAAAGTAATGACTCCCTTCAGTTCGTTGTACTGGCAGCTGGAGATGCAGCCTCGGTCAAGCAATTCAAGTTCAGTGCAGAGGAACTGGCAAAATTTGACCTTGATTTTGAACAGATCTCAAGGGACAGAAAAGAATTACAGGTCACATTAGAGGAGATCACCAAAGGCACTTGCACGCCCTATCATTTAGTTGATATAAAACAGGAATAATCCCATGGAGTTACTTACCCTGGCCAAGGCAGAATTAAAGAGAAGTGAAAACGACCCATCCCATCCCTTTCGCTATTTCTTTCTTGGGACCCATGCCCGGTTTCCACAGGTTAGGACAGTTGTTAAGCGAGGCCTGGACGACAGGCTCGGCCTGACCTTCTTTACCGATTCCAGGACGAGAAAAGTAGGGGAGATTCGCCAAAACGACTTGGTTTCGGCCCTTTTTTATCATCCTCAGATCCAATTGCAGATCCGGTTGAATGGCAAGGCCTCCATACTGAGCGAAGACAGTATGGAATACGCCAAGTATTTCAACCAGATCCAAAGTGGCCCTCACAGAAAGGATTATACAACAAAGGAAACTCCTGGGACCCCCAGCATGGACGAATCTGAGATCATATACGGCGAAACCATTCACCTAACGGTTATCAAGATCAGTCCGCATGATCTGGATGTAGTGCAGCTGGGCAAGACCCGGCACCATCGTTCTCATTACGAACGCGATGGGAATCTTTGGATAGAGACCAAACTGGTACCCTGACATGGAACTACTGTTTATCGAAAGGATAAGCACGGAACAACTGGAAGATCTTCACCGGATATCCGTCCATACTTTTAGGTCCAATTATGGGCATCTTAATACTCCGGAAAATCTACAACAACACATAAACCAACACCTCAGCAAAGAGCGGCTTAAAACAGAATTGGAGCATCCCGAAATGCGCTTCTTCTTTGCCTGGGTCGATGGAAAAGTTGTAGGTTATTCCAAGCTTAATACCGGACAGGGGCAAACGGAAGACTATGGTGAGGATCAACTGGAGATAGAACGGATCTATGTCCTTGAAGAATACCAAGGAAACGGATATGGTGGAGCCCTGATCCAACATGCCGAACAGCAAGCAAAAACCCTTGGAAAGTCGAATATCTGGCTGGGAGTTTGGGAGAAAAATCCACGGGCTATTGCCTTTTATGAGCATATTGGATTTAGAAAGATCGGAACGCATACTTTCCAGGTAGGTCAGGACCCTCAAACGGATTGGGTCATGCGCTTATCACTCTAGAAATTTGTACATTCAATACATCAAAAACATCCTTATGTCAAATCTGAATCAAATTGGGCTAGATAGCCAGAAAAGCGCTGAATTAGCACAAAAACTGAACGATCTCTTGGCCAATTATTCCGTGTTTTATCAGAACGTACGTGGTTATCACTGGAATGTTAAAGGGGATAAGTTCTTTGAATTGCACATTAAATTCGAGGAATTATACAACGACCTTTTTGTGAAAATAGATGAAGTTGCAGAACGAATCCTAACCTTGGGATATGCGCCGCAGCATTGCTTTTCTAACTATCTGACCAATTCACAAATCCAAGAGAGTAAGGAAGTCAGTGATGGCATGAAATGCGTAGGGAACATTTTGGCCTCATTTAAACAATTACTCACCAAACAACGAGATATACTTCAACTCTCCGGAGACATTAATGACGAGGGTACCAATGCCCAGATGAGCGATTACATCCGCGAGCAGGAAAAGCTGGTTTGGATGTATTCGGCCTACTTGGCATGATCGGTATTAAATGTGTATATGACCAGAGCGTACGTTGAACCGGTTCGGGAAGTCTTAAATGCTCAATCCAATCCGGATAGAGCAAAAGGACAAACCGCTTATATGCGGAATCAGTTTGAATTTTTTGGTCTTACCGCTGGGGAAAGGAGAAAGGCACTAGCTCCTTTCCTTAATAAAAATACGCTCCCTGAAAAATCTGATCTCCATCAATTGGTCCATCGACTTTGGAAAGAACCTCAACGGGAGTTCCAGTATTTCGGACAAGAGTTGGTCGCAAAATTCAAACGTCATCTAGATCTATCAGATATCCCCCTGCTGGAGTTTATGATCACCCATAAATCCTGGTGGGATACGGTAGATTTTATTGCCACTCATTTGGTCGGCATTGTGTTGGCTAATTACCCAAAAGCCAGGGGAAAACTATGTGATAATTGGTTTGAGTCCGGGAATATTTGGCTTCAGCGTACGGGCCTGCTGTTCCAGCTCAAATACAAGGATCTACTGGACACAGAGCTACTCTCCAGGCAGATCGATCGGCTTAAGGATAGCAAAGAGTTCTTTATACGAAAGGCTATTGGCTGGATATTAAGGGAGTATAGCAAGACCAATCCAAATTGGGTAAGACAATTTGTGAGCGATAGGCCGGAATTGAGTAATTTGAGTAGACGGGAAGCCTTGAGACTGAACAATAAAAACTGAAATTTCATGCCCGATATAATCGTGGAGACCGACCGCCTCATCCTAAGGGAATTTCGTCCACAAGACGCTGAGAAGATGTATCTGCTCAACCTGGATCCGGAAGTGATCCGATATACAGGCGATCCTCCCTTCCAATCCGTGCAGGATGCCTCCAATTTTCTCACAGGTTACGACGATTACAAGAGCAATGGCTATGGTCGCTGGGCTGTTTTGCGGAAAGTAGATGGAGAGTTTATTGGCTGGTGTGGACTCAAAAAACACCAGGATGGCATGGTCGATATCGGATTTCGATTTTATCGAAAGGATTGGGGAAAAGGGTATGCCACCGAAAGTGCCCAGGCAACGCTCAATTTTGGTTTGGAAGAACTTGCTCTGGAAGAGATCGTAGGCCGTGCAGCCCGCGAGAACCTGGCTTCTATCCGAGTACTTGAAAAACTGGGGATGGCTTATTGGAAAGATGCCCCTTGTGACGGTATTGCTGACGCCGTCTATTATCGAATACGCAGGTGAACATTCCTGCCATTTTCTGATTAACTTTATGAAGTACTTCACTAACAACCCTTTCCATGGAAAACAAACAATTGGTCCGCCTGGCAATCATACTTAAACATAGTTCCCGCATCGTTTTACTGATTTTAAGTGTCGGGGTCTTGATCTTTGCTTTGCTATCCGGGTCCGAATCCATGGGTGGAGGGATCAAAGGCCTGCTGAAGAACATACCCAACACCCTTCCTTGGACTGTCTTGATCCTAGCTGTATTGTCCAGTTATAAATGGGCAAAAGCAGGGAGTTTAATATCTTTATTGGTGAGTTTAGGATTGATGTACTTTTTGAATTTTTCCAGGGGCAATTTCTTCCTATCAACCTTTGTCCTTTGTTTGCTCCTAGTGTTCCTGAGCTTTACTTTGGTTTTAACAACATGGTCCTCCGCTCAAAAACCTGAACCGGAAGAAAAATAAGCTCCAGCACAACATTAATTGACAACCATTATGGCCAGGAAAGGTAAATTTTGGAGCTTGAACTTTATGAAAATAACCTGACACAACTGGATAGTTGCCAATAATAAACGAAAAGCATGAGTAAGTATCATATCAAGACTCTGGAAGAATACTTTCAAGTTTACAGACAGTCTGTCCGCGATCCCGAGCTGTTCTGGGAAGAGGTGGCAGAAGAACATTTCATCTGGAGAAAACGTTGGGACAAGGTCCTGGATTGGGATTTTGACAAACCTGCAGTAGAATGGTTCCCAGGCGCAAGGCTAAACATAACAGAAAATTGCCTGGACCGGCACCTGACGATTCGCCGTAACCAAACTGCTATCATCTTTGAACCCAACGACCCTTCAGAGCAGGCTCAGCACATCAGTTACGTGGAATTGTACCGCAAGGTTTGCCAGATGGCGAATGTGCTGACCGAAATGGGCATTAGCAAGGGAGATCGGGTATGTGTATACCTACCCATGATACCGGAACTGGCTATCACCCTTTTGGCCTGTGCAAGGATAGGAGCGATACACTCGGTAGTCTTTGCTGGCTTCTCCGCGGCAGCATTGGCTGCCCGGATCAATGATGCAGAATGCAAACTGGTAGTAACCAGTGATGGTTCCTTCCGGGGAGGGAAGACAATCGACCTAAAAGGCATTGTGGACGAAGCCATGAAGGACTGCCCTACTGTGGACCATGTACTGGTTGCCCAGCGAACTCACACAAAAGTAAATATGCAGGACGGCCGAGACCATTGGCTACAACCGCTGTTGGACAACGCCTATAAGGACTGTGCTGCAGAGCAAATGGACGCTGAAGACCCGCTTTTCATTCTGTATACCTCTGGTTCTACGGGTAAGCCCAAAGGTATGGTACATACCACGGCTGGCTATATGGTCTATGCCGCTTACACCTTTAAGAATGTCTTCCAATACCGGGAAGGCGATATCTACTGGTGTACAGCCGACATTGGGTGGATAACCGGACATTCCTATATCGTCTATGGCCCGCTACTAAATGGGGCAACCACGGTGATGTACGAAGGAGTGCCTACCTATCCGGATTGGGGTCGGTTCTGGCATGTGGTAGAGAAACATAAGGTAAACCAGTTCTATACGGCGCCAACCGCCATACGCGCTTTGGCCAAAGAGAATCTAGACTATGTGAATCGTTACGATCTTTCTTCTCTAAAGATCCTCGGTACCGTTGGGGAACCTATAAATGAAGAGGCCTGGCATTGGTATGATGAGAACATCGGGAAGAAAAAATGCCCCATTGTAGATACCTGGTGGCAAACCGAAACAGGTGGGATACTGATCTCCCCTATTCCTTTCACTACTCCTACCATTCCTACTTTCGCCACCCTACCCCTCCCTGGGATACAACCTTTACTGATGGATGAACAGGGAAAAGAAGTGATCGGTAATCCGGCAGATGGCCGGCTTTGCATCAAATTTCCATGGCCTTCAATGGCAAGAACCATTTGGGGAGATCACAAGCGCTACAGGGAGACCTATTTTTCGACTTTCCCCGGAAACTATTTTACCGGAGACGGAGCCTTAAGGGACGAAGTCGGGTTTTACCGTATAACCGGAAGAGTTGATGATGTGATCATCGTTTCCGGTCATAACCTGGGAACAGGACCAATAGAAGATGCCATTAACGAACATCCGGCCGTAGCAGAAAGTGCAGTAGTCGGTTTTCCACATGACATCAAAGGCAATGCCTTATACGGCTATATCATCCTGAAGGAAACCGGAGAGGACCGCAATCAGGACAATGTTCGCAAAGAGATCAACGATCTGATCGCTGCCCGAATAGGACCTATTGCTAAACTGGAGAAGATCCAGTTCACCAGAGGACTGCCAAAGACACGCTCTGGTAAGATCATGCGGCGGATTCTTCGGAAGATCGCACATGGTCAATCAGATCAATTAGGGGATACTAGTACATTGCTAAATCCGGAGGTGGTCCAGGAGATCATCGATCACGCCATCTGATCAGTTCAGAATAAGATTGGAACTACATAGTACGCCACCAATATCAACAGTCCAACGGCCAATACATTGAGTACGACACCTATCCTTGCCATTTGATGTACCCGTATATGTCCGCTTGCAAAGACGATGGCGTTGGGCGGGGTGGCCATGGGAAGCATAAAGGCACAGCTACTGGCCAAAGTCACCGGAATAACCATCTGGAGAATGGGCGTATCCATTCCAATAGCTATTCCAACAACCAGTGGAACCAAAATAGTCACCAAGGCGACATTGCTCATCAATTCTGTCATAAACAACATAATGGCGATCAGGACTGAGGTGACCAAGATCACACTCCAATTCTCTTTCGAAGCAATGAACTCGCCAATCATATCGATAAATCCTCCCTGGGTTAGCCCACTGGCCAGTGCCAGCCCTCCTCCAAAGAGGATTAGTATTCCCCATGGTAAGCGCGACGTATCCGGCCATTCTAGCGGAAAGGAACCCTTCCTAAGATTGATAGGAACCACAAACATGGCAACAGCTGCTATCATGGAAATAGTGGTATCTGTTAACCCCAAGCCTGGAATCCAATTATTGATGGCAGAACGGAGCATCCAGGCAACAGCCGTTAGTAAGAATATGGCCAAGACGACCTTCTCTCCCCGGCTCATGGGCCCAAGTTTATCCAGTTCACTTTGAATCACAGTACTCGAAGAGCCGATCACACCCAAGTGGTTTGGGTAAAAGACCTTGACGATAAAAAAATAGGCTACCGCCAACATGATCAGTGAGAATGGCACACCCAACTTCATCCATTGAAAAAAGCCGATATCAATTTGGTAGGTTTCGTTCAGGAAGGCGAGCATTACCGAGTTTGGAGGTGTCCCAATCAAGGTAGACATCCCACCAATATTTGCCGAGAAGGCAATCCCTAACATGATAGCTAGAGCAAAATTCTGATCGTTCTTCGTAAAACCGTCAGCATCATCCATCAATAAGGTGATCACAGATACAGCAATGGGTAGCATGACCACGGTGGAGGCAGTATTGGAAATCCACATACTCATCAGGGCAGTTGCGATCATAAATCCGAGTACGATCCCGTTGGCCTTGGTGCCCGTTATTTTCAAAATGGAAAGTGCAATCCTCCTGTGCAATTGTACCTTTTCCAGGGCTAAGGCGATCACAAAGCCACCAAAGAACAGAAAGACGATGGGGTTTGCGTAATTGGCGGATACGGATTTGATATCCATAATCCCTAGTAAGGGAAATAGGGCTAACGGTAATAGGGCTGTGACCGAGATGCTCACCGCTTCAGAGATCCACCAGATGATCATCCAGACAGCAACGGCAATTACCGGATCCATGGCAGCGGTGACCAGGTCCCCCGGAAAGGCCAACACGGCTAAAAATGCCAGTGGTCCACTTAAAAATGCTGCAAATTTGTATGCCGGAAAGGGCTTCATCGGCCCGAATATAGCGAAATTTCAAATCCCTAGGGGCCCTATGAGGATTACTCGCCTACCCTAAATGCCTGAATGGCTTCATTGGGTTCCATAATGGCATAACCCTCCCAAAAGGTCGGGTCGTATTGTGAAAGATAGGTAGCCTTTACCTTCGGATTCTCTTTAGCAGATTGAAAGTCCGACTTGGAGATCCCTTCGGTCTCAAATACGACCATCTCGTACTTGCTGAGGGAAGTTACCCCCATATCGAAATGAAGCGATAGTTCATTCTGTTTTCTTCTACCCTTCACATTCTTGTTCTTCTCAATTACTTTCAGTGGCCGGTCCACGCCAACTACCTCACCATCCTCCAATTCAAGATATCGCGGGCTGTATGCTCCTGTTTCGTCTTTGCCAAACAACATCTTCCCTCTGTACACATTGTGACGATATCGAATCCCTAACAATCCAAATTTGGATAGGGGCCGGACATTTTCGAATTCCAATCGGACGACGGCAAAATCGTCCACATTCACATACATGGTCCCTTTGAAATCCTTCTTCCCTTTCGGGTTGAACTTCAGTACGTAAGCCGGGCCATTATCGATCATGGTGTAGCCGTCCAATTCGTATTTGTAGCGGTTGGATTTGGACAGGATATCCAGTTCCGAATCCTCTTGAAAGAAGAGCTGCTCATAGAGCTCGTCTATCCCCCATTTGATCTGTTTCTGAAAACTGCTGTAGTCAGTCTCGTCTTCCACCTCTACCTGAATGGTGGCATCGTCATTACCCGCTGCACGGGCAGAATCCAATTGGATCTTGGTCCCAAAAATGCCAGATTTGACCTTGAGATAAGAATCCGATTTGACGTTCTCCTTGAAGATGGTCTCCAGCTTTTCGGATATACCGTCCATAGAAACATCCTTATCCTTATCGTAGAGTTCAGCTGCTCGCTCAACGAATAGCTTCTGTGATCTGTAGTCTCCATAAAAATCGCCTACCGCTTCCTTGTAGTAGGACGACTCACGCGGGATCAATTTGATTATACTATCCATCAATTCCTCGTTCAGCTCCTCTATACTGGATTCCTTAAACTCGATATCCATCTTATCCATAAGACTAAAATCCGACTGGCGAAAAAAGATCTTCTTACGGCTCATATCGGCCGCATAATTTTTGTCAAGATTCGCTTTAACCTGTTCCAGGATCTCGTCTACGGATAACACATTAGCACTGAGGAAAACTCCTTTGAGCTCGTAGGTTTGCTCCGGAAGCCGAATGACCGCCTCCTGCGCATCGCCTAACCAGATACCTCGTTTACCATATCCCATGGAGGAGATATAGACCGAATCTGATATTTGTTCCCGTTGATCTGCGGTGATGGAAAAAACACCTTCCTCGTTTGTGATCACCCCTGCATTCTTGCCCAGGATGACCGTGGCAAAGGGTATGGGTTCACTCGTGGCTGAATCGACCACTCGGGCGGTGTAAGACTGTGCTCTGAGGCCAAATGTTGTGGCCAGTAACAAAATGATGAATAATGGATAGGATTTCATGATTGATGAGATGGTTTTATAGCTAGACGCTTGAAGTACGTTAAAGGTTGCTCGCTAAAAGTAGACGAGTCAGCCGGCTTTCTGTTACTGATTAACAATGATTTATGAGAATACACGTTTAGGCTCCCTCGTAATGCCTAAAATTTTATTATAATTGAATATCAGAACTACCATTTCGCGCTATTTTTTATGTTCCTGAACCCATTTTCATTTAAGGGCCGAATCCGTCGTTTGGAATACGGTCTTAGCTACTTAATCTATCTTGTTATTTTCTATGGTTCCGGGGCCGTGCTTGTTGAGAACGACGACTTTGGCATTGTTTACCTCATCATAGTTGTTCCCCTTTTGTGGTTTTTATTTGCTCAAGGGGCCAAGCGATGTCATGACCTTGGAGAGAGCGGCTTCTTTCAGCTTATTCCGTTCTATGTTCTTTGGATGGTCTTTGCAGATGGCAAAAGCCGTCCAAACAAATGGGGACACAATCCAAAACATATTGAGGGTGGTGTACATAGCGACTTTTTACAATTACGGGTGCGCTTGCCCGAAAAAACACCACTGACACTCCTTATCGAAGGACTACCATTTGTACTGCTCAATGTTTTTCTTGGCCTGCTCATGGATCACCTTATGGGATATGAGATCATGGCGGGAGTCTATGGAATCGGGTATGCAGTAATCACCTTTTTGTCCTATTACCTCTTACTCGTCTTTTGTTTTAAGGGGCGCGAGATCCAATCCATCCGACCATTTCTATTCAGGCATCGGTTAATTTATGCCGTAGCAGTATATATTCTCATTCGAATCTATCGGGTGATCTTTCATGAAGAGATATTTGGTTATGGATCATGGATTGTGGATGTGGCCCTGGTAATTGGCATATGGATGAGTACATATATTTCGATTCTGATCTATCCATTGACGAACAAGAAAAACCAACTAAATGAGTAAGCGGCAATTCCAGTTGGCCTCGGTTTTCATGCTTATTTGCATCATTTCACTGGGCGTAGCAACTGGGACGATCTCAAAAGAATCCATCAAATGGGGAGAAAGACCCTTGGAATGGTCAGATTTTGTTACGGTAGGATCAATTGATGGAGAATTTGATGCTTCGGTACATACCAATATCATTTACCCTGATTTGATTGAACCCGGATCCAGCAAAGTCATTGCCGTTATGAATCCAAATCTTTCCAATAAGACTGCAGATTCTACAGAACGGATTCAACTGTTAAAGCATGAGCAGTATCATTTCAACGTGACAGAATATTACGCCCGATTAATGCGAAAACAGATTGTAGAGCTTGGTAGAGATGGCGTTTCTGAGAATCTACTCGATGAGATCTATCAAAACACAATGAAGAAAATTGATAGTTTCCAACAAGACTACGATAACGAATCTGACCATAATAGAGAACTGGAAGAACAATTATATTATCAATTGTACATTGATGACCTGCTCTTGCAGACAGCCTACTACGAGAATCCGGACATTCTCTCTTACTCCCGGTATACCAGGGACTCCACCCGCTTCTTTAGGCAGGTTTTGACCAATCGCCGCCAGGGATTACTAAAAAGTTACCCTATTAGTGAGGAGGAATCTCAATTTGGAAATTCTTATGAAATCATCCAAAAAGATGGCGACGTCCTGATCTATTTCAGAAAAAATGGCAAACTAAATGACGGTGGGTACTTCGATAGCGCAATGACCAAGATCATCGGACAGGGTACAGACACTGTAGAGCTGCAATTATTCAATGCAAGATCGGCATGGAATACCGAACTGGACAATTACCGCAGACGCATCATCTTCTCCAAAAATGAGAGTACGACAATCCAGTATTTCGATTCACTCAAAAACCCGTCAAGTAACGGAAATGTCCATAAACTGGTCTTCGATAGAATTGCAGATTCCTTACACAAGGAGAAATCATCCTATTACGACCTCCAGGGACGATTGACCAAAAACAAGGACAGTGTTTTCCATGAGATCCGATATTATGACCAGCTAGGACGCATAATTCAGATCAGCAATTTTGACAAGAACAATAAAGGGATCCTGGACAAGGAACTAATTGGGACCTACTCCTATAACTACGACGAGAACCATAATGTAGTGCGATTGCGTCTTTACGATCAGCATGGTCGTTTTGCACATCATGCGAATCGTTATCATCAATTAACGAGCTATGACAGTAGGGGAAATATTCATGAAATTATTAGCCTGGACTCCGCAGGAGATCGCATGGATGATATTGATGGAGTTTGTGTCTATCGAATGACCTACGACCTAAACGACAATATGACCTCTCAAAGCAAGTTCAATAAAAGTGGCTTGCCAGTTCAGGGAACAGAAGAATTCCAACGGTTGTTAACCGTATACGATGACCAGGACAGGTTAATCCGGAATGCCACTTACTACGGGGACTACGTGCTGAAATTTGATGAAGTTAAAAATGGACTTCAACTATTTTCCTATCCGAACGATAGTACAAGCCTGATGGAGAATTATGACGCATACGGTAATCTATTTGCTAATGATCAAGGATATGCTATGCTGCGAACCGTAGACTCTGACAATGGTCTGATCCGGCGTGAATACCACTTAGACACCTTGGGTAATTATGCCATAACTGCCAACGGAGTGAATGTCTATGAGTATCACTACGATAAAAAAGGACAAATGACCCTTAAAATTGCTATGGATTCTACGATGAATCCTGTGCCTTTTGATGGTGAAGCATCAAAAGTGGTTTGGACCTATGACATCGGCCAAAATCAAAAACGAACTATCGTAGAGCATTTTCACCAGGGATTAGCCGTGGGCTCAGATGCCGGAGTTCACCGCTACGTCTACGATGAAACCTTGCAGGACTTTTTACTGAAAGAGTCCTATTTTGATACCATGAATAATCCGGTGGATATCGACGGCAGTCACCAAATAGAATATGTTATGAACCGAATGGGTAAAGATTCGCTTCAAATTAATTACAACACTGCAGGAGAGCCTATCGATGGAATCGCTAGAACCCGATACCATTACAACTGGCAGGGTTCAGTCATCGCCATTGAGTATCAGGATAAAAACGGACGCAGAATTGAGGACCAGGAGGGAATTAGTCTGATCCAGTACAAGAGAAATCAGAAACAGCAGATACGCAGTACCAAATACTTCGACTCCAAGAATAGAACAGCGACGAACAGCCTTGGGGTGCATGAAGAAGAGATTGTCTATGCCGAAAATGGTTTCATTGACCATATGAAATACTATGGTAAACGAAATATACCCGTACCGGGTCCAAATGGATTTCACAAAGTGGCTTATTCTTGGTCCGATTATGGTGAAGCCATTCGTTTGTCCACTTACGGCACCGACAATAAATTACTGGAGAATGAACTGGGAATCGCTGAGGAAGTGTATCAACGATATCCATCCGGTATGATCAGGAAAGTTGAGTTTCTGGATAAAGAAGGAAATCCAACAGAGGACGAAGATGGTATAGCCACCTACATATATGAGCCGTCGGTAAATGGGTTGTATTATTTAGAACAGCAACTGGACGCAGATAGCAATGAAGTTGGAGACAGTGCTCAAGAAGAGTAGATTACAGGTCTGAACCGGCCTTATTGGCTCTCAGTGATTTCAATCGATTTCGTTTAAAAATTCTATCATTTGCGCGTTCTGTTGGAGGTCATGGCATCGAAAATGGCTAAATTTATTGGTCAATTACTATACCGATGCGATTACCCAAGCACGAACGTTTTGAGACCCAGGTGCTCTCCCGTTATCAGATATACAACAGTATCTTCATGACACTGCCTTTTGATACCATAACCAGAACCGGTGTTCTATTACCCCTGTTCTCTGAAATATGCCAGGAGGGATTTGAAAAGGGCATGAATCCATCAGAGATCGTCAAGCAATTTTTTGACACCTACTATCAGGGGCGGTCCAAAGAAGAACAGACCAATCTCTTGTTCCGTTTTATACAGTATATAGAGCGGCAGGTCGTCTTATTCGATGCCATAGAGGATGCCGCCTTTACGAACATCAACAATATGGATGGTCGGGGAACACTTCGGAATGTAAAGGAAGAAGCCGAGGACCTGAACAAGAAGGAGGAACTGAAGGAATACCTGAAAAGATTCTCAGTGCGCACTGTTCTGACCGCTCACCCCACTCAGTTCTATCCCGGTTCCGTACTGGGTATCATCACGGATCTGGCGAAGGCCATCGCTGAAAACGATCTGGAATTGATCAAAAAACTATTGGCCCAGCTAGGAAAGACCCCCTTCTTCAAGAAACAGAAGCCAACTCCCTTTAACGAGGCCGTAAGTCTGATCTGGTACCTGGAAAACGTCTTCTATCATAGTGTCAGCGCCATAAACAGCTATATCCGACACAATGTATTTGAGGGAGAAGATTGGAAGAATCCGGTGATCAATCTCGGATTTTGGCCCGGTGGCGACAGGGATGGTAACCCATTTGTCACTACCCAGATCACCCTGGATGTAGCAGACCGATTACGGACCAGTGTGATCAAGAATTACTATCGTGATCTTCGGCACATAAGAAGACGTACTACATTCAAAGGAGTAGTAGAGATCAGTTCGGCCCTGGAGAAGGAACTCTATGAACATGCTTTCAGGCCACATTCTGAAGTCACTCTGAAAGCAGAGGATATCCTGGACAAACTGGGACGCATGCGGGATCTACTTGTGAATGAACATGAAGGGCTATTTGTTGACCTTGTAGAAGAGCTGATATCCAAAGTCAGGTTATTTGGAATGTACTTTGCCAGTTTGGATATCAGGCAGGACTCCCGGGTGCACCACTCTGTCATGGAAGCCATCATGGAGACGCATCCAGATCTGTTCCCACCTAACTATTCCGATCTGGATGAAGCCGGACAGATCGAGGCCTTGTCCAATTTGACCGGGAAGATCGATCCAGACTCGCTATCAGACAAAATGGCCCGTAAAACGCTGGCTTCTATCTATGCCATGAGGGTGATACAAAAAAGCAATGGTGAGCTGGGCTGTAACCGATACATCATCAGTAACAATGGTAGTGTGATCAACGTGATGGAGGCCTTCGCTATGTTGCGTATGAGCGACTGGAAGGAACCTACCGTAGACGTGATCCCCTTGTTTGAAACCGTAGACGATCTAGGTGTTGCAGATCAGGTGATGGAGACTTTATACACCAATCCAGAATACAAAGCTCATCTGGAAAGAAGAGGTCAGGTGCAGACCATCATGCTCGGTTTTAGCGATGGGACCAAGGATGGGGGATACCTCATGGCCAATTGGAGTATCTATACAGCCAAGGAACGATTAACCGCCATTTCTAGGAAATACGGAATCACTGCCCTATTCTTCGATGGTCGTGGTGGACCTCCAGCCAGGGGAGGTGGAAAAACACATCAGTTCTATGCATCCCTTGGTGATACCATCGAACAACAAGAGATACAGCTAACCATTCAAGGTCAGACCATCAGTTCTAATTTTGGGACACCGGATTCTTGCCGGTACAACCTGGAACAATTGCTCAGTTCCGGAATTGTTGGTGGAGTCTTCAATGAAGAACACAATGACCTGGCACCTGAGGACAGGGAGACTATGGAACATCTGGCGCAATTAAGCTACCAAGCCTATCAGGATTTTAAAGGTCATGCCAAATTCCTGCCCTACCTGGAACGGATGAGTACCTTAAAATACTACGCCAAGACCAATATTGGCAGCCGCCCATCCAAAAGAGGAAAGGATACTGAACTTGTTTTTAGTGATCTGCGAGCGATTCCATTTGTGGGAAGCTGGAGCCAACTGAAGCAAAATGTTCCCGGATTCTATGGGGTCGGCCTTGCGATTGAATCTTTTGAAAAAGAAGGTAAACTTCAGGATGTGATCGATCTCTATCAACGGTCCTCTTTCTTTCGAACACTCTTGGAAAATAGTATGATGAGCCTGACCAAATCATTTTTCCAATTGACAGCCTATATGAAGGACGATCCCGAGTTTGGGGAATTCTGGAAAATGATCCACCAGGAATACGAGCGTTCCAAGGCCATGCTGCTTAAAGTATCTGGATATTCCGAATTGATGGAAGACAGCCGAGCCATGCGTGCTTCCATAGCTGTCAGGGAACAGATCGTTCTGCCACTGCTGACCATTCAGCAATTTGCCCTTAGGAGTATTGAGGAGTTAAAATCCGAAGCAAATGCGGACGAGCTTCGTGTTTACGAACAGATGGTAACCCGATCGCTGTTTGGAAATATCAATGCCAGCAGGAATTCAGCCTAGAAGACGTAGTTAGCGGATAAGATCAGGTTGGTGCCCGGTGCAGCAATACCAGAAGCATAGGGCCTGTACCGTTGATCGGTAATGTTCTCCAACAGGGCTGTTAATTGCAGGTCTTTTGTAATAGCGTATTGAGCCCCGAAATTCAAGGTGTACCAAGAAGGTGAGAACGGATTTCCATTCTCGTCCTTTGCATATAGGAAGGGATTATTTTGCTGACTTGGAGCCAGATCTTCGAAATTAAACTGCCCGTTGTATTCTGCAAATGCATCCAGGCTCCACTTGCTGCGCTTATACTTCAAGTGAGTGTTTCCAAATGGGGGTGCAGCGTGCCGAACCGGCACTTCACTCCCATCGGCTTCTTCCGTGAATCCATCAGTGATGTTGTACTGTGAGGTCAGTTGCCATTGCGGGCTGAAATTGACCTCAACTCCAGCCTCGAAACCGTAAACTTCTGCTCTACCTGCATTTTGAATGGCCTGAACATTGCTCAATTCTCCTTGGTAGATGATCTCAGACTGCCCATTGATAGTAAAGTCTCGTCTTACCAGTGCATCGTCCAGGATGGTGTAATAGGTTCCCAGGTCGAGGCGAACTATGTTTCCAAAATTGAAAAGAACCCCAATCTCTCCATTGTATGCATACTCCGGTTGCAAATCTGGGTTGGGGACCACGACACTGCCAGGTTCACTGTCGAATACCTTCCCTACATCGTCAATATTAGGTGCTCTGAACGCTGTCCCGAAATTCAGCTTCCACTGAATCTTTTCATTGGGAACCCAGGTAATTCCCGCGCTACCAGTCAAAGCTCCCGTGTTGATATCCACGTTGGAAAATGGAAAGTCAAAAAACGCATTATTCTCCTCGAAACTAGCATCGATCAGGATATGGTTGTAACGCAATCCTCCCTGAAAGGATACCTCTGGCCCAAGATCCGATTGCATACTGGCATAGGCTGCTATGGATTGCCAGCTTGAACCGTCCGGGTATCGGGTGGCATCTGCTGTCGTTTGTCCAGTGCTTATATCTGTTACCCAACCGGAACTGCCAACCAAATTGTAAACGTATTCAAGCCCGTAAAAGATATTGGTCCGATCTATCTTCTTGGTCAGATCCAGGTTGACTGAAAAGGCATCGACCTGCTCGTCATTCTGGTATAGTTCTACTTCATTGAACCGCCGGTTATTCCTGCTTTCTTCAAACTGCTGATAGGCTAAAGTCAGTTGGCTATCATCGAATAGGAGGGCATCGTCCAGGTGATGATTGGCCGAAAAGCGACCGCTGAACCAACGCTGAGGTCCGTAATACCATTCTGCGTAACGAAGATTCCCTTCTGCCTCCTGGATTAAGCGATCGTAGCGGTCATAATCACTTGTTGCAGAATAGGTAAGGGCCAGGTCAAAATCCCAACTCTTGGATGGCATGTATCTGATCTTCTGCATCAGACCAAATTGGTCATATCCTGTGGAGACTTGTTTCTCAGGGTCATCATTTTTAACTATGACATCTTCGCCATTGACGGTCTGCACATATTCCGGTCTCAGATAGTCATCAGGACCATGACTCCCCATTTTCAAGTCGTCAAAATCACTGTAGGATATACTAGTGAGAAATGCCCACTCTTTCATGCCAAAATTGAGTTCCAAATGGCCTGTTTTTTCCTGGTTAGCCGTAGAATATCTCGCCAGTGCCTCTCCCGAAAAAGACATGCCTTCTTCGAAGGAGAATGCCGGTTTTTTGGTGTAAAAACTGATCACACCCCCTATGGCATCACTACCGTAAACCACGGAGCCCGGACCCAATATCACCTCGGTACGGTCGATGGACAGCGGATCGATGGAGATTACGTTCTGGATATTACCTCCCCGGAATATCGCCGTATTGAATCGTACCCCATCTACTACGGTCAACAATCGGCTGGTAGAGAATCCTCTGATCATCGGACTCCCCCCGCCCAGTTGACTTTTCTGAACAAAAACCTGTCCACTGTTCTGAAGCAGGTCAGCCGCAGTCTGAGGGTTTCTAAATAAGATCTCCTCACTGGTCAAACTGATAATCTGTTGTGGAATGTCTCTTTTCTGCTGTCCGAATTTGGAAACAGAAAGCACGATCTCGTCCAAGGCACTTTCATCTTCCTTCAGATAAACCACAGAACCATTGGCCAATATTTCCTTTTTGGTCAAGGTGGTGTCCTGATGAGCAATGTGTGTGAATAAGATCGGTTCTTCTGTATCGAATTCCTGAAGATCGGTTTGACCCTTCAAGTTTGTAGTAGCGATCTTAAGTCGATCTAAACTATATAAGGCTACCCCCGATACAACCTGGTCATCGCTTTGTGAAAAGACCTGTATTTGTTGCGCGGTAAGGAGATGACTGAAACCAATTAGGAAAAGGAACAGTAAGGTTCTAAGCATGCTTAGTTAAATAGTTCGATAAGTACCGGTAGAGATCGCGGTTTTTTAAATTGCTGCAAATGTAACTGATAATAGGTCAACAGCAAATCCAGGACCTCCAGACGTTGATTTTTTGGTTGTGAAACATCCTTTAACCTATCAAAATCTATGCCGAAATAGGCTTTCAGCCCTTCTATTTCGGGGCCTGAACGGACATAGTCTCCCTCAGGTCTGTCGTGAAATCTACCCTCCATCAGGTCAAAATACAAGCTGTTCGTATGGCTCAGATCAGGATAGAACCCCAGGAAAGCCGTTAATCGCAGTAGGAATAGGATGTGAAAGGAGGCAATTTCCTCATGTTGATCCAGCCAGACCAGTGCAGCGGTCACATATTCGAACAGGTCGGGATCGGGAACTTCTTCTTTAACTACCTGTTGCAAGACCTCGGCTAAGAATAGTAGCAATGTACTTTTAACAACATCTGTTTGAACACTTTGATATGTGTAGGCTAACCGGGCCTCTTTAATCCTTTCCAGTGTTCCTTTGTCCTTGTGAAAAGCCTGTATCTCCAATTGGGTCAGGGGCTGAAAATAAGACACCCGGAGTTTCCCTTTTCGACTCTTTCTAATACCTCTTAGCAAATAATGTCGAATTCCATGCTCCCTGGTCAACAGATGGGCAATGAGGTCAGCCTCTCCATATTTGAGAGTGGACAATACCAAAGCTTGAGTTTGGACGACCATGATCAGCGAACGATCATGATCTTGGAAACGGTGGTTTCAAGATTGTCTTCAGTGGTTACCAATACCATATACACTCCTGATGCGACCCGATATCGCCCAAAAGCAGTGGTGTCCCAAAGCACACTACCTCCTTGGGATGTAGTTTCAAAAACTAAATTCCCTTCAATATCGGTGATCTTCACATTGGCTCTGTCCGTAAGACCATCAATAGTGACATCGCCAACAAATCCAGGCCGGACCGGATTGGGATATACATAGACTTCTTCCAGATTGTCTCTCGGAGCCGTAGAGGTCCCATCGTAGGATACCAACCCGCGGGTTGTCGCAAAATAAACTCTCCCAGTAAACTCATCTATGGTCATATCCTGCACGTTGTCACTGGGCAAAGGAGAATTCTCCTTGGTGAAACGAAGCAAGGTTTCCTGTCCATTGGCAGAAACATAGAAGACACCAGATGTAGCGGTCGATATCCACTTATTGTTGGATCCATCAACCTCGATATCTGTTATGGACTGAGCAAATAAGAGTTCTTGAGCCACCCCATCTTCCAAAAAGACGATCTCACTGGCTTGTGGATTAGAACCTTCTTCAAAGAAGTCATTTACCGTGAATAGCACTCTAAGTCCTTCTAAGGTACCTATCCACAATCGGTTATTATTGTCAAATGCAAGTGCCCGGATATCCACCGAAGGAAGATTTCCAACTCCAACGCCCTCCTGTATTCTGTTAAAACGACCCGTGGCCGGATCATAACCCACCAAACCGCTCTCGGCCGTTCCGAAGAACACAAACCCTTGCCTGTTGATGGCAATCTCAGTCAGAGCCAATTCAGCCTCACCATCTATAATTGAAGAGATGTCGATCTGCTGGAACTGACCAGAAGGGCTCAGACGCTGAAGTCCTTCATTAGTTCTTGACTGAAGGAACCACAGATTTCCTTCCCGGTCAAAATCCAAACCGTACAAACGGAGTCCAATTCCCGTATTGCCATTCGGAATTTCCAGAGGACTATTGGTTTCGTTAAACAGCACAGTTGGAACTTGATCGACTATCTTCAACAGGCCTTTTTGATAAGAGCTCATATAGACCTCATTAGGGTCTTCTGGATTTATCGCGATGGAGACCAGGTCGTTTGCGTCGAATACCTCTTCGACACTCAGATTAGTCCATACATCTTCTCTTAGATTGCTAACCCCTCTAAAGTTGAGTGGGAATGGATTAAAAGCCACGTCCACCTCTCCAAAATTGACCCACAGCTGGCCGGGAGTGGCGTCAACAGAAAAGGGATTGTTAAGTATGGGACCATCCGGAAGTATTATTCTTGGATTTGAGCTGCCAAATGGGATCTGAAACAAACCAGATTCTTCAGTCCCCAGGTAGAAAACATTGTTATGCGTCAAACCGGATTGTAATATGTCTTCAGAGCCAAAGGGAAGACTGACCTGATTTAGGGGCACATAACCCGGTTCAAAGGCGAAAGAGGAACCAGCTGTTGTAATGGTCAGTACCTGCCGGTGAACCTGAAAATCCAAGACTGGTACATTGTAGGTTTCCAGATCCGTAAAACCGACTCCGGGATCGTATCTGGCGACTATGGTGCTGTTTCTCAATCCAACTACCTCTTCTCCCAGATTCTGAACTGCATTCCACTGGCCACCCACTACCCGGGTCCAGCGTTCAAAATCGATCAGGTTATTCTCATCGATAAGCGCCTGCCTTAGTCCGCCCTCCTTGGTAGCTGCATAGATATAAGGCTCGATGACAGCCGTCTGCCTGACTTGGATCTGCTCTCCCGCCTCGCCAATGAAGTAGGTGTCGTCAAACTCCAGCCGTTCCAAGTTATAGACCGATACACCAAAATCTGAGGAGATATATAGGAAACCGTTGTATTCGGCCAGATGATTGATACGCTTGCGGTTGGGCGGTATGGTTGGCTTATTTTGAATGTCCACCACTTTCAGGACGTCCTCACCATCCAGCACGATCTCCAATAATCCATCTTCATATCCGATCACCAGCAGATCAAAGTTCTCACTGTAGTAGAGTGTGGTAAGGGACGAGCCTGATAGTCCGTTTATTGTCGTGATGGTCTCCAGCTCCTCAGTGCTGAGATCAAAGGTAAAAACAGCATTCTCAGTACCGGCGTAGATCCTGTCATTACCTTGCTGAATATCACGTACCGACACGAAGGAAAAGAAACCGGTCCAGCGGTCTGAAAAATTCTGAGAAAGTACCGCAGTACAGCTCAAAACCAGTACGAGCAAGGTTATGCTTAGTTTTCTTGACAATGCCATTGCAACCATAACACGCTAAAATAGTATTTATTGCCACCTCAAAACCAAAAAAGGTTACCAAAAATGGCAACCTTTTTTAGAAAATCTATAGATCGAGTGATTAAACCACTCCCTGAGCCATCATGGCCTCTGCAACTTTAACAAATCCGGCTACATTAGCCCCTTTAACATAGTCCACATAGCCGTCCTCATCAGTACCATACTCAACACATGCGGCATGGATATTGTCCATGATCTGGTGTAGCTTGCTATCAACTTCCTCACTAGTCCAGCTCATTCGCAGGGAATTCTGAGACATCTCCAGTCCTGAAGTGGCAACTCCTCCCGCATTGGAAGCCTTTCCAGGGGAGAAAAGGATCTTACTTTCATGGAATACAGCTATAGCCTCGGGTGTACAAGGCATATTGGCTCCCTCACCTACACAATAACAGCCGTTGGCCACAAGGGTTTTGGCCTCTTCTTCATTCAATTCGTTCTGAGTGGCGCAAGGCAAGGCGATATCACAAGGAATATCCCATGGGCGTTGACCTTCCATATAGGTAGCGCCAGGATAGTGATCCACATATTCCTTAATGCGGCCTCGTCTTACATTTTTAAGCTCTTTCACAAAGGCGATCTTCTCTTCGTTCATGCCATCCGGGTCGTGGATACATCCTCCGGAATCTGAGAAAGAAACAACCTTAGCTCCCAGTTGCATGGCCTTTTCGGCTGCAAATTGTGCCACATTACCACTTCCGGATACCACTACGGTTTTACCGTTCAGGTCTTCTCCTCTGGTTGAAAGCATATTCTTAGCGAAATAGACATTCCCATATCCTGTAGCCTCCGGACGGATCAAGGAACCTCCATAACTTAGGCCTTTACCGGTAAGAACACCGGTAAATTCGTTTCTGAGCCGTTTGTACTGCCCAAAGAGATAACCGATCTCTCGACCTCCGACACCAATGTCACCAGCCGGCACATCCGTATTTGGCCCAATGTGACGAGCCAATTCGGTCATAAAGCTTTGACAAAAACGCATGACCTCTGCATCGCTCTTACCTTTTGGGTTAAAATCACTTCCGCCTTTTCCACCGCCCATTGGCAGGGTGGTCAGACTGTTTTTAAAGACTTGCTCAAAACCGAGGAATTTCAAAATGCTCAGGTTTACACTTGGGTGAAAACGCAATCCACCTTTGTAAGGCCCGATAGCAGAGTTATACTCCACGCGGAAACCACGATTTACCTGTACCTGTCCCTGATCGTCCGTCCAGGAGACCCTGAAAATGATGGTTCTTTCCGGTTCTACCATTCGCTCTAGGAGCTGTTTGTTCTGGTAACGAGGATTAGCTTCAATAAATGGGATCACCGTTTCGGCAACCTCCATGACCGCCTGTAAGAATTCGGGTTCATTCGGATTTGATTTCTCAACCTTGGAAACAAAATCCTGAATACTTTCTTTCACGAGTTAAAAGATTAGTTTGATTGTTGTAGAAAAAATGAACATAATTCAAAAAAGTAAGAAAAAACTGCCTTAAAATTACAATTATCGTATTTCTAAATCGTTTTCGCTAACAAGGCACAAATATAAGTCTTATGTGTTTAAAGCCCATTGATCAACCAACAAATAACCTAAATCTGAGCATTAAATTTCGACGTTTCCAATGTTTTTATATATTTGTTAAGTCTCAATCTAAACCGTAATCATGATGAATACCAGAAAACTGCTCTTGGTATTTCTTCTCATCCTCTTTGCTAAGCAAGAACTTCAAGCTCAATTCGGTTTTTCCCACGAAATTGGTGTGATTGCAGGTCCTGTGGTATTCTACTCGGATTTTGGCCAGCGTTATGATTTTGAGACGAACATCGGTAATGTCGGTATTGGTATTGGAATCATTCACTACATGAATTTTTCCTATCGAGCGGATTGTAACTGTTATACCCGGGATCGATACTTCAACGATCACTTCAAACTCCGATCAGAATTAGACTACCACGTCACCAACTTTGATCATTTCGGAGAATGGGTAGAACCGGACAAGACCTCCCTCTTCGCCGATCAATTGCGAGCGATGAAAGGAAAATCCAGCGTGCTGGAATTAGGTGCTCAATTAGAGTATTTCCCCTTAAGTATCCGCGACTTCGCGGCCGGACAATATAGGGTGGCTCCGTTTATTAGCTTAGGGGCTCACTACGTTTGGTACAATCCTCAGGTTACCAGTGAACTTGGGCCATTGGAAATTGCCGACGGGACTTCCAATCCAGCTTCAGTGCCATTCAAATACTACGATAGCTTCCAGCAGGAATCAGCCTCAACTTGGGCTGTGGTTGGAAGTGTGGGAATACGATATAAATTATCTGTAGTCAGTGACCTCATGCTGGATAGCCGATGGACGTATTACGCATCCAACTGGGTAGATGGGTTAAATCCTGATGTGCCTGAGAACAAAGCCAACGATTGGACCTACTGGCTTAACGTAGGTTACATCTACTATCTCGACTAGATTTTTACCTAACTTTTAGTTTAACGCTTGTCGAAGGTCTTCGATAAGATCGTCTATATCCTCAATTCCAACACTTAATCGAATAAGGGAATCCACAACACCTGTTTTCTCCCTTTCTTCCTTCGGAATACTAGCATGGGTCATACTGGCCGGATGACCTGCAAGACTTTCAACTCCCCCAAGGCTTTCCGCCAAAGTGAACACTTTTAGCTTTTCAACAATGGCTATTGCCTCATCGTAATCATGGCCTTTGGTAACAAAGGATACCATCCCGCCGTAATCGTCCATTTGCGCAGTTGCCACATCGTGATTTGGATGGTCTTTAAAACCGGGCCAATACACCTTCTCGATCTTGGGATGTGTTTTAAGATATTCTGCTATCTGCCGTCCATTCTCGCAGTGACGCTGCATCCTGACATGCAAGGTCTTAATACCTCTCAGTACAAGGAAACTATCCTGGGGACCACAAACACCTCCACTGGCATTCTGGATAAAATAAAGCTTGTCTGCAAGTTCTTTATCCTTGACAGCCAACGCCCCCATAACAACATCAGAATGCCCGCCTAAATACTTAGTGGCACTATGCATCACGATATCGGCTCCCATATCTAATGGGCGCTGCAAATAAGGTGTGGCAAAGGTGTTATCCACTGCCAACAAAATATCATGGTCGCTGGCAACTTCCGCCATGGCCTTGATGTCGATGATGTTCATCATCGGATTGGTCGGGGTCTCTACCCAGATCAATCGGGTGTTGTCATTGACATAATTCCTGACCTTATCGGCATTCTCCATACCGATAAAGTGAAATTTGAGACCAAAATCCTCATAGACCTTGGTAAATAGCCGGTAACTACCCCCGTAAAGATCATTGGTAGAAATGATCTCATCTCCTGGTTTGAGCAACTTTAAAACAGCATCTATGGCAGCCAGACCACTGGCGAATGCCAGACCGTATTCTCCGTTCTCTATGCTCGCAAAGGATTTTTCCAGCGCATTTCGAGTCGGGTTGTGTGTTCTTGAATACTCATAGCCCTTATGACCGCCGGGTGTCGATTGAGCATAGGTCGAAGTTTGGTATATAGGAGGCATTACCGCTCCGTAAGCCGGATCGTGCTCTTGCCCTCCATGAATGGTCTTGGTGTTAAATTTCATAATTCCTTTTTATTGGGATTTACTGCCATTGACACACATCGAAGGGTTCCCGATGAGCGCCGAACAAAAGTAATCCATTCCGTGATTATAGAGAAAACTGTCGTATTTTTATTCTGTGAATTACAAGTATCTGCTGGCGAGTTTTCTAGTACTGCTGATCGGATGTGAGCAGCCCGCCCCATTGACCTTCGAAAATATCCACCTCAGTCTGATTGACGATCCCGATTGCTCCAGTCAGCCTTGTCCCATTATCGACATAGATTATCCTGTTGCACTTGGTGAAGATGAGGTATCCATATCCATTTCAACTGGGCTGGAGAACCGAATAATCGAGTCCTTCCAGATCAATCCGGACGGACCCAAGGCGAATACTGTGGAGGATGCCATTGCCCAATTTACGCAGGGTTATCGGGCCGATAAGGCAGAATTTCCGGATATGAATGCACAATATGAAGTTAGTATCATACTGGAAGAATCCTTTCGAAACGAAAAACTGATCTGTTTCCGGCAAGGAGATTTTAAGTATACAGGCGGGGCTCACGGAAATGGGGTTACCTTATATCAATACTTCGATCTACAATCCGGTCAGGAATTCGAATTTGACAAGTTGATAGCAGACAGGGACGGTTTAGCGAACCTGGCAGAAGAAAAATTCAGGGCTAAGTTCAACATCGGACCTTCAGAATCTATCAATAGTCCTGGTTTTTGGTTTGAGGAAGAACTTTTTGCCTTACCGGAAACCTTTGGCCTGGAAGAGGATCAGCTTATGCTGGTCTACAACACCTACGAGATCGCCTCGTACGCGGACGGAACGGTTGAGGTTGCCATTCCGCTGAATGAGGTCAGTGAATACCTGAATCTGGAATAAGTCTTTAATGCAATGAAGAAATTCTACCACCTGGGAACCTGTGATACCTGTAAGCGAATAGCCCGAGAATTGGATCTGCCGTCAGAGTTTGAACGGATCGATATCAAGAAAAAGCCCTTTGAGGCAAAAGAGTTGGAATCCCTGAAAGAACTCGCAGGAAGCTACGAAGCCTTGTTTAGTAGGAGGGCCAAACTCTACAAGGAAAGAGGACTGGGTCAAGAAGATCTCAGTGAAGCGGATTACAAGAATTTCCTGCTAGAGCATTATACCTTCTTAAAACGACCGGTGCTGATCAACGGGGACCAGATCTTTATCGGCAACAGTAAGAAGATAGTCGAAGCCGCCCGCGCTTCATTAGCTTAACCCATGAACCCCCGCGTCCTAGCACTTTTAGCGGCCTTTGGGGCAAGCGCCATTTACGGGGCCAATCACACCATAGCCAAGGGATTGATGCCGGACGTGATCGGACCCTTCGGATTTATCATACTGCGCGTGGTTGGAGCAGCATTGTTGTTTTGGATCATTAGCCCCTTATTTCCCGCAGAAAAGATCGAACGATCTGACTGGCTAAGAGTTCTTGGTTGTTCTTTTTTCGGGATGGTCCTTAACATGAATATGTTTTTTAAAGGGCTTCAGTTGTCTACTCCTATCAACAGTTCGGTGGTCATTACCCTAACGCCTGTCCTCTTATTGGTTCTCACTGCTGTCTTTTTAAAAGAACGAATCACCTGGACAAAGGCACTCGGAATCTCAATTGGTCTGGCTGGGGCCATGATGCTGATTTTCTTTGGGCCCAGGACACAGGCCAACGCACCCAACATACCTTTAGGGAACTTGCTATTTGTGGTCAACGCATCCAGTTATGCCATTTACTTGATCATGGTGAAACCCTTGGTGGCAAAATATCACTCCGTCACACTGATGAAATATTTCTTTCTTCTGGCCATCTTCATGAATATCCCAATAGGTTGGGGCGAGTTCAGCGCGGTAGACTGGCCGGGGCTTAACTTTGACATGATCTGGAAAATGGCCTTTGTTGTAGTGGGCACAACCTTCCTGACCTATCTGTTCAACATATATGCCCTGAAACAACTAAGCCCATCGACAATCGGAGCCTTTATTTACCTGCAACCGGTACTGGCAGCCTTCTTCGCTATTTTAGCGGGAGTGGATCAACTCAGTCCTTTGCGGATCGGTGCAGCGGCATTGATCTTTTTCGGGGTCTTCCTTTCCACCAGAAAACCGGCCGTAAAAAGAGTGAAAACCCATTGAATATTAACGGCTTACTAAAAAATATTGATGGGATTAATTGTACCTTTTTGCTCCTAATCAAAAAACATAGATATGACTACCCAAGACATTGCCAATAATTTAGTGGCCTGGTGCCGACAAGGCGAATACGACAAGTGTTACAACGATCTGTACTCCCCGGATGTGATCAGCATCGAGCCCGATGGAGACAACCCTGTTTCCAACGGCATGCCTGAAGTTCTTAAAAAAGCCGAATGGTGGGCTGAGAATTATGAATATCACGGGGGTGACGTCTCCGACCCAATAGTCGCAGACAATTGGTTTACCGTACGTTTCGACATGGACACAACTTTCCGTCCAACAGGACAGCGCACTCAAATGTCAGAACTAGCCGTTTACCAGGTCCAGGACGGAAAGATCGTCAAAGAACAGTTCTTCTACGATTCTGAACCAGAGGCTTAAAGATCAACTGGCCTACGGCCGTTGCTTCTCATATCTTCTTGGGTCAACACCTTATAATCTGAGGATTTCGGCGCTTGGTCCAGCTTGTCGACCAATTCTGATGGTAGCGGTGTAAGTTTCCTACTTGTCAGATCGATCCAGCCTCCTTGCATTTCGCAATGGGCCAGGTTACGCCCTTTTTCGTCGTAGAAATTGTGGATAAACCGAAAGAACATCCCATCTTCACTGGCTCCCCCAAGTTCGAAGCTCACCCTGATCTTGCCTTGCATGGCCGACTCCCTGAAGTAATGAAGGTGTTCAAAAAAGACCACCGGGCCAATGTTATGATCTATCATGGTCTTATGGCCCAAACCATGTTGGATCAGGAAGCTCATCCTGGTGTGACTCATATAGTTGACATAGGAGCTGTTGGCCAAGTGGCGGTTGGCGTCCAGATCGTTCCAACGTACTTCGAATTCTTTGATAAACACGTGTAAAATTTTTGCGTCAAAATTACAACTTTAAGCCCCATACAAACATAAAAAGCGTCCCATGCGTAAGTCTTTTTTGTGTTGATCATGATGTTTAAGTTTAGTTCTTTCACAGGTCAATTTCGAAACCTATTAAGTTTGTAATGTTGACACCGGTGTTTTCCTTGAATACGACCATTATCGTTAATTTTATCCCTAATGCCGATAATCAGTTCCAGTTACCGTGCTTTTGGGCCCTTTAAAAATGGGCATTTCTCTACTATTTATTCCGCCAAACTTCGCCCTGCGATCACTTTTCACCAGGAAAGGGAACGAATCGGCCTTCCCGACGGAGATTATGTAGACTTGGATTTCCACTATCAAAAGCCCGAAAGCAACAAGATAGTGGTGCTTTTACATGGATTGGAGGGCAATGCACAGCGCTCCTATATCAAAGGACAGGCGAGGGTACTGCAAGAAGACGGTTGGGATCTTTGCGCCATGAACTACAGGGGCTGTAGTGGTAGTGATAATCTTTTATACCGATCGTATAACGCTGGAGCCACGGAAGATCTTGAGGAAGTGATTCGCTACATATCAGAAAAAGATCGGTATGATGAGATCTGTCTTATTGGATTTAGTTTAGGAGGTAACCTCTTACTGAAGTATTTAGGAGAAGAAAGGGATCTATCTCCACTGATCACCAAGGCCGTCGCCATATCGACACCTCTGAGCCTTAGAGGGTCACTAGAGGAGCTAACAAAATGGTACAACTGGGTTTACAGGACCACCTTTTTACGGTATTTAAGGAAGAAGTATAAACGGAAAATGCCTACTTATCCGGAGCAAATGAGCCAGGTGGAACTTAAGCAGATCCGCAACTTACTGGAGTTTGATCATCGATACACTGCCAAGGCGCATGGCTACCTGGACGCCTGGGACTATTACAACCAATGTAGCTCTGTGAATTTTCTTGCTGCAATCGATCGCCCTATTCTTATCCTCAACGCCTTAAATGATAGCTTTCTCTCCCCCGATTGCTACCCTGAAGACCTGGCAACTAAATCCAAAAAGATCTACTTAGAAATGCCACAGCACGGAGGTCATGTTGGATTTGTGAAAGCCGGCAATATCTACTACAGTGAAACCAGAGCCAGAGACTTCCTCAAGCCTTAATTTCTTGCTATCTTTAACCCAAACAAGAGAACCATGAGCAAACTGCGCTACCTATTGATGCTATCCCTGGCCACCCTGGTCATATCCTGTGGAGGAAATGAGAAAAAAGAGAAAGAAGAAGAATCTGCACCTGTTAAGATCGGGACGCAGGACAGTTCTGCCAAAGAGGACTCCAACTCCGTCAATGTAGGTCTTACTGGCAATGACCTAATGCAATACAACAAGAACGAGATCAAGGTAAAAGCCGGACAGGAAGTTACCTTAACACTTCGTCATGTAGGTCAACAGGAGTTGTTGGTCATGGGGCATAATTTCGTACTCTTAAAACCGGGTACGGTAATCAACGAATTTGCCATCAAAGCCGCTGAAGTAGGAAAGGATGCCGACTGGATTCCGGAAGATGGTAAAGACGTAATCGTTCACACCAAAATGATCGGTGGAGGTGAAAGTACTTCGATCACCTTTACTGCTCCAGAGGCTGGCACCTACGATTTCATCTGCAGTTTCCCCGGGCACTCTGCCATGATGAAAGGGAAGTTCATCATAGAATAATCCTACCGAAAATCATCGCTTTCGCGATAGGCTTGGATCACTCGATTCTCGCCTTGCACTCCATCTATGGAATTACCATGTTCCATTCCCAGTATGCCATTGAATTGACGCGAGTGGATGTATTTGAACACATTCTTGTAATTGATCTCGCCGGTGGTGGGTTCATTCCTGCCGGGATTATCTCCAATCTGGAAATAGCCGATCTCATCCCAGCACGCCTCAATATTAGGCAATAGATTCCCTTCCTGGATCTGCTGATGGTAGATATCAAATAGGATCTTACATGAAGGACTGTTTACAGCCTTGCAGATCTGGTAGGCCTGAGGGGATTCCGCCAAGAAAAGCCCAGGGTGATTTCTGAAATTCAGCGGTTCCAACACCATGACCAATCCATGCGGTTCCAAAATTGCACTGGCTTGCTTCAGGGATTCGATCACATTGACCGTTTGATAATCCTTGTTTAGCCTTAAATCTACATGGCCTGGCACTACCGTCATCCATTTTGCATTAACCCGCTTGGCAACTTCCACAGATGACCTGATGTCCGCCAGGAACTCGTCCCGCCATTCTTGCTTTCCACTCGCCAAGTTCGGCTCTTTCCAATAGATCTTGTGTGCAACAAATACCCCCATGTCCATGCCCAATCGCTCCATGGCCGCCGCCATTCGCTTTTGGGTCTCCAGGCTACGGCCTTTCATTTCGTTATCCTCAAACGACCGGAATCCCTTGTCTGCCATAAATTCCAACTGTGCTACCTCGTCCTTGCCTGCCGAAGCCTCAAACATCCCTAGGTGAGGGGCATAGTTCAAATTGAAAGTAGGATCAGTGTCCTTGGACAATTGCATTTGAGCTAAGGCAGAAGCCCCGCCTAATGCAAAAAAGGAGCCTGTCAGGGCTCCTTTTTCTATAAAATTTCGTCTGTTCATAACCCTCGGTTTACAGTGCCATGGCTTTACCATTATTTCCGGCTTGGCCCAGGTTGATACAACCCAGTTGTTGTCCTGGCACGGGATCGTACCAAAGCACATTCTTCCCAATCTGCTCACTGGATTTCCAGGCCCAGACTGTCATTCCTCGAATGGTTCCGAGTAAAGCGGACGCCGCTGCTTCATTACTGATGGCAGGGAAATTATTCGGATCAGCTTGACGGTAAAACGCATCCATCTCTTTACCATAAGCCTGCATTTTCTCAGGATCAAAAGCTAAAAACTCGGCCAGCAATGCATCGTAATCTTCTACCGTTCCTTTTCCAAGTCCCTTTTGGTAACGTTCATTGAACAAGGTCTCAAATTGAGTCCAAAGAACCGGTAGATGCTGCCGCAACTGACCATAACTATCTTGTACCTCAGCCACAGGAAGGTCGTGTTCCGTTGGAGTCACTTCGTTCCAGTATGCATCGATAAAGTTATGAGCACCTATATCAACAGCACCTGGTACTTCTGGATCTGACGGTATGATCAGATCGACCATATGCTTAAGGGCATAACCTTGGTCGACAGAAAGAAAAACCGGTTGAAAATCGGGCTCGTTGGCACAGCTTTGTAATAAGCTGACAACCGTAGGCGTGGCTACCAGGAATCCGGCGCCATATCCTAAACTCTTTAATGCTTGTCTTCTATCCATGATCAGGCTTCGTTTTTAAGTTGTTCAGCGGCGTGATTTGCAGCTCTGGCGCTAAAAGCCATATAGGACAGTGACGGGTTCACACAGCTTGCAGAAGTCATGAACGCCCCGTCGGTTACATATACATTCGGAACAGCATGCAGTTGATTGTTCGCATTGAGAACCGATGTCTCAGGGTTTCTTCCCATTCGGGCCGTCCCCATTTCGTGTATTCCCAGTCCTGGTGCTCCAGGATCGTCCCAAGGCTGAATATTCGTGTAACCGGCCTTGGTCAGCATATCGACCGCCTGATCGACCATGTCCTTCCGCATTTCGTATTCGTTCTCTTTCCATTCTGCATCGAAGGTGACTGTTGGAAGACCCCATTTATCGAGCTTGTCGTAATCCAGGGTCATTTTGTTTTCGTGATAAGGCAGGCACTCCCCAAATCCGAGCAGTAGCATACGCCAGGCTCCCGGTTTGGTCATGGCTTCCTTGTATTCGGATCCATAGGCCAATTCCGCCACCACTTCATTGTAGTTACTTCTGCTGGCTCCTCCTTGATAACCGTAGCCTCTTGTGAAGTTAGGCTGATCGGTCTCGCCTCCTATATTTCTAAACCGAGGAATGTAGATCCCGTTCGGTCTTCTTCCTTTATAGTATTTGTCCTCAAATCCAGGTACATCTGCCCAGGCACCTGCCTTAAAGTGGTGGTCCATGATGTTGTGACCCAACTCTCCAGAGTCGTTGCCCAAACCATTCGGGAACCGCTCGCTTTTAGACTGCATCAAAATGCTGGCAGAAGCAATGGCCGAGGCACACAGGAAGATCACCTTGGCATTGAATTCCAATTTCTCATTGGTCTCTGTATCAATGACCCTAACCCCGGTCGCTTTACCGGTAGCATCGTCGTACATCACCTCATGTACAATAGAGTTTGGTCGTATAGTCAAATTACCCGTACGCTCTGCGGCAGGTAAGGTAGATGAGTTACTACTGAAATAACCCCCAAACGGACAGCCACGCATACAGCGATTTCTGAACTGGCAATTTGAACGGCCTTCGAAAGTTTCCGTACCTGTAATATGAGCTGCACGTCCAATGGTTAATACCCTACCATCGTCGTAGTTCTCTTCCATCTTGCCTCGCAAGTCTTGCTCTGCACAGTTCAGTTCCATCGGAGGACAGAATTTTCCATCCGGAAGAACCTCCAGCCCTAATTTCTCACCGCTGACACCAATAAATTCTTCCACCTTGTCGTACCAGGGTGCGATATCGGCATAACGAACAGGCCAGTCTACAGCAACACCTTCGTTCTTATTGGCTTCAAAATCGATATCACTCAAGCGATAGCTCTGACGACCCCATACCAAGGATCGACCACCTACGTGATATCCCCTCAACCAATCAAAACGCTTGGTCTCATTGTAAGGGTGGTCCAAATCATTTACAAAGAAGTGCCTGTGAGCTTCATCGGTTGTATAACCGGAGCGCGATTGTTTAAGCTGCTTGGCCTTCTCTTCCTTCGGCAAATTCCCCTTGTACTTAAAATCCCAGGGGTCCATGTTCATGGTGTGGTAGTCCTTGATGTGCTCTACCATTCGTCCTCTTTCCAGAACCAGGGTCTTCAGGCCATTCTCGCAAAGTTCCTTTGCAGCCCATCCACCACTGATACCAGAACCAACAACGATAGCATCGTACATTTCATTGGTGTTAGGTGTATTCAAAATAATCTAGAATTATTGTTAATCTTTCAATAGAAAAGCTATCAAATATATAAATTTTCAATCCGATATTTCAATATTTAAAAAAAGACTATTTTAGGGAAAATTTTACGCACAACAACCACACTAATCCCCTTTAAATACAATGAAAAAACTCGCGTTCGGCGTCCTTGTGTGCGCCTTATTTTTTATCGGATGTAAGGAAAAAAGCACCGAAACCTCCGATACAGAAGTTAACCCATATTCCGTTGAAGTTGAAGAGACAGAATCTCCCTTTTTCAAGATATCCCTTGCGCAATGGTCATTGCACAAAATGGTGTTGGAAGACGGACAGGATCCGCTCGGTTTCGCTGGTGAAGCCAAAGCTCTTGGTTTTGAAGCCGTCGAATACGTTTCGGCCCTTTACACACCTCACCTGGACAGTTTAGGTGTCGATGGGTTGATCGAAGCTATGAAAGCCGAACAAGAAAAGCATGGCGTCTCTTGTGTTCTAATCATGGTTGATAACGAAGGTGACCTGGCTGATCCAAACGAAGAAGCTCGGGATCAGGCCGTAGAGAATCATAAGAAATGGGTAGATGCGGCAGCCGCTCTGGGCGGACACTCCATTCGGGTGAACACCTTTGGCACCAACGAAGTAAAAGAATGGCAGCCGGCCGTGCAGGATGGACTTACCAAACTAGCTCAATATGCTGCTACTAAAAACATCAATGTTCTGATCGAAAATCACGGATGGCTCTCATCCGATGCTCCGGAAGTGATGAAAGCTATCGCCGCTGTGAACATGGAAAATGTCGGTACATTACCGGATTTCGGCAACTGGTGTGTCAAACGCGCCGATGGGGCCAAATGGGGAGAATGCCTGGAAGAATATCCTGACTATTACCAAGGAATAGAACTCATGATGGCGGAAGCCAAGGCTGTTAGTGCGAAGTCATACAAGTTTGATACAGAAGGCAATGAGACCAAATTGGACTATGCCCGTATGTTGCAAATAGTGAAGGATGCCGGATATACCGGACATATCGGAATCGAATACGAAGGTGACGAATTGACCGAGAAAGAAGGTATCAGTGCCACGATGAATTTGCTCATCAAAGCTGCTCAAACCCTTAACTAGAAACTATGAAGACAGCAATCTACGCCAAGCTTTCCTTTATGATGTTCCTGGAGTTCTTTATCTGGGGAGGTTGGTTTGTGACCATGGGTATCTATTTGCCCAACACACTTGGAACAGATGGTTCTGAAACAGCGCTGGCTTATTCTACCCAATCCTGGGGAGCCATTATCGCTCCATTTATCATCGGGTTGATCGCCGACCGTTTCTTTAACGCGGAGCGGATTTTGGGAATACTTCATTTGGTTGGCGCGTTCTTGATGTACCAATTGGCTAATGCCGATAATTTCGCCCAATTCTATCCCTATGTACTGGGATATATGATCGGTTATATGCCAACCCTGGCCCTGGTGAACTCGGTTAGTTTTAATCAGTTGGACGACCCTTCTAAACAATTTGGGTTTATCCGTGTTTGGGGAACTGTGGGTTGGATCGTAGCGGGGATCGTGATCTCGAGGGTTTTCCTTTGGGATTCTGAAGAAGGAATCGCCAATGGTATGCTGAAGAATACCTTCTTAATGACTGCCGTGGCTTCGGCCGTATTAGGGGTATTTAGTTTTCTATTACCCAAGACTCCACCCAAGAAGGGCGAGCGAGCCAGCATCAGTGAGATACTCGGATTGGACGCTTTAAAATTATTGAAGGACAGGAATTTCCTGATCTTCTTCCTGGCGTCTGTATTGATCTGTATCCCCTTGGCTTTTTACTACCAGCACGCCGGGCAGTTCCTGGGAGAGATTGGGGTCGATAAACCTGCAGAGAAGATGACCATCGGTCAGATGTCCGAAGTGATCTTTATGTTATTACTGCCCTTCTTCTTTAAACGATTTGGCTTTAAAAAGACCATACTTGTTGGAATGCTGGCCTGGACTATTCGCTATTTGTTATTCGCATATGGCGACTCAGGAGAATTGCTGTTCATGTTGATCATCGGGATCGCATTGCACGGGATCTGTTACGACTTCTTCTTTGTTTCCGGACAGATCTATACCGACAGTAAGGCCGGCGAACAATACAAGAGCTCGGCCCAGGGATTGATCACTTTAGCCACTTATGGAGTTGGTATGCTGATCGGTTTCTGGATAGCCGGTCAGATCACTGATAAATTTGCATTGGGCGAAGGGGCCCATGCTTGGGATCAGATCTGGATATATCCGGCCATTTTCGCGGGTGTGATCTTTATTCTGTTCGCCCTTTTATTTAAGAACGAAAAAGTAGAATACAAACAATAATATTCAATGAGCAATAAAATTCGTTGGGGGGTTTTAGGCGGTGGAGGTGATTCCCTGATCGGGGTGTTGCACCGTGTAGCCGCCTCTATGTTTGATGCATACCAGCTGACAGGAGCCGTATTTAATCCTGATCACGAGACCAGTAAAGCCTTTGCCAGGCAGATTGGTATTCCTACGGATAGGATCTATTCAGATCATCATGAAATGATCAGACTGGAAATGCAATTGCCGGAAGATGAGCGGATACAGGTAGTAAGCGTACTTACTCCTAATTTCCTCCACTTCCCAATGGCTAAGCAGTTACTGGAGAATGGTTTCTCCGTGATCTGTGAAAAACCCATGACCATGACCTATGCCGAGGCTCTGGAGTTAGAGGCAATACACCAAAAAAGTGGCGCTGTATTTGCGCTGACCCATACTTACACGGGCTACCCTATGGTCCGGCAGATGAAGCAGATGATCGCCCAAGGCGTGATCGGGGAGATCCAAAAGGTAGATGTGCAGTATTACCAGGGGTGGATAAATCCTATTATTCACGACCCTCAATTGCGTAAGACAACTTGGCGTCTAGACCCTGAAAAATCAGGGATCAGCTGCTGCATGGGCGACATCGGAGTGCACGGCTATCAAATGTTGGAATTTGTGACCGGCCTTGAGGTCAAATCCATTCTCGCCGATCTGAATCACCTCTATGAGGATAATCAAATGGATATAGATGGCACCGTGCTGTTGCGGTTTGACGGAGCGGCCAAAGGAGTGCTTCGAGCCAGTCAGATTGCGACTGCAGAGGAGAATAACTTCTCCGTTGCGGTTTACGGAAAATCCGGCAGCCTGAAGTGGGAACAGGAAAACCCGAATTATCTTTATCTACTTACTGAAGACAAGCCATTGCAGACCTTGAAGCCTGGCCATAGTTATAACGACAAAATGTCCCTAGACGGGACTAAGCTTCCTCCGGGTCATCCGGAAGGGATCTTTGATGCTATGGGCAATATCTATAAAGGAGTTGCCAAAGCAGTCCGGAATCAACCTTATGAAGCCGGAGAATTTCCGGGAATGCGAGATGGGGTTCGCGGCATGCATTTTATTGAGGAAGCCGTTGCCTCTCATGCCAACGGAAATGTTTGGACAGATCTATAAGCTATGAAGACAATAAAAGGACCGGCCGTATTCCTGGCTCAGTTCATGGATGATAAGGCGCCATTCAATAGTTTGGATGGGCTGTGTGGATGGGCTGCAGACCTGGGGTACAAAGGAATTCAGATCCCCACTTGGGAAACCCGCCTGATCGACCTGACCTTGGCAGGAGAAAGCAAAGATTACTGCGACGAATTAAAGGGCAAGATCAACTCTTATGGCCTAGAGATAACAGAACTATCTACACACCTGCAAGGTCAGTTGGTGGCGGTTCATCCAGCCTACGACCTGATGTTCGACAACTTTGCCCCGGACGATTGCAAGAACAATCCGGCCAAACGCACAGAGTGGGCACGTCAACAAGTGATCTCTGCCGCAAAGGCAAGCGGTCATCTAGGGTTGAGCGCCCATGCTACATTTAGTGGAGCACTGATGTGGCATATGTGGCATCCCTGGCCTCAGTTGCCTTCTGGTTTAGTAGAAATGGGATTCGAAGAACTGGCCAAACGCTGGCTTCCACTACTCGATGTTTTCAAGGACAATGGAGTAGCGGTCTGCTACGAGATCCATCCGGGGGAAGACCTGCACGATGGAGTGACTTTTGAACGTTTCCGGGAAGCCACAGGGAACCACGAGGCTGTGAACATACTCTATGATCCCAGTCACTTCGTGCTACAGCAATTGGACTACATCACCTATATTGATCACTATCACGAATTCATCAAAGCCTTTCATGTAAAGGATTCAGAATTCAATCCCACAGGCAAAAAAGGTGCATTTGGTGGCTATGGAGACTGGAAGGACAGGGCCGGAAGATATCGCTCCCTGGGTGACGGACAGATAGATTATAAGACCGTTTTTAGCAAACTGACCGAATACGGATGTGATGTCTGGGCCGTCATGGAATGGGAATGTGTCATCAAGAGTCCGGAACAAGGTGCTCGGGAAGGCGCTAAGTTTATTAGTGATCACATCATTGAAGCCACCCAAAAACGATTTGACGACTTTGCAGGTGCAGAGATCGATAAAGAACAACTACGCAGAATACTAGGATTATAAAACAAACCACATGAAACGCTTACCCTTTCTATTATTAACCGCATTGATCGTTGTTTCCTGTAAATCCAAAGAAAAGGAAGTAACGGAAGAAGCAGAAGATACAGCAGCAAATACCGAAGTCATGACCGAAGAAACAGAAGAACCTCAATGGATGGTACTTTTTGACGGCACCTCTACCGAGCAATGGAGAGGATATATGCAGGACGACATCTACCCGGAGTGGACCATAGAAGGTGACGCTCTCGCCTTTACTCCCGGAGAAGAAGGTGGAAAGAATATCATCACCAAAGAAAAATTCAGGAATTTCAAATTATCCATGGAATGGAAAGTCTCCGAAGGAGGCAACAGCGGAATTTTCTGGGCAGTGGTCGAGGACGAAAGGTTCCCTGAAGCCTACCAGACAGGACCGGAGATCCAGGTTCTGGACAATGAGCGTCATCCTGATGCTAAAGTTGCCGGCGGAACCCACACTGCCGGGGCCCTTTATGACATGATCAAGCCAAAAGTAGATGCTACCAACCCTGCGGGAGAATGGAATCTTTGCGAGATCACCGTGGATTATGCCAATAATTATGGCAGTGTTACCATGAACGGTGAAAAGATCGTTGAGTTTCCTGTAACAGGACCAAAATGGGATGCCATGGTTGCCGGGTCCAAATTTGCGGATTGGGAAGGTTTTGCGATGTCTGAAGAAGGGCATATCGGCCTACAAGATCACAGCGACAAGGTCTGGTACAGAAACATTAAGATCCAGGTATTGGAATAAGTCCGTTCGAAATATTTTATACGGACCCGTCCTGTAACAGGACGGGTCTTTTCGTTTATACTAGGGCTAATTCCTTACCTTTGAAGGAATATTTATTTACTTATGATTCAATCCATGACGGGCTTTGGAAAAAGCATCGTACAACTCCCTTCAAAGAAGATCACGGTCGAGATCAAATCGCTTAATAGCAAGAATCTGGACATCAATGCACGCATACCTTCTACCTACAGAGAAAAGGAGTTAGAACTAAGAAAACTCATTGCTTCTTCTCTTGTGAGAGGGAAGATCGACCTTGGGCTTTTTATTGAAATGACCGGGGAGAGCACTTCTACCAAGGTCAACCCTGAAGTAGTGCGGGAATATATGGCTCAGCTTTCAGGATTAGTGGAAGGTGACGAAATGGAGCTTTTAAAGATGGCCATGCGCTTGCCGGATTCCTTAAAGACTCAACGAGAGGAAATTAATGAGGACGAATACAAAGCCATTCTGAACTGTGTAAAGGAGGCCTTGGAGGCCATCAATAAATATCGAACAGATGAAGGCAACACCCTCAAGATCGACTTTGTACAACGGGTTGAATCCATCAGATCATTACTAGATCAGGTTATTGCAATGGATCCTGAACGTATCGAACAGGTTCGTGAACGATTGAGGAAAGCGGTTTCGGAACTTAAGGAGAATGTAGACGAGAACCGTTTTGAACAGGAGTTGATCTATTACCTGGAAAAATACGACATAACTGAAGAAAAAGTGAGGCTTACAAGCCATCTGGATTACTTTTTAGAGGTGCTTGAGGGCTCACAGTCCAACGGAAAAAAGCTTGGGTTTATTAGCCAGGAAATGGGCCGTGAGATAAACACCATCGGCTCCAAATCCAATTACGCGCCCATGCAGAAAGTGGTTGTTCAGATGAAGGACGAATTGGAAAAGATCAAGGAACAAGCCTTGAATGTACTCTGATGAAAGGAGGAAAATTAATCGTTTTTTCAGCCCCTTCGGGTAGCGGTAAGACTACAATTGTTCGTCATCTGCTGGGTCAGGAAGATCACAACCTTGAATTCTCCATTTCGGCTACATCGCGCAAACCGAGAGGAGAAGAACAAGATGGCGTAGACTACTATTTTATCAGTACTGAAGAATTTAAACAGCACATCAAAGAGAACGATTTCCTGGAGTGGGAGGAAGTCTATCGAGATAATTTTTACGGCACCCTAAATGCGGAAGTTGAACGGATCTGGGCTGAAGGTAAAAATGTGATCTTCGATATCGATGTGGTTGGAGGCTTAAGGGTAAAGAAAAAATATCCGGACAGGACCTTGGCGGTATTTGTTCAACCTCCCAGCGTGGACGAATTGAAGATCCGACTAAAGAATCGCAAGACCGAAAGCGAAGAAAAGATCAATATGCGAATCGCTAAAGCATCCATCGAGATGGCCACCGCTCCGCAATTTGATCATATCATTGTTAATGACAAGCTGGAGGATGCTTTGAAGGAAGCCGACAGCTTGGTATCCGGTTTTTTAAAGAACAATCACCAAGATTAGATCATGGCCAGCGGGAAACGCGTAGGACTGTATTTTGGAACATTCAACCCTATTCATATTGGGCATCTTAATATTGCCAATTACCTGGCGGAATTCTCCGATCTGAATGAGGTTTGGATGATCATTACCCCGCATAACCCACTCAAAAAGAAAAAGACCTTATTGGAGGATCATCACCGGTTGACCATGGTGCGCATCGCGGTAGAGGAATTTCCAAGGCTAAAAGCCAGCAATGTGGAGTTTGACCTGCCTCAACCCAATTATACGGTCAACACCCTGGCCTATTTGGAGGAACAATATCCAGGGTTCGATTTCTGCCTGATCATGGGGGCCGACAATTTGGCCAGCCTGCACAAATGGAAGAATTACGAGTTAATTCTAAAACGATACCCTATTTATGTTTACCCAAGGGTAGATGAGCGGGCTAAACCAATCGCCTTATTGGAACACCCTAATGTACATGTGGTCGATGCCCCTATCATGCAATTGTCCTCTACCTTTATTCGCAAGTCCGTAGCAGATGGAAAGAATATCCGCCCCATGTTACCCGCTGGAGTCTGGAACTACCTGGACGAGATGAATTTCTACAAATAAAGAACCGCCCTGGGTCTCCTAAGAGAAGGCAGAGCGGTTTTCAACTAAATAACCAACCAAAAGCTTTCTTAGTTGCATAACAGCAATAAGAATCAACTTTCAATATCATAACGTGTGTCTTTCTTCCTACATTGTTCTTTGGCCTCATAATTCAATGTTAAAATGTAAAGTCCAGGCATCGGCCTTAATTTTCCTATTTTTGGTTGACTAACGAAACACTATGTCCAAAGACATGAAGGTTGCCGTATTTGGTGGAGGAAGCTGGGCCACTGCTATTGTAAAGATGCTCAGTGAGAATCTGAAAGAAATAGGCTGGTACATGCGCAACGAATCGGTGATCGAACACCTTAAAGATCACGGTCACAACCCGAACTACCTCAGCTCAGTGGAGTTCCACACAGATCAGTTGATCCTCACATCAGACATCAACGCCATGGTCGACTATGCAGACTATCTGATCTTTGTGATCCCTTCTGCATTTGTAGAGTCTGAATTGAAAAAGATCGAATCGCCTTTAAAAGGAAAGATCATTTTTTCTGCCATCAAAGGAATAGTCCCAGAAAGCAGTCTGATCGTTGGAGATCATTTCCTTACCCATTACCAGATCCCGTTCGAGGATATCGGGGTTATCACGGGACCCTGTCATGCCGAAGAGGTCGCTCTAGAGCGTCTGTCTTACCTGACTATTGCTTGTGCAGACGAGTCCAAGGCCGAGAAATTGGCAGATGCACTCTCCAGTAGTTATATCCGCTGTTCTACCAGCGACGACATTATTGGCACCGAATACGCCGCCATGCTGAAGAATATCTATGCGATTGCGGCGGGTATAGCTCATGGTTTAGGCTATGGCGACAATTTCCAAAGTGTCCTGATGAGCAATGCCATTCGAGAGATGAAACGCTATGTAAAGAAGGTACACAAAATGAAAAGGGACATCAATGGTTCCGCCTACCTGGGAGATCTTTTGGTGACCGGCTATTCCATCTTCAGTCGCAACAGGATGTTCGGGAACATGATTGGAAAAGGTCATACGGTGAAAAGTGCCATGATGGAGATGAATATGGTGGCCGAAGGATACTATGCGACCAAAAGTGCCTATGCCCTTAACGAACTCAAAAAGAACAATAAAGCCAAGACGCCAATTATCAACGCCGTGCACGGCATCCTCTACGACAGCAAAAATCCTAAAAAGGTGTTCAAAAAATTAAGCGAGAAACTGAACTAAATGACCATCTAAATATTTGGTTTTCAGACTGCTGAATTGTTTATGGAAAGACATGTCTTCTCTTTGTAAGAATTTCCTTGACTTCTTGGTAAATACCAACGTCGTTATACGCACCAAAAAGATGATGCTAGATGCTCAATAAATGTTAAGATTTTTTTAACTTACCCCCAATTAGATCTAATCAATTATTTAATCACTATGAAAAAAATTACATTTTTATTAATCCTGCTTACTGGTTTCGCGGGTTTTTCCCAGGCAAATGACCTCTGCGTCAATGCCGAGGTGATCACCGGTGACGGTACTATCATGGGTGACGCTACCGGAGCAACTCAAACCGGGCCGCGATGCAACCCCAATGCTGATAATGAGGTATGGTACACTTTTACTGATACCTCTGGCACAGGTAGTATGGTCACCCTTAGTACTTGTGGCACCGCTTTTGACACTGTTCTGGAAGTTTATTCCGGATCATGTGCAGCGCTTAACTGTGAAGCAGACAACGATGATTTTTGCGGACTTCAATCTGAGGTAACCTTTATGACTGACGGTTCCTCAGACTACTACATAACCGTTGCTGATTGGGGCGGATTTGGTGGAGCCGGACCTTTCACGCTGGATGTAGCAGGCTTCCCTGGTGCGCCCATTGGTAACCCACCTATCATTTCGTGCCCAATGAATATTGTTGTTGACACGGACACCGCCGAGTGTGGTGCCGTTGTGAACTTCTCTGATGCCACGGCAATCGATGTGGAAGATGGCCCACTGACCACTACACAAACAATGGGTCCTGTATCAGGTAGCCTGTTCCCTACAGGTGATACTATTATCGAATTTGAAGTTACCGACAGTGACATGAATATTGTTACTTGTCAGTTTACAATTACTGTAAACGATACGGAAGACCCTGTTGCAGTTTGTCAGGACATAACAATTGAGCTTGATGCCGTTACGGGCATGGCCATGATCACACCAATGGATGTAGATGGCGGTTCTAATGATAACTGTTCTATTGACACCATGACACTGGACATCGACACCTTCGATTGTTCTAACATTGGTGCTAACACGGTTACATTGACGGTTACTGACCCTTCAGGAAATTCCGCTCAGTGTAGTGCGACAGTAACAATTGAAGACAATACTGCTCCAAACATTGTATGTATCGGACAGCCTGCAGCGGTTACCGATTTTGCTTCTGTTACTCCAGGTCTAGGTATCGACCCTCCTGATTCTGTCAGCAGCGTTATAACTCTAGGCGCCGATGAGACCATTACCGATCTCAATGTAGTTCTGGATGTAAGCCACACTTGGGTTGGTGATCTGCAGATCACACTTCAATCTCCTGCCGGTACAACGGTTCAACTCTTTGACGGAAGCGTACAGGATTGTCTCAATGACGATATCCTCGCTACTTTCGATGATGAAGCCAGCGTACTAGGTGACGACGAGTGTAACCCAGGACCTGCCGTTAGCGGTATGGTGATACCAACTGATGCCCTATCGGCCTTTGACGGCGAAAGCACCTTAGGTGACTGGACCCTGACCATTACTGATACCTTCATTGGTTTTGATTCCGGAGTCCTGAATGAGTGGGGAGTTGAATACACTTATGACGTACCAGCCACTCCATTGGATGTTATTTTGGATGCCTCTGGTATGGCAACAATTGACGCCTCTGATCTTATTCTCGTTATAGACGACAACTGTGGTACTTCAGTCACTGTTGGTGGAGATGTGAATCCATGTGAGCAAAACAACCCAAGTAACGCCTTCGAAAATGGCGCCATCAAGGATCCAGCTTCTGGATTCCGTGCAGCTAACGACCTGGTAGTTTCTATGGGAAGTGATTTCGAACTAACTGGTATCACAGCCAACTTGTTCCACGAAGTAGGAGCGACTATGGCCTCTGTTGACTTCTTCTTCTACGAAGATGCAAGCGGAGTACCTGGTGCTCAGATCGGAAGTCAATTGGGTGTTGTGCCTACTGCTCAGGCTGTCGTTGGAAGTAACTTCGGATTTGATGTTAGTGAAGTGAGCTTCGATTTGGCCCCATTCACATTTGCCAGTGATCCTGGTTCCGATACGACTTATTGGATCGCAATGATCTGTTCTTCTTCTACCGCAGGACTGACTGCTTGGGAGATGACTTCAGCTTCTATTCAGGGTAATGAGACCCTTAGCTCTTCTGACGGAGTTAACTGGACAGCTGTTGGAGGTGGTGGATTTGACGGAGTATATACCTTCTCTGGTAACTGCATCACTCCAGTTGAGTCAACCATCAGCTTTGACTGTTCACAACTGGGTCAGAACCAAGTGAACGTAACAGTTACTGATGCTGCTGGAAACGAAGCTACTTGTACAGCTACTGTTAACGTCATTGACGAAACTGCTCCGATTATCACTTGTGGACCTCAGGATCAGCCTGTAAGCGCAAGCAGCTCTCCAGGTACCGCTATCCCAGATAGCGACCCTGCAGGAATCACCGATGTGATCAACATTGCAGAAGATCAAACACTCAATAACCTGACGGTCGATCTGAACATCACCCACACCTGGGTTGGTGACCTGATCGTTACCCTGCAATCTCCAGAAGGTACTACAGTAACCCTGGTAGACCGTATCGGTGCTGATGGTGGTGGATTCGGATGTTCTGATGCTGACCTGGATGTCACTATCGATGATACCGCTGCCAGCCCACTGGAAGATGCTTGTACTGGAGGAGGACCGATCACTGGTACCTTTACCGGTATTGATGCACTGTCAGCTTTCAACGGTGAGAACGCCCAAGGTGACTGGATCCTGACGGTATCTGATAACGCTGGTGGAGATACTGGGGAGATCACCAGCTGGGGAATCAATTACCTGACGCCTCCAACTACTACTGAAGTGATCATCGAACTCGATGAGAACGGAGAAGCTGAGATCGATGCATTTGATATCATCTCTTCTGTAGATGAGGCTTGTGGTATCTCTACCTCGGCTGTAGACATTGACGAGTTCACTTGTGCCGATATCGGTACGCCTATCGTCGTGACTGCTTTCGTTAGCGATGCCAGTGGTAATATCGCAGCTTGTTCAGCTACTGTATTGGTAGTGGACAACCTGGTGCCAGTACTGACCTGTCCTGAAGACCAAACTGTCGATCCAGGTACAGACTCGCTGTTCTACACGGTGCCAGATTACTTCGGTAATGGTGAGGCTACAGTTTCTGATAACTGTACAGATCCGATCACGATCACAACGCAAGATCCAGCTCCAGGTACTGAACTGCCTGATGGTGTCTACACTGTGACCCTGACCGCTGAAGATGAAAACGGTAACGTAGCTACCTGTTCCTTCGAACTGACTGTTGAAAGTATCCTGGGTACGAACAACAACCCATTCGATGTAGGTATTAGCGTTTATCCTAACCCTGCCGTGAATAACATCACCATCGATAACAGAACAGGTGTTAACCTGGAGTCGGTGATGATCTTCGATATGAACGGTAGAACTGTGATCAACCAATCACTGAATAATATGGCCCAAGGACAACGAACAATCGATGTCTCTGCACTGGCCTCCGGTGTATACATGGTTCAGATCCAAGGAAACGACCAAACAGCTGTCAAGAGACTGATCAAGCAATAAGCAAACATCAGATCCTTATAAACCTAAAACCCCTCCAAACGGAGGGGTTTTGCTATATAAAATGCTGCGACTCAAATATTTAAACAGTCGATTTGTCTTTTCTATCAAACTACTGCTTTCAGCATCTTCCTAAAAAACTGGATATCAGATGTTAAGTAAATCTAAATTTTCTTACCTTTCTGACTATTAGATCTAATCATATAATTAATCAAATATGAAAAAAATTACGCTGTTGTGTTTATCCATGCTAGCGATAGTGTGTACGGCACAAGCTCAAGTCAGAGGTGACAATCCTACCAGACTTGACAGAAATGCGACATCAGGGCTTTCGATCTTGACCGAAGCAACTGGTGCTCTCTCAACACCAACTCCCAATGCGGGTCGTATGATTACTTGCGACGGAGTTCTTCCCGATTATGTGAATACCACATTAAACGGTTTTGGCGTTGCGAGCCAAATCTTTCCGGATTTCGGAAACGCGACACTTCAAAGTGCCGACGATTTTGTTCCTACTGACGACTCCATCATGTGTGAAGTCGACATCGTAGGGATCTTTTTCGGAGGAGGTTTTACGCTAGATGATCCAGCCATCAGTATCCGTTTTACGGTTTACGAAGATGCGGGTGGAGAACCAGGAGCGGTATTTTACACCGAAGATTTCCCTGGGTCCATAGCCGGACCTAATAATCCGTCGTTTACCCTTTCTCCAACGGGCGTCCCAGTTTTGACTGGTGGAACTACCTATTGGATGAGTGTTCAAGCGATTATGCCATTTGGCGGTTTTGGACAATGGGGTTGGGCTAACGCCACGGATGGAAACGGAAATGTTTGGCAATTCCAAGATCCTGATTCTCTAATCAGCGGACCATGTGTCACTTGGGGTGATGGTGCTGCTGATTGTGGAATAGGGTCTGCTCCAGACCTCTACATGGAAGTCTCTTTCAACGCTTTAGTAGGGACACCTCCTGTAATTTCCTGTCCGATGGACATCACAGTTGATAACGATGCAGACGCTTGTGGAGCCATCGTAAACTTCACGGCTGCTTCTGCCATTGACCTGGAAGATGGTCCTCTGACACCAGTCCAGATAGAAGGTCCTCCAACAGGAAGCTTCTTCTCTACTGGGTCAACTTTGATCACTTATGAAGCTGTTGATAGTGACGGTAACATCGTAAGGTGTTCCTTCAACGTAACAGTTAATGACACTCAGGCTCCTGATGCCGTTTGCCAAGACATTACTGTTGAGCTTGATGCCGTAACCGGTATGGTTATGATCAGTCCGATGGATGTGGATGGTGGTTCTTCTGATAACTGTTCTATTGACACCATGACACTGGACATCGATACCTTCGATTGTTCCAGCATTGGAGCTAACACGGTTACATTGACAGTTACTGATGCTTCAGGAAATTCTGCTCAGTGCTCTGCCACAGTGACTATCGCGGATAACACCGCACCGATGATCACTTGTATTGGACAGCCGACTACTGCCATGGATAGTGAAAGTGCTGCACCTGGTGCCGCTATTCCTGACAATGACCCAGCAGGTCTTTCTAATGTGATCACTATCGGTGCCGATGAGACCATCGTCGACCTGGATGTCCAGCTTAACGTGACTCACACCTGGGTAGGTGATTTGATCGTTACCTTGGAATCTCCTGCAGGAACCACCATCACCCTGATGGATCGTCCTGGCTTTGTTGATTCCGGATTCGGATGTTCTGCAGACGATGTAGATGCAATCTTTGACGATGAAGCCAGTAATCCGGTAGAAGACGAATGTGGTGTACCAGGTATTGGTGGCATGGTGATCCCTCAGGAAGCACTTACAGCCTTTGATGGAGAAAGCACTCTGGGAGACTGGACCCTGACCATTTCGGATAATGCCGGTGGAGATACCGGTACATTAGACAGCTGGACGTTGCTTTATTCCTACGATGTTCCTGGAACTCCACTTGATGTAGTGTTGGATGCCTCTGGTATGGCAACTATTGACGCCTCTGATCTTATCCTCGTTATAGACGACAACTGTGGTACTTCAGTCACTGTTGGTGGAGATGTGAATCCATGTGAGCAAAACAACCCAAGTAACGCCTTCGAAAATGGCGCCATCAAGGATCCAGCTTCTGGATTCCGTGCAGCCAACGACCTGGTAGTTTCTATGGGAAGTGATTTCGAACTAACTGGTATCACAGCCAACTTGTTCCACGAAGTAGGAGCGACTATGGCCTCTGTTGACTTCTTCTTCTACGAAGATGCAAGCGGAGTACCTGGTGCTCAGATCGGAAGTCAATTGGGTGTTGTGCCTACTGCTCAGGCTGTCGTTGGAAGTAACTTCGGATTTGATGTTAGTGAAGTGAGCTTCGATTTGGCCCCATTCACATTTGCCAGTGATCCTGGTTCCGATACGACTTATTGGATCGCAATGATCTGTTCTTCTTCTACCGCAGGACTGACTGCTTGGGAGATGACTTCAGCTTCTATTCAGGGTAATGAGACCCTTAGCTCTTCTGACGGAGTTAACTGGACAGCTGTTGGAGGTGGTGGATTTGACGGAGTATATACCTTCTCTGGTAACTGCATCACTCCAGTTGAGTCAACCATCAGCTTTGACTGTTCACAACTGGGTCAGAACCAAGTGAACGTAACAGTTACTGATGCTGCTGGAAACGAAGCTACTTGTACAGCTACTGTTAACGTCATTGACGAAACTGCTCCGATTATCACTTGTGGACCTCAGGATCAGCCTGTAAGCGCAAGCAGCTCTCCAGGTACCGCTATCCCAGATAGCGACCCTGCAGGAATCACCGATGTGATCAACATTGCAGAAGATCAAACACTCAATAACCTGACGGTCGATCTGAACATCACCCACACCTGGGTTGGTGACCTGATCGTTACCCTGCAATCTCCAGAAGGTACTACAGTAACCCTGGTAGACCGTATCGGTGCTGATGGTGGTGGATTCGGATGTTCTGATGCTGACCTGGATGTCACTATCGATGATACCGCTGCCAGCCCACTGGAAGATGCTTGTACTGGAGGAGGACCGATCACTGGTACCTTTACCGGTATTGATGCACTGTCAGCTTTCAACGGTGAGAACGCCCAAGGTGACTGGATCCTGACGGTATCTGATAACGCTGGTGGAGATACTGGGGAGATCACCAGCTGGGGAATCAATTACCTGACGCCTCCAACTACTACTGAAGTGATCATCGAACTCGATGAGAACGGAGAAGCTGAGATCGATGCATTTGATATCATCTCTTCTGTAGATGAGGCTTGTGGTATCTCTACCTCGGCTGTAGACATTGACGAGTTCACTTGTGCCGATATCGGTACGCCTATCGTCGTGACTGCTTTCGTTAGCGATGCCAGTGGTAATATCGCAGCTTGTTCAGCTACTGTATTGGTAGTGGACAACCTGGTGCCAGTACTGACCTGTCCTGAAGACCAAACTGTCGATCCAGGTACAGACTCGCTGTTCTACACGGTGCCAGATTACTTCGGTAATGGTGAGGCTACAGTTTCTGATAACTGTACAGATCCGATCACGATCACAACGCAAGATCCAGCTCCAGGTACTGAACTGCCTGATGGTGTCTACACTGTGACCCTGACCGCTGAAGATGAAAACGGTAACGTAGCTACCTGTTCCTTCGAACTGACTGTTGAAAGTATCCTGGGTACGAACAACAACCCATTCGATGTAGGTATTAGCGTTTATCCTAACCCTGCCGTGAATAACATCACCATCGATAACAGAACAGGTGTTAACCTGGAGTCGGTGATGATCTTCGATATGAACGGTAGAACTGTGATCAACCAATCACTGAATAATATGGCCCAAGGACAACGAACAATCGATGTCTCTGCACTGGCCTCCGGTGTATACATGGTTCAGATCCAAGGAAACGACCAAACAGCTGTCAAGAGACTGATCAAGCAATAAGCAAACATCAGATCCTTATAAACCTAAAACCCCTCCAAACGGAGGGGTTTTTTTATTAGGAGTTACTTATTATCTGGCCAGTACTCCTTTCTTCCCCATCACGGGCAGCATAACCGAATTATCCTCAATAACAGAATTTGCCGGAAGTTCAAAGCGCTTATCGTATAGGGTATCACCTATGAAATAAGTGACAGAGAAAAAATTGGCAAGTTGCAGTACTGAATCTTCTAAAAATTCGATCCTGGCGTAGGATTTAGGAGGTAATAACTTCAAGGAATGTCTCAATGGAGCAGTCATTTTCTGCTCGTTATAGCCTTGGGTGACGATCAAAACAGTTTCCAACCCAACCGACCCATCGTTAATGATATAGGCATTCCAATCGTAGGTATTGAAATCCTTGTTGAACTCATAAACGGCAGCGACGTACACATTCCGGACTTCGGGAATTACAATGTCCTTTCTCATTAGTTGATCCGCTTGAACTGCTCTAGGAAACGAATATCGTTCTCGCTGAACATACGGATATCGGGAATCTGATGCAGAAGAAGGGCGATACGATCAATCCCCATTCCAAAGGCAAAGCCACTGTAGCGAGAGGAATCAATACCACAGTTGTCAAGTACGGCAGGATCTACCATACCACAACCCATAATCTCCAGCCAACCGGTACCTTTTGTCATCTTGTAATCGGTTTCTGTCTCCAAGCCCCAATACACGTCAACTTCCGCACTAGGCTCAGTAAATGGAAAGTAGGAAGGACGAAGTCTGATCTTGGACTTGCCAAACATCTCGGTAGTAAAATATTGTAGTGTTTGCTTGAGATCGGCAAAACTGACATCCTCATCCACATATAGCCCTTCAACCTGATGAAAGAAACAATGCGAGCGGGCCGAAATGGCTTCATTCCTATATACTCTACCTGGTGATATGGTCCTGATAGGAGGTTTGTGTTCCTCCATATACCTGACCTGCACAGAAGAGGTATGGGTCCTGAGCAGTATATCCGGGTCACGCTGAATAAAGAAAGTGTCCTGCATGTCCCTGGCAGGATGATGTTCTGGGAGGTTCAAGGCCGAAAAATTGTGCCAATCGTCCTCGATCTCAGGCCCTTCTGAAACATTGAATCCAACCCTGGAAAAGATCTCGATGACCCGATTCTTCACCTGAGTAATTGGGTGGTTTGCCCCTATCTCGATGGCCTCACCGGGACGGGTAAGATCCCCATATTGACCCTGGGTCTGATCTGAGGACTCCAACTTGGTTCTGAGCTCCTTGACCTTTTCTTCTGCGGCTTTCTTCAGACTATTTATGGCCTGTCCATAAGCCTTTTTATCGGCTGGTTCGACCAATTTGAACTGAGCAAAGAACTCATTCAACAATCCTTTTTTTCCAAGGTATTTTACCCGGAACTCCTCCAGTTGAGCTTTCTCTGTAGTCGCAAACTCCTTTACCGCATCTATGTGTTTATTAATCTGGTCGATCATAGCCTTGTCATCGAGACCGCAAAACTAATTAAAATCTAGTCAATAAGCTGTTTTTCTACGAAATACTGGACGATAGCTTCTTTCATCAGAACTGATTGTTCTCCGGCTTTCAAGGGTGGTAATTCTTCCAGGATCTCATAGTGGGGCCACCCATCGTCATCAAAATAATCGAAGCGGTAAAATCCAAAGGGTTCGAGCAACCGGCAAATGGCAATATGCATCAGGTTCACCTTTTCGTCCTTCTTAAAGGAACGATGTATTTGACCCAATTCCTGTACCCCTACCAAGTAAATAACAGCATCTAACTCCAAGGTTTCTCCCTCTGCGAATCGCTGGGAAAGTATCACCATGAGCCGTTCCCACCTGTCCTTCAATTGAATGTCTCTGGCCATACTATACGAAATTGGTCCGCCTTGACGTTTTCTAAAAAACAAAGATACGGACCTCACCACTTATTCAATGTATCTTTGATTCAATTACTAAGCTATGGGACTACTGGATATCGGACTAATCGCCTTGTTGATCATCGCTTTTATTTCCGGAGCCCGAAAAGGGTTATTTGTTGCCTTGGCATCATTCATCGGATTAGTTGTTGGTATTTACTGTGCCTTGTATTTCTCGGACTATATCGGGGACTACCTCATTGAGTGGTTTGAATGGGATAGCACGACCACCAATGCAGTTGCATTCGGAATTACATTTCTGACGGTATTGATCGTGATCTCCATGGCTGGAAAAGTGCTGACCAAGATCGCCAACCTGGCCTTTTTGGGAACACTCAACAAATTGTTGGGAGGCTTCTTTGAAGTATTGGCCATGGCCTTTATCTTAAGCGTTATCTTCATGCTGATCAATGCCTGGGATTCTACAGAGGATCTGATTTCTGACGAAAGCAAGGCCGAATCCAAGCTTTATGAGCCCATTGAGTCCATCGCACCAAGGATACTACCCTTTATTCTAAACGAAGTGGACGAATTGCAGGAAGAAGTCCCATCATTGGGAGGAGAACAGCAAGCAGCACGCTAGTTAAACCTCCACTCGGTCTCTTATAAATACCATTGCTTCATTGAAGCTGGAGAATAGGTATTCCTCTGCGACCAGGTCGGGTATCATTTCAATACTACTCATCATAAGCTTTGGTTGTTCCCTGAGGCCTTCTAAAATAGTTGTAACTCCCAGTCTGTTGAGAAGAAGTAATACCTCTTCCATCGCGTAGAGTCCGGATTGATCCATATACGGTACCTGACCCATCCTGATAATCACATATTGGGCTTCCGGCGAGATATCACTGACTAGTCGTTGAAAGTCACTGGTATATCCAAAGAACAGGGGGCCATTCAAGCGTTTAATAAAAACTTTTCCCTGCAGTTCTTCAGGAATGTTGAACTCGTCGTTCCAAGGCAGGGACATCTCTTCCGAAATATCCAACTGCACAACCTTAGACTGAGCAGCGGTAAGATCTCCTATCTTCTTCATAAAGATCAGGGAAGCCAGCACAAGTCCAATCCCCACGGCATAGACCAGATTCCAGAACACGGATAAGATAAGAACAGTGAGCATGATAACCACTTCATTGAGTGGCATTTTGGGTATGGCCTTTAGCCCTTTATAGTCCATTACCCCAATTCCTACCGTAATCAGAATACCTGCCAGTACAGCGGCAGGGATTCTGGAAGCAATGGGTCCAAGTACCAGTAGTATCGATAGGAGCAATACAGCGGCAATCATTCCGGATAAGCGCGTAGACGCCCCTGCCCGAATATTGACCACTGTCCTGATGGTCGCTCCTGCACCCGGAATACCTCCAAACACAGCAGCAATACTATTCCCGATCCCTTGACCGATCAGTTCCTGGTTCGGCCTGTGCCTGGTCTTGGTCATGTTGTCGGCCACCACGGAAGTCAACAAGGAATCTATGGCTCCTAGAAAGGCCAGTGTGAGGGCCGTAAACACATAAGGTGACACCTGGCTGAGCCGAAAACCGGTGAACATCTCGATCTGGAAAGAGGGAAAACCACTTGGGATTTGCTCAATGGGACTATAATTGACTCCAAGTAGATAAGCTCCGACCGAGACTACCAAAAGGGCGACCAAGGTAGAGGGAATCTTAGTGGTTATTCGCCGGAAACCATAGATGATCCCAATAGTTAGCAGGGCCAAAAGAGCCTCTATCCAATTAGCCCTGGCCAAGGCCCTGGGTAATGTCCTGATAGCACCAATGACTCCCGAACTGTCATTCTTTGCCAGTGTGACTGCCTCTGTCATAATTTCATCTTCTGTGATATCCTCGGCGCGTTCAACAGTTTCTTTGAAATCTTCAAGTACAAGGATCCCCTCTCCAGCCTCGTCCTTAAGAATCTTATCGAGCAATACCTCCTCAGCCTCCGGTTTGAATTCGCTAATGTACTCGGTGTCATCGCTGGTATAATACCCCAATAAGGGCAAGGCTTGGGTTATGAGAATGATCACCCCAATAGCCGTCATAAAACCAGAAACTACCGGGTATGGAATATACTTGATATATCGACCAACTCCCGCCATCCCTAGAGCGATCTGCATCAATCCAGACAGTAAGAATACCAATAATATATAGGGCAGCGCCTTGGCAACATCCCCGTCGTTAGCCGTAATAATTCCAGCTATAACGATCATAGAAACTGCCGTCATCGGTGCCGTAGGTCCGGATATCTGCGTATTGGTACCTCCGAAGAAAGAGGCGAAGAAGCCGATAAAGATAGCTCCATACAAACCTGCACTCGGGCCTAGTCCTGATTGAACCCCGAAGGCTAGTGCCAATGGTAGCGCTACTATTCCGGCTGTAACCCCACCGAAGATATCTCCCCGAGGGTTACTGAAAAGCCCTTTAAACATGGAATTCGTTGTTTGTGGTATTAAGTTACCAAAAAAAACCTAGGAATTATTACAGCCTCTTGATGGCATCCTTGAAAAGCCAACCATCTTTACCATCTGCGATCTGTATACGATACCAATCTCCTTCCTGATCAAGGATTTGAACCTTGGTGCCTTCGTGCAGGATAAAGGACTGCTCACTTCCCAGACTAGGCTCACTTTGAATATCGGTACGCTCGGAAACAACGATTGCGGGGTTAACCTTACTTGCCTTAGACTCTACCATAAAGGATATGAGCAGGGCAAAAATGGTCAGTCCTAAACTCCCCAGGGAACCGGCAAAGAGAATTCGCTTACTGCGCTCCCTAGAACTAAAGTAGTACAGAACAAAGAAAAGAGCGGTCAAAAAGCCAAACAGAACGGTCAATGTCGCCCAACCACTAAGACTAAAAAGGCCTGAAAGATCATCTGACCAGCGCTGAAAGAGGGTGCGAGGAAGCGGCTCGATCACGTCCACAGTCGCATTTTGTGCGTAGGACAGATTATTGCGAACATCAACATTGGTAGGATCCAATTGTAAGGCCTTCTCGTAGAAATAAATGCTCATACCAACCTGGTTCAACTTATAATGAGCATTGGCCATATTAAAGTACAAGGCCGTAGAATGTTGCCCATCATTGAGAATCTCATTCCATTTTCCAAGGGCTTCGGCAAACTCCTGGTCCCGGTAATGTTGTTTACCTTGCTCAAAAAGCGTTTCGTTCTGAGCTAAGCTTCCATAAATGGTGAAGACTCCAAATAATATGGTCAAGAATGTCCTCATCGTCCCATTTGTTTATTGATCTGAAGCATGGTCTGAGCCGCCTTTTCATAATCTTGTCGGATGGTATCCGAATTGGCCGGGGTGTAACGTGCAAATTCGCAACTCTTTAGCAGCTGGGTAAAATCTTCGATCGTGATCTCTTCCACTCCATTGTCCCGGAGCAAATTGGCAATATGTTCCTTGGACATCTCTGATGTAGATAGATCCAATTGAGCCTTCAGGAAATTGTGCAAGGCTCTTTCCAATGCCTCGTAAAAGGCTTCCTTGTTGTTTTGATTGCGCTTCGCCTCCTGCAAAAACTTACGAGCCAATTTATCTGCTTGTCTCACTCTGCTGCGGTCCACATCTAACAATCTTCGGCGTCTGTTGCGATCCATAACAATAAGCAAAGGGATAAACACAAATGGGGCCGCCAGCAAATACCAGAATTTGGAAGAGCGAAAGAAAGTCTTCTCATCGACGGATCTCAAGGCTGGGTCTAACATGATGTACTTGAACTGATCGGTGGTCTCTACTACCCGTTTACCAGCAGTTTCATCCCTGCTTGTATTTGTAGCCTCAGTAATGGGCCCATTGGCCACGTTGATCACGATCTCGTCCGAGGTCAAAGTCTTATATGCACGAGTATCCGTATCGAAATAGGAGAAAGAAATCGGTCTGATCGGGAAATCCCCTTTGAATTGAGGCACTACCGTATACCTATCAGTAACAGATCCCTCCATCCCACTCAACTTTGTGGTCACATTCTCTTCTCGCTCTGGTTCGTACATCTCTAATGAACTAGGGACGGTTACAGATGGCAGGTCAAAGAGCTTCAAATTACCTTTCCCCTTCACCGTAATGGCCAACTGCAACGATTCGTTCGCATCCAAAGCCGTTCTGTCTGCAGTTACACTAAAATCAAACTGACCAACAGCACCGCTAAAATCGGCAGGGCGTCCGTCCGTAGGTAATGGTTTGACATTGATGGTCCGTTTTCCTGCAGAAATGGTCTTATTGACTCGAGTGGTTAACCTTCGCCCAAAGATATCCCTGCGGTTGGATAATACATCGATCGGCACATCCAGTGTAAGGGGTTCGATCTGTAATTCGCCTGATTTCTGAGGGTAAAGCACCGTTGTTCGAAGCACTACATATCGGTAATCTTGTCCTTTGTACTTGCCCTCGAATATTTTGTAGTTCCCGCGGCTATCGATGTTCTGACTCCAAAAGTCGGCATACTTAGGTGTATCCAACTCCCTCCAGCTACTGGTTATGCTGACCTCATTGGAGACATACATTTTATAGACCACAGTTATTGCTTCATTCAGATAAGGGTCCGTCTTGGAGACTTCGGCCACAAGGTGCACATTCTCACTGGCCACAAAATCTGCATTGTTGCCATCTTTTGGCTTCTCCACAGCGGCGGTGACCTCAACCCGAATAGGACTGGTCTTATAGATCTCTCCTTCTATTTCTATAGTAGCCTGGCCTATGGTGATCCTTCCCCTTTTTTGAGGAGCTAGAAAGAACGAATAGGTCTTGGAATAACTTCTTTTCCCATTGATCCAGGAATTGGACACGGCCTGGTTTGGCCCTCCCACCACGCGAAACCCATCGAAGTCCGGAGGGTTGAAGTTATCCCCGTCCTGGTTCATCTCGAAGTCGATCCGTAAGCGTTCGTTTATTCCGAGTTTTTCCTTGGAAACCTTGGCTTCAAACTGTACTTGTGCCAGGCACGATCCTATCGCACCAAAAATCAACACAAATATGAAAGCCTTCCATTTCATTAGGTTACCAGTCTTTATCCGATTTAACCTTGGCCCCTTTTTGTTTCTTGGCGTTGATCTTGTCCTGAACCTTTTTCTCCTCGTTGTTCATAGCATCCAATAGATTCTGGATCTGTTGAGGAGATAACTGCCCGGGGCGAGGCTGTTGTTGTTTTTGTTGGTCCCCTTCCTGGGGTTTGTTCTTTTGCTCGTTGGGATTACCTTGATCCTGCTGATCTCCTTCCTGATTCTGATCGGGCTGATCTCCCTGATCCTGCTGATCCTCTTGTTCGCCGTCTTCCCCGTCTTCTCCTTCATTCTGGTCTTGCTGTTGTTGCTGGTCCTCCTGATTCTGATCCTCATTATTCTCTTCGTCATCTTCTCCACCTCCACCTTCAGGCGGGTTCTTTTCCAGCATTTCTTTAGCCAAAGCCAAATTATATCGGGTTTCGTCGTCGGTTGGATTGTTTCTGAGCGCATTCTTGTAGGCCTCTACGGCGCCCTGATAATCCTTCGCATTCATCAGGGTATTTCCCAGGTTGTGAAATGCCTTGTGCTTGGCGGGTTTTCCCTGTGCTATAGCTGCCGCCTGCTTAAACCGATTCATCGCCTCACCATTCTTATTCTCATTGTAATAGGCGGTACCAAGATTATACTTTCCGGTCTCATTCTCTGGCAATAAGGAGATTGCTTTGCGATATTCAGCCTCGGCATTGATAAAATCCTCGTCATCGATCGCACTACTTGCTTCAGAAAGATAAGTCTCGGCTTCTTTGATCTCCTTTTGTTTTTCCTTGGATAGTTCCTGGGCATGTCCAATGGAAACCAGGAGCAAAGAGAAGAGCAATATTATGTTAGATAATCCCTTCATGAACGTGATTTTTCATTAAACAGGTTGAGTTTGCGCAACCAATTGGTCTTTCGCTCCAACAAGAACATATCGATGATCAACATCAGCAAGGCACCGGCGATGAACCACTGAAATTGATCTTTAAAATCTGTGAATTGCTTGGCCTCAAACTCTTTCTTGTCCATACCATTCAGTATGGCTGTTACACTCTCAACAACATCCTTGGTATTGCTTCCATCAATGTAGTCACCACCTCCCTGGTCGGCTATCTCTTCCAACATTGCCTCATCCAATCGAGTGATTACTTGATTGTTTTCCTGATCTCTTTTATAGTACTGAAGGATCCCATTACGCTTGATTGGGATGGGGCCTCCACCAGAGCTTCCCACTCCAATGGTGAAGATCTGTATCCCAGCATCTGCCGCTTCTTTAGCGACTCCCGCTACATTGCCTTCATGATCCTCTCCATCACTGATGATAAACAACACCCTATTGGTCTGTTCCTCATCATTATAATAGGTCTTCGCCATTTCTATGGCTTCTGTGATGGCTGTTCCTTGAGAAGAGACCATATCGGTATTCATGCTGTTAAGGAACAACTTAGCCGATGAAAAATCGGTGGTGATGGGAACCTGGGGGAATGCACTTCCCGCATATCCGATTATCCCAATTCGGTCTCCCGCCAGACTATTGATGATCTGAGCGACTAACTGCTTGGACTTCTCCAATCTGTTAGGCGCAATGTCTTCGGCTAGCATACTTTTGGAAACATCCAGGGCAAAGACAACATCCACACCCTCTCTTTTAACAGTCTCCAATTTGGTTCCTAGCTTGGGATTGACCAAAGCAAAACTCATCATGACCACCGCCAGGGAAACCACCCCGATTTTAAGGGCAGACTTGAACCAGGAACGATCCGGGCTCAATCGCTGAAGCAATGACTTTTCTGCAAAACGCTTCTGCTTTTGTCGCTTCCAGATGGACCCAAACAGCCACAATACCACCACCACTGGCACTAAGGCCAGGAGGTAAAAGTATACGGGCGATTCCAGTTGATACAGGTCCATGGTTAAATAAAACTTCTAAAAACGGTTAGTCTCAACAAGAGTTCAAGGCTGAGAAAACCTAAGGCGAACAGCACTAAAGGCCTGAACTTCTCGTCGTAATTCTTGTATTTGAATTCTTCTATATCAGTCTTTTCCAATTTGTTGATCTCGTCATAGATCTCACTCAGTTTCGAGGTCGATGTAGCCCTGAAATACTGACCCCCGGTCACATCGGCTATCTGTTGGAGCAATTCCTCGTCGATCTCTACCGGAATGTTCCCGTACTGGAATTTTCCATTGGGAAGGACTCCAATTGGAGACAAGGCCATCCCATTAGTTCCCAATCCAATGGTATATACTTTGATACCAAATTCTATGGCCAATTCACTAGCGATCTTGGGGTCTATAAAGCCCGAGTTGTTAACTCCATCTGTCAGGAGAATGATCACTTTACTTTTTGCACGGCTTTCTTTGAGTCGATTCACCGCAGTAGCTAATCCCATTCCGATAGCAGTTCCTCCCTCTATGATGTTGTTGTACTTGATGGATTGCAAGGAAGACAGCACAATGGTCTTATCGCTGGTCAGGGGGGTTTTGGTAAAACTCTCCCCGCATATTCAACCAGACCAATACGGTCATTAGGGCGGTCATTGATAAATTGAGCAGCAACCGTCTTTAATGCTTCCAGTCTATTGGGTTTCAGATCGCGGGCCAGCATACTGGCCGAGACATCAATGGCCATCACGATATCGATCCCCTTGGTGGTCTTAACCCGAGTCGATTCGTCAACGGTCCTGGGGCGAGCCATGGCAGTTATCAATAGAGCAAGCGCGATCATCCTGAGTACAAACATCAATGGTCTGAGCCGGGCCAACCAGTTCTTTGGGTTTTAAATCCTTGAATACTGGAAATTTTCAAACTAGGAGTTTGTTGATTGCGCTTCCAGATATACCAACCAATAAGCAGCGGCATGATAGCAAACAGCCAGAAATAGATCGGATTGACGAATTCAAAGTTGCTCAAATTCATGGCTGACCTCCTTCCGTGATTTCAAGTTCGACGGACCGCTCAATGCGTTGTTTGATCCCCTCCGTATACTCGTCGTTGCCCAAGTAAGCCATGGTCAATTGTTGAAGAGCACCCGCCTGGGCAAACAGCAGGACTTCGTACTTGATAGGCTCCTTAAATTCTTTTCCTTTGGTATCGGTATAGGTGAATTCTCCATAGCTCTTAAGCCCTTTCACCCCCTGATCGGTTTCGTACTGCCCACGTTTTACCACCATGTTACTAGCTCCGTTAGCTTCTAGGTCGAGCAAGGCTTGCTCCATAGCAGCCTCTAGAACACCTTCCTCTGTTTGTGCAAGTTTGGTAGTTCTGACCATAACGTAAAATGTCCTGGGGTCGCCAGCGGTGAAAACGTCCAAATTGGGTTTAGTCCCCGTATCATCCTCTGTACTGGTCATGGTCTGACGAACCAAGACCTCCGGTGTCTCCAAAATTATGGCAGGAGAACCGTATTCACTCTTAACCCATCGGCCCATGGTCAGATCCTTGGTAGGATTGGAGACGACGATTTCCGTAACCTCTTCCGGCCCCTTGATCAACCCATAGATACCAATAGCGATTATGATGAGACCTAACCCGGCAGATAAACCGTAGATCCGTTGTTTTCTGAGCTTCTTTTTGCGTAATTCCTCTCGATAAGCAGCAGTTTGCTGTAACTCCTCCTCTGTTGGTTCGGGGATTGCATCGTGGGTTTCCGTGATCACTTGTTCGATGACATGCCTGTCTGTACTGGCCTGTCCTTCCAATTGCCTCATACGGGCAAATTTCACCAGGTCCGCCCGCTTCAGTATATCTTCCAATTTGATGATGGTACCCGTGTCAAACTCCAAATGACCAGCATCGCGATGCAATCGAAGTCTATCGATCAGTTCCGAGGATGTACTCTCCATCGCACGGTCATCTACCTCTCGGTCCAGGTATCGTTTGACAATCTCGGTCAACCTAGAGTAGTACTCTTTCGATCTATTCTCTTTCAGCAGCTGCCTTTCGTCCAGACGTTTTAGGGAAAATAAGGCCTCTTCATAAGGTGGTAATTCCGGTTCGGAAGCTTCTTCTCCAGCCTTTTTTCTCCTCAAATACCACCAAACTCCTGCTGCAATCAAAACCGGTAATAACCAGAGCAAATTGAGCCAATTAAATGGTAAGCCGCTTACTTGAGAAGCGGGTTTAATATCGAACATCTCCTGTTCCAAGGTATCTACAGGTACATCCTGCACCTCCACAAAAATGGAGTCTGTGGCCAGGGCCAGATCATTGATATATACCCGTTGAGCCGGGATCATATAAGCCCCGGAATCGAATTGGGTAAGGCCGTATTTTTTGATCAATCTTACCTTTTCTGCAGCGTAGGAGGTATCCACCTTGTACGATTCTATCACCTCCAAGGGCAAAAAGCTCTGGCCCTCTGGGAATAATACCAAGTCTGTACTGTCTGCTTCTACCTCTATGCTATACTGAATCTCCTCTCCGATTCTGATCAAGGTAGTATCTATCTGGGTGCTTACTTGGGCGTTTAATGTAGAAATGACAGCCGTGAACAACAGCAAGAAGATTCCTGCACTGAGGAATCTCGAGGATACAAAACGGTATTTTGCGAATACTGTCATTGACTTATGCCCTGTTCTTAAAATATCCCAATAATTTTTTCACATAACTTTCATCTACGCGACAAGAAAGTGAGCCAGCTCCACTTTTCCTGAACGCGTCCCGGAAATAATCCACCCGCTCCCTATTGAATGCATAATACGCATTACGGACCTTGGAAGAGGCCGTATTGACCAGCATCTGTTCTCCAGTCTCTTCGTCCTCCATCTGTACCATTCCCAGGTTTGGAATCTCTTCCTCCCGATGATCGTAGATACGTATTCCGGTGACGTCGTGTTTTCCAGCGACGATCTTTAGCGTATCTGCATAACCGTCAGCGATGAAATCCGAAAGCACAAAAACGATAGCCTTCTTCTTCATTACATTGGTCATATACTTCAATGCCTGAGCAATGTCCGTCTTCTTGGATCCGGATTCAAACTCCAATAACTCTCGGATAATAAGCAGGACATGGGATTTCCCTTTCTTAGGCGGGATAAATAGCTCGATCTGATCAGAGAACAAGATCAAGCCGATCTTGTCATTATTCTGCAGCGCTGAAAATGCCAAAGTTGCCGCAACCTCTGTAATGATCTCGTTCTTAAACTGATTCCGCGTTCCAAATAACTCTGATCCACTGATATCCGCAACCAACATCATGGTCAGTTCGCGCTCCTCTTCGAAAACCTTGACAAAGGGTTCGTTGTATCGGGCGGTGACGTTCCAATCGATGTTACGCACATCATCCCCAAACTGATACTGTCTGACCTCACTGAAGGTCATACCCCTCCCTTTGAAGGTCGAGTGATACTCTCCTCCAAATACATGATCGCTCAAGCGTCTTGTCTTGATCTCGATCTTACGGACTTTCTTAAGCAGTTCCTTAGTATCCAATGGGATAGGGTTTACAACAGGTTAATGGTCAAACGGTTGATCGTGCAACCTGGAATGTCTCCTGACTAGGGCACCTCGATTACGTTGACAATGCGGTTGATCACATCCTCCGATGTGACATTCTCCGCCTCTGCCTCGTAGGTAACCCCTATACGGTGTCGCAATACATCGTGTACTACTGCCCGTACGTCTTCAGGCACAACATAACCACGTCGTTTAAGGAAAGCATAGCATTTGGCTGCCAGTGCCAGGTTGATACTTCCCCTTGGGGAGGCACCAAAACTGATCAAAGGTTTTAGGTCTGAAAGGTTATAGTTCTCTGGTGTACGGGTCGCAAAAATGATGTCGAGTATGTATTTCTCGATCTTCTCATCCATGTACACTTCCCGGACCGCTTTTTGAGCGCGCAGTATCTGCTCCAACGAAACCACTTCATTGACGGCTTCCATTCCGCCTTTTAGGTTTTGACGCATGATCATCTGTTCCTCTTGTTGTTGGGGTAATTGATCACAGTCTTCAACATAAAACGGTCTACCTGGGCCTCAGGTAAGGGATAAGTTCCTTCCTGTTCGATCGGGTTTTGTGTTGCCATGACCAGAAAGGGTCGCTCTAATTGGAAGGTCTCATCTCCAATGGTCACTTGCTTTTCCTGCATGGCTTCCAGCAAGGCCGATTGAACTTTGGCCGGTGCCCTGTTGATCTCATCAGCCAAAACAAAGTTGGCAAAGATGGGGCCCTTTTTTATACTGAAATCGTTGTTCTTGATGTTATAGATCATGGTTCCAACCACATCGGCTGGCAAGAGGTCCGGTGTAAACTGAATACGACTGAACTCTCCATGAACGGCTTTGGAAAGGGTATTAATGGCCAATGTCTTTGCCAATCCGGGCACACCTTCCAAGAGAATGTGACCCTGACCCAAGAGCCCGATCAATAATCGCTCGACCATATGCTTCTGTCCTACGATCACCTTGTTGATCTCCAGGGTCAATATATCGACAAAGGCACTCTCTGCATGAATCTTGTCATTAAGTGCTCCAATGTCCAGTGTTGTCTGTACGTTTTCCATGTGGGATTTTCTAAACTAAAATCTGGGTTTATCCAAGGTTCGCAAATTGAACATTTATGCCGAATTTCCTTGTTAACAATTGGTTAAAAATAATTGTAAATAAAGGGCTTCCCAGACTTTTTTGTTCTGTCAAATTCCTATTTTTAAAATGCCTAAAACTAGTACATGAAACCAACTTTTTCAAGCGTAATTCAAGGGTGTATGACCTGGGGTATTTGGGGCAAGGATCTTAGCACCGAACAGATGGCTTCCAGAATAGAACATGCCCTGGATCTGGGCATCACCTCTTTTGACCATGCGGATATCTATGGGGACTACACCACCGAGGCGGCTTTTGGAGAGGCATTTAAAGCCTCAGGTATTGATCGAAGCAGCATGGAGATCATCACGAAATGTGGGATTCAATATGTTGGAAATACTCGCCAGAATGTCATCAAACACTATCAATACGACGCAGATTATATCGTTTGGAGTGCAGAGAAATCTATTGCCGACCTTCAGTGCGACTACCTCGATCTGTTCCTGTTGCACCGGCCAAGCCCACTAATGCATCCGGAAGAGGTACAAAAGGCTGCAGACAGACTGCTCTCAGAGGGAAAGATCAGGTCATTTGGGGTGTCTAATTTTACGAATTCACAATCGGATCTGATCGCGTCCAAAACGGCTATTTCGGCTAATCAGATCGAATTTTCACTGGTAGCACATCAAGCCATGTTGGACGGGAGCCTGGATTATATGAAGCTAAATGGAATCGTCCCCATGTGCTGGAGCCCATTGGGAGGCGTGTTTAAAGATGACAATGAGCAGACTGACAGGATCAAGTCTACCCTAGAGGAACTTTGTCCAACATACGACGCGGCACCAGACCAATTGCTTTTGGCATGGATCATGAAACTTCCGGCAGCAATTCATCCGGTGATCGGTACTACGGACCCCAAACGAATGAAACAAGCAATGGAGGCGACAGAGATCCAATTGAGTGAGATCGATTGGTTTAAACTCTGGGTGGCCAGTACCGGACATAAAGTACCCTAAGCATGGATCTATCTAAAAAAACAGCACTTATAACCGGCGCAACATCAGGAATTGGCCAGGCCACCGCCAGACTACTGGCAAAGAACGGGTTGAATCTTATCCTCTGCGGTCGCAGACCGGATCGGCTGAAACAGATCGAAGAGGAATTGGGTAAATTGACCCAGGTGACCAGTCTTCGATTTGATGTCAGGGACCGACAGGCCGTATTGGATCATATCGCTCACCTTCCTCGAGGGTTCAACACCATCGACATCTTGATCAACAATGCCGGAAATGCCCACGGCCTGGATCCTATACAGGACGGTAACCCTGACGATTGGGATGCCATGCTGGATATCAATGTCAAAGGTCTGCTCAATGTTACCAAGGCGGTTTTGCCGGGTATGCTTCAACGACAATCCGGACACATTATCCACATCGGTTCGACTGCCGGAAAAGAGGTCTATCCAAGGGGGAATGTCTACTGCGCCAGCAAATTTGCCGTAGACGCCATCAACCAAGGAATGCGCATGGACCTCAACGGTAAAGGCATACGGGTAGGGGCAGTTAATCCCGGCCTGGTTGAAACAGAATTCAGCGAGGTACGATTTAAGGGGGACACACAGCGAGCGGCTACAGTTTACCAAGGGTATACACCGCTTAAGCCTGAAGATGTGGCCGAGGCCATTTGGTTCGCCCTCACCAGGCCACCTCATGTTAATATTGCCGATCTAACCCTGATGTGTTTGGATCAGGCCTCAAGCACCATTGTCAATAAAGAATGATCAACAAAAGACTGCTCATCAAAAATCTTTTGGCTCACAATGATGAGAGCAGTTTTTACGATAAAAAACGTCAGATCGACCTGGGTAGTAAGGAAGGAAAGGCCAAATTCCTCAAACACATCTGCGCCCTCAGCAACAGCAACCCAAACAACAACAGTTACATCGTCATTGGTGTAGAAGACGAAACCAACGAGATAAGAGGCGTAGACTTCTTTGATGACAGCAAACTACAGAACCTAGTCAATGCCTATCTGAGCAATCCGCCTTTGATCGCTTATGAGAACGTCATGTTTCCCAGCCTTCCGGAGGACAAGGTGGTGGGTCTGGTCACTATCCGGCCCAATGGAGAGATCACCTCACTGAGAAAGAACATCTGGAAGTATTGGGGAGGCTCCATCTTCCTGAGAGACGGCAGTATCTCTATGCCTAAAGACTTTGATATAGAGATAACGGATGTTAACTCTGAGGTGGTGCAAGCCATTGAGAACAAGGCCAAGAACAATATTGAACTCACCCTTGATGGCGTCATCGATTTTATCAACCACCGGCACGCTCACCTGGATTCGGACTACAAGGTATTCAAAGAACTTTTTGTTGTTTGTTGGGCGGGAAATACCAAGGAGGTCAAAGAAAACACCTATTATTCGCGGGTAGATATCGAACTGATCAATGAACAGGTGAGATTATTTTATTCTGCCTTAGATGAGGTCAGTATCAGTTTTACCGAAGACTATTTTCAGATCGTGGAGTACGTTCATCTGGGTATCAACAACAAATACAGATACTATCCCCTTGAAGAAGTCACTATTTCCTTTAAGGACAACGGCTTTTACAGCATCGACACCCAACTGATCTTTGAGCCTCCCAAATACGATCCCAAGTCCCTTTATCACATTTACAATGCTAATCTCGCCTTGCTAAATAAGCTGAAGAAAAAGATCCCATTACGCGCAAATGAAGCCCAGGATCTGAAAGATTTCCCGGAGACCATGCTGATCTGTTACCTAAACGATTTCCCGGATGCCCGAAAAAAATTGGAGGAAGCCAAGCCGTATTTGAAACAAATTGACCTAAATGCATACCAATCATTTAAAGAAACTACTCGAATTCTTCGAAAAGTAAAGTACAGTTAAAAAAGGGTAGGCATTTTATTTATATCTTTAATAATCAACTAACTAATAACGCACAGACATGGGCCTTTTTGATAAGATCAAAGAAAAACTAAGCAACGAATTCATTGACATAGTCGAATGGTTAGATTACACTGACGATACCATTTGTTATCGATTTGAACGCTACCAGAATGAGATCAAGAACGGGGCAAAACTGATCGTCCGCGAAGGTCAGACAGCTGTTTTTGTTAACGAGGGCCAACTGGCCGATGTATTTGGCCCTGGGACTTACACCCTGGACACCCAGAACTTACCTATACTAACCACACTTAAGGGTTGGAAATACGGATTCAATAGTCCGTTCAAAGCGGAGGTCTACTTTGTGAATACTCATCTGTTCACAGACGAAAAATGGGGGACTAAGAATCCCATTACCCTTCATGATGACCGTTATGGTCTGGTGGAGATCAGAGCCTTTGGAACCTATGCTTTCAAGATCTTCGATGCCGGGAAGTTCATCATAGACATAGTTGGAACAGATAACAACTTCACCAACTACGAAGTGAACGAGCATTTAAAGAGTTTGATCGCTACCCGCTTCACCAATACGGTCGGTCAAGCCAATTTACCCATCGAACTCTACGCGGCCAACACCTCCGAACTTTCAGAGACCTGTAGGGAAGTCATGCAGCCTGAATTTATGAGCATTGGTATTTCCCTGGAGAAATTCTATCTCGAAAATGTTTCCATGCCGGAGGATCTGAAAAAAGAGATCTTCGAATACTCTCGCCTGGACAAACTGGACATGAGCAAGTTGACACAGTTCAAGGCTGCCAAAGCTATGGAAGCTGCCGCATCCAACGAAGGCGGAACCGCCGGAGCCGGAATGGGTATGGGAATGGGATTTGTGCTTGCCAATCAGATGGGAAGCATGATGAGCCCGCAAATGGGTGGTGCTATGCAGCAACCTCAGGCCGCAGCAGTTTCGCCTCCTCCAATGCCAGCAGCTGTTCAATATTATTACGCCAGCAATGGGCAACAAGCGGGGCCTGTGACCTATGATCAATTGAGCGCACTGTTTGCCAACCGGACTATCAATAGAGAAACCTTGGTCTGGAAGCAAGGTCTGGACAACTGGATCGCACTTAAAGAAGTGGAAGAACTGAAAGCCTTCCTGGGCAGCAATACACCTCCTCCACTACCTGGAGCTTAATCTTTAAACCCATAGTACCCAAATCATGAAGCAGGGGCCGACTCAAAAATCGGAACTCAAAAAGGCCTGTATCAATTGCGGAGCCGAACTCACCTATGCCCCAGGCACATCTCACCTGAAATGTGACTATTGTGGGCATGAGGAGGATATTAACCCTGACGAAAGCCTGCTGATCGAGTTGGAATTGAAATCCTATCTGGACCAGATGGGAGCACAATCACACAGTGAGGAGATCAGTCTGTTGCATTGCAAGAACTGTGGTGCCAATCAGCATGTGGAAGAGAACTACAAGTCTTTGCATTGTGTTTATTGCGGCACCCCTTTGATCATTGAAGACTTGTATAAGGAAGATTGGATACTCCCTGGGGCCGTACTTCCTTTTCAACTGACCCAGCAAGAGTCTCATCGGCTATTTGAAAAATGGGTGAAAAAGTTATGGTTTGCCCCCAACAAGCTCAAGCGAGCAGCACTGGATCCAACTCATACCAAAGGGCTGTATGCGCCATATTGGACCTTTGATGCGCAGTTATTTGCCAATTACACCGGACAACGAGGAGATTATTACTATGTGTCCGTACCCTATACCACTACGGTAAATGGAAAAACTGTAACCAGAACAAGGCAGGAAAGAAGAACCCGTTGGACACCTGCTGCGGGCAGCATTCAAGGATTTGTGGACGATACCCTGATCAAGGCTTCTCATCAGAAAAAAGGGCTGATCCCTTTAAAAATAGCCCGTTGGAATTTGAACAAACTAGAACCCTTTGACACCAGTTTTCTGGCAGGGTTCATCACCGAAAAATACACTATCCCCCTTAAAGATGGCCACTTAGAGGCCAAGGACGAAGCTCGCGTAATTGCCGATCGATGGGCCAAGCGAGACATCGGTGGAGATACCCAACGGGTGCACTCCCTGGACATGACCCTGAGCGATGAGACCTTCAAACACATACTGTTACCGGTCTATATCAGTGCTTATCAGTATAAAGGCAAGCGGTACAACTTCTTCGTCAACGGCCAATCCGGAGCCATTTCCGGAGACCGTCCTTACTCTTTCTGGAAGATATTCTTCCTTGTATTGGCGGTCATTGCACTAATTGTACTAATCCTTTATTTGCAGGGACAATGAGAACTTTGGTAGTTGGGGATATCCACGGCGGACTCCGTGGCCTGGAACAGGTCTTAAGGCGAGTTCGACCTAAAAAGGGCGATCAGTTTATTTTTCTGGGAGATTATGTTGACGGGTGGAGTCAGGCGGCACAGACTATTGCCTTTCTGATCGACTTTAGACAACAATACTCGTGTGTATTCCTGAGAGGTAACCACGACGAACTAGCCTATAACTACCTCTCCAAGAATGATGATCAGCCTCTGTGGCTGGCTCATGGAGGAGAAGCTACCCGGAGAAGCTACCTCGAAGTCAAGCAAGATGATATACAGGACCATCTGGCCTTTTTCGAATCGCTGATCAATTATCATGTAGATGAGCAAGATCGGTTATTTGTACATGCCGGTTTTAGTAATCTGCATGGACCTAAATACGAATACTACCCCAATTCGGTTTACTGGGATCGAAGCCTTTGGGAGATGGTATGTGCTATGGATCCTAACTTGGGACCAGAGGACAATCTCTATCCCAATCGGCTTCGGTTGTTTAAAGAGATCTACATTGGTCACACCCCGGTAAGCAGGATCGGATCTACGGTTCCTGTCCAGTTTGCCAATGTTTGGAACATAGACACAGGAGCAGCCTTTAAGGGACCATTATCTGTTATGGATGTGGACAGCAAGCAGATCTGGCAAAGCGATCCGGTGTGGAACCTCTATCCCAGAGAAAAAGGACGTAACTAGGACCTATTGAATTTATTCTTTATAGACCGCTTCAGAATTAAATCAGTCCATCAGGTCCGGAGAAAGTCCTTCATTAGCGGTTTCGCCCTGACAAGCAGATACGGCGCCTAATCCAACTAAACTGCCGGCAAACCAATTTTTTTGGAAAATCTATTCTCTTCAAATCGATCCAAATTGGATGAAGAAAGAAGATAAAAAAATCCACCCCAAATGGGTGGATCCTTTAAAGAGTTCATCAGACTACTAAAGGTCGAACTTGATCCCTTGAGCTAGGGGTAGATCCGTGGTGTAGTTAATGGTATTGGTCTGTCTTCTCATGTAGATCTTCCAGGCATCACTACCAGATTCTCTTCCTCCTCCGGTCTCTTTCTCACCACCAAAGGCTCCCCCGATCTCAGCTCCGGAAGTCCCAATATTCACATTGGCGATCCCGCAATCACTACCAGCATGAGAAAGGAAGCGCTCGGCTTCTCTCAGGTTGTTGGTCATGATGGCGGAAGATAAACCTTGAACCACCCCATTTTGAATATCGATGGCATTGGTCACATCTCCACTGTACTTAATCAGGTAAAGAACAGGAGCAAATGTCTCGTGCTGAACGATCTCGAAGCTGTTACTCGCCTCGGCGATGGCAGGCTTTACATAACATCCACTTTCGTAGCCTTGACCTTGCAATACACCACCTTCAACTACCAGCTTACCACCCTCCTCAACAACTTTGGAAAGTGCTTGGTTATACATGGCAACGGCATCCGTGTCAATGAGTGGACCTACGTGATTGTTCTGATCCAATGGGTTACCGATGCGCAGTTGCCCGTAGGCATCTACCACGGCCTTCTTTACCTGGTCATATATGTCTTCGTGAATGATCAGTCGTCTGGTGGACGTACACCGTTGCCCACAGGTTCCAACCGCACCAAACACAGCACCGATGATGGTCATCTTGATGTCGGCATCCGGGGTAACAATTATGGCATTGTTCCCTCCTAATTCCAGAAGAGAGCGCCCCAGCCTTTCCGCCACGGTGGCCGCGACTATCTTACCCATACGGGTAGAACCTGTTGCCGAAACCAGCGGTACACGCTTGTCTTTAGTCATGAATTCACCTACGCGATAATCTCCGTTGATCAGGCATGAGATCCCTTCAGGTAAACCGTTCTCGGCAAAAACCCGGGCTGCGATCTTTTGGCAAGCTACACCGCATAAAGGGGTCTTTTCACTTGGCTTCCATACTGTCACATCTCCACAGATCCAGGCCAGGGCCGTATTCCAACTCCAAACTGCAACAGGAAAATTAAAAGCCGATATGATCCCAACTACCCCCAACGGATGGTATTGCTCATACATGCGGTGACCTTCACGTTCCGAATGCATGGTTAATCCGTGAAGCTGACGAGAAAGACCAACGGCGAAATCACAGATGTCGATCATCTCCTGAACCTCACCAAGACCTTCCTGGTAGCTCTTCCCCATTTCGTAGGAAACCAGCTTGCCCAGAGGCTCTTTTAATCGTCTAAGTTCTTCTCCAAATTGACGAACGATCTCGCCTCGCTTGGGTGCAGGCATCACCCTCCAGCTGGTGAAAGCATCGGTCGCTGCTTTCATAACCTGCTCGTACTCCTCCTTGGTGGTAGTGGTTACCTTGCCTATCAATTCTCCGTCTACGGGAGAATATGAAGAGAGTTGGTCGGTACCTGGCATCCAGTTGGAGCCGGTAGAGGTACCATAATTTATATCCTTGAGTTCGAGTTGTTCAAGGGCCTTATCAATGCCAAATGATGTAGATATAGCTACGGACATAACCTATGATTTTTAATGCGTTAAGTTTCGTCCCGCGAAGGTACGACAATGCAGTAAGAAAAGGAAGATAAACTAGTCTTCTGTGAAGCGGGGATCGGACTCCATTACAGTTCCGCAATTATTACAGGTACGAAGTTCCTTAGAACCATAGAAGGTCTTGAAATGCGGGAGGAAATCCTTCTCAATGTCGTGTAATTCGAAATAGACATCGTGCAGTTTGTTGTTGCAGTTATCACAAAACCACATCAAGCCATCCGTAAAACCTAAGCCCGCTCGTTTACGCTCGACTACCAAACCAATTGACCCCTCTTCTCTTCCAGGAGAATGAGGAACTTTAGCCGGATGAAGGTACATGTCGCCAGGACCAAGGTGCATTTCCTTTCTTTCCCCCTCTTCCTGGATTACCACACAAATATTCCCTTCCAACTGATAGAACAGTTCTTCGGTCTCATTGTAATGATAATCCTTCCTTGCATTGGGACCCGCTACGATCATCACGATGTAATCATCGGCATCGACATACAAGTTTTTATTGGCCACCGGAGGTTTTAATTTATCCCTGTTCTCCGAGATCCATTTATCGAGGTTGAAAGGTTTAGAAATAGCCATTGCCGTACAATATCAGTTTATGATAAATGTACGGCAATTCAGTGTATTGTAAAAGCGAGTAGAGTTTACTTGCTGTAGAACAGATTGGTAAAGTAATAGGTGCCGCGAGCATCCTGGACGATCCCAAACCCTGCATGGGTATAATCGGACTCTATAGTTTCCCTGTGACCCGGGCTATTTAACCAGGCAAAAACAACTTCTTCCGCCGAGGTGTACCCGTAGGCAACATTCTCTCCAACCATTTTCGCACCGCGCTCCCGCATTCCGCTAGCTCGCGTTCCGAAGTTATCATGACTTACACGACCATTGATGATCATGTAATCCGTATGCTGCACAGAGTAGGCCGATCCGTATTGATTATCCAGCTTTAATGGCTGAAGACCAATACCTTGACGGTGATCATTCAATAGTTGAAGAATTTCGTTGGCCATGACCCAGTCGGTCTTATTGGCCAGGTTGACATCTATGTCAAAACTAAAATTTAACTCCTCTTCCGGGACAACTGCTTCGTCCTTAGAACAGGAGACAGCCAGGCACAGAAACGCCATAGCAAGTAGGCTGATCCTTAGTGATCTCATAATACGGGGGCATCAAATTTGGGGCATGATGCAGGTCAAATATAGAAAAAAAACAACACAAAAGTGCTTTTTATCCGATTTTTTGTGGTTTTAATCGATGTTTTAGGCCTTTTGTAGGTTTATTTCCTACAGTTTAAGAAATATTCTATCCGGGATAACTCTGCAGAATTTGTGGTAAATTCAAGGGCGAATTACAAGCTACTCTCTTATGAAAAAAATACTCAGCCTTCTATTGATCCTTTCCCTGATCTGGGGATGTAAAGAGTCGGGAAATGAGCCCGGAGATCAAGCGCTAAACTCCACAACTGAATCTTCTGATGAACCAACGTTTGGCCTGGTAATTCACGGAGGAGCCGGCACCATCTTAAAAAAGAACATGACGGATTCACTTGAACAGGCGTATCGGGCTATATTGGAAGAAGCCATACACGCAGGTCATGAGATATTGAAGAACGACGGGACAGCCATGGAGGCCGTTACGGCTACTATCAATATCATGGAAGACTCTTCGCTTTTCAATGCTGGTAAAGGAGCGGTATTTACCCATGAGGAAACCAATGAGCTTGATGCTTCCGTAATGGACGGGGCTACCCTTAATGCTGGTGCCATCGCAGGGGTTACACGAATAAAGAATCCAATCGATCTGGCTGTAGAGGTCATGAACAACAGCGATCATGTAATGCTGGCGGGTACAGGAGCCGAGGTTTTTGCTCAAACCCGGGGAATAGAGCTAGTAGATCCAGAATATTTTTATACCGAAAGGAGGTTTAACTCCCTTCAGCGCATTAAGGAAAGAGAGAAGACGGAGCTGGACCATGACGGAACTGCTTCGTCCTTTGACCCCTTTATCAAGGACAGTAAATTTGGCACCGTTGGATGCGCCGCACTGGATAAACAAGGTAACCTGGCCGCAGGAACCTCAACAGGCGGTATGACCAATAAGCGTTGGAACCGCATCGGGGATGCCCCCATCATTGGGGCAGGAACTTATGCGAACAACGCCACTTGTGCCGTCTCCTCTACCGGATGGGGAGAATACTTTATCCGGGCCATGGTTGCCCATGATATTTCGGCCATGATGGAGTACAAGGGCAGTAGCCTGGAGAATGCCGCCCACGAAGTGATTCACGACAAGGTCGGTGGACTTGGTGGTGATGGAGGCATAGTTGCCATAGACAAGGATGGCAATGTGGCCATGGAATTCAATACCGCGGGCATGTACAGAGCGCATATGAATGCTAATGGGGATCTGGTAATTGGAATCTACGAGAAGGAATAATCTATGACCCCCTACTACGCTGTAATTTTCTCTAACACCCAAACCGATGACTTGCAAGGTTATGCAGAAATGGCTTCCGCTATGGAAGAATTGGCTAGCCAGCAAGCTGGATACCTGGGTATGGAACATGCCCGGGAAGAGATTGGCATTACCATCAGTTATTGGGAAACACTGGAGGACATTCGCAACTGGAAAGCCAATTTGGATCACCAGCTGGCGCAGGACATGGGCAAGGAAAAATGGTATAGCTGGTATAAGACCAGGATCTGCAAGGTGGAACGGGAATACGAATTTCACAAAAGCTAGATGGATGTCACCCGTGTTGAGATCTGTGCCAATGGCCTGGAAAGTGCCTTGAGGGCCCAGAAGGGTGGTGCAGACAGAATAGAACTATGTCGCGCCCTGGAGTTGAACGGACTCACACCTGATCCCAGGACAATTCGCGCTGCAGTGCGCCAACTTAAAATACCTATTCATGTGCTTATCAGACCTCGAGCAGGCAACTTCTGCTACTCGGACAATGAGATCAGGATCATCATCCGCCAAATTGAAGTGGCAAGAGATTTGGGTTGCCAGGGTATAGTCTGTGGAGCCTTAACCACCGATCGTAAAATCGACCTGCTTGCCACGGAAAGATTTATAAAGGCGGCTGGAAACTTGCCTTTCACCTTTCACCGGGCGTTCGATTCCATCCCCGATCAGTACTCAGCCCTGGAACAGTTAATTGATCTTGGTGTGGGCCGAGTTCTAACGTCCGGAGGAAAATCCACTGCATTAGAGGGAATTACTCACCTCATCAAATTACAGGACCAAGCCAAAGATCGAATTGAGATCATGCCTGGTTCTGGCATAAACCCTAACAATGTGAATCAATTCTTGGAGAAGGGATTTAGCAGTATCCATTCATCCGCTAGCCGGACGAACCAAGGGAAATCTAAGGGGTCTCCAAAGACACAATTGACCGAGGTCAAGGAGATCATACGGCAAGTCAGGATGTTTGGCCCCATTCTGAATAAGGGCTAAGGCTAAGCTGAGAATTGTAGTACCGAACATCTCCGGTCACCTCTTTACCCAACCAATTAGGCCGTTGGAACACCTCTTCTTCACTTTCCAATTCGATCTCGGCAAGGACCAAGCCCGCATTGGCTCCCAGAAATTCGTCCACCTCATAAAGGTGGGAACCGACTGGTACTTCAAAACGATTCTTTTCCAAAACCGAAGGACATAGCCCTAAGAGATCCATAGCTTCAGTCTTGGGAATTTCAAACTCCCATTCCCTTCTGCTTGTTCCGCTGACATTAGATATACCCTTCACAGTTAAATAGCCCTGCTCTCCTTTGACCCGAACCCGGACTGTTCTTTCGGGTTCTGTTGTGAGAAAACCCTGGGCGATAAACGTACGCGAAACCGCTTCATTTTTAAAGTTGAGGGACGACACTAAAAACTTTCTTTCGATCTCTATCATTCGCCGGGCTTTAATCGCCATGGTGGATCCTTTCTATTATCACCAGCATAGTAAATGATGATGCGATTTCCATCCGGGTCTCTTAGCCTGGCCTCCTTCCAGAGCCACCGCTTAAGCTCGGGGGATTCGTCCACGGTCAAACCAGATTCCTCTAAGGCACTAACGGTTTTTTCTACATCTTTCACTTCAAAATAGATATATACTCCTTCTGGACCTGGAAGTTCGTCCACCAAGTGAACCGAAAATGTGGACCCGCCTTCAGGACATTCAAAGCGAGCATAATGCGGGAGACTGCGCACGATCAAGTTAAGCCCAAGGGTTTCATAAAAACGAATAGACCGGGCTATGTCTCTTGAGGGAACGGTAACTTGATTAAGATCCATGTGTTGCCAGTTGACTTATTTCGCCTGAAGTATAGATCTTTTGATCCCCAGGCCGCAATGCCAAATTTAGCATGGCTTGAGCAATTGTGGCCGGATGGATCATTTTATAATTGGCAGGGACCAGCCATGAAAAAGTGCCCATAAATATCTGGGCGATCTTTTCACCGCCTCTTTTCTCTTGACGCTGACCCCCGATCAAGGACGGTCTTAGAACATGTATATGAGGTATGTCCTGGGCAAGAACGGAAACCTCCATCTCACCCTTCACGCGATTATAAAAAATACTACTTTTAGCGTCCGCTCCCATGGCCGATATCACCACGAATTGTGGAACTCCATGCTTCGCAGACAGCTTGGCGGCCTCCTCTGGTATTCCTTTATCGATCTTCATATACATGGACTTGTCTGGTGTTTTGGCCTTGGTGGTCCCTATGCAGCAGAAAACCACATCTACTTGAAATAGTTCTTCAACGGCTTTTAGATCGAACATGTCTGCTTTAATCTCTTCCAGCTTTGAGTGCTCCTCTCCGAGTGGAGATCTGACCAGGGCACGGACCAATTGGAATTGATCCGATTGCAACAATCTATCCAAGAGATAACTTCCGGTCAGGCCGGAGGCTCCTAATATTAGTGCGCTTTTTCCCAATAATTCGACCTAGCTTCTATGAACAAGATATCATAAATTTAGCAGATGTCATTCCCCTTTCCTATACGAAAGATCATCCATGTGGATATGGACGCCTTCTATGCTTCGGTAGAGCAACTGGACGATCCAAACTTACGAGGTAAACCGCTGGCCGTAGGTGGAGGATCGATCAGGGGAGTGGTGAGCGCAGCTAGCTATGAAGCGAGAAAATTTGGGGTACGAAGTGCCATGAGTGGCCCCATGGCCAGAGAACTCTGCCCGGAATTGATCTTTGTTCCACCTCGATTTGGTCGATACAAGGAAGTTTCTAAAGCGATCCGGGAGATCTTTCTCAATTATACCGATCTGGTTGAGCCTTTGTCTCTGGACGAGGCCTACCTGGATGTGACCGAGAACAAGATCGGTTTCCCCAGTGCAACCATCATCGCCAGTGAAATCAGGAAGCAGATCAAAGAAAAGATACAACTCAATGCCTCTGCCGGGATATCGGTTAATAAATTCCTGGCCAAGGTGGCATCGGATATCAACAAACCAAATGGTCAAAAGACCATACCCCCTGAGGAGGTCATCGATTTTCTGGAAGGGCTTGAGATCAAGAAATTCTTTGGAGTGGGCAAGGTGACCCGGGACAAAATGTATCGCCTAGGGATCTTTACCGGTAAAGACCTCAAGGAAAAATCGGAAGAATTTCTGACCACCCATTTCGGAAAGAGTGGAAATCACTATTACAAGATCGTCCGCGGCATTCAGGCCAGCCAAGTGAAACCCAGCCGAATACAAAAATCACTTGCGGCAGAGCGAACCTTTAGGGAGAATATCTCTTCAGAGATCTTTATGATGGACAGATTAGACAACATTGCCACGGAAGTGGAAAATAGACTACAAAAACAAAATCTGGCCGGGAAGACCATTACCCTTAAAATAAAATATAGCGACTTCACGCTACAAACCCGATCTAAGACGTTAAATCACTATGTAAGGGACAAATCATTGATCCTGGAAACTGTTAAAGAATTGTTATTTCAGGAAAAGATGAAAGATTCGGTACGCTTGTTGGGAATCTCGATTTCGAATCTCAACAACCAGGATCGGGAGAAATTGACAAACACCAAAGATCCGCCAAGTATAGACGTTCAATTAAAACTTGACTTTTAGCTCGACAGAAAACTACTTTTTTATTCACACTAAACCTGAAAATTATGAGAAAAGTAGTTCTGTTATTGGTAGCCATGCTGGTTGCCCTTCCCATGATCTCCTGCAAAGAGGAGAATCCCAAAAACGACTTGACCACTGAAACGGCTGAAATCCTTTCTTTGGAAAACAACGATCTTGCCCTGGCAGAGGTAGATATTGAAGATTCGATCTCTGAAGATCGGTATCGGTATATTACAGCTTACAGTGGACTGTCCTTGCGAGAGTATGCCAACCTTCAGAGCAACAGACTAGCGAAAATGCCATATGGTAGTCGGGTCAAGCTGATTCAGCCTGAAGCCGAAAGGACCATGACCGTTTCCGGAATTGCCGGTGGAATGGACATGGTGGAATTTGACCACCGCAGTGGATACGCCTTTAACGGCTATTTATCCCGCTATTTCCCACCCGAACAAGATATCTCAGTAGAAGGCTACGCTAACGAACTGAGCAAGGTCTTTCCAGAGGTGACCTTTACTAAAACAAATGGCGGAACGGTCAGCAAACCTACTTTAACAGAGACTATTTCGCTGCCCGGTGCCCATTGGCATGAAGCCTTTTTCATTGGCCAGCGATTATACGAGTTCCCCAAGGAGTTTGAATTCCCATTACCTGCAGGCAAGGATTTCCAGCTCATCAAGGATAGCAAGCCAAAAAGAGATCTTTGGGTAAGTCAATTGGAGATCACCCGCCAGGACGATCAATTACAGAAGATCGAATACATATACTCCTCTGCCAAATACAGTAACCGGGTCAGTATCATAGAAAAAGAGGGTGCGATCTTGATCACCCGAACGGAAGTGACGAAATAAGTAGCTATTGAATAGAAGCTCCGGTTAAAACCGGAGTTTTTTTATTTAACCTGCGAGACCCTCAAGGTGTTCACCATTCCCTTGTCTGTGATCGGCATGGCCGCAAGGTTGACCAAATAATCTCCCTTCTTGACAAAACCGCCCTTGGCGGCAATCTTATTTATATCCTCTACGGTCTCGTCCGTACTGACGAATTTGTCATAGAAAAAAGCATTCACGCCCCAAAGCAGATTGAGACGATTCAAGATCCGGGTATTGGATGTAAAGACCAGGATATGGGAATCTGGTCTCCAGGCCGATATCTGGAAGGCCGTATATCCACTATTGGTCAAAGTACAAATAGCCTTCGCCTGGATCTCATCGGCCATCTTGGCTGCATGATAACAAACAGACTTGGTAATGTATCGATTAGTCCTGATTTGTGGGGGTTCGTGGGGAACTTTGATCAAAGGTGAATTCTCTACATGTTTCAGAATGGAACTCATCTTTTGAATAACCTGAACAGGATAGTTCCCAACCGAGGTCTCACCACTAAGCATCACGGCGTCTGCACCATCGATGACTGAGTTAGCTACATCATTCACCTCAGCCCTGGTCGGGGTTAAGGAGGTAATCATGGTCTCCATCATCTGAGTGGCGATGATCACAGGAATACGCGCCATCTTAGCCTTAAGCACCAGTTGTTTTTGAACCAGCGGAACTTGCTCTGCGGGAATCTCAACCCCGAGGTCACCTCGGGCAACCATCAAGCCATCACTATAGGCAATGATCTTGTCGATGTTCTGAACCGCTTCCGGCTTCTCTATCTTGGAAATGATCGGGATCTTGTATTCGCTGTGAGCCTCGATAAGCGCCTGCAGTTCTTTCAGATCGTCTGAGTTGCGCACAAAGGACAGAGCGATCCAATCTACTTCCTGACTGATGGCAAAAATGGCGTCTTGCTTATCCTTGGCGGTCAATGCAGGTAGTGAGATATTGGTATTTGGAAGGTTGACCCCTTTTTTGGAACGAAGAGGGCCACCTTGCAAGACCTTGGTTTTAACTGTATCCTTTCCATTGGTATCCACTACTTCGAAGATCAGCTTCCCGTCGTCCAGCAGGATCTGTTCACCCGGTTTGACATCGGCGGGGAACTGCTCGTAATTCATATATACCCTGTCACGGGTGCCTTCAAACTCTTTCCCGGTGCAAAACGCGATCTGGTCTCCTGGCTGCACAACAACTTCTTCTTTCATGACTCCTACCCGCAGCTTGGGCCCCTGCAGGTCTGCAAGTATGGCTGAACTGGTTCCCAATTCTCGCCCCAAGTCACGTATCAGCTCGATCCGTTCTTTGACCGAATCGTAATCGGCATGAGAAAAGTTGATTCGAAACACATTGGCTCCAGACAAGATCATCTCTTTGAGCACTTCGCGTTTACTGGTCGCAGGACCGAGGGTTGCAACTATTTTAGTTTTCTTCTGATCTGGCATCAGTCAAATATTAAGTTGTTCTTGGATTTAATTCGATCCGGCTCTACCTGATAGGCTGTTACCACCTCATTGACCTGGTTTAGTTCGCTCACCATCTGGTCGAGGGGAATAAGCTCGAGATCGGATTCCACCTTTAAAAAATAATCAGCCTTTCTAAACTCCGGAATTAGGAATGTGGTCACCTGACTGGTATCTGATTGGTCATTGAACAAGCCCCCGGATGACTGCAGTTGTGCCGCCTGGCTATGACAGGCATTACCGATCAGATAATAACTGGTATAACTTTGGTTATCGTCGTATTGATAAAGAGGAAAGGTGACTTCCAATCCCCGATTTGAAAATTCCAGGTCGATCGGTCTTCTTGTTAAACGTGTATTCAATCGTTTGTTCAGGATAAAGGCCATTTTGTGCGAGGCAACACTGCAATGAATAGCGACCAGAGAATACTCCTCTTCGAATTCTTCCAATTCCAGTACCATCTTCTGTGTTGCCATAACGAGCTAAGCTACAAAAGTAAGTCTTCCAAAATGGAATTGAAACTCAGTGAGGAGTTTCCACATCAATTTTTCGCTTCAATTTGTAATAAGCCCGCTTTGCCGCCCGCTCTTCGGCCTTTTTCTTGGAAGTGGCCCTGGCCTTTGCGACGATCTGATCCTCGAGCTGAAGTTTTACGGCAAAATGCTTGATAGCTTCATTCCCACTGTCTTGATAGACTTGGAACCTAAAGCTCTGCTTATTCTTTTGGCACCACTCGATGATGAGGCTTTTATAACTGATGATCTTACCCTCCAGCTTCTCTATGTCGACATAAGGTTTGATGACCCGTTTATCGATAAACTTCTCGCAATACTTATAGCCCCTGTCCAGGTAGATGGCACCAACCAGGGATTCGAAGATGTTTCCGTGGATGTTTCCGCCAAATTGTTCAATGGGAATACTGGTTCTAATAAAGCGGATCAGATCCAGGTCCCTCCCGAGCTCATTTAGATGCTCCCGGCTAACCACCTTGGATCTCATCTTGGTCAAATATCCCTCGTTACCTCCAGGCACTTCTCGGAATAAATGTGCTGCAATTACAGAACTGAGCATAGCGTCCCCCAAAAACTCAAGGCGTTCATAATTCTGCGGCTGGCCCTCGCTATTGCGCTCGTTCATTGAACGATGGGTAAAGGCCTCCTCGTAAATTTCAATGTCGTTGGGCTTAAAGCCAAGTATTTCCTTGATCTCCCGATAGAACGAACTTTCCTCTTCCGGTCGATTAGAGAATATTTTCTTTAGGGAAGTCATAGACGGTTAATCGTCTATCTTCTTGAACAGCAGGCAAGCATTATGACCTCCAAAACCAAAAGTATTACTCATGGCCACCCGGACTTCGCGCTCCTGGGCCTTGTTGAGGGTCAGATTAAAAGATGGATCGATGTTCTCATCCACCGTAGTATGGTTGATGGTCGGAGGGACCACTCCAGTTTGCATGGCCAGAATAGAAGCAATGGCTTCTATGGCTCCTGCTGCTCCCAGCAAGTGCCCGGTCATGGATTTGGTCGAATTGATGTTGATATTCGGGCTGTGATCTCCAAAGACAGCCTTAATGGCCTTCAGCTCGGCAACATCTCCCAATGGGGTTGAGGTACCGTGGGTATTGATATGATCTACGTCTTCCGGTTTCATTCCGGCGTCGTTCAGGGTGTTGATCATCACTCGCTCTACCCCAATTCCCTCAGGATGAGGAGCAGTCATGTGGTGAGCGTCACTAGACATTCCACCACCCATTACCTCACAATAGATCTTGGCTCCACGTTTCTTGGCATGCTCGTACTCTTCCAGGATCAGGGCACCAGCGCCCTCACCTAAAACAAAACCATCCCTGGTTGCATCGAAAGGACGTGAAGCTGTTTCCGGACTTTCGTTCCGGGTAGAAAGAGCATGCATGGCATTGAAACCACCCATACCTGCAATGGTAACGGCTGCCTCACTACCACCGGTCACTATTATATCACAATGACCTAAACGGATGTAGTTCAGGGCGTCGATCATAGCGTTCGCAGACGACGCACAGGCCGAAACAGTGGTGTAATTGGGCCCCATGAACCCATGTTTGATGGAAATATGACCCGGAGCGATGTCCGCGATCATTTTGGGAATGAAGAAGGGGTTGAAACGTGGAGTTCCATCCCCTTCTGCAAAGTTTATCACTTCGTCCTGAAACGTTTGCAATCCACCAATACCTGCACCCCAGATCACACCTATACGAAACTTGTCTAGTTCGTCCAGGTTCATTTTTGCATCAACGATCGCTTCATCTGAAGAGATGAGCGCATATTGTGCAAAACGGTCTAATTTTCGGGATTCTTTTCGGTGGAAGTGATCGTTCGGATCGTAGTTCTTGATCTCGCAAGCGAATTTAGTCTTGAATTTCTCAGTGTCATAATAGGTGATCGGAGCGCTTCCGCTCTTACCATTCTTTAATCCCTCCCAATAAGCTTCAATGTTATTTCCTATGGGAGTGAGTGCACCAAGTCCAGTTACTACAACTCGCTTAAGTTCCATATATGGAAGTTAAATTATTTTGCTTCTTCTATATAAGAGATAGCCTGACCAACAGTAGCAATGTTCTCTGCCTGATCATCCGGGATCTGAATATCGAATTCCTTTTCGAACTCCATGATAAGTTCTACGGTATCCAATGAATCCGCCCCAAGGTCGTTGGTGAAACTTGCTTCATTAACCACTTCATTTTCATCAACACCCAGCTTGTCAACGATGATCGCTTTTACTCTTGATGCAATGTCTGACATAATTCTAATTTTTAAGTTTGGTTACAAGGTGCAAAAATACACTATTTTGATTTATGACCTCAATTGACGGCATAAATGTGTATCCAATTTAATCAATTTTACGGTAAGTAAATTCTGTTTGGATTACTTTTGTTTAAGAATTGATTCTGTCCTAATTGAAGACCCCTTACAATTCATGAAACAACGCATTGCCATACTAGCATCGGGTGATGGCACCAACGCCGAGAATATTATTCGGTTTTTTGAAGATCACCAGCATGTGGAAGTATCCTTGGTAGCTACAAACAAGGCGACAGCAGGCGTTATAGAACGTGCTGAGCGATTAGGGGTGGAAGCCCTTGTATTTAACAGGGAACAACTCAAAGATGTTGCAGGCCTTTTGGCCGAATTGAAAACACGTAAGATCGATTTCGTGGTATTGGCCGGTTTCCTGCTGATGATCCCTCATCACCTTATCGAGGCTTTTCCCGAGCATATGATCAATATTCACCCGGCCTTATTGCCAAAATTTGGAGGTAAAGGCATGTACGGTATGCACGTACATCGAGCTGTCAAGGAAAAAGGTGAGACCGAAACAGGGATAACCATTCATTTGGTCAATGAACACTACGACCAGGGTGCCATCTTATTTCAGTCCAAGGTAGAGGTGTCACCCGGGGACAGCCCCGAGCAGATCGCCGAAAAAGTACACCAGCTGGAATATCAATACTATCCAAAGGTCATCGAACAGATGGTCCGGAACACTTCTCAAATTGATCATGGCTAAAAAGCAGAAGTACTATGTGGTCTGGTATGGCAACCCGGATGGAATCTATGATAGCTGGGATAAGTGTAAGAAGGCCATAGCAGGTATCTCCGGAGCCCAATACAAATCCTTTGAAAGTCTTAAAGAAGCCAAAATTGCCTATGACAGAAGCTATGAAGACTACAAAGGAAAGTCCACGACCAAGAAGAAAAAGAAACTGAGCCGCAGTGAATTGGAACGAATTGGGGAACCCAACCTATATTCTATTGCGGTAGACGCGGCCTCCAGCGGCAATCCCGGAAAAGTTGAATACAGGGGTGTAGATACCCAAACGGGCAAACAGCTGTTTCACCAAGGCCCCTTTGAGAAGGGTACAAATAATATAGGAGAGTTCCTGGCCCTTGTTCATGGCCTGGCTTTTTTAAAGAAACATGGAAGCGACCGGATCTTGTATACCGACTCCCGCATCGCCATGGGATGGGTCAAGAAGAAGAAATGCAATTCCAAGTTGGAAAGAAGTGCTAAGAACAAGCCGATTTTTGACTTGGTAGACCGGGCCGAGCATTGGCTACAAAAACACACTTACAAGACCAAGATCGTCAAATGGGAAACCAAGGCCTGGGGCGAGATCCCTGCAGACTTTGGCCGGAAATGAAACAACCCCCGTTTTCACGAGGGGTTCCTTACAAGTTGAAAAGAGTTGTACGTATTCGTACTGCGTTGAATAAAATCTTCTTATGTCAGGTTTAATTTCTTAAAATGATCGGACAGCTCTTACGCGATAATCATCGCCTCTGCTCTCTGCATCGGTATGCGTATTGGAAAAGTTAAAACTGTAGGCCCCCAACTACTAATTGACGTAGACGACCAATAGCGACTACTGTAATCCGGGCCATTGGTGCTGGAATCGCCATCGGTATCAAGCACTTTGAAGAGTACATAAGCCGCATCCTCAAGCGCCTTTAATTCACCAATGGATGGCAGGTGCCAATCTGAAGTACCGTCTGGGGCAACATAGTCCTCACATACTTTAACGGCGTCATTGGCCACGGGACTATTGGAGTTGGCTATTGACGTATTGGTTGCACCATCCCACCAACTTTGAGAATCAGTATCCGTAAAATTAGGACCCCATTCCAGGGTATAATCTCCACCTGAACTGAGATCATCCAGGCTAGCAATCAGCCCGTGTTTTCCATTTTCGTATACGTAAAAGACTACTCCTCCTCCGTAAAGCTCCCCGACGTAGTGATTTCCATCTTCACCTGAAGTAAACCTAACCCATTCGCTAATTGTATCATCCCACCAGTAATATCCAGGCGTTACCGCCATATCACCTGTTCCAGCAGTTGCTGTATTAAAGACAAAAATACCGTGTGTAGGCTCTGTTACCGGAGCCTCAACATCACGAGAGGATAAGGCGATATTTGGAAACATGACTCCTTTATCAGACGAACTGATATCCAGGATAGCGCCATCGGCGGGGGTGGTCGTATTAATTCCTATCTGTGCACGTACTGAACTAAATGTCAGTACGATTAAGATTAATGTAAATACCTTTTTCATGACTTGTAGATTTGTATTGGCATTACAAGTGTAGGTATTTTCTTATGCTAAACGTATGATTTAACGTTATTTTCGTTATGAAGAATTATTTTATCGATAAAATGCACTTTTTAGACCACACAACTCTACTTATATTCCTACAAGCCAAGTATTTAGTTGTCGTTTAAATACATTTTTTGTCGACAAAATGTTATCACAGAATGAATTTGTTCTATGTTTGTAGGAAGGAGTTTAATTTCTCCATTTGATCCATATGGTGGCTGTCGGCTGTGAGACGTCTCCATCCCCATTATCAATTAACCGCACCACCAAGTAATCCCCTGCGCTGAAGTCGGTATTGGTCTTGTCGTCAATGTAAGTGTTACTGGAAAGATTGAAGCTTACAGAAGAATTAGTTGTTGTACCATTTCTAACACGTATCTGAAACTCCTTATCAGATGTCCCACCAGAAGAATTCGCCGTAACGGCAATAATTGTACCGTCGAAAGGCATAATCGGACCACTGCTCTGGTTGTTCATATTTCCCCCAAATTGTAGCCCTCCTGAGGCCCTGTTCCCACTCCTCGCAAATGAAAGAGGTATTGTTTGTGTACTCAACCACTTGCCGCGTTTATCATCGTACAGATAAAGTTCTGTTCCTATGACAGCGATCTGTCCATCTGCAGTTCCGGTGGGTGAGGTTTGTGGATTCAATTCCAGGGCGGGAAGCCCGGAGCCGGAATCATCGATCTCCAATTGGGCAGAAGGAGAGGTAGTGCCTATACCAACCTGGCCAAATATTACAGAAAAATTAAAAAGGAATACAATTAGGGATAGGGTGAAGTTTTTCACTGTAGTCTGGGGATAAATTTTGTAATAAGCACAAAATTAATAATCTTCCTTACAATAGCAAATCTATTTATCTGATTACCAGTACACCCCTTAGGATTAGATCACTATGATCTAGACGAATCAGATGTCGCTGACCATATTGTTGATTGATTCACAAAAGCCTATCTTTGCAGCTCATTTCAAATGCGGTATATGAGCAAATTGGTAATCGTCGGAACTGTCGCTTTTGACGATATCGAAACCCCATTCGGAAGGAGTGATAAGATCCTTGGTGGCGCGGCCACATTTATAGGTCTGGCCGCCTCCCAATTCAAAGTTTCTGGAAGTGTCGTATCTGTTGTTGGTGGTGATTTTCCAAAATCCTATCTGCAACTCCTGGAAGATAAAGGCATGGACATCTCGGCCATCGAGGTCATCCCTGACGGTAAGACCTTCTTCTGGAGTGGAAGGTACCACAACGACATGAATTCCAGGGACACCCTCTCTACAGAACTCAACGTCCTGGCAGATTTCAAACCAGTGGTCGCCAAGAATTATCTGGATTCTGAAGTGCTTATGTTGGGCAACCTGCACCCCAACATCCAGATCTCTGTAATTGAGCAGATGAATAGCCGACCAAATCTAATAATTCTGGATACGATGAATTATTGGATGGACAACACCCTGGACGAGCTCATGCAAGTGATTAAAATGGTTGATGTGATCACCATAAACGATGAGGAAGCCCGGCAACTGACAGGAGAATATTCCCTGGTGGTTGCTGCGCACAAGATCATGACCATGGGTCCCAAATTCGTAGTCATCAAAAAAGGGGAACACGGCGCCCTTCTATTTCATAAGGAGGAAGTCTTCTTTGCCCCTGCCCTTCCGCTGGAAGAAGTTTTCGATCCGACCGGAGCAGGTGACACCTTTGCTGGAGGATTTGCGGGCTACCTTGCGAAGACCGGCGATTACAGCTACGAGAACATGAAGAATGCCATTATCTATGGTTCGGCATTGGCCTCTTTTTGTGTTGAACGATTTGGTACGGAGCGCTTGATCGATCTGTCCAAGCCTGAAATGCATCAACGCCTTCAACAATTTAAGAATCTGACTCAATTCGATATAGAACTCGCATAATAAATAACGCCCTTTCACTGGGCGTTTTATTTTGAATTTGGTGTTATGAGCGACTTTTTAAAGCACGAATGTGGAATTGCCCTGATAAGGCTTCGCAAACCCCTTGAATATTACAAGGAGAAATACGGTACCGCCTTTTATGGTGTGAACAAGATGTACCTGATGATGGAGAAGCAGCACAACCGAGGGCAGGACGGTGCTGGCTTTGCCAGTATTAAAATGGACGTTTCCCCCGGGGAACGATACATCAGTCGGATCCGCTCCAACGACCCGCAACCCATTCAACACATTTTTGATCAGATCAACTCCAGGATCAATGAGGAGTTTGAGAAGGATCCCGCAGTCAAGGACGACGTTCAGTTACAGAAAAAGAATATACCCTATATAGGCGAACTTCTTATGGGGCATGTACGGTATGGTACTTTTGGAGGTAACAGCATTGAAAGTGTTCATCCTTTCCTGAGACAGAATAACTGGATGCATCGAAACCTCATCATTGCAGGTAACTTCAACATGACCAACACCAATGAGCTGTTCGAAAACCTGATCCGCTTAGGGATGCATCCTAAAGAGAAAGCCGATACCATTACGGTGATGGAGAAGATCGGACATTTCCTGGATGATGCAGTTCGCAAACTATACAAAAAGGCCAAAGCTGACGGAATGAGCAAGCGAGAGGCCTCTCCTTTTATTGTAGAACATTTGAATGTCGCCAAAATCCTGCGTAAATCAGCCAAGAACTGGGACGGAGGTTATACCATGGGCGGATTGCTAGGTCATGGAGATGCATTCGTACTTAGAGATCCCGCTGGTATTCGACCTGCTTATTATTATCAGGACGACGAAGTGATCGTTGTGGCCTCTGAACGCCCTGCCATTCAAACCGTATTCAATGTTCCTTTCGAGTCCATTAAGGAACTAGACCCTGGTCATGCCCTGGTCATGAAGAAAGACGGACGTACTTCCCTGGACCAGATCCTGGAGCCCTTAGAACGAAAATCTTGTTCTTTCGAGCGGATCTATTTCTCTCGAGGAAGTGATGCCGAGATCTATCAAGAAAGGAAAAAGCTGGGCGCCTTACTGATGCCCAAGGTGCTGGATGCCATCGATAGGGATACGGCCAATACGGTCTTTTCGTTCATTCCTAATACGGCAGAAACCAGCTTCTACGGTATGCTGGAAGCGGCCCAGGACGAATTGAACAGTCAAAAGAACGAAGCCATTTTGGCACAGAAGGACACTCTGAGTCCTGAAAAACTTGAAGAGATCCAATCACAAACCATTCGTACCGAAAAGATCGCCATCAAGGATGTAAAACTGCGGACATTCATTACTGAAGACAGCAGTCGTGACGATCTCGTAGCTCACGTCTACGATGTTACCTACGGCGTTGTGAAACCCGAAGATAACTTGGTGATCATCGATGATAGTATCGTAAGAGGAACAACCCTGAAGAAAAGTATCCTTAAGATGCTGGACCGATTGAACCCAAAAAAGATCGTGGTAGTGTCTTCTGCTCCCCAGATCCGATATCCGGATTGCTACGGTATCGATATGGCTCGCCTTGAACATTTGATCGCATTTAATGCAGCTCTCGAACTACATAAGGATAGAGGCAACGAAGGAATCGTTGATGAGATCTACGCCAAATGTAAAGCCGAACTGGAGAAAGAGGACAAGCAGGATGTGGTGAACCAAGTGAAAGCTTTATATGAGCCTTTCACTGATGAGGAGGTTTCTGAAAAGATCTCCGAAATACTTACTCACGAATCGATTGATGCCGAAGTCAAGATTATCTTTCAATCTGTGGATGACCTGCATATGGCTTGCCCAAAAAACCTGGGAGACTGGTACTTTACAGGCGACTACCCAACACCGGGAGGGAACCGCGTGGTGAACAGAGCTTTTGTACATTTCTACGAAGGCAATCCGGCAAGAGCTTATTAAACCAAAAAAAGCGACAAAATACCCGAATTAGGCATTTTGTCGAGTTTTCCTACCCGTTTATCCAAAAGTAGGAAAAATCCTCTTTTTATTAACCTCCTTGACTTATCTTTGACTCATACCATAGCATAAGTAGGTTAAGTTCATGGTAAGATTTGGGGCAAAAAGGCTAGCATCTGCTAGCCTTTTTATTTTGCCTCAAATGAGGGGTGGCGAGCGGCGCAAGCCGCGAGGCGTTTCCCATTCTCCCTCATCTGCTAGCCTTTTTATTTTGTCCCAAATGAGGGGTGGCGAGCGGCGTAAGCCGCGAGGCGTTTCCCATTCTCCCTCATCTGCTAGCCGTCCTTTATACTTGAGACATCTCTAGTTCGACTCCCAAGGGTAGTCTGCTCATTATATCAGCCCCTTCCGCTCCCGCGGCAATCTCCGTCAGAAGTCCACCGACTTCTGGTTTGCGAACAAAACTGCACTGCGATCGGGTAGCGAGCAGCATTAGCTACGAGGCGTTCTCCATTCCTTCTCTTCTGCTAGCCTTTTTATTTTGCCTCAATTTCAGACAATCTCACTTGAGCTATCTCTACGTCAAGGCATAAAATCTATAAGTGTTCTTTCCGCTAAAGCGGCAACCTACATCAAAGGTCCACCGGATCTTTGGTTTAGCAGGCAAAACTGCATTTCGGTCGGGTAGGAGTAAGCACCCCTTGAATGAAGTCTAATCAAAATCCAAAATGCCCATTCAATTAATGACCCAATTATATGAATTGATTGATCAAACCGTAAGGCAACTCTTGCAAAATCATCAAATTCAGCTTATTCTATCAGTATTATCCTACGAATTTGTCAAAAACTGATCCCTAAAAGTACTTTTCAACGAAAAAAGGAGACATTTGTCTAAAAACTATTTTTTGTACGAAATATGTCCTATCTTTGGTATATACCATAGCATAAGTAGGTTAAGTTCATGGTAGATTTGGGGCAAAAAAAGGTAAGCAACCGCTTACCTTTTTTTATTGCCACAAAGTGGGGTGGCGAGCTACGTTAGTAGCGAGGCGTTTCCCACTCTTCCCACAGCATAGCTTACCTTTTTTTATTGCCACAAAGTGGGGTGGCGAGCTACGTTAGTAGCGAGGCGTTTCCCACTCTTCTCACAGCATAGCTTACCTTTTTTTATTGCCACAAAGTGGGGTGGTGAGCTACGTTAGTAGCGAGGCGTTTCCCACTCTTCTCACAGTATAGCTTACCTTTTTTTATTGCCACAAAGTGGGGTGGCGAGCTACGTCAGTAGCGAGGCGTTTCCCACTCTTCTCACAGTATAGCTTACCTTTTTTTATTGCCTAATGTTCAGCTAAATTGGGCGTGTTTCGCCGTAAAACTCCGTATCCAACAATGGTGCTTTCCGATTACGCGGCAACCTACATCAAAGGTCCACTGGACCTTTGGTTTTACAAGTAAAACTTCATTTCGATTGGGGTACCACCCACCCGCTGCAATTTACTCCTCTCGACATTATATTCCTACCATTACATCGATACCTCCAGCAAATTCAAGAATTAGGACAGCGCTTTCATACAACACTTAGAACCGACAACCATAAAAAAACCCAGCTGAAAACAGCCGGGCCCAACACTTAAAAATTAGCAAAATTACTTGCCCGCTTCGTATCGACGAGCAACTTCAGACCAGTTGATTACGCTAAAGAAAGCTTCTACATAATCTGGCCGTCTATTTTGGTAGTTCAGGTAGTATGCATGCTCCCAAACGTCAATTCCAAGGATAGGAGTGCCTCCGCAGGTGATACCGGGCATCAATGGGTTATCTTGATTAGCAGTTTGACAAACTTCTACCTTGCCACCAGGATGAACACATAACCAAGCCCATCCGGAGCCAAATTGAGTGGCGGCAGCTTTGGCAAATGCTTCCTTAAACCCTTCAAAATTCCCATATGCTGAATCGATGGCTGCCCCAAGATCACCTCCTGGCTGTCCACCTCCATCAGGCCCCATGACCTCCCAAAAAAGGCAATGGTTGTAATAACCTCCACCGTTATTTCTTAAAGCACCATTACTCATATCCAGACTTCCCAGGATCTCTTCGATGCTCTTTCCGGCCAGATCCGTTCCATCTACTGCCGCATTCAACTTGGCTGTATAACCGGCATGATGTTTCCCGTGGTGAATCTGCATGGTTTTAGTGTCGATATGGGGTTCCAGGGCGTCGTGACTATAAGGTAATTGTGGTAATTCGAATGACATAATGATTCTGTTTAAATTTCTTGATAAAAATAGCGAATAATAAGCTTCTGCTGTGTTACTGAATCGATAAGAAACTTATTGCCTAATAGATAATTCCAATACCCGGAGATTGCCTTAACTTTACAACTAATGGATAGCAGCGGCCCGTCTCCCAACATTTTTATCTACGATGCTTCGGCCGGGAGCGGCAAGACCTTTACCCTGGTCAGGGAATACCTCACAGAGCTACTAATAAGCAAGAATCCATCATTCTTCCGGCACATTCTGGCAATCACCTTTACCAATAAGGCGACTGCAGAGATGAAGAACAGGATTATTTCCACCTTGATAGATCTGAGCTGGATCGAGCCAAAGGATCCTCCTGCCATGCTAGAGGAACTAATTGAATCAACTGGCCTGGATCGTTCAAAAATCAAAAGTAGGGCCCGTTCAATACTGGAACACTTGCTTCGCAACTATGGCATGTTCAGTGTAGAGACCATAGACAGTTTTAACCATCGTTTGCTGCGTACTTTTGCTAGTGACCTCAAGCTACCTGGACAATTTGAGGTGAGCCTGGACACCGAGGATTTGCTCCTTATGGCTGTCGATCGATTGATCGATAAGGTAGGCGAGGAAAGGGTTTTGACCGACCTTTTGATCGAATTTGCCTTGGAGAAAACCGAATCTGACAAATCCTGGGATGTTGGATATGATCTTTTCAATTCTTCCAAGATCCTGGCAAAGGATAAAGAGCAAGAATCGCTGGAATCGCTGCTGAGCAATAGCCTGACGGAATTGCTTGAGTATCGCCAAGCGCTTTTAGATCGTGTAGCCGGACTTCGCAGACTCATCCAAGCAAATGGTGAAGGAATCATGGAGATGTTCCGTCAGAAGGATATCGAGCGCTTGAATTTTACCCGCGGATACATTTTCGATTTCTATCAGAAGCTGGCAGAAGGTAATACAGACATGAACCTTCAAACCAAGTGGCTGCAAAACCTCGAGTCTCAAGACCCATATACATCAAAGCAAAAACAAGAAATAAAAGATCTTGTAGATGGGCTAATGCCAGACGTCATCTCCACCTACCATGCCACCCGACCGCTTATCATTGAACTCCGCTTTTTGGAGAATATTTTGTCCAACTTTATTCCGATTGCCGTTCTAAAATTGATCGACAATGAGATTCAAGGGCTGGAGAAGGAGCTACAGATTCTACCTATATATAAATTCAACCGTATCATAGGATCTAAAATAAAAGACCAGCCGTCTCCCTTTATTTATGAACGACTGGGTGAACGCTACAGAAAGTTTATGATCGATGAATTTCAAGACACCTCTTTCCTGCAGTGGCAAAATCTTATTCCGCTCATCGAAAATGCACTTTCACAGCAATATACAGACGGAACTTTTGGTCAGCTAACCCTGGTTGGGGATGCCAAGCAGTCCATTTACCGATGGCGAGGTGGATTACCTGAACAATTCATTGAATTGGACCAGACCAACATCCCTTTCCAGGGAGCAATGGTCCAAATGAGTCATTTACCTAGGAATTATCGGAGCCGGGATCAAATTATCGACTTTAACAATGGTTTCTTTACCCATACCTCCGGATTCCTCTCCTACATGGCTTACCAAGAGCTATACAGAACAGGGAATCGGCAAGAAACGAATAAAAGGCCGGGGGATGTGTTCGCATCGGATTCCTGAATTCTAAACAAAAGGCCAGTGAGAAGGACCCGATCTATCTTGAGGAGGTGTTTCTAGAAATACAAAAGTTTAGGGATCAAGGGTATTCATGGAATGAGATGTGTATCCTGACCAGGAAGAAAGACCAGGGAATAAAAGTTTCTTCCTTTCTGATGGAACAGGGAATTCCTATAGTTTCGGGAGAATCCCTTCTACTTAAAAGTTCCAAGGAGGTCGAAATGCTGATCAACCTGTTAAGAGTGGCGATCAACCCAAATAACAAACAAGCCAAATTTGAGGCCCTATCCTATTTGTCTGATGGATTGGAAAGCCATGCGGACAAACATCATTTTGTTTTGGATGGCTTGGAAACTGATGGCTCTGGCTTGGAGAATTTACTTCAGGAAAATGGTTTCAACTTGCCGTGGGTCGCTATGTCGGAGCTCCCGCTTTTTGAATTCTTTCAGGCTTGTATATCCGGTCTTCAGCTAGCGTTAACATCAGATGCTTTCACGATCGAATTTATGGAGATGGTCTGGGCCTTCTCGATTAGGCCCCCTAACGGGAAAATGGATTTTCTGGATCATTGGGAGAATGGTAAGGAGAAGTTCTCACTGAATAGCTCAGTAGGGTCTGATGCCGTGCAAATCATGACCATTCACAAGTCCAAAGGCTTGGAATTCCCAATAGTGATCTTTCCTTGGGCTGATATGAAGATTGAAGATTACCGAGATCATAAGATCTGGGTGCCGAATCCCTTGCCTTGTGAATCGATAGACCAAATACTGATCAAATTCAATAAGGGCATCAAGGAATACTCCGAAGAAATTGCCGAAATATACGACCAGGAAATAGCCAAGGCCCAATTGGACAATTTGAATCTTGTTTATGTAGCCCTGACCCGTGCAATTGATCAACTGTCCATTATCACAGAAGATCACGGGCCCATGAAGGACAGGCCTTCGTATACAGGAGAATATTTCAGGGACTATTTGGTTTCTCAAGACATGTGGGAAGACCACAAACAATGGTTTCAAATAGGACAGGCGGCTAGGGAAAGCATTCCGTCTGTCAAAACCTCAGTCCCAGAAGCTGATATTAAGGTGCCTTCTGGCGGTTTACTGTTTGATCGGATACATTTGGCAAGTGGGCGCGCCAAACTTTGGAATACAGAAACAGAAGCTTCTATCAGGTGGGGAAATCTGGTTCACGATACCCTCTCCCGCATCGAGACCCAAGCAGATCTGAACCTGGCTTTAGACTTTGCAGAACAGGAATACAAATTGGATCGCCAGGAAATCAACATCCTGAAAGACCATATCCTGAGGGTGATTCATCACGATGAGTTGGTACACTTCTTCGATGGTGGGGACGAAATCCTGAACGAACGCGAAATCTACACCGCCGCCGGCCACAGCCTAAGGCCCGATAGGGTGAACATTCACAAAGAAAAATATGTGAGCATAATCGACTACAAGACCGGGTCACCAGACAAGAACCATCGGGATCAGGTCCGAGAATATGGGAAAGCATTGGAAGAAATTGGATTTAAGGTCAGGGAACGAATCGTTATATACACCAATTCTGAAGGAGTTTTGATCAATAAGGAGTAAATTTGAGCTCTAATCTAGACTAAAACATGTACGGTAAAATACAAGCCCACCTTAGCCAGGAACTGGATCAAATCCGGGAACAGGGATTATTCAAGGAAGAACGCATTATCACGTCCCAACAAGGAGCAGAGATCACTGTGTCTACCGGCGAAAGTGTGATCAACTTTTGCGCAAATAACTATTTGGGATTATCTGCCCACCCCGAGGTAATACAGGCGGCTAAGGATACCCTGGATTCCCACGGGTTTGGTATGTCTTCAGTTCGGTTCATCTGCGGAACCCAAGACATTCATAAAGAACTGGAGGAAAAGATCGCAGATTTCTATCAGACTGAAGATACTATTCTTTATGCTGCTGCCTTTGATGCCAATGGTGGGGTCTTCGAACCTTTGTTAGGTCCTGAAGATGCGATCATCTCCGATTCTCTTAACCATGCCTCCATCATTGATGGGGTCAGGCTGTGTAAGGCTGCGCGCTACAGATATGCCAACAACAATATGGAAGATCTGGAGAAACAACTCCAGGCCGCCAATGAGAATGGCGCTCGTTTCAAGATCATTGTCACCGATGGCGTATTCTCCATGGATGGTCTTCTGGCTCCACTGGACAAGATTTGTGACCTGGCGGACCAGTATGACGCCCTGGTTATGATCGATGAATGCCATGCTGCTGGATTTATAGGGGATACCGGACGTGGCACCCTAGAGGAAAAAGGTGTAATGGGGAGGATAGACATCATTACAGGAACCTTGGGCAAGGCCCTTGGTGGAGCAATGGGTGGTTACACCACCGGCAAAAAAGAGATCATCGAGATGCTCAGACAACGATCGCGACCTTATTTATTCTCTAACTCGCTGGCCCCCGCAATAGTAGGAGCATCTATTAAGGTGTTCGATATGTTAAAAAATGACACCTCTTTAAGAGATCGTTTGTCAGAAAATACTGCATATTTTAAGAATGGGATGATGAAAGCTGGGTTCGATATAGTAGATGGTGACTCTGCCATAGTACCCGTTATGCTTTATGATGCTAAGCTTTCGCAGGTTATGGCCGATAAATTACTGGAAGAGGGTATCTATGTGATCGGATTCTTTTATCCGGTTGTTCCAAAAGGAAAAGCCCGGATCAGAGTGCAGTTGTCAGCGGCACATACAAAGGCACATTTGGACCGTGCAATTAACGCCTTTATTAAGGTAGGACGGGAACTGGGCGTTATCCAGAACTAGGTTTGTATTAATCCTTTATTTCCCTTGGATTTCCAAAAATTTTAATAGATTTGCTTTTGTTAATAAACTTTAACAACTTACTTTTGCTCTATTAACACTTAAAAATTAAACAATCGAATATGAAACATCTTAACAGTTTTTTAGTTGCTGCCCTCCTGGTATTGGGAGTAGGTGTTGCAAATGCTCAGGATCAAAATAATCCCTGGGCTATCGGCATAGAATTCAACGCTGTTGATACTTACCCTGTAGGCATTAGCAATAGCGGGAGACTTCCAGCCGCGACTAAAGGTACGTTCTTCGATGAATACTTTAATGTGAACGACCACTGGAATATGATTCCTTCGGTTTCCAGAGTATCGGTTGGTCGATACATCGGAAGTGGGCTGACTTTCACTGCAGCAGGATCCATGAACCGTATTAACAAAGTTGGGGATTTCCGTGCTGACGACCTGAGCTACTACTCAGTCGATGGAGAAATCAAGTACGCATTCAGAGATGTTCTCAATTCAGGATGGTTTGATCCATTCTTAGGTATTGGTGGTGGTTATACCTGGGTTGATGATATCGGATTTGGTACTGCTAACGGTATCGTAGGTATTCGCTGGTGGCTTGGAGACAACTGGGCCATCAATACACAGAGTACCTACAAGCATGCATTCGAAGATTCTTACGGAATTATCCACTTCCAGCACTCTGCTGGTGTGATGTTCACCTTCGGTGGAACTGACACTGACGGTGACGGTATCTACGATTACGAAGATGAGTGTCCTGAGACTCCTGGTCTTCCAGAATTCAACGGATGTCCTGATAGTGACGGTGACGGAATCGAAGATCGTAACGACGCTTGTCCAAACACTCCAGGTCTAGCTGAGTTCAACGGATGTCCTGACACTGATGGTGACGGTATCCCAGATCCTCAAGACGCTTGTCCTAACCAACCAGGTCCTGCCGAATTCAACGGATGTCCTGATAGTGACGGTGACGGCGTGCCAGATAACGTAGACCAGTGTCCAAACGAGCCAGGACCAGCCGCGAACAACGGATGCCCATGGCCAGATCGTGACGGTGACGGTGTGCCAGATAAAGATGATATGTGTCCTGACACTGTAGGTACTGTTGCTAACCAAGGTTGTCCAGAGATCACAATGGAAGTACGTAACGCTCTGAGCGCTTACGCTAAGACAATCCTGTTCGATACTGGTAAGACTACCTTGAAAGAATCTTCAATGGCTGTTCTTGATAACGCAGTTGCAATCCTGAAACAATATCCACTGTCTCGATTCTACATCGACGGTCACACGGATAGCGTAGGACGTGCAGAAAGCAACCAGACCCTGTCTGAAGGACGTGCGTCAGCTGTTGTTGCCTACATGATCGAGAAAGGAATCGCTTCCAACAGACTAGTTGCTCGCGGATTCGGTGAAGATCGTCCGATCGCCTCTAATAACACTAGAGAAGGACGTCGAACTAACAGACGTACAGAGATCATCCTGATCGAAGACTAAACAAAGCATTAGCTTTCTATATAAAGCCTCCCATTTCTGGGAGGCTTTTTTTATTTTAGAACATGCCAAGTTTCCTTCAGGATGTCGTAGATCAAACCCTACAACTTTATCACAATTGGGAAGACCTCATTTTCGTTCTTCCCAGTAAGCGCGCTGGTAATTTCTTAAAGCAGGAGATAAGGTCCCGATACCAGCAGACTGGATTTGCCCCGACCATCCTAAGCATAGAGGATTTCATACAGCATGTTGCGGATCTGAAACTGATCGACCCTACAGTGCTTAACTATCGGGCCTATCAAGCTTATCTCACTCTAGAAAATCCTCCTAAGAAAGAAAGCTTTGAACAATTCAGCGGTTGGGCTCCTGCCCTGATCAGCGATCTGAACGAAATGGATCGTTACTGCCTGGACACCACATCTTTTTTTTCAAACCTGAGTAGTATCAAGGCTATGGAACGCTGGAACCTGGAGGAAGAATCTACTGAGTTCGTCAACAACTATATGGCCTTTTGGCAAAGCATCCCCAGTCTATATGAAAATTTGACCTCTACCCTGCTCTCAGAGAAAACGGGATATCAGGGTCTGATCTATCGCAAGGCATCTGAGGACATAGAACACTATATAAATGCCAACCTGGACAAGCCCCATATCTTCATGGGGTTTAACGCCCTGAATACATCAGAACAGATCATTATCACAGAACTGCTGCAGCACAATATGGGTCACATATTTTGGGATATGGACCAGTACTTTCTGGACAGGAAGGAACATATGGCAACCTCCTTCTTTAGGAAATACCAACTGGAATGGAACTTCTATCAGGATAAAGAGCCCGAAGTCCTTCACCGTTCATTTGAAGAACCCAAATCCATCAGACTGAATAAAAGTGAAACCCATCTGGGCCAGGTGTACCAAGTGGCCCAGATTCTTTCCCAACTAAGTCCAGATGAGATTCGATCTACAGCAGTAGTTCTGGCCGATGAGCAGCTCCTAATGCCATTGCTGCATGCCATACCTAAAGAGATCGATCAGATCAATGTCACAATGGGAGCACCACTGTCCATTTTCCCCATCACCGATCTGTTCCGACTCCTCTTACTCATTCAGCAACAAAATTCGGCCAGTCTTTATCACAAGCACCTGGACGCCTTGCTCAACCATTCTGCGATCAGTTCCTTCCTAAAGAACACAGACCGCCTTAATCAGAAAATCAAAGAACAGAACCTGGCCTATGTGCAATTGGACTCTCTTTTGCAGTGGTCGGACCCTTTGGATGTTGACACGCTCCAGCTAATGCTCTCCCCCTGGAAAGAGACTACTTCAGCTCTGGACAGCTGCTTGGAATTGCTGGAAATTCTCAGATTGAACGCACCTCCGGGTGAAATTATAAGGACCAGTGCCTATGGCCTATATCGACTATTCCTTCATTTAAAACACCTGGACGAAGAGCTTTCCTATCTGAAGGAGATCTCCGGCTTGCACAAACTGTTCCTCGAACTGGCTAGAACACGGCAGATCGATTTTGAGAGTAATGCCTTCCAAGGGTTACAAGTAATGGGGCTTTTAGAGACGCGTTGCCTGGATTTTGAACGGGTTCTATTACTGTCGGTGAATGAAGGAATATTGCCTTCGGGGAAAAGTCAGAGTTCTTTTTTGACTTATGACCTCAAGAAGGAATACGAGCTGCCTACTCAGTATGAAAAAGATGCTGTGTATGCCTATCATTTTTATAGGTTGTTGTTCCGGGCCAAAGAGGTCGATCTTTTCTATGTGGAACAAACAGAAGGACTAGGCAGTATGGAAAAAAGTCGATTCTTACGCCAGCTGGAATTAGACCCCCCTACTCAACATCACATAGAACATCTGCAGCTGACCACCTCTATCGATATTAAACCCCCTGAGCCCAAGCAAGTGGAGAAAAGCAGTAGCTTGAACCTGCGTCTTGAAGAAATCGCCCGAAAAGGATTCTCCCCTTCTTCACTGACAAACTATATCAGGAACCCTTTGGAGTTTTATGCCCAAAGAGTATTAAGAATAAGGGAATTGGAGGAAGTTGAAGAGACAGTGGCTTACAATACCCTGGGCAATGTTGTTCACAATAGCCTTGAAAATCTATATAAACCATGGATCGGACGGCAACTGGAACCACGAGGACTGACAGACATGTTAAGCAGAGTAACCCCCGAGGTGAAGACGCAATTTGAACAATGCTTTAAACAGGGAGATACAGACCAGGGAATGAATCTGATCATCTACCAGGTTGCTATTCGGTATGTTGAACAATTGATCAAGGCTGATATAGCCCTATTGAACAAAGGAAATAACCTTGAGATCGTTTCCCTGGAAGAAGAACTTGAAATGGAGCTAAACCTTCCTCACATTACGTATCCGGTTCGGATATATGGTAAAGCTGATCGAATCGATCTATTCAACGGAGATATTCGCATAGTGGATTATAAGACGGGAGCGGTAGAACCCGCCGACCTGAAAGTCAAGGAATGGGCAGAGTTAATCGAAGATTATAAGTACGCCAAAGCCTTTCAGGTTCTATGTTATGCCTTAATGCTCAAGGAAAAGAAAGGGATACTAGCTAATACATCTGGCATTATCTCCTTCAAACGAATGAGCTATGACTTTATGCCATTTAAGGACAGTACCGGCTCCTCAACCATTACCGACCAGATTTTGACTCAATATGAAGAGGTTCTGCAGCAACTGATCGCGGAAATTATGGATAAGGATATTCATTTTGTCGAAAAACAAGTTCATTGATATGAAAATACAGCTGAACCAGGTTCTGAATAAATGGGGTAAACGGCCTGTCCTTTGGGACAGTTACTGGCCATCCGAAGAACAAACAGAGTTGATTACCATCTTTTGCCACGGCTATAAAGGCTTCAAGGACTGGGGAGGTTGGCATCTGGTTGCGGAAGAATTCGCTCTTTCTGGAATGCCCTTTATCAAGTTTAATTTCTCTCACAATGGAGGTACGATAGATCAGCCAGTCGATTTTCCAGACTTAGACGCATTTGCGGAGAACAATTACAGTCTCGAAATGGCAGATCTTCAACGGATGATCATGATGATCAATGAAAGATATGGGGCCCGCCGGATAGCACTCGTCGGGCACAGCCGGGGTGGTGGCATCACCCTCCTAAAAGCTGCTGAAGAAGACCAGGTCAAAAAAGTCATTACCTGGGCCGGAGTAAGTGATTTTAAAGTCAGATTCCAGGTAGGATCTCCAGAGTTTGAGCTCTGGCGTGAAAAAGGCATTACTCACATAGAAAATACGCGTACCGGCCAATTTTTACCTCATAACTGGCAGTTTTACGAGGATTTTATGGAAAACGAAGCTCGATTGACCATTTCTCGTGCAGTACGTCAATTACAAATACCTCAACTAATCATTCATGGCAGTGACGACCCAACTGTCAATTTGTCTGAAGCACATGCCATCCATAGTTGGAACAGCAATAGTAAGCTGGAAATTATCCCTGGTGCGGATCACGTATTCGGGATGCAACATCCCTGGAAAAAAGAAGAGCTACCCGCCCATATGAAGGACACGGTAGCTCTTACTAAAGACTTTATTATTAACGCTTAGTCGATTAGTGGGCGTCCTTTAAGACGCGTCTCGATCTTGCGTTTGATAACTGTTAGGCGCTTCATCAGGTCCATGATCTCTCGGTCCTGATTCTTTTTGTATATCTCATTGAGGCCAAGGATCAGATCTTTCGCCTCCCTGGATGCAACGATGCGATCTGAGGTCGTTTTTAACGACAACTTTCGTTTTTCGAATTCCAGTGCTTTTCCGACTAATTCCATAGCTAATACTATTTATAATTTGGTAAACTTATATCTATTTTGACAATAACCATGCCTATTTCAATTACAATTATCAATACGCAAATTGCAAGCCCTTATTATAAGCGATATGATAAAATTTTGTTATTTTCGCATCCTGAAATGTCGGGGATGTAGCTCAGTTGGCTAGAGCGCTTGACTGGCAGTCAAGAGGTCGGCGGTTCGAGTCCGCTCTTCTCCACATCAAACCCGAAAAACCCGCACTGAAAAGTGTGGGTTTTTTTATGGCCGAAATGAACCAAGCTTGCTTGAGTTCATGGAGGTCATAAAAAACCCCCAAACGGCACTGAAAGTGCCGTGGGTTTTTCGGATTTGCAGGAGCGGAATCACTGCGGACCAACGGAGTTAATCCGCTCCTTACTCAATCTAAACACAACTCAACGAAGTAGCAGATCAAATTCACGAATCACGACAAGTTTACTTGGGAGTGAATAGGGAATTTGAGATGTGTTCCGCAAAGCGGCTGAGTTATGATTTGCATTATGGCGTTTCATTTTGGATCACAACATGTAATCCGCTTCGCATCATGGGTTTTTCGGATTTGCAGGAGCGGAATCACTGCGGACCAACGGAGTTAATCCGCTCCTTACTCAATCTAAACACAACTCAACGAAGTAGCAGATCAAATTCACGAATCACGACAAGTTTACTTGGGAGTGAATAGGGAATTCGAGATGTGTTCCGCAAAGCGGCTGAGTTATGATTTGCATTATGGCGTTTCATTTTGGATCACAACATGTAATCCGCGAAGCATCATGGGTTTTTTGGATTTGCAGCAGCGGAGTCACTGCGGCCGATTTTGTGAAACAAAATCAATCCGCTTTGTGGTTTCTTGACTACTTCCCTAATCAAAACCACGTTTTCGCGAAACACGACAACCAATTCGCCCAAAACGCCCTCGCTTAATCCCCAATTTTCTCTAATTTGACCAGACTATGGGTAGAAATACACTAACAATTCTGGCTCTCTTAACCATGAGCAGCATTTGGGCTCAATCTCCTGTCATTGGCTTATTTGAAGGAGAAGAATATGGAGAGACCTACAACGCCTATTATAAAGACACTCAAGGCGACCTAGACAAATTTGTTGGAACTTGGTTATGGTCCAAGGACTCAGTTAGCTGGAAAATAGAGCTAAGACTACTTAAAGAAGAACTGATTGTTTTCAACCTTAACAACAAAGAGCATAGACACTACACGGATTTACTAATTGGTGAAATGGTTTACACCGAAAATGGTAAAGAACTAATCAACTTATTAGGACGCTTTGCTGATCCCGATGTAGAAAACTGGGGTTTCAGTATTACAGGCAATGACATATTTGGCTCAACGAGCATACCAATTTGTGATTATTGCTCAGACTCCGAAAGAAGAGTTAGTGTTTATTTGGAAGACCCAAACTTCAATTATATCAGGAATAAAGCAGTTCTTAGACATGTCATCTCAAATGGGCAAGAAACGATTCAATTGAACCTCCGTCAAATGTATGTTTATGACGAGGACAACCCCAATCCAGATGCACCGGCTTTACTCACTATGCAGTATGGGACTTACACATTGGTAAAGCAATGACCAAAACTTCAATCCTTTTAATCGCAGCACTCAGCATAATATCCTGTAAGGCCCAAACAATCTACCCATTGGGCACTCATGATATGGTTGAAAGCAAATATTATGTAAAGGACATTGATGAACATCACAATGATATAGTTGGCACCTGGCGTTGGGAGAACGAGAATTCTTCATTTGAAATAGTTCTTCAGGAATTTGAAATGTTTCATTATCCCAATAAAAGTACCGCCTATTATGATGTAGTATTTGGAAAGTACACCTATGTTGAAAATGGCGAAGTTATTGCGTCGGTTCAGCAGATCCAACCAATACCAAACAGCAAGTTAACGTTGCACTTTTCGGAAGAATTATCCTATAAAGTAGTTATCGAGGACGTAGTTAGTGAAACTAGCAAGGTTGGCGAATTCGTATTGGTTTCATCAAATACAGCCACCATGAATTTATGGAATAGCAATGGTGTCAAAATCAATTATGGAAATGGACTGGCCTGGGCCCTGCCTGAATCGGTAATGCTAATTAAACAATGACTCTCAATACTCCACCTCCTTCAAAAAGTCGACCCGATAAACACACGAATCATCCGGAAACAGCCTCGCTGTTACCTCGGCATTTTCGGCTTTAAAGTAAACACTGATGGTGTAGCTGGTTGAATCGCAATCCACTCTCAAAATTTTAAGGTCAATCAGATCGGGCTTTTCTTTAGAGTCCGCCAAAACAATCGGTTTACCAAAAAGCTCAAGATCAAACTCATCGGTAAAGTATTGGCTCCTATAAAATGTTAGGGGCACACGTTCTGGCAATTCGGCATGGACATATTCTTTGGAAACATATGGATGATGGAAAAAGACCTTTAATAGCTTATTCTTCTCCGACGAGTCCAGACAACCTTCCTGTGCAGAACAAAGTAAACACGATAGTAGCGCCAATACCATTAAAGATTTATGCATCTAAAGACATTATTAGTCCGAATTGAAGAATACAAGCATCATACCGTAATTCAATTAAGACCCAAACTAGCTTCATGTGGTCTAATTATTTTAAGAAGCCAGAATTTCGTTATATCTTTAAATTTCACCTAATTAACTCCATTGTGAAAAAGAAACATCTCATTTTAGCCCTTAGTGTATTTCTGATCTTTGGGCTGAGTAATCATGTCCATTCCCAATCCGATAAAGACATCGACCAGGTTGCCGTCGATATACTTGACAAGATGAGCGATGTGATCGGGGAAATAGAATCTTGCGCCTTCCAGTTGGTCAAAGATGAAGACTTCATCAATGACGACGGTATGGTCGAACGAAGAAGGACCCATACCACTTCGTATTTTAAAGGGCCGGATCGATTTGCGATCAGGAGCAGGGGACATAAAGGAAACAAAGGCTATTGGTATAACGGGGAGACTTTAACGTACTATTCCTTTGACGAAAACAATTACGTTGTATTACCTACTCCCAATACCAGTATGGCGACAATAGACAGTCTGCACGTGACCTTTGGGATGCGATTTCCAGCAGCCGATCTGTTCTACCCTTCGTTCACAGATGATGTGATCGATGCTTTTGATCGGGTAAAATTTGCCGGAATGAAACAGGTTGATGGCAAAGACTACTTCCATGTAGTAGCAGAAAATCGTCAATTGATCTTCCAGTTATGGATAGGCAATGATGGCTTCTATATGCCACAGATGTATGCTTATACCATCAAAGGAGATCAGCCCAGATCGGTGTCGGCGACTTTTAAGGCATGGGAACTGGGAGTAGAACTCCCCAATCCTATGTTCGAGTTCACCCCTCCGGACGGGGCACGTTTAATCAGTATAATGGCCCAAGAATAACCCTCAAGTACGCAAATCATGAAAAAAGCAGCATCTAACATATTCAGTATAAGTTTCTTTATCCTTTTGCTGACCTTGATGGCCCCAGTAGAGATGGAGGCTCAACGATTTGGTCATGGCGCGTCTCGAGGAGGCGGAGGCCGGACTATGCGATCGACTCCTCGACCGTCAACCAGTAATAGATCAACCAGGCCATCGACCTCTCGTCCGTCCACATCCAACAGGAAATCCACCATTAACGGCGGGCATCAGCGAAACAATAATCGGAGCTATTCCAAACCCAGCACCTCTAATCGGACTACCAACAGGAATACGAACAACCGAGCAGGAGTAGAGAATAAAAAGACCGATCGTTCTAACAACAGAACATCCAACGTGAAGGACAGAAGTGGCAACAGAACCAACAACAGGAATGTTGACCGATCCAATACTCGAAATTCTAACAATAGAACCACCAACAGAAATTCGAACAACAGAAATGTAGATCGGAGTAATCGCAACATCAATATTGACAATAGCAGAAATGTGACGATCAATCAGCGAAATACTTATGTCAGAGCGGGTTATAGACCTTATGTTAGGCCACCCTATGTTTGGGGAGGATTCCGCTACTACTGCCATTATCCGTACTTCTACCACCCATACAGACCGTTCTACTGGGGTCCATATTATCATCCTTGGGGATACTTCGTGGCTACTATAGCGACAACTGCCATAATTGTAAGTATAGTCAATGACAGCAACGAAAAAGAGGAATACCACTACGACGAAGGCACCTACTACGTGAAGACTGAAGACGGATATGAAGTGGTGCAGGCCCCGGTTGGGGCAACGGTGGAAGAGATACCCAAATCGGCCGAAAAGGTCGAGATCAACGAGACCACCAATAATTATTATTACGGTGGTGCCTTCTACGAGAAGAACGCAGAAGGTTATACCGTTGTTCCGGCCACAGCCGGCACCATAGTTCCCGCTCTGCCTGAAGGTGGCGAGGAGGTGAAGATAGGAGATCAAACCTATGTAGTGTTTGGCGAGACCTATTATCAGCCCATACAGGTAGATGGAAAGGATATGTACGAGATCGTAGAGATCAAGGAAGAGTCCTGATCTGTTCGGACACGGAATAGCACATCTCGCTGAAACCTACTCTTGCGAGGCTATTAAAAGCTTATGAGCATCATTTATTATCGTTTGTGGATAGTACTGCTGTTAATGACCTTTTCTACTGTAAGGGGTCAAAATGACAGTATACAAGAGCTGGCACAAGATAGCCTCCTGGCTAAACAGGAGATTGCTACCGATAGCCTCTTGGAAGTAGCTCGTCAGAGCATGATAGCCGATAGCCTCGAACGGGCTCGCCTTTTGGAGCAGCTGGCGGAAGTACGGGCAAACGATCAAGCCGAAAAGGAACGTATCAAGGCCCAGATCGATTCGCTGCAAAAGGCCCAGCTGCGAAAAGTGGCTCGTATGCAACGGGAGGCAGATTCGTTAAGAGCGGTTACCAAAGGGGTGGCCGTGGTCATTTTTGGCGATACCATTTTCCAGATCTATTCCAAACTGGGTCCCAATACCCCTAGAGAACGAGCCAATGATATCGTTCAAGAGGTTGAGTTCCTGGTCAGTGAAGAACAGTTTGATCCTCAACAGATCAGGATAGTCGATAGCGACGATAACACAGATGTCTATCATCAGGAGGACATCTTATACACGGTAACCACCAAGGATGCCGTTTGGATGAACCAAGAACGAGCTTCCCTCGCAAAAGCATATACCGATAAACTTAAGTCCAGTTACATCGCCTATAAAGAGCGCACCAGCCTTCCCGCCCTACTGAAACGGATAGGTTGGTTGGTACTCACAATCCTGTTGTTCTTTTTTGGCATAAAATACCTCAACAAAGGGCTAAAGCGATTCAACTTTTGGATTGTTAAGCGGGCAGATAAATACATGAATGGTGTCCAGTTAAAGGACTATGAGTTCCTCTCCAAATCGCGTCAACGCCAACTGGTTCTTTGGGCTCTGAATCTGGGTAAATGGATCTTTATAGTGCTGCTGGTTTATCTTGCCCTGCCAATCATTTTTAGCATTTTCCCAGCCACAGAGGGCATCGCCAGAACCCTGATCAGTTATATACTGGATCCGCTATCCAGTTTTTGGAATGCGCTGATCGAGTTCATCCCAAACCTCATCACCATTGCGGTGATCATCTTTATCACCCATCACCTGATTCGATTCTTGAGATTCTTGTCTGAGGAAGTTAGATCGGGCAAACTGGAAATTCCAGGCTTTTATCCAGACTGGGCCAAACCGACCTTCAACTTGATACGGATATTGGTCAACCTGTTTGCCTTTATTGTCATATTCCCATACCTCCCAGGGAGTGATTCTCCGGTATTCCAGGGAATAAGTGTTTTCCTGGGCTTGTTGATATCCCTTGGTTCATCTTCGGCCATTGGCAATATTATTGCCGGATTGGTCATTACCTACATGCGTGCATTTAAGATCGGTGATCGGGTCAAAATAGGTGAAACGACGGGAGATGTGATTGAAAAATCACTTCTGGTTACCAGGGTGCGAACCATCAAGAACGAAGAAGTGACCATACCAAACTCCTTCATTCTGAACGGAAGTACAATCAATTATACAGCAGCGAGCCAAGAGCGAGGATTAATCCTAAATACGGCTATTACAATTGGTTACGACGTGCCCTGGCGTGATGTGCACAAACTGCTGATCAGTGCTGCTATAAAGACAGAACTGATCATGGAAGAGCCGGGCCCTTTTGTTTTTCAGACCGGACTAGATGATTTCTATGTGAGCTATCAGATCAATGCTTATACTCACCAACCGGAAAAGGCGGCGGCTATTTATTCGGAATTACACGCCAATATTCAGGACGCTTTCAACGAAGCAGGTGTCGAGATTCTGTCGCCACACTACCGGGCTGCAAGGGACGGAAATATACTGACAATCCCACCTGATTACATTCCACCTGATTACAAGGCCCCTTCCTTTCGTGTATCAAACACTAAAAAGGATCAATAAGATCCCTATTTACCTTTTGGTATAGTGCACTCCCCTTTGGGCAAGGTGATTCAAGAAATAATCAAAACAACCGGGATGACCTCCAATTAGTTCCGGTGGAAAAACCCCATGCTGATCAAAGTGACCGTCCAGTAACCAATTGGCAGCAGCAGTGGCGGTATAACCAGTAGTTCTGGACATAGAAGATATCCCAGTCTCAGGATCGTACTCATCGTGTAAGTCGTAAATAACCTCAGTGGCTTTGCCGTCTTTATCGGTTCCCTTTAAACTAACTCGCATAACTGTGATCTCAGGTTCGTCTTCTCCTAATTTCCACTCATTAAAGAGTATCTTACTGGTAAAGTCCAGGGGGGTGACCTCCTGTCCATTGACCTGCACCGGATCCTCATTGAAGAATCCACTCTCCTTTAACACCCGAACATACTCGACATGACCAGGATATCGCAAGGTCTTCTCCTTCATGTTGGGAATATGATCCATGGTAAAAATCAAGGACCTTAAGCCATCGGAATTAAAGGATTCCAAGGTTCCAACTCCATCAAACTCTACGTATTCGCAATCTGTCAAGGCTTCTCGGACGATCATCTGACCATTTTCCACATAACGAGCCGGCCTGGTATACTCTTCGATCACATCGACTGGTGAAAAAGGGGCCTTGTAAGCGAAAGGCCATTTCTTGACCTTGGGCAATCCTCCCACCAGGCATTCAAAATCTGTTATGGTCATTTGCTCATTGTAATGACCCAAGATAATGTTGTCCATCCCAGGTGCCACACCACAATCGACAATGGCCGTCACCCCATGCTCCTTAGCCAACTGATCCAGATCCAATGAATTCTCTGGGAAAAAGGCGATATCGACTACATTTTTACCGGATTGAATGATCGTCTTCAAAGTCTCAAAACCCAGGAAACCAGGAACTGCACTAACAACCAAATCGGCAGTCTCAATGCATTTGACCAGATCATCCTTGTGAGTTACATCCAGGACCTCGGTGTTGAGTTGGGGCTGTCTTTGCTTCAATTTCTCAAGGACGTCGGAGCTTCTATCCGTTACCGTTACATGATGTTTTTGGGCCAGGTCTATGGCCATGGCAGAACCTACCATGCCGGCACCCAATACGACTATATTGTGCATACTATTTACAATTTAAAAGTGACTGATTAACTTACGATCAAAGACAATGACTACAATCCGGGGATTCGGATCCAAGGCATCAACGGAAGTGATTTGATATAAAACTTAGCCATTTCAGAGATTGGTGGTCTAATTTATTAAATTGTTGTTCTCTAAGCTAAAGTTCGACCTGATTTAATCTGTCAAGATGATAAAAATTCCATCTTTCCTTTTGGTGATATTGCTTTTGATCCCTGCTACAGGTTGGGCGCAACACGGCTTTGAAAACACCAAGGTTTTTGATAAGTCCAAGGCCTCGCCTAAAGCAACTTTGACAGATATCGATTGGATCGCAGGACATTGGCGGGGAGAAGCTTTTGGCGGCATTACAGAAGAGATCTGGTCTCCTCCTTTGGGGAACTCCATGATGTGTAGTTTTAAGCTAGTGATGGATGGTGAGGTTCAGTTCTATGAAATTGTTACAATTAGTGAGGTAGAAGAGACCCTGGTACTAAAACTAAAACACTTTCATGGGGACCTGAAAGGATGGGAGGAGAAGGATGAAACCGTCAATTTCAAACTGGTCGAAATTCAGGAAAACCACGTCTATTTTGACGAATTTACCTTCGAAAGGATATCCGATGATGAAATGATCATCTATGTGGTAGCCGATATAGATGGCCACAAGGATGAGATCGCGTTTCCCTACAAACGCTTTCAATAAAGAAATAACTTAATCATTATGTTCAGAACTTATCGCGCAGTATTGGTCCTATTCATTGCCAGCTTTACCATGCAGGCTCAAATGACCGATGTATACGTGTCTGCCCACCCTGACGACTGGCAGCTATTTATGAATCCAAATGCCTATCACAGTTTAAAGAAAGACCAACATAAGGTGATCTTCCTGCATACCACTGCCGGAGATGCGGGTGCAGGAACAGGAGAGAACAATTATTACCTGGCGCGAGAAGAAGGCAGTCTTAGAGCCATTAGGTTGATGGTCAACACCCTGGTGGGGAGCAATACCTTGGGAACTGAGCTCAACGAGACGTCAGTCTCCTATTACGGGCACCCCATTAAGCGAATGGAATACGGTAATGCGGTCATCTACTTTCTGAGGCTACCAGATGGCAACTACTACGGGCCCGGGTATCCTGTCCACGACAATAAAAGTTTGCAAAAACTGCTCAAAGGAGAGATCTCCAATATTCAAACCGTCGACCAAAGCACGAGCTATAAAGATTTCCGGGACCTGTCTATGACCATCACGGAATTGCTTCAAAAAGAAAGATCTGTCGGAGATACCTTGCGCCTCAACATAGCCGAGACCGATACCCTGGTCAACCCAGGTGATCACTCCGATCATCGTTACTCATCATACCTTATGCAAGGATTGGCCAAAGATGCAGGGGTTCAGTTTATCCGTTTTTACATTGAATATCACACCAATACCCTGCCCATGAATGTTTTCCCTGAGGATTACCTGATCTCTGCCGGAGTTTGGGGAGCAACAGCATCTGGGCTTTCGGACATGGAGCACAACAGCACTTGGGACTCTGTTCATAATTCGTGGATCGGCAGGCAATACTTCCGCGAAGAGGAACTTTCGCCTGAGTGATTAAACCTAATGGGAAAATACCCAGCAAATTTGTAACTTATTGATCGTTAAATACTTGATTATGAAACGTTGGATTAGTCTTTTTGCAATTTTAATGATGATTTTCGGCTGTGAAGGCAACAATTCGGAGTACGATCAGCCGGATGACAACAACCCGCCGGACAATGACCTTCCCAGTACCTTGGTCTTGAATATCACAGAGATGGAAGAGGATACCTTATTGATAGAATGGAACCGCCCAGCGGAGTTGGACGGGGCAGTTCAATACAAGCTTATGGGTGGTTGGATCGAGCTTCACCAATTCTCCAGCAAACAGGATGTTATCACATTAAGGGTAAGTCCAATTCCCGAACTGGGAGAGATTACCGTGGAGGCCTGGCAGGGAGACTCCCGAATGATATTACACCCAGGACCGGACGCTATTAGTCCTAACGAATGAGCAAAATAATTGTTCAAGGAATAGCCTACGACGCCAAGTCTTCCTTCCTGAAAGGGCCGGCAAAAGGACCGGCAGGTATACGACAGGCATTGGGATCCGGATCCATGAACCTCTGCGCAGAAGATGGGACCAACCTTGAAAGTCTCGATATTACTGATCTGGGGGATTTTCACTTATCAGACTATCACCAAATCTTGGAAACAAGCCGCGAAAACCTGGCAAAAGGAGAGAAACTCTTTAGTCTGGGAGGAGACCATTCGGTCACTTATCCCATAGTAAAGGCTCATTTTGAAGCAGGTCTAAAGTTTGACCTTTTACACATTGATGCCCATACCGATCTGTACGAGGATTACGAGGGTGATCGATTTTCACATGCGTGTCCAATGGCCAGGATCATGGAAGAAGGTTTAGTGGGTCGCATGGTACAGGTAGGCATCAGAACCCTGAGCCCCCATCAGCAAAAGCAGGCAGCTCGATTCGGAGTAGAGATTCATGAAATGCGGCATAAATACGATTGGCCGGAACTAAAATTTGACCGTCCAATCTATATCACCTTGGATATGGATGCCCTCGATCCCGCTTTCGCTCCTGGGGTTTCCCATCATGAACCTGGCGGATTTAGTACTAGAGAACTCATTCGGTTGATCCAAAATCTGGATGTAGAATTAGTTGGTTGTGACTTGGTGGAATACAATCCAGAACGAGATATTGATCAGCGTACGGCCTATTTAGGCGCTAAGCTGTTTAAGGAATTGATGGCCAAGTTGGTCAAGTAGATTCATGAATCTATTGCCTGCGAACCATTTCCAAATTAATGACATCTTTCACAACCACTTTCATCAGCTTTCCGTTATCGTAGTGGTAGGACCCTTTACTTTTATCCAACAAATACACCCCCGGTGAATCGGATTCCTCACTTACGGAGGGAGTCTTCATGTTGGATTCTGAAAAAGTAGATTTAACGCCTTTTGGTTCTTTGAAGAAAAAAAGAGAGGAACTATAGGTGATCTCATCCCCGAGATCCACAGAATTCTTGCCATTCTTAGACCCTACCATTTTACCTCCTGTATCCTGCACTTTTACCCATTTATCCAATTTGTCATTGAGGTAAAGTTCGTAGTCACTTTCGTGTAGGACCCCATCAATGTATTCTACCTGAAGATCATAATGGCATTTCTTTATGGTCAAGATCCTTTAGGTGATATCAGTCTGTACTCTATAGGTCACGGAGTTTCCATTGACTCGTTTGGAGGCTGTCAAATCCCCGATGTCCTCTCCTTTGTGGAATATATCAATTATGTTCTTGTGCTGGCCCTCTTGTGCAATAAGCGAAGCAGACAGAAGTACCAGTGGCAGTAATAAAGAGAGTCGCATCAGATCTGAATATTAAGAATTCGAATGGAAAATAGGAATTTCTAACATCAATTGACCTAAGGATTTAATTCTTATTTCGATAGAAGCACCCAATGATCAATATGTATACTCACAATATTGTCGTAATTTTAAGTATAATCTACTCTCGTAAATATGAAACCACATTATTTGGCCTTAGCACTTCTCGTGCTAGTTGGCTGTAAAAACCAGGAGGCCGATCAAGCTGAACCGGCCATGGAGGAATCCACCGAAACAACAAATTCAACCACAGACAAAGGGTATCCCACTGAGGTCTACTTCGGAGACACCCACCTGCACACCGAGCTTTCTATGGATGCCGGTGCCTTTGGAAACCGTTTGTCCGTAGACGATGCCTATCGCTTTGCCAAAGGAGAGGAAGTGACCTCCTCCTCTGGCGTTACGGCTAAACTTTCAAAACCCTTAGATTTCCTGGTGGTCGCTGACCATTCTGACGGTATGGGATTATTCCAGGCATTGATGAACAACGAAGAATGGGTGATGGAATTTGAACAAGGCAGAAAATGGGCCGATCTGATAGATGAAGGCAAAGGTGCAGAAGCTGCTGTAGATTTGATCAAGAATTTTTCTCAGGGGACCATGGAAATGAATCCCAACACCCCAGAACTCATGGAGTCTGTTTGGAAGATTACTATAGATGGGGCCGAAAAGCATAATCAACCAGGTAAATTTACCGCCTTCATCGGCTATGAGTGGACTTCCCTAATAGCCGGGAACAACTTGCACCGTGTTGTTATTTATAGGGACAACGGAGAAAAGACTATTGGTCATTTACCTTATATAGCGGATGTAGGTGGAAGTCCGGATCCAGAAAAACTTTGGGAGAACCTGCAGAGTTATGAGGACAAGACCGGAGGCCAGGTCTTGGCAATTCCACACAATGGAAACCTGAGTAACGGGATCATGTTTGCCCGTACAACAGTAGACGGAGACCCATTTGACTTGGACTATGTGCAACGACGTCAACGATGGGAACCCATATATGAGATCACCCAGATCAAAGGAGATGGGGAGGCTCACCCCTTCCTTTCGCCCAATGATGAATTTGCAGATTTCGAGAACTGGGATTTCGGAAACCTGGATCTATCTGCCGTGAAGACCAATGAAATGCTGGAAGGCGAATACGCCCGATCTGCGCTAAAAATGGGACTTCAGTTTAAAGGATCTTTAGGTGTTAACCCATACAAAATGGGCTTTATCGGTAGTACTGATGCCCATACTTCTTTGGCTACCGCAGATGATCCCAATTTCTTTGGAAAGGCGGCCAATGTAGAGCCCTACAAAGAAAGATGGGAACACCCGTTTATCGAATCTGAATTGGCCAGTATAATAACCTGGCAAACGGTCGCCTCCGGTTACGCGGCGGTCTGGGCACAAGAAAATACCAGGGAATCTCTTTTCGACGCCATGATGCGTAGAGAAACTTACGGTACTACCGGTTCCCGTATGAAGATCCGTTTCTTTGGAGGCTGGGACTTTACTGATGCTGATCTGGAAGGAGATTGGGTGGCCAATGGTTACGAGCGAGGTGTGCCCATGGGAGGCGATCTGAAGAATGGAGTAGACAAAACTCCTTCATTTATTGTTCACACCCTTATGGATCCCGATTACGGGAGCCTGGATCGGATTCAGATCGTAAAAGGCTGGCTCAATGCCGATGGAACTACAGGTGAAAAAGTGTACGACGTTGTTTGGAGTGGCGATCGTCAGATGGATGCCAACGGAAAGGTTCCTTTAGTAGCCAACACGGTCAATGTTAAAGATGCAACCTGGGACAACTCTTCCGGAGCCCCAGAATTGAGCACTGTATGGACAGACCCTGATTTTGATCCTTCACAGGAGGCTTTTTACTATGTTCGCGTGCTGGAGATCCCTACCCCCAGATGGACACTTTACGACAAAGTCAACCTAGGAGCTGAGATGCCGGATAATGTCCCAATGACCATGACCCAGCGGGGGTATACTTCGCCCATCTGGTATTCGCCCATGTAAAGAACAGATAGTCAATGAAAAGACTTTTACAGGAGCCGCTACTCCACTTCGCCCTGATTGGAGTAGCGCTCTTTTTACTTTATTGGATCGTTAGTCCCGAGCAAGAATCCGAAAATCAAATACTGATTGACGATTCTGATATAAACGAGATCGTTTCCAAATTCGAATTGCAATGGAACCGGCCTCCGAATGCTCAGGAATTGAGCGGATTGATGGGTGAAATGATCCAGCAGGAAGTGTTCTATCAGGAAGGGCTTCGGCTGAACCTGGATCACAATGACGAGATCATCAAAAGAAGACTATCCCAGAAAATGCAGTTTCTCTCCAACGATCTCGCGGACATGGTCCAGCCATCCGAGGACGAACTGCAGTTACATTTGGACAACAATTCAGAGAAGTTTCAGACCCCGGCTTTTTACAGTTTCTACCAGATCTATTTTAGTCTAGACTCCGGTGAAGACCCTAAGGAACGAGCACGATTTGTCCTGGATGCCAGCAATGGCAAGAGTTTTTCCGAGATGCGGACCGAGGGTGATCCGATAGCTTTAAAATATTATTACGAGAAGATCACGGACTTCAATCTCAGGAGACAACTAGGAACCGAATTCCTGATCAGCATGCAACAATTGCAAACCGGAAGCTGGGTTGGACCTATCAGTTCCGGTTACGGTTACCATTTAGTTTACCTGGAAGATGTTGTAGCTCCCAAAACCCCTCCACTTGACGAGGTGAGAGAAGAAGTCTTGGCCGATCTGAATTATGTCCGCCAGGGCGAACTGAAAGCTTCCATATTCAAAGAATTATTGAGTCAGTATGAGCTTGTTTTCGACTTCCAGGCTGAAGAACTCTCTGGTGTGGAAGAGATCATTAGAAATGATCTACAGGAATGAAAAGAGCGCTGCTGGTCGGTTTATTCCTTTTCTTCGGTCTAGTTGGGCATGCCCATGAGATCCGACCCGCCTATTTACAGATCGTACAAATAGAGCAGAATACTTACCAGGCCTATTGGAAGATCCCCAGTATGGGGGAAGCAGCTCCCAAACTTCGTCTGGTTTTTACCGGCAACCCAAAGGTTACGCCTTTGCAAGCGCCACAATCACTAAACAACTCTATCATATTTCGTTACCAACTTGAATTCCCTGATGATCTGCGAGGACAAAACCTCTATATAGAAGGGCTTTCCAATACCTTGATAGATGCCTTAGTACGGGTGGAATACCTCAACGAAGAAACCGTGGTATTTATGCTGCAACCGGATAATGATCAAATAATCATTCCCGGTGAATCCAGCAGTTGGGAGGTAATCAAGACCTACACCATTTTGGGTGTAGAACATATCTTATTTGGAATAGATCACTTGCTATTTGTTCTAGCCCTGATCATCATAACGGTGGGGTTTAAAAAGATAGTGAAGACCATAACGGCCTTCACCTTGGCGCATAGTATCACGCTGAGCATGGCGGTTCTGGGATATGCCAATCTGCCAGGCCCTCCTGTAGAAACTGTGATCGCACTAAGCATTGTATTCCTGGCCTTGGAGATTATCAAGAATATTAATGGGGAGGCTACCTTGACCAGCCGAAAGCCTTGGTTAGTGGCTTTCACTTTTGGACTGCTACATGGCTTTGGTTTTGCGGGAGCCTTGATGGATATCGGATTACCTCAATCTGATATTCCATTGGCGCTGGCCTTTTTCAACATAGGTGTGGAATTGGGGCAGATCGCCTTTGTCCTAGTGGTACTCGGTTTGATCTATCTACTCAAAAAATTCAAGGGTTGGAGTCCGGCCATGCAAAAAGTTCCGGCTTACTTAATTGGAGGGGTGGCAGCCTACTGGGTGATCGATCGTGTGCTTGGCTTTTGGGCCTAACTTATTGCCTTATTGAGCTCGTTTTTTTAGCTTTACTAGTCCGACCTTCGGCCTGGCATTCTACCGCCAATAAAAATCATCGTCATGATAATCGCTACACAAAATTTAAAACGAGCAGCCCTTCTTGTAGTGTTAGTGGCCTTCACTGCCTGTCAGCAAGAGGAATCTAACGAGCAGCTTACAACCGTCAGTTCACCGGACGGGAATAATACCATTGTGTTTAGCCTATCGAAAACCGGGCAACCCACTTATTCTGTAAATCACGGGGATCAAGAAGTGATCCTGCCCTCCACCCTGGGGTTCCAGTTTTTGGACCAGGCTGAACTTAAGGGGAGTTTCGAGATTGTGGAAACAAATATCAAGGACCGCTCCGAGACCTGGGAAATGCCTTGGGGAGAGCAGCGAGAAGTGATCAATAACTACAACCGCTTAAAGATTCAGCTTCGAGAAACCTCTCCGCCTAATCGGCTATTGAATATCGCCTTCCGGGCTTATGATGATGGAATCGCTTTTCGCTATGAATTCCCGGAGCAGGATGGGCTAAATGAAGTTGAAATTGAGGAAGAGCAAACAGAATTTCGCCTGACTGGTGATCATAAAAGCTGGTGGATCCCCGGTGATTGGGACATCTATGAACACGTTTACAATACGACTTCTTTCACAGATATCGATGCGATCTCCAAAAGAGATCACCCCAATCTCGCTGCGACTTACATACCGCACAATGCTGTAAATACCCCGGTAACCATGCGCACCGACACCGGACTTCACCTGAGCTTTCACGAAGCAAATTTGACCGATTACGCAGGTATGACCCTGGGAGTGAATGCGGACCAGATGAGTATGACCAGTATTTTGGTAGGTTCAGAAAATACCGAATACAAAGTAAAGCGAACCACGCCATTCAAAACACCTTGGAGAACCATACAAATTGCCGAAGAAGCTAAGGACTTGATTGCTTCAAACCTCATCGTAAACTTGAATGAACCCAACAAACTGGGAGATGTCAGTTGGTTTAAACCCATGAAATACGTTGGTATTTGGTGGGAAATGCACCTGGATAAATCCAGATGGGACTACGGCATGACCCGGGAAGGCGATGGCCCTTGGGAGGATACGGGGCAAGCACACGGCCGTCATGGTGCTACCACAGAAAATGCAAAGCGCTACATCGATTTTGCAGCAGCCAATAATATGTCCGGCCTCTTGGTAGAAGGATGGAATACCGGTTGGGAACGATGGATTGGTTTTGAGGACCGGGAAGGCGTTTTTGATTTCCTCACGCCATATCCCGATTACGATATACAAGAAGTCGCTCGTTACGGAAATGAAAAAGGAGTCGAACTGATCATGCACCACGAAACCTCTGCCGCAACCGGAACATATGATAAACAGATTGAGGCCGCTTATCAGCTCATGCAGCAGTTAGGTAGTCATTCTGTGAAAACAGGATATGTAGGTAAGATCATCCCCAAGGGAGAGTATCATCACAATCAGTACATGGTTAACCACTACAGACGGGCCTTGGAGATCGCTGCAAAGTACCAAGTGGCCATTAATGCGCACGAGCCAATAAAGGCTACCGGATTGAGAAGGACCTACCCCAACGCCATCTCCAGGGAAGGACTACGCGGGCAGGAATTCAACGCCTGGGCCAGCGATGGCGGTAACCCTCCGGAGCACTTGCCAATTGTTGCATTCACCCGAATGTTGGCTGGGCCAATCGATTTCACTCCCGGGGTATTTGATATAGACCTGCCCACCAAACCCAACAATCAGATCAACACCACTTTGGCTCAACAGCTGGCCCTGTACGTTGTGATCTATAGCCCAATACAAATGGCCTGTGATCTGCCTGAGAATTATGAAGGGCAGCCTGGATTGCAGTTTATACAGGATGTGGGGGTAGATTGGGAACAGTCTGTTGTTCTGAACGGAGAAGTAGGCGAGTTCGTCACCATTGCCAGAGAAGAGCGTGAAAGTGGCAACTGGTTCCTGGGAAGTATCACCAATGAGCAAGCGCGAGAAATTAGTGTAAGCTTCGACTTCCTGCCACAAGGTGTAAGCTATACCGCCAGGGTCTATCGAGATGCCCAAAACGCGCATTACGCAGATAACCCAACGGCCTTAACCATAGAGGAGATCGAAATTGACCGGGAGTCTTCCATGAATTTTGATCTGGCAGCAGGCGGTGGTCTTGCGATCAGTCTGTTGATCAACAATTAATCCGTCCTAAGAAAAGTGAAATTTCTAGAGCAAACAGCTTATTTCAAATATGGCCCAAATGAGTTCTCTAAAGGGTCTTTTCAATCCTTAGAGGAAATCTCCCTGATTCATCCCAATGAAGTGGTCTGGCTGAATACTATTGGACTGGAACACCAAGTTGAGATGCGGCATTTGATCGAGCGGCATAAATTGGAGCCTTTTCTCATAAAACTGCTCAAGGATGAAGATCAATCCAACAAGGTCATACCCATGCAGGATTTGTTGTTCCTCTCCATCAATGTGCTGCAAGCAGATCGCATGGACTTGGAAACCGAACAGATGTTCTTTATCGTATCTCCCGATTTTGTCTGGACCATTCAGGAAGTAGCTGACGATCATTTTCACTGGATCAGGGACCGCATTGAAGATAATTCGGGTATAATTCGACAAAAAAAGGGCGATTATTTACTCTTTCTGTTGTTGGAATCCATCATTAGTAATTATCAGAGTACGTTCGATCGAATCTACTCGGATCCAAAATTTGAAAATCTTAGCCATAAAGAGGTGGGTAAGCCGGCATTTACGGCAGAACTGGAGGAGCGAAAGCAGCAACTCTTTAAAGTAAAGAAAGCTGTGAGTAGTCTGCGAGACACCCTGCTTAAATGTGAAAATGCCACCTTGACCTCACTGAGTATCTCCTACTTTAGTGAATTAAAAGAACAGTCCATCAACTTGATGAATGATATCGATTTTGAACTGTACAAGATGGACAGTACGACCAATTTGATCTTTAGTGTTCAAGGTCATCGACTGAACGAAATCATGAAAACACTCACCATCTTTTCGGTGATCTTTATTCCGCTCACCTTTATGGCTGGGATATACGGAATGAACTTTGAAAACATGCCAGAACTCAGTTGGCGCAATGGCTATTTCTTTCTTTTGGGCGTGATGCTACTGGTTGGATGTGTCTCTGTCTGGATTATGAAACGAAACAAATGGTTCTAAATGAACAATAAGAATCGTCCTAAGGTTAGGCCCGAACTGGAAACTGCAGACATACTGATCGAAATGATCGGGTTGATGGGTTTACTTGTGCTCATTGGTCTACCGCTGTACTATTATCCGGAACTTCCGGACCAGGTACCTCATCACTACGGAGCAGATGGTGTCCCGGATCGATGGGGAGGTAAAGGAATCGTTTGGACCTTACCGGCCATTGGGGCCTTCTTATACGCTGGGCTTTGGTACCTGAATCGATTCCCGCATATTTTTAATTACATGGTCGAAATCACCCAGCAGAACGCCATAGCACAGTACCGATTGGCCACCCGATTGATAAGGAGCCTGAATGCCTTTACAGCCTGGCTGTTTGCCTATATCAATTATGCCATTGTTCAAGGTGGTTTAAAGGGTAGCTTTGATCTCGGAATGTGGTTTCTTCCGACCTTGATTGGAGGTATGTTATTGTTGATAGTTGTATTTATGTATCGTGCGACAAAAGCTTAAATATTTAATCTTTCTTGCGTTCATTGCTTGTGCCTATGATGTTCAATATGACGTCTCTGGGGCCTACTATGACTGGACCGTGACCAAGCAACCGGAGCACCCGTGGATGCTGGATTACAACAAGACGTTGGTCACCAAGTTCTTTATGTGCAGCAGGGACGGAAAGGGAGATTTTGATACCGTTTATCTCGATTTTGAAGGCGCTTTGGACGTGATCCGCAAATTGGACAACATCACCTTAGGTATCCCCAAAGTTGTCTACCTGGTGGGCTGGCAATACAACGGTCATGACTCCAAATACCCCTCTTGGGCGGAAGTTAACAACGCCCTGAAACGGCCCCAAGACATTACGGCACTGCAGAGTCTGCGATGGTTAATCGGAGAAGCCAGATCCTACAACACCACCGTTAGCCTTCACCTGAACATGATCGATGCCTTTCAGGACAGTCCGTTATGGTCTACTTATCTGGAAGAGGATGTCATAGCCAAGGATAGCCTTGGTAATCCCATACCAGGAGAGGTGTTTTGGGATATGCAGTCCTACCAGATCAGTTACACCATGGAATGGGAGCTTGGGCTGGCCCAACAAAGAATTGACTGTCTCCTGGAAATGATCCCGGAGTTGAAAGAAGGTGGAACCATTCACATTGATGCATTCCATTCCATGAGGCCGAGTGGGGTCGGAGAACCGATCAGTCCATATACTGGTATCACCATGGAAGAAGAGATTGCCACTCAACGCAAGATTTTCCGGTATTGGCGAGAAAAAGGCCTGGATGTAACCTGTGAAGCGGGCATGTATTGGCTAAGGAAAGATCCCTTCCTGGGCCTGCAGGCGGCTTCCTGGCACAACACATCCTCCAATTTTGAAAAAGAAGATTGGCTCGGTAAGCCTGAGTATTTTGACGGGCTTCCGATAGCTTTATCTGCATACACCCCTATGCAATGCGAACCTGAAGTGATGAAGGACCCGATCACTCTGACTGGTCTAAAAGAGCAGGTTGCCACCAGGTTGGTCCCTTGGTATCTCTCACGTAATCCAGGATTGCAACAAAATTCCGAGTACGTTGTCACAGACTCTTTGGTAATTGCCCCTATTGGGTGGAACAAATCACAGATGATCATTTATGCACCAAATGGCCTGAATCAAAAACTGGATATGACTCAAACCGCAGTGGCCGGAGCAAACAAACTCTTGTTCTCAGAAATTACCTTGGACGGTCTTCGCGAACTAGACACCCTTCAAATAGAAGAAGGTCTTCTACAGTTACAGCTGCCAGAAGGAGTGCTTGGCACCTTGAGCTTGATCGATTAGATCGATAACCTGGCTAATTCGCATTATCTTTAATACTACCAATCAACTAAACCACATCTATGATACGCCTAGGTAAAATTGAAGGCACTAACATCTACGAATTCGTGATCGACGGGAAGCTGGATGAAGCCACTATTAATGAATTTTACGAACTGATCAAAAAAACCGCAGATGAAGGTAACAAGATTCTCCTGCTCGGGGTTATTGAGAGCTGGCCTGGTTTCGCCACTTTCAAAACCTTCACCACAACCATGAAACTGAAGGCTAAAAGCATAGGGCACATTGCCAAATACGCCATTATGTCCAACAAAGGATGGCTGGAGAGTGTAATGCCTGTGAGTGATTTTCTCACTCCGGGTATGCCGGTCAAACACTTCAAGATGGACATGCGGGACGCAGCCATAGAATGGCTGCAAGCCGTGGAGGTGAATCCTGAGAACCCGGAAGACTACTTCTCCAAGATGAAGATCGAACGTATTGAGAATACCAATATCTACCGATTTGTAATTGATGACGAGATCGATGAGGCCGGAATAAGTGCATTCTTTCAAATTTTGAAGAACCATCCCAAGCCTGACAAGTTCAGGGCCCTTGGAATTGTAAAAGGTTTTCCTTCTTTCGAGAGTTTCAAAACCCTGGTGGACGGGCTGCGTCTGGATTTTGCCATGATGGGGAGAATAGATCGCTATGCCGTGGTGACCAACAAGAATTGGGCCCAGTACTCCATCAAGGTTGCGGACCTGATCACACCGGGCTTGGAAATGAAGCTATTCGAAGCGGATAAAGAGGATGAGGCCTTAAATTGGCTGATGGAAGCATGAATTCCGACTACCCGGCAATAAGGCAATTGGCGGAATTACAAAAAGCGCTGAAACCTAAGATCACTGCCGTGGAGGGTCAATACCTTCAAAAGGAGTATTACCCCCTGGTGCATTTCGAGCTGAGGGGCACCACATTTCCCATTTATGTGGACGATGAATATACAGATCTGGAGTTGGGAAATCGATTGCTGAATTTATGCCTGGTGTTGCGAGCTTTGGAGAATTACTTGGATGCAGAGGACTATCTGGTTTGGTGTACCCAACACGGATTGGACTTCGGTGATTCCGCTGCCCGGGAATATCATATGGGACTCGGAACGATGGTTCGAGAAATAAGGAAATGGATAGACCCCATAGATAGCTTTATATCCGATTTCGATTTTGAACTGAATGCAGGCGCTGCCCAATACTTAAGGCGAACAACTTGAACATCCATATTATGAAAAATCTATTCTTACTACTGTTGATCTCTACCCAATTGGCTATCTCTCAAGCTGATCAGATCACCTTTAACCATGTGGCCCTTGGAGTAAGTGACCTGGAGTCTTCAACCTCATTCTACACTGAGATATTGGGTATCCAAAGAATCGGGGATCCAACCAACAATGAAACGATTCGTTGGTTTGCCCTTGGAGAAGGTAAGGAACTGCACTTAGTTGCAACTCCGGCAGAATTTGTTCGGCCTCCACGCCAAACTCACTTCGCGATCTCTTCCGCCAACTTTGACATATTTGTCCGTAAACTTCGCCAAAAGGACGTCCCCTTCGTCGATTGGGAAGGAAAACCGAATTCAGTCTACTTACGTCCAGATGGAGTCAGGCAGATCTATTTGCAAGATCCGGATGGTTACTGGATCGAGGTCAATAGCTTTACCAAAGAGTAGTTTCTTCTAAGGCCAAGCTGTAACAAGGAAGCTTTTGATCCATCTTTTGGATAAAGCTTCTTATGCTAAAACAATTACTTCTACTTTTTTTATTTGGACCATTGCTTTTGGTTGGATGCAAGGAACAAACTTCCTCAGGCTCCATAACTGAAGCTGCTGTCGAGGTTCAGGCTCAAAGTGTATTCACCTCAGACATCGATAACTTCTGGCAAGCCTATGATAGCATTCAAACTACAGACAATTTTAGCCGTAAACTGGAACTGATCAATCAGCACTATTTGGATAAGGCGTCCCCCGGTTTGCAATCCTTTGCCGAATCCCGAAACTATACAGACACGGTTTACGTTCGATTATTGGAAAAGTTTCCCAAATTTTGGGCTTCCATACGGGGAAACACCCTCCGATCCAAAGAAAAGGCAAAGGATATCGATCTGGCGATTGCTAGATTAAAGGTACTATACCCCGAGCTGAAGGAAGCACAGATATACTTCACCATAGGGGGATTGAACTCCGGAGGCACTACTGACGGATTACTCTCTTTGATAGGATGTGAGATCGCAGCCGCAGACGAATCAGTAGATACGTCTGAGTTTACAGAGGGTTGGTATGCTTTCCTGGCCGATCTTTTCAAGACCCAATCCTTGGAGAACATGGTTTACATCAATGTCCATGAGTATGTGCACACCCAACAAACTGAAAACGATCCCTATGTATTGGCTCATAGCCTAAAGGAAGGCAGTTGCGATTTCATTGCAGAATTAGTCTTGGAGGAGCCCCTCTCTGCGCCCTATATCTCATATGGGCTGGAAAATGAAGAAGTGATCAAGAAAAAATTCCGGGACGACCTCTTTAAAGAGGACAGTTCGGATTGGTTATACAACAGTGGTGACACAGAAAGTGTGGGAGACTTAGGCTACTTTATGGGTTACGCTATCTGCAAGGCCTATTACGAACGTTCCAGGGATAAAAAACTGGCCGTAAAGGAGATCATCGAGCTCAATTACCTGGATTCCATTGCCGTAGTTGATTTCCTCAATCGATCAGGATACTACAAGGACTATGTCCGCTCCCCCGCTTTATGGAATCCCTGGGGAACCCAGCTATTTTAAAGCATCTATTTTCCTATATTGGGGTGACCTTACCTTTCCCACAATCCCGATTCGCCTTTATGAGATACAAGGAATTCAATGCTTCCAAGGTCCTTGAAGATTGTATTAGTCTATTCTGGAAAAATGGTTACTCGTCCTGTTCCATTAATCGGATAGTCGATCGTTACTTTGGCAACATGCGCGCCTCCTACCTACAAGTACTGAGGCATGCCGTAGAAAAAGGTGAGATCAAACACCCGAAAAAACTAGATGAATATGCAGATTTCCTGGTGGGTATCATTTTTGGAATTTCAGTCTTATACAAAGTCAAAAGCAGGGATGAACTTCAGGCCTACATAGACGATCAATTATCCATGATCGTCTGATTTCTGAACGGTATTTTTTTTCGGTCCTCATTGGCCTTTAGGTTTATATGGTAATCATAAAACAACTTAAAACGATATCGCCATGGGTAATGTTTCTGTCACAAAATCAATCAATGTATCCGCTCAATCAGCATGGGAAGAGCTTTCCAGTTTCAAAGGAATCGAGAATTATTCGCCAATCGCAAAATCGGTCACCACGGGTGAAGGAACCGGTGCAACCCGCGTTTGCACCATGCCAGATGGAGCAGAGATCGATGAGATTCTAAACAAGGTGGATAATGACAATATGCACTTCCAATATGCCATTAATAGTGAGCCTTTCCCGGTTACCGGATATGTAAGTGATGTTAAGGTCAAACCGACGGGAGATAATAGCTGCGAGATCACCTGGGCTTGCACTTATAACTCCGCCGAGGAAGTGGAAGCCAATATGAATGGTCTTTTTGGCGGCTTTTACAATCTGATCATTGATGGCCTGGAAGGTCATTTGAATTAAAGCTGATCTCAGCAAAGAACAGAAGCCGCCCTTGGGTGGCTTTTTTGTTGCACAAAAGCACTTATTAAAAACGCCGAATTTTTTTTATAACTTTGAGTAAATCAGTTGTCTGAAAATGAACTTTCTCAACTGATCTTCTTGCCGAATATGAAGAGTGATTGCCCCGAGTTTCTTGGACTAGAAGTCCAAACCTGTCATCGAAATTCAAAACTAAATACAATCACTTATGAAAAAACTAATCGCTGAATTTATCGGAACCCTTTGGTTGGTTCTTGGAGGATGTGGAAGTGCCATGCTCGCTGCTGGTGTTCCTGAACTCGGAATTGGATTTGTAGGGGTTTCCCTGGCCTTCGGTCTTACAGTGGTCACTATGGCTTATGCCATTGGCCATATCTCCGGATGTCATTTGAACCCCGCCGTCTCTATCGGATTGTGGATGGGAGGGCGCTTCGATGCCAAGGATCTGATCCCTTACATAGTCGCACAAGTATTGGGAGGAATAGCAGGTGCCGGAATCCTATATATGATCGTAACCGGGAAAGCCGGGCAGGAGATCGGTTCCTTTGCTGCCAATGGATATGGTGAACACTCTCCTGAGGGCTACGGCATGTCGGCGGCATTGATCACGGAGGTGGTCATGACCTTTGCCTTCTTATTCGTTATACTTGGCGCAACTCACTCCAAAGCACCCAAGGGATTTGGAGGGCTGGCAATCGGGCTTTGTCTTACCCTGATCCACCTGATCAGTATTCCAGTGACCAACACCTCGGTAAACCCTGCTCGATCTACCAGCCAGGCTCTTTTCGTAGGGGATTGGGCCCTGAGCCAATTGTGGCTATTCTGGTTGGCTCCCATAATCGGTGCTATTCTTGCCGGTGTAATCTATAAATACCTATCTCCGGAAAAAGCAGAATAACTCCCTACATATATTTTGTAATTTGGCCGTCAATACTACTGTAATGACGGCCTTATTATTAATAGATATCCAGGAAGGTTTAGACGATCACCCGTACTATGGTGGTCAGCGCAATAACCCCAACGCAGAAGATAAGGCGGCTGCACTACTTGCACACTTTCGGAAGAAAGGACTACCGGTGTATCATGTCCAGCACAGCTCTAATAATCCTGATTCGCCACTCCATCCTTCAAAGCCTGGTTTTGCCATTAAGTCCCTGGTAAGGCCTGAGGAGGGCGAACCTCATTATGTCAAACACGAGAATAGTGCTTTTGTGGGCACATCCTTGGAAAGCGATCTTAAAAAAGCAGGGATCAACAAACTGGTCATTTGTGGGCTAACTACAGAACATTGTGTATCTACCTCTACCAGGATGGCCGCTAATTTAGGTTTTACTGTAAGCCTAGCAGCGGATGCTACAGCAGCTTTTGCCAAGAAAAATGGGACGACAAACTACCCGGCGCAAATGGTTCATGATATTGTGCTGGCCTGCCTGAGGGACGAATTTGCCACAGTACTGGAAACCGATAAGATCCTCGCCACTCTTTAAACCTTACTGGTCGTCGGCTTTGAGTATCAATAGGGGTTTAGTGGTGAAGAATTCCTTTTTCATCACCCGGTTCTTTTCCCATAGTTTTTGGAAGAACCCTCTCTGACGTCTAAGGACACATAGTAAATCCGGATTATTGGACTGGAAATGCTCAAGGACTCCTTGGAATATAGTAGCATTGTTGGTTTCCGTGAAGGAATCTCCCATAGTTAGCCAATTGGGATCCGTTGATTCTTGGGCAGTATCTGGTGTATGGACCTGTAACAGATTGAGACGGGCATTGAATAATTTCGCAAGCTCCAATACCGGCGATAAAGCCTCTTCACGCTCACAGTATCCCCCCTTAAAGGCGAGTAAAATGGTCTCAAATTTTCGGAATAGATAATCTCCCGGTATGATCATAACAGGTGTCATGGTTTGCTTGACGATCTTACCGGTTATACTCCCTAAATAGACTTCATCGTCCATTTCAATACTTTGAGGCGAAAGCAGGATCAAATCGATCTCCAGCAGTTTGATCAGCCGTTCTATTCCTTCAAATGAATCTCCTTTGACTGGCCGGGCCACCACCTCGACATTTTGGGTATCTACCTGATTCAGGACTTCATTTAGCTGAGCCTCGCTATCTTCAATGATCAGTTGGTTGACCTTGGTCAAACCTGCAACTTTCGAAAACTCCTTGTATAGGTTTATCAAATAAACAGTGGCCCCATTCATCGAGGCCAAGCCCACGGCAAACTTTAAATTTGTCACCGCATGTGCCGTATTGCTCACGGGAACCAAAATATTCTTGATCATTGGTGTATATTTAGCTGCAACGTAAAATTAGCTTTAAAATATGATTCGTTGGGCTAATTCGGCCGAAATTCCCAAAATACTTCAGATTACAAAGGCCTGCGCTCATTCAATGATTGAGAGAGGAATCCTACAATGGAATGAATCCTATCCCAATCAGGAGCAATTTGCTGAAGATATTCGACGAAATGAACTTTATGTTTATATCTATAATGAAGAGGTGATCGGTTGTATCGTGATCACTTCTTTGAAGGATTCCGAATACGAACCCATTCAATGGCTTACTTCGGAATTGGAGCACTATTACATTCATCGGTTAGCTGTCCATCCGGATCACCAAGGCAAAGGGTATGCGCGCAAACTGATGGACTTCGCCGAGCGGAAGGGCCGTGAAGATGGGGTGGCAAGTATACGGTTGGACACCTTCAGTAAGAATCCTAGAAACCAACATTTCTACAAGCAAAGAGGCTATTTAAAAGTAGGTCATATCTTTCTCCCAAATCAGAGTGAATATCCATTTTATTGCTTCGAACTGCCTTTGATCAACGAACCAGGGAAAAGTAGCCCGTAAAAACCCTGTTATCTGAGGTTTCTGCCTTATACCAATAGCCATCTGAAGGTAATGGGTTACCATTGTAGAGGCCATCCCAACCCTGCTCACCCGGTCTGACCTGGCCAAGCAATTTTCCAAATCTGTCGAAGATGGAGATTACCGTTAGCGGAAGGGCCTCCCCCTGTCTTGGAGCTATATACTGCCAAAAATCATTGATCCCGTCTCCATTGGGAGAGAAATATGGCGGAAATCCTCCTGGCGGAAAGGCTAGGTTAAATGGCCTGGATGCTATGCCACAACCATTGATATCCCGAACATAGACTACATAAGCCCCCTCAGGCAAATTAAGGAATTCGTTTCTGGGTTGATAGGGCCCGTTCTCGTCCAATGAGTATTCATAAACCCCTTCTCCTGTAACCAAAACACTCACATCGAAATCGTCCTCTCCAGGTGTGATTTTTACCCGTTGAATAGTTGCTATGGAGGACTGTTCCACTTCGAATACCTGCTCGGCCACACATTCGATCTCAAAATCTTCCTGGATCAGGGTGTTATAGGCTTCATATCGATAAAGACCTGTACTGGAAATATTGACCGTAGGTTCGCTCGAAATTATGATCTCGGTACCATCCTCCTGGATCTTGTACCATCGGAAACCGTCGGCAGTATCCTGAGTTGTGATCTGTGCAGGAATCTGGCCGGAACAGATTCCGACGCTATCTGGGAAATCGATCTCCGGTTTCAGATCGACCAGTTCTCCAGTTTCCTGATCGAAGAAAGGGCCGCATCCCAATATGGTTGAAAACGACTCTTGTATACATCCCTGTGCTTCACCTGCATCGTTAAAGGGGATGATCTCAACGAAATAGGTTCGATTGGGCTCAAAATTGATCACAAAGGTGGAAGTTTCGGTGAAGATGCCTCCATCCAGCACATCATTTTCAAATGGCGAACTACCAATATTGACAATATAACCTGTAGCCCCGGGAACAGCCTCCCACTCCAGGAAAGGGGTTAGGGGCACGTTGATCGCTCCGTCCGGAGGGGTTATCAACCGGGTACAGCCCGGAGGTTGACCTAACTCCCCGGTCAGAAAACTAAATTCCTGACAATTCTGAGCTCGTCCAATCTCATTGTAAGGCTCTATCAATACAAATATCTCCGCAGATGGAGGGAAATCTGCAGGAGGATTGTAAGTCAGTGTATTGCCCACATCGAGTTGATCGACTATATCTCCACTTCCAGGGGCAGTTCCTATTGTGATCAAATATCCCGTGGCCCGTGGTGCATAACTCCATTGGATGAAAGTTCCCACATTGACATTAGTCTGTCCGTCCAAAGGGGTGGTCATCACGCTACAATCCGGTAATGTGGTCACTTGGGCAGTTGTAAACGATTGTGAGGGACACACTATATCCGGTTGGTCAAAAAGAAAGAGGGTTATGGTGACAAAGATCTGAGTGGATTCAGGTAGTCCCAGCGGTGGCAGAAAAGTAGTGTCTATACCAACTGCTTGTTCATTGACGATCTCACCACCTCCTGGGGTCGTCCCCAATGAGATGATATAACCGGTTACCCCTACGACCTCCTCCCAACTAATTGCGGTATCCACGGGAACGTTGTTCTGCCCATTCAAAGGTGAGGTCAGATCAGGACACTCCTGCCCAAAGACCCAATAGCCCAGAATCAAAAAGAGAAAAGGTAGTTTCCTTTTCATAGCACGTAAACTCCTTCAGATTAGGTAATAACGTTAGAAACAATCCATTTGTTTCACCCGCCTGTAAACCATAAATATAGGCAATTATACCACCGATGTCAGGCCTTGGCACAGCAATAAAGCTGACAGTAAATATGTATTTTTGCTGCTTGAATCAGTCCACCACGGATATCTCTTTTAGACGCATCCAGCAACTTGCCATTCCGGCTATCATTGCTGGCATAGCCGAACCTGTACTCTCCAGTACCGATGCGGCCGTAGTAGGAAATATTCCCGTCAATGGAACCGAAGCTCTGGCCGCCGTGGGAATTGTTGGCTCTTTTTTATCCATGTTGATTTGGATTCTCGCTCAAACCAGGGCCGCGATCTCCTCCATTGTATCTCAAAACCTGGGGGCGGGTAAGATCGATGAATTGAGAAGTTTCCCGGCACAGGCCATCTACTTTAATATCGGCCTTAGTATCCTTGTCTTGGTAGGAACTTATGCCTTTGTAGAGGAAATATTCCGACTGTTGAACGCAAGCGGTGAGATCCTTAAGTTAAGTTTGGAATACTATGACATCCGGGTCTGGGGATTTCCTTTTACATTGTTCACATTTGCCGTGTTCGGCATCTTTCGGGGACTTCAGAACACCTTTTGGCCAATGATCATCGCCGCTACCGGTGCGGTCATGAATATAGGGCTGGATTTCTTATTGGTCTATGGATTGCAAGACCTGATACCGCCTATGGGAATAAAGGGTGCTGCCTGGGCTAGCTTGATGTCTCAACTGGTGATGGCCCTTATGTCCATGATCTTGCTATTGAAAAAGACCCAGATCTCCTTGCGTCTGCAATTTCCACTTCACCCTGAGATCAAACGATTGGTGTATATGAGTTTCAATCTCTTTATCCGGTCTTTGGCATTGAATGCCGCATTGATGCTTGCCGTACGAGAAGCTACTTATCTGGGAACAAAATACATAGCAGCCCATGCCATAGCTATTAATCTTTGGCTTTTCGCTGCTTTCTTCCTAGACGGCTACGGGGCAGCGGGGAATATTCTCGGTGGTAAGCTGAAAGGGGCCGGACAGTTTAAGGCACTATTGACCGTCAGTAAACGGGTGAATGGTTACAATCAGGTTGTGGCAGCGATCCTGATCATTTTCGGGATCATCTTGTATAAACCCTTGGGACTGCTCTTTAATAAGGACCCGGAAGTGCTGGCCGTCTTCAATGATATGTTCTACCTGGCCCTAATCAGCCTGCCCATCTGTGCTTTTGCCTTTACTTTCGATTCTATCTTTAAGGGCTTGGGCGAGATGAAGTATTTACGAAATGTGCTGTTAGGCGCGACCTTGATCGGCTTCATTCCCTCTTTATATCTTTTCAAATACCTGGGCTGGGGTATCCAAGGTATCTGGCTCTCCATCATCGTGTGGATCGGTTATAGGGCCGTTGCTTTGATCGTTCGATTTTCCCAAAAATATGTCCCCTTGGCCCGAAATTCCTCCTGAACGGGCCTCAATTACCGAATTATCGAAATAATTGACCGCTTACTCAATTAAACGTTCTACCTAGATCAATACTGCTTAAATTACGCTCATACTGAGCGCTACAGTTGAGAAACTTAATTTGTTATATCACCTTTTTCTTTTGTTTGTCGATAGGCTTTGCACAGCAAGCTGATTTGCATAAACAATACACCTATTATGACGGCTTACCGTCTGACAATGTCTTGGAAATAGGTCAGGACAGTCTGGGTTTGATCTATATTAAATCCGACAAAGGGACTAGTCTTTTTAATGGAGGAGAGTTCTCCGATCTGACTGAAGAACCGGCTTTAAACTTCATTTCCAAGACGGATAGTTTAGCTGTAAGCTTGTATAACGTATTGGCTGACCGTACTGTTAACGTGACCTTCATGGACCTACAGGGCTCCTGGTGGGTAGGAACTGAGGGCTCAGGTCTTTGGTATTTCCCTACCGGTAATTCCGGAAAGCAGAATGTGTTTATACAGTATATCGGGTTAAATAATGACCGAGAGGAATTTCCTGGATCACAACTGACTATACCCCATCAATACGAGACTCTGACCATTGGGTATGCCAGTCCGGATTATACTGCACTCGGTCGTCAGCAATTTCGATACAAGATCGAGGGTGTTCATCAGGATTGGGTATTGACCAGGGATAATAAGGTTCAGTTCACGGCCTTGCCGCATGGGGAAACCTATACTTTCTCAGTCGCTGTTCAGGATGCGGGAGGGAACTGGAGTGAACCAGCTACGCTAGCTATGAAATTTGAACAGGCATTCTATCAGTCCAGGATGTTTTTTGGTTTGATCGGTGTTTTGGTGATTGCGCTGATCTGGGCATCAACACGTTGGTTCTTCAAAAGACAGGCAAATTGGGCTAAAATGAACACCCAGCTTATGGAGTTGGAAGGGCAGGCTCTGCAGTCCCAAATGAATCCTCATTTTGTATTTAATTCCTTAAATTCCATTCAGAGCTTTGTAAGTTCAGGAGACGAACTAAAGGCAGAGGTGTACTTGGCGAAATTCTCAGATCTGCTTCGCAAAACCCTGGAATCATCCAAGAAAACAAGGATCCCTCTTTCTGATGAGATCAATATGCTGGAGCGTTACTTAGAATTGGAAAGCATGCGCTTCGGAGACCGACTGAATTATAGCTTGGAGGTTGATGAAAAACTGGAAACAGATCTGATTCAAGTTCCCGCCATGCTGATTCAGCCATTTGTAGAAAATGCCATCGTACATGGGATCGGCCCAAAACCATCAGGAGGAGAGGTCAAGGTCAGTTTTGATAAGGTAGATGACAAAACACTCCTATGTCGCGTTAAAGACAACGGAGTTGGAAGAAATAAAACACAAAATACACTCCATCAGTCCATGGGTACAGATATTGTGCGCAGGAGGTTGGAGTTGATGGGTCCCAACGAGAATGGACAGGTTGAGTATATCGATCTGGTAGACGAAAAGGAACAATCAAAAGGAACAGAAGTCATTATTCGAATCCCTTTATGAGCTTGAAGGTTATCATCATTGACGACGAGCTAAATGCCATTACAACCCTGGAGAATTTCACAAGGAAATATCTAGTGGATTGCATCGTGGTTGGCACGGCCTCCAGTAAGGAAGAAGGCGTGAAGTTGATCAATTCGACTTCGTTCGACCTGGCTTTATTGGACATCAACCTGGGCGATGGAACGGGCTTTGAGGTGCTGGATGGTTGCAGCAATCGTGATTTTCATGTTGTCTTTACCACTGCCTACGACCAATATGCTATCAAAGCATTCAGATACTCGGCCATGGATTACCTCTTGAAACCCATCAATCCCGAGGAGTTGATCCAAACTGTGGACCGTATTCGTGCATTACCTGCCGCACCAAACCAGGAACAATCAGGTTATGCTGCCACCGTGGCTAAAACCGGAACTGCAGATAAGCTGGTGGTAAATGCCAGTAGTGAGATTCATTTCATCGACTTGGATCAGATCAGTCATTTGGAATCCTATAGGAACTATACGGATATCTACTTGCAGAACGGTCAGAAGATCACCTCCACCAAGACGCTCAAATACTATGAGCTTATGCTGGAAGGACAAGGTTTTTTCAGGATCCATCAAAAACATCTGGTCCGACTGGATTGTGTCACCAGATTCCTGAAAGAAGATGGAGGATATGTAGAGTTAAAGGACGGAAGCAAACTGGAAGTTTCCAGGAGAAAAAAAGACGAGTTACTAAAAACACTTATGCCGGGAGAAAAAGCATGAACAGATTGACCAAATATCTTCTATTGGTGCTTATCGCATCATTTGCTCTAATCGTGACTCAAAGTTGCCGGGAGGATGACGATATTTTCCAAGTTGTTGTTATCGACTCTCAGGAAGAGCTGGAGCGATTGATCCTTGGGCAGTCCAGTCGCTTAGAAGGACCGATTATATTAAGTGGGGCCATCACCTCCTTGGAGGTCTTCGAGAATGTAGAAAAGATCATCGGGGATTTTGTGATTGTCGACACCCAATTGACCTCCCTGGACGGGCTCGAAAATCTGATTCTGGTCACTGGTGATATCACCATAACCTCAAACCCTCCTTTCCAACAGAAAATAAAGGATTTCTGTGCCTTGCAGACACTTATAAATGGTGGGTCTTTTAAGAGTATAACCATCACGAATAATCAACACAATCCGACTGTGGCGGACATTCAACAGGGAAATTGCGCCTTCTGACCAAAATGCACGCCAACCGAATAATCAAGAAATACGACCGTTGAATTTTAAAAAAGCTCCACTTATTCAATCGACACATCTGGCCTTTGAATATGGTGTAGTTTAGAGCTAATTCCACTAATAATAAAATTGATCACTATGAAAAGAATTGGAATCCTTGGACTGATTGCGGCAGCTTTGTTTGCCACCTCGTGTACCGAAGAAGATAACACAATCGACCAGGTTTTTGATGGAGTGAGCAGCGGTGCCGTACTTCGCGGTATCCAAACCATCTCCAACGAATTGCCGATCGGTAATGACGATGCTTCCTTCTCTATCGAACTGGAATACCAGGACAATCAAGATGGAGCCCTGTTGGAAAGCATGGACATTTACATCAAGTACGCTGACAACTCTCCAGATGAAGGAGATTCCGGCGGAACTCAGGAAGAGAAATTCTACGGTAACGTTGCTGCTGGTCAGTTCACTGAAGGACCTTTTGGACTCCCTCGATTTACCCTGACTATCACAGCTGCCGATTTCCTGGCAACTACAGGACTTACTTCTGAGCAGATCTTTGGTGGGGATACCTTCACCACTCGTCTGGAAGTATTCCTGACCGACGGTCGTCGTTTCTCTGTAGATAACGCTGGTGGTATTATTACCGGTGGATTCTTTAACTCTCCTTTCCAGTACACTACTCCAGTAGTATGTCCAGTATTGGCCGAGGAATTTGTTGGAGACTACACAGTGGTGAACAACAGTGCCGGTGTACTTGGATTCAATGTATTCGAAGAAGGAGGAACAGTAACTCTGGTATTGGGTGAGACTTCTGTAGAACGTCAATTCGACTTCATCTTCTTGCCAGATGCAGGAGTTGGACAACCCGCAGACACCTTCATATTGAACTTCGTTTGTAATGCTACTGTAGTGCCAGCTGGTCAGTCGACCAACCTGACTTGTGGTGGTGGTCTGACCATCGGACCAGCCCCAAGTGGAGACCAAGGTAGTTATACAACAGGTGATGACTCTGTATTCTCTATCATCTTTACCGACAACTCCGGCAGTGATTGCGGGGAAGGACCAAAAGATGTTACAGCAACTTTCACTAAGCAGTAGAATCCGGCTTAGAACAACAGTATTTGAAAAAGAGAGGGTAACCCGGCTGGGGCCCTCTCTTTTCTCATATAATTAATACCTTTGCCCCTCCTAAAAGATTAAGACAGGGAATGATGGGTAGTTCATGGATTTTCCTACTGCTGGCGATTGTACTTATTGTTGTGGTGATCGTCAACAAGATCAAAAATAAGCGATGAGTCAGATCAGGTTAACCAAGAAATTTAGTTTTGAAACAGGCCATGCCTTGTATGGGCATGACGGCAAGTGCAGGAACCTGCACGGTCACAGTTATAAATTGTCTGTCACTGTAATCGGCACTCCTATTGATGATAGCACTAACCCCAAATACGGGATGGTCATTGATTTCTCTGACCTCAAGAAAATTGTCAAAGAAGAGATTGTCGATGTATTCGATCATGCAACCGTTTTCAATGGGAACTCACCGCACGATGAGCTGGCCAATGAATTAATAAAAAGGGGACATCATGTCCTGCTGGTCGATTACCAACCAACCAGCGAAATGATGGTCATAGACTTTGCCAATAAGATTCAAAAACATCTACCTAACCATATTAAGTTGCACTCCTTGAAGCTTTATGAAACGGCGACTAGTTATGCGGAGTGGTTTGCAAGTGATAATCCGTCCTAGTCTCTACAGTATCTACGCTCAGTAAAAATCCTATCTTTGGGTATGCAAGTCCCTCCGGGTAAGAAGATCTATTTCTCCAGTGACAACCATTTAGGCGCACCAACTCCTGCCGAAAGTCTGCCACGGGAAATAAAATTCGTTGCCTGGTTAGATGAAGTGAAACAGGATGCGGCTGCTATATTTTTGTTAGGGGACCTTTTTGACTTTTGGTTTGAATATAAAACCGTAGTCCCTAAGGGGTTTGTCCGAGTGCTGGGTAAGCTAGCCGAGATCAGTGATAGTGGAATTCCGATTCATTTCTTCGTGGGGAATCACGATCTCTGGATGAGGGATTATTTTGAATCCGAATTGAACATTCCCATCTACCGGGATGTGAAGGAGTTTCAATTCAATGACAAGATCTTCCTGATTGGTCATGGCGATGGTAAAGGACCCGGTGATAAAGGCTATAAGCGCATGAAAAAGGTCTTTACCAACCCCTTTTTCAAATGGCTCTTCCGTTGGTTCCATCCTGAATTGGGTATGCGGATCGCTCAATATCTATCCGTAAAGAACAAATTGATCTCTGGCGAGGAAGACAAGACCTTTCTGGGAGACGACAAAGAATGGTTAGCGGCCTATTCAAGACGCAAACTGGAAACCAAGCACTACGACTATTTTGTCTTTGGTCACAGACACCTACCTATGGAGATTAAGCTGAATGATCGCTCTACTTATTTCAATTTAGGGGATTGGATCACCCATTATACCTATGGAGAATTTGATGGTTCAGAATTTCATCTAAAAACATTCCAAGGCCCTAAAGAGCCTTGATATCCTTGAACTTTAGCTGTAGGCTGGTCTGCCCGTTCCAATGATTCTCATCCAGTGAAAAAACGGCCTGAAACCCTGTTTCAGAACTAGCCAATTCCAACTTGTCCCCCAGTCCAAATCCAATGCCTTCAATTGGATCAGAATTGGTCTGTCTTACACTTAGTTTCAAATGGCTTCTGTCGGCGCCCACCTGCCGAGCCGGGTTGTTGAGCCTCAGATTATCACTTACAAATACGGGCCTGCCGTTGGAGGGTCCAAAAGGGGCAAATTGTTTTAAAATCCGGTAGAATTTCGGAGAGATATCCCCAAGGTGGATCAATTCATCGATCAGCAATTCGGGCTCCATGGATTCTTCCGTGATGCTTTCGCTCACCACCTTTTCGAAGCGTTCTTTGAAAGCTTGATAATTTTTAGGATCCAAGGTCAAACCAGCCGCATACTTATGGCCCCCGAACTGTACCATTAAGTCAGCGCATTGTTCTAATGCATGGTGAACATCAAAGCCTTTTACGGAGCGGACGGAAGCCGCCAACTTATCACCACTCTGAGTAAACACCACAGTTGGACGATAATAGGTCTCTATAAGCCGGGAGGCCACTATGCCGATAACTCCCTTATGCCAGTTAGGGTCAAATACCACCGTTGTGGCTCTTTGCTGTTCTCCTAATTCCTCTATCTGATCCAGGGCCTGGAGGCTGATCTCCTTATCAGTCTCCTTGCGGTCCTTATTAAATTGCTCGATCTCTTCTGCACACTGAAGTGCCGCATCCATATCCGTCGAAGTCAATAATCGGACAGCTTCATTACCGTGTTTCATGCGACCGGCCGCATTGATCCTTGGAGCCAATAGAAAGACCACATCACTGACCGAAGAAACGGTTCTTCCCGCCTTGATCTGCACGGCCTTGATACCCGGTCTGGGATTGTTCATGATCTGTTGAATACCCAAGGCCATCAGGTTCCTATTTTCACCTGTCAGAGGAACAATGTCTGCCCCTATGGCCGTAGCCACCAGGTCCAGGTAAGGACTTAAATGCGATTTAGGCCTTTCTTCTCTCTGCTCCAAGGCCTGGATCAGCTTAAAACCTACACCGCATCCACAAAGTTCCTTATAAGGATAGTCACAATCTCCTCGTTTAGGATCCAAAACCGCCACTGCATCAGGAAGTTGATTTCCCGGCAAGTGATGATCACAGATTATAAAATCGATTCCTTGATCCTCAGCATATTTTACTTGCTCAATGGCCTTAATTCCGCAATCCAATGCAATGATCAGTGAAAACTCGTTGTCACTGGCGTAATCTATACCGGCAAGAGAAACCCCATATCCCTCTGTATACCGATCCGGAATGTAAGTGGCTATTTGTTCAGATCTGGAACTGAGATAGTCAAACATCATGGCCACACTGCTAGTCCCATCCACATCGTAATCTCCATAGACTAATATGTTCTCTCCCTTTTTTAAGGCTGTGTCTACACGATCTACAGCCTTATCCATGTCTTTCATTAGGAAAGGATCGTGAAGTTGGTCCCAACCGGGGCGGAAGAAATCCTTGGCTTGCTGGTAAGTTTCTATCCCCCGCTGTGCTAATAACTTTGCGATTATTGTACTGACAGACAGCTCATTGACCAGTCTTTCTATTGTCTCTTTAGGTGGCTCGGGACGGAACTTCCAGCGCATATTGTCGGATTAATTGGGAGCGAATATAAAAGTAAACATTCTGTGGTTTGAAGATGGGAAAAACCGGTTTGGAAAGTGGGTGTTGAAACGCTTACTTTTGAATTGTTATGATAATTCAGGAATTATGCCTTTAGTTAAACCGCTTTCTCCGGATCACGACCCGGAAACCAGGGAACTGGCCGACTTTTTTAACGAGACCCTGGGGTTTTGTCCCAATAGTGTGCTCACTATGCAGCACCGACCTGCAATCAGCAAAGCATTTATCAATTTGAATAAGGCCGTCATGGCCAATGAAGGACGGGTTACCTCAGCCCTCAAACGAATGATCGCATGGGTAAGCAGCAACTCTACCGGTTGTCGTTATTGCCAAGCACACGCCATTCGAGCGGCAGAACGCTATGGGGCCGAGCAAGAACAATTGGATAATATCTGGGAATATCGAACGCATCCGGCTTTCTCAGAAGCAGAGCGGGCCGCATTGGATTTTTCTCTGGTAGCTTCTCAGGTACCCAACGCTGTGGATCAAACCATCAAAGACCGCTTATATGAACATTGGGACGAGGGCGAGATCGTGGAAATGCTGGGCGTTATCTCCCTTTTCGGATATCTCAACAGATGGAATGATTCTATGGGAACGAGTATTGAGGATGGTGCCGTAGAGAGCGGCAATCAATACCTGGGGAAACACGGTTGGAATAAAGGGAAGCACATTTAGTCCTTACCTGCTACGATCAATACAAATTCTCCCCTGGGAGCATTCTTTTCAAAGTAAGCATATAACTCACTTAGCGATCCGCGTATGGTCTCTTCGTGAAGTTTGCTGATCTCCCTGCTCACACTCGCCTGACGATCCGATCCGAAATGATCCATCATCTGTGACAAGGTCTTAAGCAATTTATGGGGAGATTCGTAAAAGACCATTGTCCGGCTCTCTTCCGCGAGTGACATCAGCTTGGATTGCCTGCCTTTCTTAACTGGAAGAAAACCCTCGAATACAAATCGGTCACAAGGCAGCCCACTATTGACCAAGGCCGGAACAAAAGCAGTTGCACCGGGAAGGGTCTCAACTTCTAAGCTTTCCGCCACACAGGCCCTGGTGAGTAAAAATCCGGGGTCACTGATGCCCGGTGTGCCGGCATCTGAGATCAAGGCAATGTCTTCTCCTGCCTGCAATCGCTCTACGACCCCTTTAAGACGTTTATGTTCATTGTGCATATGAAAGGAGGACATGGGTGTTTCTATTCCGAAATGCTTCAGCAACTTCCCGCTAGTCCTGGTATCTTCTGCTAAGATAAGATCTACCTCCTGTAAAACCTGGACACCTCTATAGGTCATATCTCCTAAATTACCGACTGGAGTTGGTACCAGGTAAAGTTTACCCATATCCGAGTTTTAGCACAGAGGATGTTCAGCCCACTGGGAATACATCTAATTGAAGCTCTTTTCGACTATGGTCATGAAGCGATCGGCATACTCATCCTTGTTCAGCCAATAGTTATAATCTGGTTTGACCTTTCCTTTAATAAAGGTTTCTGCCTCTTCATAACTTTCCATCGAACTGATCTGGGAAAGAACGCGCTTGTAGTCTTGTGTTCTTCCGTCGAAAAGGTGCTTGATAAAGGCCAGCCGATCGTTCAATCCGATATGTAGCCCTCTGTGCAGCTTATCATTAAGTGATCGAGGCCTATCCATTTCCTGAATATGACTAGCCCCGCCGTTGGCTTTCGGTTGCGTAATGGTCTGACTGCTCATGGATGGCTCGGCTGGTTTGCGTTCGAAAACAGGTAAGTCCCCGTAGTCCTTACTGATTTCCTCCGCTTCATCTTTCCAGGCCTTTCGAACAGGAAGTACTTCTTCCAGAAGCTGATCTACTTCCTGACTCTCCTGAGGCATTTGTGCCACAAGATCCTTGATCTTTTCCATGACTGGTTCTATAATCTCCTCGTTATTCTCGGGGACCGGCAAGGGCTCGGGCTCTCTGAACCAGTTTTGTTCTCGGAAGCTTTTAGAATCCATGGATTCGACTTCCGGAGTCTTAACCTCTTCTTCCTCTCCCAGGATCTGGGTCTCCAAATAGTTGAGCACGGTTAACAACTCGTAAAGCTCTCGAGTTGATTCCAACATGGCGGAGGTGTCTTCCAGTTTGTCCTGCGACAAGATCTGCCTGGCCAGTTGTTGTATCTTAGATTTTAACTTCTTTTTCATAATGGATGTGAGTCAAACGCCTATCTAAATTATTCGCTTTTTAAAACGAAAAAGGTCCCCAATATATTTTACTTCTTTCCCTAATGACCCCTTATTCGGCATATGTTTGTTAAATTTACGCATCCTTGATGGAATCGTCAAAGATTTCGTCCTTATAATCAAATGCCCGCTTATGTTTCTGGAAAACACGGTTAATCAAAAAGAACAATTTGGTTGGATCGAGGTGATCTGTGGTTCGATGTTTTCCGGTAAGACCGAAGAACTGATCCGCCGATTGAGACGTGCTCAATTTGCACGTCAGCGGGTAGAGATCTTTAAGCCAGCAATCGATGTTCGCTATCACGATGATCTGGTGGTATCCCATGACCAGAACGAGATACGTTCGACCCCGGTTCCCGCAGCGGCCAATATTCCTATTCTTGCAGATAATTGTGATGTGATCGGCATTGATGAAGCTCAGTTCTTTGACGACGAGATCGTCAAGGTCTGTAATGACCTGGCCAATCGAGGAATTCGGGTAATAGTAGCGGGTCTGGACATGGATTTTAAGGGCAACCCTTTTGGCCCCATGCCGGCGTTGATGGCAACGGCAGAATATGTGACCAAGGTTCATGCAGTTTGCACAAGGACAGGAAACCTGGCCAACTACAGCTATCGAAAATCCTCCAACAACGATCTCGTACTGCTAGGTGAAAACGACGAATACGAACCTTTGAGCAGAGCCGCCTTCTACAAGGCCATGCTCCGGGAAAAGGTCAAAAAAATGGACGTCAAAGATCCGGAGATCGTGCCAAACAAGAATAAAAAGTCCTCCTGATCCATGTCTGAGATCCACGAAACCACCCTGGAGTTGGACCTGAACGCCCTGGGACATAACTATCGATATATCAAATCCAAATTGAATCCTGAAACGGCCATTATGGGAGTGGTCAAAGCAGGGGGCTATGGAAGCGATTCGGTCGAAATTGCAAGGGAGTTGGATACTTTGGGAGTGGAATACTTGGCGGTAGCCTATACGCGAGAGGGTGTAGAACTGCGGGATCACGACATCCAGACTCCTATCATGGTGCTTCATCCCTTACCACATCATTTCAAAACCATTATCGATCGCTGTCTCGAACCCAGTTTATACTCCTTTGAGACCTTAAAAGACTTCGTGGCTCAGGCTCGTAAAATGAAGCAAAAACGCTATCCGGTGCATTTGAAGTTCAACACCGGGCTCAATCGCCTGGGGTTTCAGCAAGATGATCTGAGCGAGATCAAAGCGCTCATTGTCTCAGAACCGAGTATTGAAGTCCGGTCTGTCTTTTCTCATCTTGCGGCCACCGAAGACAAAAACCAACGGCACTTCACCCTGGAACAGATCGAGCAGTTCGAGCAAATGGCTAACTATTTGGAAAGCAGTCTTCCGAACGCTCCAAGGCGTCACATCCTGAATACCTCAGGAGTACTTAACTACCCGCAATCCCAATTCGATATGGTGCGCTGTGGTATTGGTCTATACGGATTCGGAAATGATCCTGAATTCGATCAAAATTTCAAACCGGTAGCCAGCCTAAAGACCATAATCTCCCAAATTCATCATCTAAAACCCGGAGAAAGCGTGGGGTATAATCGGGGATATGTAGCCGATAAACCAACCCGATCAGCTACTTTACCTCTAGGTCATGCCGATGGTATTTTCCGGGCTTTCGGACAGGGAAAAGGATGGGTCACCATCGGTGGTGAAAAGGCACCCATACTTGGAAATGTCTGTATGGATATGATCATGGTAGATGTGAGCAACATCAACTGTGAGACCGGTGATACCGTGATAGTCTTTGGAGAGAATCCGAATTTGGTGCAATTGGCAGAATCTATTGATACCATACCTTACGAGCTGCTGACCGCCATTTCCGGAAGGGTTATTCGTAAACTTGTTCGTAACTAAATTCTTAGAAATCGCCGAGTTTGATTAACTTGGAGGCAAGTACTAACCAATAATTCTAGTTATGTTGAAAGAATTCAGAGATTTTATCATGACCGGCAATGTGATCGATCTGGCCGTGGCCGTTCTTTTGGCCGGTGCCATGGGACTGGTCATCAACGGATTTGTTTCCGATATCATGATGCCGATTGTTGGACATTTTGCCGGCGGAGCCGATTTTTCCGAACTGAAAGTAGTTCTGGATGAGGCCGTGATGGCCGAAGACGGTTCGGTTCTCGAGCCTGAGAACGCCATTATGTATGGTAAATGGATCAATGCCATCATCAATTTGCTCATTGTTGGATTTGTCCTCTTTATGATCGTCAAATCCTATAACAAGGTCCGCAAAAAGAAGGAAGAAGCACCAGCTCCTCCTCCAGGACCTACGGAGAAAGACCTTTTGGCCGAGATCCGGGATCTGTTGAAGAAATAAGATACGACCCGTTGCAAGCGGGAACCGCTACACTACTTATTCTAACTAAACCATCCTCCTCACAGGGGATGGTCTTTTTTTTTAATCCTTTTAAACGGTTTATTTATTCACATCAGCTAATTTTGCGGCCTAACTCAAGTACTATGAAAGTAGCGGTTGTAGGTGCCACCGGGATGGTTGGTCAGGTTATGTTGAATCTGTTGGAGCAGAGGAACTTCCCGGTAAGTGAATTGATCCCTGTGGCCTCCCAGCGATCTGTGGGAAAAATGGTCACTTTCAAAGGCCAAGAATATCCCATCATATCTATGGTAGATGCCATTGCGGCTAAACCGGAGATCGCCTTATTCTCTGCCGGCGGAGGAACATCCCTGGAATGGGCTCCCAAATTTGCTGAGGTCGGAACCACAGTGATCGATAATTCTTCGGCCTGGAGAATGGACCCCGACAAGAAACTGGTTGTACCGGAGATCAACGGGAACGCCTTGGAAGCTGCAGACAAGATCATAGCCAACCCGAACTGCTCGACCATTCAACTGGTCATGGCCCTTGCTCCTTTGCACGATCGTTATAAAATGAAAAGGGTGATCGTTTCTACTTATCAATCAGTTTCCGGAACTGGAATCAAGGCGGTGCGGCAACTGGAAAATGAGATAGCCGGTATCCAGGGAGAGATGGCCTATCCCTATCCAATCCATAAGAATGCCCTTCCACACTGTGATGTGTTCGATGACAATGGCTACACCAAGGAAGAACTAAAATTGGCCCGTGAGCCGCAGAAGATCCTGGACGATCCCAGTTTTTCTGTATCGGCTACCGCCGTTCGAATACCAACTGCAGGTGGTCACAGTGAATCAGTGAATGTTGAGTTCGAAGAGGATTTTCAACTAGCTGAAGTACGCGCTTTACTGCAAAATACAGACGGTGTCGTTGTGCAGGATAACCCGGACACCAATACTTATCCCATGCCGGCTTATGCCCACAACAAAGATGAGGTATTTGTGGGGCGTATTCGCAGGGATCTTACTCAGGCTAACACCTTGAATATGTGGATCGTATCGGACAATTTACGAAAAGGTGCGGCCACCAACGCCATTCAGATTGCGGAGCATCTTTTGACGCATAATCTGGTCTGATTTTCAATCTGTTGTAAGTAGGAGCACTGTTGTTCGTCTAAGTTGAGCAAACAACAAAACTTCCTCATGAAAGCACTTTATCTAATTCTACGCCTTGGTCTGGGATTGATGTTATTGGTCTTTGGGCTTAACAAATTCTTTTGGTTCCTGGTCGATTTCGACTTTACAGGTTATCCGGAGGCCGAATATCTTTTCAACGCATTGCGTTATTCCGGTGCAGAACCTACCGGCAAAGGTTATATCATGAACCTGGTAGGACTGACCGAAGTAGTGGTGGGTTTACTGCTGATCATTAAAAAGTGGGTGCCCTTTGCTTTGGTTATGCTGGTGCCCATCTCCCTCAACTTGGTTTTGTTCCATGTATTCGTAAATCCGCCCAATATTGGACCCGCTTTAGCGGTTGCATTGGTCAATGGATTACTGATGTACAAGAACTGGAATAGCTATCGCCCACTATTTCAATAGGATTAGTCCGTTTTAAAGGGTTCTCAACTTTTGGGTCAATTCCTTTAAGAATAGGCATTTAAAAGGGATAGTTGTAAAACTTTTATTACATTTAGGGGCATTTTCGGAACCAGTTCTGGAAAGCCCCTTTGATGTAGAGGAAACTTTGCAAAATTGCCTATATGAAAAAGAAACTTTTAGCCCTAGGAATGCTTTCTGCGTCCCTGCTGTTAGTAATCAGTTGCGGATCAGACGATAGTGAACCAGGGGACACCTATGTTCCCATTGTAATCAATACCAACCCGGATGAAGGGGAGGTCTTTCAGAATTCCCAATTAGAGATCGATGTGCTGGCCAACGATTCCAACGTTCCGGCCACCGGTGAACTAAGGGCCAATTCGGCCAGTTCAGGGTCCGCTCAGGTAATGGACCCGAACGGAACTCCTGAAAATCCTCGCGATGATGTGATCATGTACACACCGGATGGAGAATTTTCCGGTGAGATTTCCTTCACGTACACCATTTGTGACGAGCCAGGCCGCAGTTGCGCTACCGAAACAGTGACTGTGAATGTCCTGCCATTCTCTCCTGTCAATTACAGATTGGAGGAATGGCCATTTGAAACACTTACAGAATATAATTTCTTTGACGGAACATTGAGTGAGCTCAATCCGGTCTATGGTGTATTGCCATATGAGCCGATCAGCACATTATTTACCGATTACGCCAAAAAAAGCCGTCAGGTCTGGATGCCTTACGGGACTTCTGCGACTTACGATGCAGACGGCAGCATCCTGAACTTTCCTATCGGAACAGCACTTATCAAGACCTTCTACTATGAAAATGTACTTCCGGCAGGAAATCAGCGTATCATTGAAACACGCCTGATGATACTGAAGGAAGAAGGTTGGATCTTTGCAGACTACATCTGGAACGATGAGCAGAATGAAGGTTTCCTGGACACGGTGGGTGACGGTGGCTTCGTCGAGCTTGATTTTGTAGCAGATGGAGAAAACCGCTCAGTGAATTATCGTATCCCGGCAACCAGTCAGTGTTTGACCTGCCATAAGAATAGCGAATTGGCCATCCCAATTGGGGTGAAACCTCAAAACCTGAATTCTATTTACAGTTTTGAAGACGGTATGAGCAACCAACTGGACAAATGGGTCGACATGGGATACATCAGCGGAAATTTACCATCAGAGATAAATACGGTTGTAGACTGGACGGACGAGAGCTTGGATATGACTCTTCGTGTAAGATCCTACCTGGACATAAACTGTGCGCATTGTCATACACCTGGAGGTCATTGCGATTACAGACCACTGCGGCTAGCCTTCGACGATAGCGATGATCTGGTGAATATGGGTGTATGCGTGGATCCACAAACTCCGGTCCCAGGATTTGAAGGTCAAAACCTGATCAACCCTGGCGATGCGGAAAATTCCATACTTTTCTTTAGGATGTCCACTCAAGTAGAACAGTATCGTATGCCACTACTAGGCAGATCATTGACCCACGATGCCAACATCGACCTGATGCGGGATTGGATCAATTCTTTAGATAATTCTTGCGATTAAACAGTAGATAATAACAAAACATTTATATCATGAAAAAAACATTACTCGGTCTTTTGTTGACATTAACTTTTGGCTTTCTAACTGCCCAGGAAGTATCCTTCACCATTGAGGAAATAGGAACAACCGGGGTAGCAGAAAGAGCGTTAGTGGATATGAATGGCGACCATTTGGACGACATTGTTGGTGTAAATACCAGCCTCATTAAGATCTTTTATCAAAAAGCAGAAGGCGGATTTGATGAAGTTGAAATTGCGACCAGCGCAGCAGACAATTTCCCATCCTGGAGTTTGGGTGCAGCCGATTATGACGGCAACGGTTATACCGACCTTCTGTATGGTGGAGGAAATGGTGTGACCTTTATGCGAGCCAATGATGATGGAACGGCGTTTACCGAGATCTCTTATCCGCAATTTGTTTTCTCTCAGCGTTCCAACTTCGTTGACATCAACATGGATGGCAACCTGGATGCCTTTGTATGTCACGATGTAGAGCCAAATGTATACTACATTAACGACGGTTCCGGAGAGCTAACCTATATCCAGGGAGGACTGGGAGATTTCGCAACAGGAGGAAACTACGGTTCGGTTTGGGTAGATTATGACAACGATCGGGATATGGACCTGTTCATCGCCAAATGTAATGCCGGCGGTGGTGGATCTGAGGCTCGTCGTACCAACCAAATGCACACCAATAACGGCGACGGCACATACACTGAAAATGCGGCCGACCTGGTCTTGGACGATCCTATGCAAACCTGGTCTTCAGCCTGGGGAGATTTTGACAATGACGGAGATATGGATGCTTGGGTAGGTGCCAGTACTTTTAGTGAAGGATTCCACAGGTTGATGGTCAATAACGGAGACAACACGTTTACCGATGTCATCGCAGGGTCTGGTTTGGAAGGATTCAACGTAACTGGTATTGAGAACGCTACTCTGGATTTCAACAACGACGGAAATCTCGACATTGCCTCAAATGGTAGCATCCTTTTGGGTAATGGAGATATGACCTTTACCATTCAAAGCAACATCATCCGTGCTACAACAGCATTTGGAGATGTAAACAATGACGGATTCATTGACTGTTTCGCCGAGCAAAGTACCAACACTAATGTTCCTGGCGAACTCAGAATCAACAACGGTAACAGCAATAACTGGTTAAAAGTAGCTACTATTGGAACCGATAGTAACTTAGACGGTATCGGAGCCCGGGTAGAAATTGTAACTCCTTCAGGAACACAAATCAGAGATGTGCGCAGCGGAGAAGGATTCCGTTTTATGAGCTCCATGAATACGCACTTCGGGATAGGAACTGACACAGAAATTACCAGTGTTACGATCTACTGGCCTTCTGGAAACATCGACACTTATGACGATGTGCCAATTAACGATACATTAATTGCAACAGAGAAAGAGACTCTAGGGCTAGAAGACACTTTGGTAGAGAATTTGATCCTATATCCTAACCCGACTAAAGATGTTCTGAATCTTGGATTGAACGGCAATATGGACAATGTGATCTACACCGTTTTTGATATCAATGGAAAGCGCGTCATGAATGGCCGTCTGGATCGTTCCGTGCTGGATGTTTCTTCATTGATCTCTGGAAATTACTTCCTGAGAATCCTGCAAGAAGGAAACATCATGACACAACGCTTTGTAAAGCAATAAGCGTATTGTAAAAAACTTAACAAGCCTCCTGATAATTATTGGGAGGCTTTTTTATTGAGTTCCCTTGGTCAGAGCGTTTAACAGGGGAGTTTTTAGTACTTTAGAAAACATAAAATCAATCATATGAAACGTCTATATTTCCTGCCTTTGGGAGCTTTGATCGCTCTTGGCTGCCAGGAAAAAACTCAAAAAGAACCTATTGCCGTGAATTATCACACCACCAAGAAAGTTGACACCGTGGATGTTTATTTCGGGAACGAAGTTGCCGACCCTTATCGTTGGTTAGAAGATGATATGAGCGAAGAGACCGGAGACTGGGTAAAAGCTCAGAACGAGGTTACCTTTGGCTATCTGGACAATATTCCATTTCGGGAAGAATTAAAACAGCGATTAGAGTCTCTATGGAACTACGAAAAAGTTGGTGCTCCTTTCAAAGAAGGTGACTATACCTACTTTTATAAAAATGATGGCCTTCAGAATCAATATGTAGTCTATCGGTATAAAACAAAAGAAGATCCTTCTACGGCCGAGGTCTTCCTGGACCCGAATACTTTTAAGGAGGACGGCACGATCTCGTTGAGCGGTTTGTCTTTCTCCGACGATGGTAAAACTGCTGCTTACAGTATTTCTGAAGGAGGAAGTGACTGGCGAAAAATTCTGGTCATGAACACTGAGAACAAAGAGGTTATTGAGGATACCCTGAAAGACATTAAGTTCAGCGGTATTTCCTGGAGAGGCAATGATGGCTTCTTCTACAGCAGTTATGACAAACCGGATGGTAGTGAACTATCTGCCAAAACGGACCAGCACAAACTGTACTACCATAAACTAGGAACCACCCAGGATTCTGATAAGCTGATTTTTGGCGGTGTGCCAGAGGAAAAGCATCGTTATGTTTCAGGATATATGACTGAAGACAACCGTTACCTGGTAGTTTCAGCTAGGATCTCTACTTCTGGAAACAAACTTTTCCTAATGGACATGGAAAGTTCCAATCCGGAGTTTGTGACCATACTTGACCATACAGACAGCGACACCTATATTATGGATAATGAGGGATCGACCCTCTTTTTAAGCACTAACCTGGATGCTCCCAACCAAAAGATCGTCAAGGTTGATGCTTCCAATCCATCACCCGAGAATTGGGTAGATTTTATTCCAGAAACAGAAAATGTCCTCTCCCCGTCCAGTGGTGGTAAGTACTTCTTTGCCGAATACATGATCGATGCAGTTTCTAAAGTTTTACAATACGATTTTGACGGAAACCTGATCCGGGAAATCGAATTGCCTGGAGTGGGAAGTGCAGGTGGGTTTGGTGCGAAGAAAGAAGAAACTGAGCTTTACTATTCCTTCACCAATTATGTCACTCCTGGAAGCATCTACAAATTCGATATGGAATCTGGTAATTCCGAGTTGTATCGTAAACCAGAGATCGATTTCAATCCGGACAATTACGTGAGTAATCAAGTGTTTTACACCTCAAAGGATGGCACTAAGGTTCCTATGATCATCACCCACAAGAAAGGGGTCGAACTCAATGGTAAGAATCCAACCATACTCTATGGTTACGGCGGATTCAATATCAGTCTTACCCCCTCATTCAGTATCACCAATGCCGTATGGATGGAACAAGGCGGTGTCTATGCTGTTCCAAATTTGAGAGGCGGCGGGGAATATGGGAAAGAATGGCATGACGCCGGTACCCAAATGCAAAAACAGAACGTGTTCGATGATTTTATCGCGGCGGCAGAATACTTGATCGCCAACAATTATACTTCAAGTAAGTACTTGGCCATCCGAGGAGGGTCCAATGGAGGCTTGCTTGTAGGGGCAACTATGACTCAACGACCAGACCTGATGAAGGTAGCTTTACCGGCAGTCGGAGTGCTGGACATGTTGCGCTATCATACCTTTACAGCAGGAGCCGGTTGGGCATACGACTACGGTACTTCCGAACAAAGTGAAGAAATGTTCCAGTACCTTAAGGGTTATTCTCCGGTACACAACGTAGTTGCAGGAACTGAGTATCCGGCTACCTTGGTCACCACCGGAGACCATGACGACAGAGTGGTGCCGGCTCACAGTTTTAAGTTTGCAGCAGAGTTACAGGAAAAACAAGCTGGGGCCAATCCCGTACTGATCCGAATAGAAACAGACGCAGGTCATGGTGCCGGTACTCCTGTGAGCAAGACCATCGAGCAATATGCCGATATATTTGGGTTTACTCTCTACAATATGGGCTATGAGGTTTTACCGGAAAAAGTGAACACCGATATTAAACAATAGTTCGAGATGAACAGATTTTTCTGGCCTCGGAAATGGAGTATTTCCGGGGCTAGTTTTTAGATGCTGAATGTAGATATCATATCATTTGGATATGGAGAGGCAGAGGTTCTTTCCAAGATAAAATTCGACCTTCATCAGGGAGATCACTTAGCTGTATTAGGCGAAAGTGGATGCGGAAAGACGAGTTTACTTCATCTGATCTATGGTTTATTGGACCTGCCACAGGGTAAGATCAGTTGGAATGGTCAAGCATTGCTTGGTCCGCGCTTCAACCTGGTGCCGGGAGAAGATTTCATTAAGCTTGTAGCCCAGGAATTCAATGTGATGCCTCATATCACAGTAGCAGAAAACGTGGCTACTTATCTGCCACGCCTGGACGCGGATCAGGACATGGAGCGCGTTTTGGAATTGCTGGAAGTGGTGGACCTGGCTGATCAAAGAGACCAAATGGTACGAGATCTGAGCGGTGGTCAGAAGCAACGGGTAGCCATTGCAAAGGCACTCGCCAAACAACCGGAGATCCTATTGTTGGATGAGCCGTTTAGCCATATCGACACTTTTCGAAAGAACAAACTTAGAAGACAACTTTACGGCTACCTAAAGCAGCGCAAGATAAGCTGCATCACTGCCACGCATGAAAGTGAAGAGGCCTTGGCATTTGCGGATGAACTATTGATCATTAAAGACGGCACTGTAGATATCCATGGAGCTACTCAAACCGTATATAAACAACTGGATAATCATTACCGCGCCAGTTTCTTTGGAGAGGTAAGTTCAATTCCAGCTAGTTATCTGAATAAATCAGAAGGTGATTTTTTGTTTTACCTACCTCATCAGATTAAAATTGCTCAAGATGAGAATGGCTTTCATGCCATAGTTGTAAACTCTTATTTTAAAGGATCACATTTTCTGATAGAGGCCAAAGCTGATGGAAACCTACTCTATTTTCAGCATTCTCATGCCATGGAAGTTGGGTCTCATGTTTTACTTAAAGTTGAACGAAATGGATAAACCTCCTACAAATCGAAATTGGCATCTTTCCCTGTGCTCGATTGTTCTCATGATGATATTCCAAGTAGCTCTAGGCCAAAACAAAGTTGATGTTGATGTTGATGCTCGAAAGGTGAAATCCCAGGATTCTATTATCCAGAACCTTTATCAGGTGATCTCTGGCGCCAAAGGTGAAAAAAGGGATTGGGAGCTGTTTCGATTTCTTTTTTTGCCAGAAGCCCGTTTAATCCCAACCGGAAGGAAAGCGGAAGGGGGTTTCGGCAGCCGGTTCCTTAGTGTCGATGAATATATTGAGACATCCGGGGCTTGGCTTGAGGAGAACGGATTCTTTGAAAAAGAGATCAGTCGTAGGATAGAGACCTATGGTTCTGTCAGTCACGTGTTCAGCACCTACGAATCCTTTCGAAACCCTGACGATACAGAGCCTTTTATGCGTGGTATCAACAGCATTCAACTCTTCTTTGACGGGGAACGCTGGTGGATAGTCAATATCTTTTGGATGCCGGAATCGGAAGAATTTCCTATCCCAAAACAATATGATCAGAAACAATGATGTTAGAATAACGGGGCTAAAAACAAAAACTAGTCGAAATTCACTAAATTTCTCAGTGATTATTCTGGTTCATGCGCCTGCTGTTTAGCCTTTTTTATTGTTGTTTTTGTTTCTTGGGCATCTCCCAGGAGCTTCCCCCGGTTTTAAATTTTCCTCCTGATCTTTATGGAGCAGACAATCAGAATTGGATGCTTACCCAATCTGAGAGCGGTTCCATATATGCTGCAAACAATAAGGGCCTGGTAGAATTCAATGGGTCTCAATGGACCCTTTACCCCTCTCCCAACGAGACCATAATCCGTTCTGTTTTGGCCGATGGATCCCGGGTGTATTCCGGTCACTATATGGGTTTCGGCTTTTGGAATCGCAACCAATACGGTAACCTCGAATACAGCTCATTGTCTGACACTCTGGACATCGAGATGATAGAAGATGAACACTTCTGGAATATCATCAAGGTGGAAGAATATGTGCTTTTTCAATCCCTTGATCGCATTTATATCTGGGATGAAGCATCCATGAATGTTAATATCATTGAAGCCAACGGAGTCCTGACCAATGTCTTCGACACTTCACTAGGCGTATTCTATCATGTGTTGAATGAAGGTCTTTTTAAACTGGAGAATGGCCAAGGAGTACTGGTGAACAATGACATCGTTTTCCAGGAAAACCGGATCATCGGGCTGCTGGATATGGACAACAAATTTCTGGCGCTAACCGAACGGCAAGGCTTTTATGAGATTTCAGAAGAAGAAATAATACCATGGGGCAGGCAGGAGAACCAGGAACTAAGTCTTAAAAGATGGTACAGTGCGTTACAATTGGCCAATGGTGGTGTGATACTGGGTTCGGTTTCCTCAGGTATTTACCACCTGGGACCTCAAGGAAATATCGTATATCAACTGGACAGAACAGGAGGCCTGGCCAACAATACCGCCCTGGCCTTGTTCGAAGATCGAGATGCTAACATTTGGGTTGGACTGGACAATGGAATCGACTGTATTAACATTGAAGCTCCCTTTCGGAATTTTATTGATCAGGATGGCAATCTTGGAACCACCTACGCCACTCTGGTTTCGGGAAACTACTTGTACTTAGGTACCAATCAGGGATTGTTTTACCGAATGCTGGACAGCAAAGAGCCCATTAAGTTGATCCCCGGTACCAGCGGACAAGTTTGGAAATTACAGCAAGTAGGTGATGATATCTTTTGTGGTCACGACCTGGGATTGTTTCAGGTAATCGAAGATCAAGCGGTGCCCATTACTACCTTAAGCGGAGCCTGGAATGTAAAGGAAATACCAGGGAGGGAAAAAGAACTGGTTCTGGGCACTTATAATGGTCTTTACAGATTGACTCAAGTAGATCAACAATGGATACTGGCCAACAAAATGGCCGGTTTTGATATATCCTCCAAGTACTTCGAGTTTGTATCACCCTCTCAGATCCTTCTTAGTCATGAATACAAAGGTGTTTATCGGCTTAATTTAAGCGAGGAGTACGACCAGATCCTAAATTTTGAACGGCTCACATCCGTAGATAAAAGCGCTAATTCCTGTTTGGTAGGGTTTGGCAATGACGTTATCTACGCCAGTCGATATGGAATTTTTCTCTACGATAAAAATTCAGGAGATTTCATCAAGGATGATGACCTCAGCTCCATATTTGCTGACGAACAATATATATCTGGCAGTCTTGTTCCGGATGTGAACGGAAATCTTTGGAGTTTTACCAAAGACTATTTTATCACCATTTCCTCTTCTCAGATGGATGGCGGCTATACCATTTCTAAGATCTCTGCTCCTCAATCATTGAGGAACGAGATGGAAGGCTACGAGAACATTGCTCTGCTATCCGGTACGGAATATGTAGTTGGGACCTCAACCGGCTATCTGATCATGGATACGGCTCATGTACCTAAAACTGTCGAAGCAGTCAATATCCATGCGATAAACATTAAAGAATTGGATAAGGAGTTTGCAGCCGTGGTCATCGATTCTTTGGGGGTATTTAAGTCGAAGTTCAATAATATATCCTTCGATTTCAATACACCCAATTACCAGAAATTCCTCAAAGCTCAATATCAATATCGATTGGACGGATGGCAGGACAATTGGAGTCCATGGTCTGAAGAATCAGGTGCGACTTTCGAAAATCTTCCTTCCGGCCGATACACCTTCATGGTCAAATCCAGGATCAACAATCAAGTGTCAGAGGACGTCGCCTCCTATGAGTTCATTATTCAGGACCACTGGTTCCGTTCCCCTATGGCATTGACTATCTACGCCTTGCTGATGATTGGAATTCTGGTTGGAATTAACCTGCTATATCGCAGATACTACCAATTGCAACGACAACGCATTGTAAACCGTACGCAACGTGAACTCAAATTACAGGAATTAGCCAGTCAGCAGCAGATCATGGAATTGACCAATGAGAAACTGCAAAATGATATCGAATCCAGGAATAGGGAACTTGCGATGTCTACCATGAACATGATCAGTAAAAACAATGCGCTCAACACTATCAAAAACGAACTTTTCAAGATAAAATCCTTAGAGGAGATCACTCCTGTGATACAACATATTGACAACACGATTAGCAACGAGGACGATTGGAAGATGTTCGAAGAAGCATTTAACTATGCAGACACCAACTTCTTTAAAAAGCTTAAGGATAAACACCCGGATCTTACACCAAATGATCTTCGTTTGTGCGTTTATCTGAGGCTCAATCTATCTTCCAAGGAAATAGCCCCTCTACTAAATATCTCGCCGAGAAGTGTGGAAATTAAGCGATACAGACTGCGTAAAAAACTCAATTTAGATTCCAAAGTCAATCTAAACGAGTACTTTATCGACTTATAATACCTTAACAAGGTTTTAATTTCACTACAACATTACCACAACACGGCTACAACATTAACAAAAAAAGGCTACAACGTTTTCGTTTTCGGCAAATTCCCAAATCAGTCTTAAGCCTCTAATTATAAGGACTCACAGAGGCTGAATTAACATATCGTTAAAAAATAGGCTTATTTTTTGCATTGTATGCTATTTGTATAGGCTAGCGTTGCCATATTCTTATTTCGTTCTCCGTACTTTTTCAGAAACTAAACGAAACATGAATCGTATACTGCTGGCCATAGTTGCCATACTCGTTGCCGGTGCGGGTTTTGCTCAAAACCTGACCGTTACCGGAAACTTGATCGAAGAATCCACGGGCCAACCGCTCTTCGGTGCATCGATCATATTAAAAGGAACCAACAACGGTACTACTTCGGATTTTGATGGAAACTTCACCCTTCAAGATGTCCCCGCTGGAGAAATCCTTGTGATCAGTTATATTGGGTTTACTGACAAAGAAGTCGCCGTGACCTCGGCCGAACTGGGCACCATTTCCTTGCAGGAAGATGTTGCTGCTCTGGATGAGGTGATCGTTGTGGGTTACGGAACTCAAAGAAAAAAGGAGATCACCGGTGCTGTATCGGTGGTTGGAGCAGAAACAATTGAAAAAATCAAACCTGTTCGTGTGGAACAAGCCTTACAGGGTCAGGTTGCCGGACTTCAGGTGACTTCCGGATCTGGTGCTCCGGGAAGTGGGCTAAACATCAACATTCGTGGGGTTTCGACCAACGGAGATAACCGACCACTGATCCTTCTGGACGGAAACGTGATCGAGGACCTCAGTGTGGTAAACCCAGGCGATATTGAATCCATCAACGTATTAAAGGATGCTACAGCTGGTATCTATGGTGTGCGAGCAGCGAATGGGGTAATTCTGATCACCACCAAGAACGGTCGTTATAACTCCGAAATGAGATTTGACTTCAAGACCTTTTATGGTGTTCAGGAAACCACGCGTAAAATTCCGGTTCTCAATGCAACAGAATACGGCCTATTGGTGAACGAAGCTTTCGCCAATGGTGGTCAGTCTCCTATATTCAACAATGTTAACTCCCTTGGGAGAGGAACAGATTGGCAAGATGAGGTCTTCGACACCTCTCCAATTTTCAATGCTGATCTGACCATCAGTGGTGGTGGTGAAAATTCTCGTACGTCCTTCAACATGTCCTACGTAGACCAGAAAGGTATTGTCGGAAAAGAGAAATCGAAATTTAATCGTTTCACTGCCAGACTAAGCCACGATCGCTCATTCCTCAAGAATTTCAAGTTTACCTCTTCCATTATCTTTTCTGGTACAGAGTCCAGCGGAATTCTGGAAAATGCCATCGGTTCTGTTCTTTACAACGCATTGAACAATGCGCCTACTTTTACGGTAAGGGATGAAAATGGCAACTTTACCTTGGCGGAAGGATTAGGAAACGAGGTGATCAACCCTCGGGCTCAGCTGGAAAACACCTATAACCAGACGCGGGTTAGGAAAGTAGCAGGAGCCTTTGGGCTGAACTACTCTTTCTTGGATCACTGGTCTATTGAGTCCAGGATACAAATGAACTACTCAGAGGTTATTGGTTGGGGGTTTGCCCCAGTGGCCTTTTATGGATCGGGTAAGGTATTCAATATTGAGCGCAGCTCAGTAACAGAAAACACCAACATCTTTAGAGATTATACCTGGGACACCTTTGCCACCTATACCAATTCATTTAATGACGAGCATAACCTGAATGTTACGGTTGGTTCTTCGGTCTTTCAAACAACAGGCCGATTTGTCTCATTCACAGGTTTTGATATCCCCAATAATGATCCATTACTGGCATCCATCGACAATGCCATGATGGTACAGAATAACTTCATCAACGGGGGAAATACCTTCGATGCCCGTTTGCTCTCATACTTCGCCAGAGCTCAGTATGATTATAAAGGAAAGTATCTCTTTTCCGGGGTGATCCGTCGAGATGGATCTACCAAGTTTGGACCTGAGAATAAGTTCGGATATTTCCCATCCTTCTCTCTGGGTTGGGTAATGACTGACGAGAATTTCATGGCCGACAACGGCGTTGTGGATTTCCTTAAAATCCGTGGATCATGGGGTATCATTGGTAACGACCGTATCCCAGATTTCAGATTTGAGTCCAACCTGCAAGGTGAAGGTGAATACATAATAGATGACGTACTGCTCTTTGGTGACGCAATCGGGCCTATTTCCAACCCTGAGATCAAATGGGAAGAGCAAAAGACCTTTAACATTGGTTTCGACGCAGAATTCCTGGATAATCGCCTGGACCTGACCTTCGACTATTTTAACAGAAGGACCGAAGACCTGCTGGTGGTAGCTCCGGTTTCCGGTATACTTGGAGATGCTGCTCCAGGTTCAGGACCTCCGGTAGTTAACGCCGGTACAGTAGAGAACAAAGGTTTCGAGGTGAGTCTAAGCTACAGCCAAAAATTCAATAATGGGTTAGACCTGACTGTAGGCGGTAACTTCACCGCTCTGGACAATGAGGTGTTGTTTGTGAACACCGACAATGCCTTCTTACCTGGCGGTTCCTTCGGCGTAGGTCAGGACTTTCCATCGCGAATGGAAGCCGGCTTCCCGATTGGCTATTTCTATGGCTTGCAGACAAACGGTATCTTCCAAAACCAGGATGAGGTTAACAATCACGCTTTACAACAAGGCGCCCAACCTGGTGACATTCGATTCGTGGACATCAATGGAGATGGAGTTATTGATGCGGACGATCGAACCAATATCGGTGATCCAATTGCCGATTTCCTGGTTGGTTTTAACTTCAATATAGGTTGGAAGAATTTTGACTTCCAAACCTTCGCCTTTGCCTCCATCGGAAATGATATTGTAAGAAATTATGAACGGTTCCAACCGCTGACCAACAGGAGTGTCAATTTCCTGGATCGTTGGACGGGACCGGGATCCACTAATTCTGACCCACGGGTAACGACCTCCGCCACTGGAAACTCACTGTTCTCGGATTACTTTGTTGAAGACGGTTCTTACCTGCGGGTCCAGAATATGCAACTTGGTTACAACCTGCCTGAGAAGGTGTTCGAGTCCAGTAATTTTGATAGTCTGAGACTTTATGTTTCCGTAGATAACCCATTCACTTTTACAGAATACAGGGGATATGACCCTACTGCCAGTTCTGGAGCTCCGATCGGAGCCGGAATCGATATCGGTTTCTATCCGACTCCACGAATTTACCGACTGGGACTTAACCTAAAATTTTAAGCGATGAAAAGAGGAAAAAACAACATACTGTTTGTGCTGAGCTTGCTACTGATTGGACTATTAGCTGGCTGTAGCGATGATTTTGTGACCGTTACTTCCCCGGATGAGAATTCGGAGGATTTCTTTAACTCGGAAGCAGATTACCAAGGAGCTCTTATCGCTTCCTACGATGGTCTGCAATGGACCTATATAAATGTGATGTTAGGCGAGATCGCCTCCAATAATACATTGGCCGGCGGAGAAAGCGCCATCGATGTGCCAGGTATCCAGGAGATAGACGACATGCGCCATACACCTATCAATGCACAGCTAAGTGACGTATGGAGATGGATGTATGCTGCTGTAAATAGGACCAACTACATCATGGAATTCAAGGATAAAACAGATTTTCCGGGCAAAGAGCAAGTTTTGGCCCAGAACACATTTTTACGAGCCTATTTCTATTTCGAATTAGTCAAATTCTTTGGTGATGTTCCTTTTTCGGTAGACCAGCGAATCCTTTTTGGAGATCAGGATGAGATCGAGCGTACACCCAAGGCTGTAATATTTGAGCAAATGGAGGCTGATCTGATCTTTGCTGCGGAGAATCTTCCCCCAAGCTGGGCAGAAACTGGACGGGTAACCAAATGGGGAGCCCTGGCCATGTTAGGAAAAGTTTATCTCTATCAAGGTAAATACCAGCAAGCCGCTGCCGCGCTAAACCAGGTTATCAACTCTGGTGCGCACAGCTTGATCCAGGATTATTCCACCATCTTTGAAAATGACAATGAGAACAATGTAGAGTCTGTTTTCGAAATCCAATATACCGATGTTCAAGGAGCCGGATTTGGCTGTCTGCAGTGTAGCGAAGGGAATGTAGCTGTTGGATTTAACGGGCCCAGATCCTTTAACGGACCTCTTTTTGAGTCCGGTTTTAGTTTTAACGTACCCACTCAAGAAACCTATGATCTCTTCGATGATGATGACCTTCGAAAGGATATAGCCATACTGAATATCGAGAAGTTTGCAGAAGAGAACCAGGATTTCAATAATGGCGCGGGTGTCAGTTTCACTGAAGGATTCGAGCACACAGGTTACTTCAATAGGAAGTACATCCCTAGAGTTGGAGATTCCAACATTCCGGACCAAAACCTGACCAACCCAAATAACTACCGTGCGATCCGTTATGCTGATGTGCTATTGATGGCAGCAGAGGCCTTGGCGCAAGGAGGTGGAAATGCAGGCTTGGCTCAACAATATCTCAACCAGGTTCGAAACCGTGCGGGGCTTGAAGATATCTCAACTTCAGGTGGCGCGTTACTTGACGCCATCTACCTGGAAAGAAGAAGAGAGTTGGTAGGAGAAGGACAACACTTCTTCGATCTGGTCAGAACTGGCCGTGCAGCTCAAGAAATTGAAGGTTTTACCCCAGGAAAGCACGAGTTATTCCCAATTCCGGAAATAGAAATTCAACTGGCAGGTAACCGCTGGGAACAAAACCCAGGATACTAAAAAGATTCATCCATGAAAGTAATGCGATATATACAATCAATATTCATCATCATAGTGCTACTGTCCGCTGGCGGATGTAGCGAAGATGATCGGGACCTGGGGTTCATCGATTCGATACCCGCTCCGTCCAACCTGAAATTGCAGGTTCAGTTGAGCCAGGATAATTCAGGTGTAACTACCTTAACACCTAGCGGAGAAAGCGTGGCTGCATATACCCTCGATTATGGGGATGGTAGCGAGGCTATCGAACTTGCCCCTGGTGAAAGTACCACACATGTTTATCCTGAAGGGACGTACACAGCAACCTTGATCGGGAGAAACCTGAATGGGGAAGAAACTGAGATCACCCAATCCGTAGTAGTGTCATTCCGACCTCCTGAGAATCTGGAAGTTACGGTAGTCGGTGTGCCTGGCGATAATTTCTCAGTCAATGTATCGGCCTCTGCCGATTTTGCCGTTGGCTTTGAGGTTTTCTTTGGGGATCAGGATCCAGAAGAACCCACTCCGCTGATGATCGGTGAAACAATTACCTACACTTACCCTGATGTGGGAACTTATCAATTGCGTGTTGTTGCCTTAAGTGGTGGCGCCGAAACCTCGGAAGCGACTGTAGAGGTGGTCATTGAAAACCCGATCATTTTGCCCGTAGATTTCGAATCGGAAAGCATCGATTACGCATTTAGCGATTTCGGAGGGGCTATTAACCAAGTTATCGATAACCCGGACCCCTCAGGCTCCAATACAAGCGCTAAAGTTGCCGAATTCTTTAAGGAACCAGGTGCGGAGATCTTTGCTGGGACCATCCTTCAACTTGGATCTCCTATCGATTTTTCTCAATTCCAAGGCTTTACCATGAATGTTTGGTCTCCTAAGCCTGGGATCACGGTGAAGCTGAAACTGGAAAATGCCGATGACTCCAATATTGCTGCGGAAGTGGATGCCACAACTTCAACAACCAATGCTTGGGAAACCGTCATATTTGACTTCAGTTCGGCCGATCTGGAACAGGAATATTCCAAGTTGGTCGTATTCCTCGACTTTGGAAACACAGGAGAAGGAACGACCTTCTATTTTGATAATATAGCACAAGCAACTCCTCCAAGTAACCAGGTAACACTTCCATTGGATTTTGAAGACAGTAACCTTGACTATGGCTTGATCGGATTTGAAGGTGCAGAATCTGCAGTAATCGCCAATCCTGATCCTAGTGGGATCAACACCAGCATGACTGTGGTAGAAACCACCAAAACCGAGGGTGCGCAGTTCTTCGCTGGTACACTAATCCCGCTAGATGTGCCGATAGATTTCAGTATCTCGGAGAAGATCTCCATCAAAACCTGGTCTCCTAAGGCAGGTATCCCGGTTAGACTTAAGTTGGAAGCAGATGATCCGGGCCAATTTGTAGAGTTGGATGTAAATACGACAGTAGCGAATGGCTGGGAAGAACTGATCTGGGATTTCTCCGGTCAAACAGCCGGTTTACAGGCTACCAAAGTCATCATATTCTTTGAGTTTGTAGTTGACCTTCCCGGAGATGGATCGACCTATTACTTTGACGATGTCCAGTTGGCTGCCGACGGTGTTCAATTGCCAATAGACTTTGAGGATACAGAACTGGATTACGAGATCATCGGATTTGAAGGTGCGGAATCTACCTTGGTTGCCAACCCGGTCTCAGGAGGTATCAACACAAGTGGTAATGTGATACAAACCATTAAGACCGATGGCGCCCAGTTCTTCGCCGGTACGGCTATTCCATTGGACGTTCCTGTTGTATTTGGTTCTAACCAACGCATTAGTATAAAGACCTATTCTCCTAAAGCGGGAATACCGGTACGGCTAAAACTTGAAAACGGCAACGGTGACTTTGTGGAACTCGATGCCAATACCACCGCAGAGAATGCCTGGGAGGAACTCATTTGGGACTTTACAGGACAAGATACGAGCCCAGCCTTTGATACCGTAGTGGTTTTCTTTGAGTTCATAGTTGACCTGCCCGGTGATGGAACCACCTATTATTTTGATGATATTCAATTCGCGAATTAAAAAATTGACCCATGAAGAAAAAACTAATTATCGGAATGCTCGCCCTCATCGGCATCATGATCTCCTGTCAGGAGGATGATGTTGAATTTGGACCAGTAGTCGTACCTGCTAATCTGACGGTCAATGTCGATGTAGCCTCCGATCAATCTGGAAATGTGAGCGTACAAGTAAGTGCGGATGGAGCAACTATCATTCACGTGGTGTTTGAAGAGGACCTGGATCCAACACTGATCTCCAGTGGAGAGACGGCCGAATTTCGTTATACTCAATCTGGACAATACACTAAGGTGATCAATGTGATCGCATACGGTACGGGTGGCGCCTCCGTTTCTGAGGCGATCATCATCGATCTGGATGTCCGTTTGATCATACCGGACGAAATCCTGTTCAAGATTGCGGGCGATGGAAGCAAAGATTGGATATGGGATTCGAGTAATGCCGGTCATTTCGGTGTAGGAGATCCTGCGGTCGACTTCCCAAACTTCTTTGTTGCAGGCCCTGGTCAACTTAATCCTTGTTTGTACGATGATGTCCTAACATTTAGCTATGATGCGGATGGTAATTATTTCTTCGATCTGCAAACTGAAGGCGAGACCTTTATCAATTGGGCAGAGGTTAAGCGTTTTTATCCGGATGCAACCCCGGGAGAATTCGCGGATGAATGCCGCTTTATAGATGATCAGATCTCGGTGAATACCAATTTTGTTATCCTGGACGATCCGATCAATGAAACGCTGCAATTGACAGTAAACAATAGCGTGATGTCTTACTGGTCTGGTGCTACCACCTATCAGATAACGGAATTGACCGATGAGAAACTGGTCATTAGAGGTATACAGGAGACTTTTGACCCCCCTGGCACAACACTGGCTTGGTATCACACCTTTGTTCCTTCAAACACAACCCCACCACCTCCGGACTGTGGCGGAACCACTGGAGATACGGGGTCTGGTAACAACGATGTGCTCGTTTGGGCCGACGAATTCAATGATGACGGAGCACCATGTGACGAAAACTGGAGCTATAACATCGGAACAGGAGAAGATGGATGGGGTAATGGAGAATCTCAATACTACACTGACCGCCCTGAGAATGTCATCGTTGAAGACGGCGTATTAAAGATAACAGCTAAACGGGAGGACTTTGCAGAAAGCGAGTTCACCTCTGCCCGCTTGATCAGTTATCAAAAATTTGATTTCACCTATGGACGTGTCGAAGCCAGAGCAAAATTAGCCACCGGTGGCGGAACCTGGCCTGCCATCTGGACACTAGGCTCGGATTTTGAGACGAATCCCTGGCCAGCTGCAGGCGAGATGGACCTGATGGAGCATGTCGGTAATGAACAGGATCAGATCTTTTCTTCGCTTCATTTTCCAGGCAATTCTGGAGGCAATGCAGTTACCGAATCGACCATGGTACCTGGTGTATCGGACGAATTCCATATTTACAGTATGGAGTGGACAGCCGCTGAGATTCGCTTTGCGGTAGATGGAGAAGTCTATCACGTCTTCCAAAACAATGGTGATCTGCCGTTTAACAAAAACTTCTTCCTGATCCTTAACGTGGCAATGGGAGGAAACTTCGGTGGTGCTATAGACCCGGCGTTCCAGGAATCAACTATGGAAATCGATTATATCCGGGTATACCAATAAAACAACAATAACCATGAGACTATTATCACTACTAATCGTACCCGTTCTACTGTTTTCCTGCAGTCCTAAGGATGGTGACTCCAGTCAATCTGCCGCAGACAAAGGAGCCGACTACGATGCCATTACGCAGAAAGTGGATTCGTTGCTTGCCATCATGACCTTGGAAGAAAAAGTAGGTCAAATGAACCAGTACAATGGATTCTGGAATGTGACAGGCCCAACCCCTCAGGACGGTGATGCCGCAGACAAGTACGAGCACTTGCGCAGCGGGCTTGTTGGATCGATGTTAAATGTCCGCGGGGTTGAAAACGTACGCGCCGTTCAGAAGATCGCAGTAGAAGAAACACGTTTAGGTATTCCCTTGATCATTGGTTTCGACGTCATTCACGGATACGAGACCATGAGTCCAATCCCCTTGGCGGAATCTGCCAGCTGGGACATGGAGGCCATCAAACGATCTGCAGAGGTCGCGGCGGCCGAAGCGGCTGCAGCTGGTATCAACTGGACCTTTGCTCCTATGGTGGATATCTCTCGGGATGCTCGCTGGGGTCGGGTTATGGAAGGTGGTGGAGAAGATCCTTACCTGGGAAGTATGATCGCGGCTGCTCGTGTAAAAGGGTTTCAGGGAGACGATCTCTCTGCTGTGAACACCATAGCTGCATGTGCTAAGCACTTTGCCGGATATGGTTTCTCCGAATCCGGTAAGGATTACAATACCGTAGACGTTGGCACGAGTACGCTCTACAATCAGATCTTCCCTCCTTTCCAGGCGTCCATAGATGCCGGGGTGAGGACCTTTATGAACTCTTTTAACGAGCTAAATGGGGTTCCCGCCACCGGAAATGCATTCTTACAACGCGATATCCTCAAAGGAGAGTGGAAATTTGATGGCTTTGTGGTCTCCGATTGGGGATCCATAGCAGAAATGATCCCGCATGGTTATGCCAAGGACAATAGGGAAGCCGCCATGCATGCCGCAAATGCCGGATCAGATATGGACATGGAATCCTATGCCTATGTGGCAGAACTGGTTTCTCTTGTTGAAGACGGAAAAGTAAAAGAATCCCTGATCGACGATGCCGTAGGTAGAATTCTACGGGTAAAATATGAGCTAGGTCTGTTTGATGATCCGTATCGCTATTGTGACGAAACCAGAGAGAAAGAGGTAATTGGTAACCCTGCTTTCCAGGAGGATGTATTGGATATGGCCAAAAAGTCTATCGTTCTGCTAAAGAATGAAGGTGGGATCCTTCCGCTTAAACCCTCAGGTCAACGCATAGCCGTGATCGGACAATTAGCTGCAGAGAACAACAGCCCTCTTGGGTCCTGGAGGATCGCCTCCAAGGATAGCACAGCGGTATCCCTGTTAGATGGTCTGGCTGCTTATCCCGGAAACCAGATTACCTATGCCAAAGGTGTTGATGTAACCGTGGGCAACACAGCCTTTGTATTTGAAACGGAGATCAATGAAACAGACAACAGTGACTTCTCTAGTGCCATAAGTGCCGCTCGGGGAGCAGATGTTGTGATCATGGCCTTGGGAGAGCATGGATTCCAAAGTGGAGAGGGGCGCAGCCGGGCAGAAATTGGCTTGCCTGGACTTCAACAAGAATTATTAGAGGCAGTTTATGCCGTGAACAAAAACATTGTACTTGTACTGCACAATGGTAGGCCACTTACCATTCCTTGGGCTGCGGAGAACTTGCCGGCAATCGTAGAGGCCTGGCAACTTGGATCCCAAAGCGGGAACGCCATAGCACAAGTGCTTTACGGGGATTATAACCCAAGTGGGAAACTACCTATGAGCTTTCCACGCAGTGTGGGACAGGTACCGATCTATTACAATCACAAGAATACCGGTAGGCCTGTGTCTCCCGGTGAGAACCTGGTCTTCTGGAGTCATTACAATGACGAATCCAATGATCCATTATATGCATTCGGTCATGGCTTGAGTTATTCCAGCTTTGATTATGCCAACCTGCAGGTAGAAAACAACTATGCGTCCCAGGGAAGCATTAAAGTTTCCGTCGATGTTACCAATAGCTCTGATGTTGATGGAAAAGAGGTTGTCCAACTCTATATCCATGACATGCACGCCTCTGTAACCCGTCCTGTTATGGAATTGAAAGGGTTTGATCTGAGCTCTATAGGAGCTGGAGAGACCAAAACTGTCGAATTCGAACTAACCGATGCCGAATTGGGCTTTTATAACAATGATGGTGTCTGGATAGTAGAACCCGGTATGTTCAAATTATTTGTGGGAACAAGCTCTACGGAAACCATGAGCTCTCAGTTTGAGATATAAGTTGATGAGAATAGAACTGTTTTCGATATTCTTCCTCTTTGCGGCCACTTTATTGGCCCAAAAGACCGCTCTTGTCTTTGAAGAAAACTTCGAAAACGGTGAACTTGATTCTAAGTATTGGAATTTCGAACTAGGCGACGGCTGTCCTGCTCTCTACGGTTGGGGAATTGACGAGCGACAGATCTATACCGAGGACAACATTGCCATCAATGATGGTAAACTGATCATTACGGCCAATTATGACGAAAAGAACTACACTTCTAGTCGAATCACCACAAAAGGAAAAATGGAGATTCAGTACGGAACGGTAGTAGTTAGAGCGAAAGTTCCTGCTGGTCATGGTCTGTGGCCGGCGATCTGGATGCTGGGTAGCGACATAAACACCAATCAATGGCCTGCCTGTGGGGAGATCGATATTATGGAATATGTTGGCAGAGAACCCAATTTGATCTACACTTCATTGCACACTACTGACTGTCACGGAGACACAGTAAACTCCAGAAAGACTCCAATTGAGAATGTCGAAGAAGATTTTCATGTGTATCGTATCGATTGGTCTGCCGATCGAATCGAATTTCACATTGACGATGCCCTTGTTTACACCTTTTCGCCTGAGGTTAAGAATGATGAGACATGGCCCTATAACAAGCCCTTTTACTTGTTAATGAATATGGCGAAAGGGGGCAATTTTGGCGGGCCTGAAGTGGATGATTCCATCTTCCCGGCGGAGTTTACTATTGACTATATAAGAATCTATAAATCCTAATTCAAACTAAATATTAACTTAAAACTAAAATTATGAAACAGTTTTATTTTTTACTAGCCGGGCTGATCACCGTAGCCACCATGAATGCACAGGTGGACATCGAGCTCGATGAAAACGCACCCTGGGAAGGTTTTATGAACGTCTTTGAAACCGATTGTACTTCCTTCGTTTTTAATAGTGGTTGGGGTGTGGGAGACCTTCAAACCGTAGTGGATACCAAGGCGGGCACTATAACGCTGCAGCCAAACTACAACACCTATGAGAACGCTATTAATAGCGGGGATCAAGGAGAAATTGATTTCTGGACCGATGGAATGGGCGGAGGTAACAAGTGTATGGATGCCTCTACTCTTGTTCCAGATAACTCTTTGCTGGGCCAGGAACTTACCTTTTCAGGCTTTGTTGAGAGTAACACCCTGGATGGGGCATATGAGGTTTTCGCCTTTATCAAGGTATTCAACGCAGACTTTTCTGCTGTTAAAACTGAGACTGCCGAGCTGGTTGCTGGACAGAACTTCGAAGTTGTGTTCACTGATCTGGATGGTGAATTTGACGCCAACGTTCAATACGGTTTTACTGTTATCGGAATTAATGCAAACCGTGACAACGAGGATGCACTGGGTAGTGTAGTTCTTTCCGCCCCTGCATTGAGTGTTGAGGATAACAACCTAGTACAAATTGAAGCTTTCCCTAACCCAGCAACTAGCTCGTTTAACCTGAAAGCTAATGAGCCTATCCAAAGCGTCGCTATTTTTAATATTCTTGGGCAGCAAGTATTGAATGAGACCCCTAACAGATCTAATGTAGTAATCAATGTTAGTTCTTTACAAGAAGGTCAGTACTTGGCACGAGTTGCAACACCATCAGGTGTGCAAACCATAAAATTGGTGAAACGATAGTGATTGATTAACTTTCACTAGGAATGAACAAATGAACCTGTTCCTGGTAGCAGGTTCATTTGTTTATTATCAACACGAACAAACAATAAACCAACTATCCATGATTTCCATTATCTCCTTTGTTGCCTTTACCGCTATGGTAGGGATCATCTCGTATTTCGCGACTCGAAAAACAGACGAAAACACCTCCGATGGTTACTTTCTTGGAGGGCGAAGTCTAACTGCAGGGGTCATTGCGGGTTCCTTGCTTTTGACAAATCTCTCCACCGAGCAGATCGTTGGTTTGAACGGTCAGGCTTATGCCGAGGGAATACTGGTTATGGCATGGGAAACTCTAGCTGCTATTGCTATTGTAGTAACTGCACTTTATCTTCTTCCTAGATACTTAAAAAGTGGTTTGACCACGGTTCCGACCTTTCTGGCCAATCGATTTGACGTTTCAACCAAAACCATGACCTCAGCCTTGTTCCTAACAGGTTATGTTGTGGTATTGCTTCCTGTAATACTCTACTCAGGATCTTTGGCCGTAAGCGGGATGTTCAATATCCCGGAAATGCTCAATGTGACCGATAACCAAGCCTTATGGATTTGTGTTTGGGGTATCGGTATCATCGGTGCCATTTATGCAGTATTTGGAGGGTTGAAGGCGGTTGCGGTTTCAGATTCCATCAATGCAGTGGGGTTGTTGGTCGGTGGATTACTCATTCCAGTCTTTGGATTGATGGCTTTAGGAGATGGCAGTATGGGCGAAGGGATCAATATCCTGATGCGAGAAAACCCTGAAAAATTCAATTCTATAGGAAGCAAAACAGCGTCTATTCCATTTCACACCATCTTTACCGGTATGATGTTGGTTCAGCTTTTTTATTGGGGAACCAACCAGCAGATCATTCAGCGTGCGCTCGCTGCCAAAAACCTCAAAGAAGGTCAGAAGGGATTAATGCTTGCTGCTTTTATTAAAATCTTAGGCCCCATCATCGTAGTGCTACCCGGTATAATTGCCTATCAATATTTCAAAGCTGACGGAGGACTAGAAACTGCAGATGCGGCGTATCCGATGTTGGTAAATGCAGTCCTGCCTGCCTCCTTGCTAGGGTTCTTCGCTGCCGTCCTATTTGGGGCAATTCTAAGTTCTTTCAATAGTGTCCTGAACAGCTCGGTGACCTTATTCGGTATTGACATCTACAAGCAGCACATCAATAAAGATGCAGACGAAAAAACTGTGGTGAAATACGGGAAGATCTTTGGAACTATACTGGCAATAGCGGCCATGTTCATAGCGCCCTTACTACAGAATGCAGGAAGCTTATTCAACTATCTACAAGAGGTGAACGGGATCTACAGTATTCCAATCTTGACCATCATAGTCGTTGGGTTCACAACAACAAGAGTTCCGGCGATCGCGGCCAAAATTGGGCTTCTTTCCGGTTCTTTATTGTACATAATCAGCCAGTTCGTACTTCAGCCATACTTTGTTGATAAAGCAATGACAAAGGCCGAAGCTGCCGGAATTACAGATGCTCAGATGTTGGCCGAGATTAAGGCAGACGCCTATTGGCCATACCTGGATGTTATGGCCGCCCTATTTGTGGTCAATATCATCATTATGCTGATAATTGGTAAGGTTAGACCTAGGCCAGAGCCTTACGTACAGGAGTACACCAAGCAGGTGGACATCACACCATGGAAACACGTGCGCATTGCCGGTCTGCTGGTGGTTGTTATCGTAGTCAGCACTTACATCTACTTCCGATAGATCAAGGTTCCCAATTTATAGGACCTAAGTTGATCATCTGACGCTTGATCCAGCGAACTCTCCCCGCAATATAATTTGTCTTGGGACGAGCTTTGTATTGTAGCGGATTAGGCAGTATGGCAGCCAGTGCTGCACTCTGATCCTGGTTTAACTCTTTGGCCGATCGGTCAAACCAATAGCGGGACGCGGCCTCCGCCCCATAGACCTGAGGGCCCATTTCGATACTATTCAGATACACCTCCAGGATACGTTCCTTGCTCCAAAAAGTTTCAATAAGTAGGGTGAACCAGCTCTCCAAACCTTTTCGGATCCAGCTTCTCCCAGGCCAGAGAAATACATTCTTTGCTGTTTGCTGAGAGATGGTACTCCCACCTCGTAATCGTTTTCCGGATTGCTTTTCTTCAATGGCTTTCCTAATGGCATCAAGATCAAAACCCCTGTGATTCAAAAAGCGTTGGTCCTCAGAGGCAATGACAGCCAGTTGCAAATTTGGAGAGATCTCCTCCAGCGAAACCCATTGATGCTGTCTAGCCCCCGATATATCTTTGTCCACACTGCGGATGGCCATTAAGGGGGTATAGTAGATCGGTACCCAGCGGTATACAACCACCAAGAAAAGGCTGATGAATACGAACCATCCGATCAGCTTAAGGGCGAACTTAAAAACTCTCTTAATCATAACGAAAAAGGCCGGAATCGTTATTCAAACGACTCCGGCCCCTCTATTGTTATTGAAATCTGCTTATTCTTCGTCAAATTCCTCCATTTCCCAGTCGTTCATGAAGGCAGTGGTATAATTACCTTCTATGTAGGCCGGATCGTCCATTAACTGACGATGGAATGGGATGGTGGTCTGTATTCCTTCGATAACGAACTCATCCAAAGCACGGCGCATTTTGCTGATGGCCTCTTCCCTGGTCTGAGCTGTCACAATCAGCTTGGCGATCATGGAATCGTAGTTTGGCGGAATAACATATCCTGCATAAACGTGAGTGTCCAAACGAACTCCGTGTCCACCTGGAGCGTGAAGTGTCGTGATTCGGCCCGGAGAAGGTCTGAAATCGTGGAATGGATCCTCTGCATTGATCCTACACTCGATAGAATGCAACTGAGGCGTATAGTTTTTCCCAGATATCGGAATCCCAGCTGCCACTTTGATCTGTTCCCTAATCAGGTCATGATCTACCACCTCTTCCGTGATCGGGTGCTCAACCTGAATACGAGTGTTCATCTCCATAAAGTAGAAATTCCGGTTTTTATCCACTAAGAATTCTACTGTTCCTGCTCCCTCGTACTTGATATACTCCGCAGCTTTAACCGCAGCTTTACCCATGTCCTCCCGTAACTTGTCTGTCATAAACGGACTTGGAGTTTCTTCGGTCAGTTTTTGGTGACGACGCTGGATAGAACAGTCGCGTTCTGACAAGTGACAAGCTCGACCCGTACTGTCTCCGACGATCTGTATCTCGATATGGCGAGGCTCTTCGATGAGTTTCTCCATATACATGTCGTCGTTTCCAAAGGCCGCCTTACTCTCTTGACGAGCAGAGTTCCACGCGTCTTCCAATTCGTCCTCGGTCCAGACTGCACGCATTCCTTTTCCACCACCACCGGCACTGGCTTTAAGCATAACCGGGTAGCCAACTTCTACTGCAAGTTTCTTACAGGTAGGAAAGTCTGGTATCACCCCTTCACTCCCTGGTACACAAGGAACACCCGCTTCTTTCATGGTAGCTTTAGCTGTTGCCTTGTCTCCCATTTTTTCGATCATTTCCGGAGAAGCTCCAATGAATTTCAATCCATTATCGGCACAAATACGAGAAAATCTCGCATTCTCAGAAAGAAAACCGTATCCCGGATGTATGGCATCAGCATTGGTTATTTCCGCAGCTGCTATGATGTTAGCCATTTTCAAATAGCTCTCAGTACTTGGTGGAGGACCTATGCAAACTGCCTCGTCCGCAAAACGAACGTGCAGACTTTCGGCATCGGCAGTAGAATAAACCGCAACGGTCTTAATACCCATCTCCTTGCATGTGCGAATTACACGCAGGGCAATCTCTCCCCTGTTCGCAATCAGAATCTTATTAAACATAAGCTGAAATTAAATGGTTCCCGGCCAGACAGATCTGGCCTATCATCTACCCCTTAAGAGGGATCAACAAGGAATAAAGGTTGATCAAACTCGACCGGTGTCGCGTCATCCACTAAGATCTTCACGATCTTCCCGGATACTTCACTTTCGATCTCGTTGAATAGTTTCATCGCTTCAATCACACATAGCACATCTCCGGGAGCGACTGTGTCACCTACTTCGGCGAATACGGGCTTGTCTGGTGAAGGTTTTCTGTAGAAGGTACCTATGATTGGGGATTTCACGGTAACATACTTGGAATCGTCCGATGCTTCAGCCGCCGGAGCTGGTTCTGAAGCAGCAGGCGCCACAGGAGCAGCCTCTACTGGCGCAGCGGCAATAACCTGTGGTTGAACGGGCGCCACTGCCGGCATTTGCTGCACATAGGTGGGTTCGTTCCGTTCATCTTTACCGGTTCGAATGGTGATTTTGACCTCTCCCATTTCTAGTTTGACCTCGCTCGCCCCAGATTTGGCGACAAACTTGATCAAATTCTGGATGTCTTTTAACTCCATCTTTGTAAGGTTTAGCTTTTACGTTTTAGTTCGTTTAGTTTGAGTCGTAGGCCCATTTCAAATAAATGGCGCCCCAGGTAAATCCGCCACCAAAGGAAGCGAATACGACGTTATCACCTTTTTTCAACTGAGATTCGTAATCCATCAAACACAAAGGCAGCGTAGCTGAGGTTGTGTTGCCATATCGATGGATATTCATCATGACCTTGTCATCGTCGAGTTCCATGCGGCGGGCAGCGGCATCTATAATCCGCTTATTCGCCTGATGAGGCACCAACCACTGGACGTCGTCGCCAGACAAGTTATTGCGATCCATGACCTGCGCACAGGCATCGGCCATGTTGGAAACGGCAAATTTGAATACGGTCTTTCCATCCTGAAAGACGTAATGTTGCTTGTTTTCAACTGTATCGTGAGAAGCCGGAAGTATAGAACCCCCTGCATCTATCTTGAGGTGCTCCCGTCCAATCCCGTCAGATCTTAAGTACTCATCTACTACGCCCAGACCATCCTCAGATGGTTCAAAAAGAACAGCACCTGCTCCATCACCAAAGATGATACAAGTAGCTCGATCTTCGTAATCGATGATAGAGGACATCTTATCTGCTCCAATCAGCATAACCTTTTTATACCTGCCGGATTCGATATACCGGGCAGCTGTAGACATACCGTAAAGAAAACTGGAGCAGGCAGCGACCAGGTCATATGAAAAAGCGTTTACGGCTCCTATCTCAGAAGCGACGTAAACGCCTGTAGCTGCAACCGGCATATCCGGAGTCGCAGTTGCCAAAATGATCATGTCAATGTCCTTGGGATCGGTCTTGCTCTTCTCAAGCAAGTCCTTGGCGGCCTGGATTGCCAGATAGCTGGTCCCTTTGTTCGGGTCCTTCAACAGGCGGCGCTCTTTTATCCCTGTACGCGTGGTGATCCATTCATCATTGGTGTCCACCATCGTTTCTAGGATCTGATTAGTGAGTACATAGTCGGGGACATATCCCCCTACAGCGGTAATTGCTGCGTTGATCTTACTCATATGAGCCGGATTTGGTTCAAAAAAGCCTAAAACTCCCTTGAAAAGGGTGAAAATTACTAAATTTTTAGATCAATTGGACCGAAAAGCGTCCTATTTGATCGAAAAATCCAGCTTAAAAAAAACTCCCACCTCCGAGAGCCTCGGAACAGTGAGAGTATGGGTTCGGAAAACCTTTAAACTTAGGCCTCTACCGCTTCGGTCGAGTCGATCACAACCTGACCGCGATAATACAACTTACCTTCGTGCCAGTGGGCGCGGTGGTAAAGATGAGCCTCGCCAGTTGTTGGATCGGTGGCCAGCTGAGGCATTGACGCCTTGTAGTGCGTTCTTCTCTTGTCTCTTCTAGACTTGGAAATTTTTCGCTTAGGATGAGCCATTTGTCTTTATTTATCCGTTAATAGTTTCTTTAAATCGTCCCAGCGAGGATCGGTATCATCCGAATCATCGCCTGTTTGGTTACCCAAACTTAGTTCATTGAGTTTATCGAGTATCTCGCTCTTTAGGCTTCCGTCCTTCACTCCCGGATGAATTCTCCTGGAAGGAAGAGAAAGCACAATTGTTTCATACACCTGTTGTTGTATGTTGACTTCATGACTTCCATGAGGTATGATCATCAAATCTTCATTATGATCGTCAAACTCATGCCCAAATTTAACCACAAACTGATGACTACCTGAAACAGGAAGGTCAAAAATCTCATTGGTCAAATCACAATTGACATTGGCCTTACCCTCAAAATCAAGGTCAAACTCCAACATTGTGAGTTTCTTGATCATCCCGACAACCAGCTCAATCTGGCTATCGTTAAAATCCTCATACTCGAAATGCTCAAAGAACTCCTGCCCTATTTGAAACTTGAATTGGTGTGCTCCGGCTTTTAACCCGATAAAGGGAATAGTATACTCTTTCAATTCCTCCATGAACTCACCAAATACCTTATCCACTTACAAATAAAGCGGGGGCAAAGATAAAAAATAATTTTTATCCCCTTTCTGTATTATGATTTCTTTTTAACAACCGGACGCTTTCTTCCTGTCTTTAACGGATTGGCTGAAATTTCCGCATATTCCGTCCGTTTGCGATAGATTTTTACAGCTGAAAAAACCGCCTCCTTAAAGGAGTCAAAAGAAGCCTCATTCTTGCCCGCCAGATCAAAAGCCGTTCCATGGTCAGGAGAAGTTCTGATCCTAGATAATCCAGCTGTGAAATTTACACCTCGGCCAAATGACAAGGTCTTGAACGGGATCAATCCCTGATCGTGATAAGCAGCCAATATCCCATCGAAGTTCTCGTAGTTGCCTGAGCCAAAGAAGCTGTCTGCAGCATACGGCCCAAAAACGAGGGTGCCTTCTTGCCTAATCTCATCCAGGGTGGGACGCATCACATCATCATCTTCGCTCCCAATGACACCATTGTCACCTGTATGCGGATTTATGCCTAACATGGCGATTTTCGGCTTGATCAAACCAAAATCCTGGATCAAAGCTTGCTTCATCAACTGCACCTTCTTCTTGATCAAATCTGGTGTGATCGCAGCACTGACATCCTTAACAGCAAGGTGATCGGTGAGCAAGCCTACCCTTAGTGAACTAGAAACCATAAGCATCAAGCTCTCACCTTCCAAGGCTTGAGCAAGATAATCTGTATGACCGGGGAACTGGAAAGATTCAGACTGTACATTGGATTTGTGGATCGGGGCTGTAACAAGCACATCAATACCTCCGGACTTCAGCGCATCTACAGCTGCTTCCAATGAGCGCACCGCATATTTACCCAATGAAGGATCTTCTGCCCCTAGTTGAACGGTGACATTATCCTTCCAGACATTGACCACATTGACCTTTTTGGAAACGGCTTTTGAGGCATTTTCAATTCCCTGCAGCCCAAGCTCTAATCCGAGCTCCTTCTTGATATGTGATAATAATTTGACGGACCCAAAGATCACAGGGGTACAAAAATCTAACATACGGTTATCGGAAAAGGTCTTGAGTATGATCTCGCTTCCTATTCCATTCAGGTCTCCAATTGAAACTCCAACCTTGATCTTATTGGGTGTTGCCATGGTATTTTCAGGGCATTAATATTCGTACTTTTGCGTCGCAAAGTTAACCATTTAAGTCATGTTTACGGGAATAATTGAGGAAGTTGGGCTGGTCAAAGAATTAAGACAAGCGGGTGATAATATTCAGTTTAACATCGAGGCTAAAATTACCCCCGAGCTTAAAATAGATCAAAGTGTCGCGCACAATGGGGTGTGCTTGACGGTGATCGCGATCGAAGGCAACAACTATTGGGTCGAAGCCATTGAAGAAACCTTGGTAAAATCGAACCTGGGAACCCTCGGTAAAAATGACCTTGTAAACCTAGAAAGAGCAATGAAACTTGGAGATCGTTTGGACGGCCACATCGTTCAGGGGCATGTGGATCAGGTTGGAACCTGTTTGGAGGCCCGGGAACTTGACGGTAGCTGGACCTATCGGTTTCAATATGACCCGTCTCTGGGAAATGTTACCATCGAAAAGGGATCGATAACGGTCAATGGCGTCAGCTTAACTGTTGTAGACTCAGAAAATAGCTCTTTCTCGGTAGCTATCATTCCATATACCTATAAGCACACTAGTTTCAATCAACTACAAGTCGGCGATAAGGTCAATCTGGAATTTGATGTAATAGGGAAATATGTGCAGAGAATATCTCAACACAAATGATGGCCAACAAAAAATCTACAACTCGAGGTCCTTTGCCTCTATTTTCCTGTGGGATTTCATGTGATAGTAAAAATAAATTCCAAGAACTACACCGAAAACTAATAAAACCCAGATGTTATCGTCAATAGGGAGCTGGTCTTCAGGAGGAGCCCGATTAACTGGAGGTGGCGGTTCTTTTTCGCCTTGACCCATAGCCGTAGCAATGGGAACTAATAATAGTAGCAGTAGTATTTTCACGATTTGGGGTCGCATATTAAACGACTAAAGTAATAATTTTTTTCAAACGTCTGCTTAAAAAGCCTTCCTAAAGAAGGCATTACAAGGCCGAATTCACGTATTCAAAGCCAAAACTACCCAATTGCAACGCCTGGCCCATTATTAAATGGTTAAGGCTGCATTTAGTGACGCTTCCCCAAATCTAATTTGTGGGAGGTTAGGACGGCAAATGTACGTGCTATGCCACGATAAATCAAAAATTTGTTGGTAAACAAGAGTGACTGAGACAGTTATAGACTAATTTTCCCACAAGTATACTAGAATATTTGGCTTTACAAAGCAGCAAACCCATTTACGGACGAGCTATTCACAAATTGCGACTACTACTTTCAAGAATAGAGATAGAGGGGAGTTGATTTTGTTGGCAGTTGTGTGATCTTGGGGTAAATTATGACGGGTGGGGGTGGATTCCCTTGAAATGATGAACTCGATTTTACCTGAAAATCTTGACAGGTCCGCACCCTAGGATCACAAAATGTCCACTGGACATTTTACCCGAGGAGCCAGCAGGCGCGGAGGCGGGTCCATGAGTTCGAGCGCAATACATCCAATAAAAAAGCCCTTACTTAGTTGTAAAGGCTTTCTCTTATTTGTGGTCCCACATGGGCTCGAACCGGGCCGAGGGATCACAAAATGTCCAGTGGACATTTTGCCTGAGGAGCCAGCCGGCGCGAAGGCGGTTCCATGAGTTCGAGCGCAATACATCCAATAAAAAAAGCCTTTACTTAGTTGTAAAGGCTTTCTCTTATTTGTGGTCCCACATGGGCTCGAACCGGGCGGAGTGTGAAGAATTTGTCCGGTGGACAAATTTAGCGAACGAGCCAGCAGGCGGGGAGGCGGGTCCATGAGTTCGAGCGCAATACATCCAATAAAAAAAGCCTTTACTTAGTTGTAAAGGCTTTCTCCTATTTGTGGTCCCACATGGGCTCGAACCGGGCGGAGCGTGAAGAATTTGTCCGGTGGACAAATTTAGCGAACGAGCCAGCAGGCGGGGAGGCGGGTCCATGAGTTCGAACGCAATACATCCAATAAAAAAAGCCTTTACTTAGTTGTAAAGGCTTTCTCTTATTTGTGGTCCCACATGGGCTCGAACCATGGACCCCCTGATTATGAGTCAGGTGCTCTAACCAACTGAGCTATAGGACCGGGTTGCAGGCTGCAAATGTAAAACTCTTTGCAGCAAACACAAAACTTATTCAGGGCTTCTGTCCTGGCATAATTCGACCAAAACGCCACCTGCGGATTTTGGATGAAGGAATGCAACCAGCTTGTTATCCGCTCCGATTTTAGGTTCTTCGTTCAAGGCAACAAAACCTTTCTCTTTCAGCCGCTCAATCTCTGAGCGAATGTCATCGACGGCATAAGCAATATGGTGTAATCCTTCTCCTCTTTTCTCAACGTAACGGCTAATCGGACTGTTGGGGTTAGTTCCTACAAGGAGCTCGATCTTGCTCTCGCCACATTTAAAGAAGGAGGTCGTCACTCCTTCTGTCGGCACTTCTTCCCTTTTGTAAGATTGGACTCCCAAAAGATCTTCGTACATCTTCTCGGCCGCATCGAGGTCCTTGACGGCTATTCCCAAATGTTCAATTTTGTTCACGCTGTTGAATTTTAATCAAAAGTAACAAAACCGAATTGTAGTACCTTTGCCTTATGGCAGAAAGTAACAGACAACGAAAAATTGCAGGTGTTCTGCAAAACGATATTGCACAAGTACTGCAACAAATGATGACCGATGGAGGCCAGTCGGGAATTCTGGTTTCTGTTTCTAAGGTTTCTGTGTCCGTGGACTTATCTGTGGCCAAGGTTTATTTGAGCATTTTCCCCTCCGAACACGCCAGTAAGCTCCTTAAAGAGATCAATACTCACAAATCGCAAATCAAGCACAAAGTGGCTGTCCTTACCCGAAATCAGCTCAGAAAGATGCCAGACCTGACTTTCTACAATGACGACTCCTTGGATTATATCGATCGGATTGACCAGGCTTTCAAAGGTTCAGACGATCCATTGAAAGACCCCAGTCTACTGGCCAAGAGAAAAAAGAAATAGGTGTGGGGTTCTCCCTCTACATCGCCAAGCGCTACCTCTTTACAAAGAGCAAGAATAATGCTATCAACATCATTACCTCCATTGCAGCGGCAGGAGTAGTCATTGGATCTTTATGTCTTTTTGTTGTCCTTTCCGGATTCTCAGGCCTAAAGGATTTCAGCCTGCAGTATACTACCTTGATCGACCCAGACCTTAAGGTTAGCCCGGCTTCGGGAAAAACAATTTTATTGGATTCCACGCTAATTCAGGAGTTAGACCGAATTCCGGAGATTGCGCACTATTCTAAAATTATTGAAGAGCGTGTATTCCTGAATTTTCGAGGGAAAAACCATATAGCCGTCATCAAAGGCGTTGATGAAAATTTTGAGCGCGTTAATCCTGTGGATAGTATAATGCTGGATAATGACTGGCTTAACCCCGAACAGTATGAAGTGGTTGTCGGACTTGGAACGGCATATAAATTATCCCTCGGGGCTAGAAATTATCAGAACCTCTTAGAGATTTATGTTCCCGAAAAAGGCGCAAATCTCTCCGGTGTTCTAGATGCAACACAAGCTTTCAGCAAAGAACAGGTTGTTGTTTCCGGGATCTACGAGATAAACGAGGAATTGAACGATAAATATGTATTCGCCGACTTGGCCTTGGCGAGAAATCTGTTGTCACTTTCCCAAGATCAGTATTCAGGTTTAGAAGTTAAACTTGCGCCTGAAGCTTCCCAAGAGGATGCGCGTGCAAAATTGAACGAACTATTTGACAACCAGGTGCAAGTGTTGGATCGGGTTCAGCAGAATGACGCACTTTACAAAATGCTGAACACTGAGAACATTGCTGTTTACCTCATCTTTACACTCGTTATGATCATTGCTCTGTTCAATGTTATCGGTTCTATCATCATGATGATACTGGACAAACGCAACAACATTAGTACCCTGTTTAATTTGGGGGCTACATTGAAGGAGATCAGGCAGATCTTTTTCTTCCAAGGGGTTATCATGACCAGTCTCGGCGGAATAATTGGTATTCTCTTGGGAATTATCCTGGTCTATTTGCAATTGCAATTTGAGTGGGTCAGTATTACCCCTTCCCTGGCCTATCCGGTAAAGTTCAAGTGGATCAATGTGATTGTGGTCCTGTTGACCATTTCAACCCTGGGCATGCTAGCCGCAAGAATCGCTTCTATAAGGGTTAAGGCAGCCTTGAACAGCTGATCAAACGAATTGGTGATCGCCAAAACGTTCCAGCACCTCCTCAAAGACGGCAAAGACCTGCTCTGAATGATCACTGGTCACCATCTTGGTCCGGTAGACTTTGAAATCTGGAATTCCTTTAAAATAATTGGTGTAATGTCTTCGGGTTTCAAAAACCCCAAGTTTTTCTCCTTTCCAATCAATAGACATTCGCAAATGCCTTCGTGCCGCTTCAACACGTTCGGCCATGTTAGGAGGGGCTAGTTTCTGACCGGTCTCAAAGTAGTGCTTCACTTCCCTGAAGAACCAAGGGTAGCCAATACTGGCCCGTCCGATCATGGCTCCATCCAACCCATACTGATCTCGCATCTCCATAGCGCGCTCAGGAGAGTTGACATCTCCATTCCCAAAGACCGGGATGTGCATTCGGGGGTTATTCTTCACCTCAGCTATAGGAACCCAATTGGCATCTCCCTTGTACATCTGAGAGCGAGTACGACCGTGGATGGAAATTGCCTTACAGCCCACATCCTGTAACCGTTCGGCCACTTCTACGATCCGGATAGAATCGTGATCCCAACCCAATCTCGTCTTAACAGTAACTGGTAATTTGGTGTGTTTGACCATGGCTTCGGTCAATTTGACCATTAGGTCAATGTCTTTAAGAATTCCTGCGCCAGCGCCCTTGCTGACCACTTTTTTCACCGGGCATCCAAAGTTGATATCGATGATGTCCGGGCCACTGGCCTCGACGATCTCTACAGACCGAAGCATGGATTCTAATACCGCACCAAAGATCTGGATCCCGACGGGTCGTTCTTTTTCATAGATATCCAACTTCATGACGCTTTTGGCAGCGTCTCGAATTAAGCCTTCGGAAGAAATGAATTCAGTGTAAACCACATCTGCACCTTGTTCCTTACAAAGTGCGCGGAAAGGAGGGTCGCTTACATCCTCCATAGGAGCAAGCAATAGGGGAAAATCCCCAACATCGATGTCGCCGATCTTTGCCATAGCGTTGCAAAAATAGCAATAATCGGATTTAACGGTCTAATCGGCCTTTCTCCTTGGAATCTATCTGCCGCTGATTATCGCTCAGGTTCCAATTTCCGAAGTTATAGAGAAAGCTGGCCCGGAACATGCGGGACTCCGGCATGGCGAAATAAGAGTTGTCCTGGTTGTAATACTGTGAACTGACCCGAATGTTGTTGGTGTTAAAGATATCGTCAACACCAAGGGTAATGCTTGCCTGATCATTCCACAGGCTTTTACGTATTGACAGAGAAAGTGAGAATTGGTTCTTGTAGGAATAAGACCCATAAATGTAATTGGACATATAAACCGCTGTCAGGTCTGAGGTCAGCGACTGGTCCTTGCTCAATGTAAAACTATTGTACCACTGGGCATAAAATCCTGGTGTGCTGTTAGAATAGGTTTGCTGAATACTCTCTTCGGCCAAAAATTCATTCTCGAGGTAATAGAATGACGAATAAATAAAGGAATACCACCAGGGACGGATGGAATTGGTGTAGATCACATCCAGGCTATACTGAAAATCCTCGATTAGGTTGGCATCAACCGTCCGGATCACGCGGGTTTCATTGTCCTGAAACACAAGTGTACTCAAACTGTTATTGCTGTGCTCGTAATAGGCCTCTACGGTCAAAACATTGTTGTAATTGTAGCTTAGCGCGATCTTATTATTAGTTTCAGGCCTCAAAGAAGGATTACCGGAATTGAAGTTGGTCTCATTGATAAAATACTTGAATGGATTCAGGCTTTGATATCGCGGTCGATCGATCCTTCTGGCGTAACTTAATCCCAGGGTGTTCTTCTCGTTCAGATTATGAGATAGAACTACTCTTGGAAACCATTCAAAGTAATTTTGGGTGTTCACAAGGCCCAATGCCCTAGAATCGCCTTCCACGTCCGTATGCTCAACCCTTAACCCTGCCTGAAGTCCCCAACTTTCCCATTGTCTCTCCAATTCGGTGTATGCTGCATAGATGGATTCGTCATAGAGGAACCTATCAGAGAGATCAGGGTCCAGTGCGGGAGGCATAGTATTGCGATTGAGAAAATCCAGGCCGCTGTCCGTACTTATATCGGAATACTTTACCCCACTACTAGCCGAAAACCGACCTATTTGATAGTCCAGGTCCATGGAGGCGGTCCAAATATTGGTCTCTTGAAATGCCGAGGTCGAAAAGGTGTTGTTCCTAATAAAATCTCCATCTGGCAGAAAATAGGAGGTTTGAATATCCTGGTCCTGAAACTGTTCAAAAAAGATGTAATTGACCCCAGTTCTCAACTGGGTATTCCCTTGCCCAAGATCTACCTGATGTTCCAGCTGAAAAGACAAATTGGTCCGATCGTTCTCTAATCGGCTAGCCGTCGTAAAGAGACTGTCCAATTGCCTGGATGGAGCAAAGATGTCCGTTCTGATTCCATTCTGATATCGCTCATCTGGACCAAAGACCAAATTGGAGGTCAGATTTAAGGTGTTTTTCTCGTTGAGCTGAAAATCTGCGATCAGATTGGCCTGGTGTGCATAAGATCTTGTTGTTCGTTCCAGGTCCGATTCCCAAAGTGAATTGAGGCTTCCATCGGGTTCAAAGTAATTGATGTGATCGTCCTGGCTCTTAAATTCCTTTCTTGGGCTGTAACTGTATGACCCATAAAAGTCGATCCAGTTATTCTTGTAAAAGTGAGCAGTGTTCAAATTGTACTTGGCGAAAACCGCTTGCTCGTAGGTAGCCCCTACATTTCCTTTATACCCGACCGAGATTGCCTTGGAGGTAAGTATATTCAGCACAGCACCGCCTTCTGCATCGAATGAAGAAGAAGGATTGGTGATCACTTCGATGGACTGAATGACAGAAGCATCCAAACTTGTTAATAGAGTGACTATCTCTGAAGACGAAAGGTACACCCGCCTGTTGTTGATATAGATCTCCGTTGGTGTATTTCGGATACTGATATTGTCTTGCACAACCAAAACCCCCGGGGTCTTTTTAAGCAAATTCATGGTATTCCCGCTGGAAAGGGTAGAATTCTCAACATCGAAGGTCAACTTCCCAATTTCTCTTCTAACTACCGGAGTGCGTACACTGATCACGGTCTCGTCCAACGCTTGCCTTTCTGCAACCAACTGAAGTTGACCAAGATTCATATCTGATGCCGCCTCTACTTCCATCTTCCGGTCCCGGAACCCCACCATGGAGAATTCGATCGAATATGCTCCGCCTACCACAGGAAGCTCAAATTGACCATCCTGGCCTGTTGAGGCGCCGCTTATGATCTCTACTTGCCCTAGTTCCTTCGCAGTTACGTTGACAAACTCGATGCCAGCACCAGTAGAATCAATGACCTTTCCAGTCAACACAAATTCCTGCGACCAGGCTAGGTTCACCAATAGAAAAAGAAGAAAGAACAGCGGCTTTTTCATAGAGTAGGTCATCCGATTGGGGCGGACGTATTCGCTGTGCGCGACTATGGTGTGTGAATGGTTAATTTGCAAGGGTGTCGTTTCGCGCCAATTTAGCACGTAAATATATGAAATTTCCTACTGTCAGTGAACCGCCACATTTCTACACACTTAGACAGCGCGAGCCGGCATTTTGAGTTATATTTGCAACCCCTAAAGCAGCGTAGACAGGCTCATGAAGCACATTCGAAATTTTTGCATAATTGCCCATATTGATCATGGAAAAAGCACCCTGGCCGATCGCTTGTTAGATACAACAGGTTCGGTAACAGCACGGGAAAAACAAGATCAGTTGTTGGACAATATGGATTTGGAGCGGGAAAGAGGCATTACTATTAAGAGTCATGCTATCCAGATGGAATACACTCATCAGGGCCAGGAATACATTCTGAATTTGATCGATACTCCTGGTCATGTTGATTTCTCCTATGAGGTTTCCCGGTCAATTGCGGCCTGCGAAGGTGCGCTGCTGATAGTTGATGCCGCACAAAGCATACAGGCGCAGACCATTTCCAATTTGTATCTGGCGCTGGAAAACGATCTTGAGATCATTCCGATCTTGAATAAGGTTGACCTCCCTTCGGCCAATCCTGAAGAGGTAACGGACGATATAGTGGATCTTCTTGGTTGTGACCCCGAGGAAGTAATTCCTGCTAGCGCAAAAACAGGTATAGGAATAGAGGACATTCTAGAGGCTATTATCGATAGAATCCCTTCTCCAAAAGGAGACATCAATGCTCCACTTCAGGCCTTGATCTTTGATTCCGTGTACAACCCCTTCAGAGGAGTTGAGACCTATTTCAGGGTGATCAACGGTTCTATCCGGAAAGGACAACAGATCCAGTTCATGGCCACCGGAAAGTCCTATTCAGCAGACGAAGTAGGTACTTTAAAGCTGAATCAGGTGCCAAAACAGGAGATCCTTGCTGGAGATGTGGGTTACCTGATCACTGGGATCAAAGATGCCAGAGAGGTCAAGGTAGGTGACACCATTACGGACACCAAAAACCCGACCCAGGAAGCTATTTCAGGCTTTGAGGACGTAAAACCAATGGTTTTTGCAGGAATTTACCCGGTAGACACCGAAGACTACGAAGAGCTTCGCAACTCCATGGAGAAACTGCAATTGAATGATGCTTCCTTGGTTTTCCAACCAGAGAGTTCTGCCGCCTTGGGCTTTGGTTTCCGCTGCGGATTCCTGGGGATGCTGCATTTGGAGATCATCCAGGAACGATTGGAGCGCGAATTTGATATGACGGTCATCACTACCGTCCCTAACGTATCCTATCACGCTTACACAAATCGGGAGCCGGATACCGTGATCTTGGTTAACAATCCAAGCGACCTGCCAGATCCATCTACCCTAAACCGGGTGGAAGAGCCATTTATCAAGGCTAGTATTATCACCAAGGCTGATTTTGTTGGACCGGTGATGTCCCTGTGTATTGAAAAGCGAGGGCAGATTACCAACCAGACCTATTTGACCCAGGACAGGGTCGAACTCAGTTTTGATATGCCACTGGCCGAGATCGTCTTTGATTTTTATGACAGATTGAAAACCGTATCCAAAGGATATGCCTCCTTTGACTACTCCCCTATTGGAATGCGAGAGTCCAAACTGGTCAAGGTAGATGTTCTGCTCAATGCCAACTCAGTAGATGCGCTGTCGGCCCTGATTCATCAGGATAATGCCTATGATATTGGAAAGAAGATGTGCGAAAAACTGCGGCAACTTATCCCACGTCAACAGTTCGACATTCCTATACAGGCTGCCATCGGTTCTAAGATCATAGCCAGGGAGACTGTGAAAGCCCTCCGAAAGGATGTTACAGCCAAGTGTTATGGTGGGGACATTACCCGTAAAAGAAAGCTTCTGGAAAAACAGAAAAAGGGTAAAAAACGGATGAGAGCGGTTGGAAATGTTGAAATTCCCCAAGAAGCTTTTATGGCCGTTCTAAAACTTAACGACTAACTTCCTGTATACTAATTTTTTGTAATTTGAGTGTAATGAAAGATGTTGCACTCCTTATCTGTATTGCCATCCTAGCAGGGGGATATGTGCTCCATGGTCAGGAGTCGGATCAGCAAGCAGAAATTCTGCTGGAAAAAGCCTTTTCATTCAATAATTCCAACTTAGACAGTGCTTTGGTTTACAGCGATCGGGCTCATCAGCTTGCCGTTCTTTCCGACGATGTGACCATGATCGCACGTTGCAACAACGCTAATGCCTACTTCCTGATGATGGTAGATCGTATCGACGACTCTGCCAAAGCCTTGAAGTTCAATCTGGAAAACACCAAAAGTCTGAGCCCGGCAATCAATGGCGAGACTCATTATAACCTGGCTTCGGGTTTCTATTTAAAGGAGATCTACGATCGATCCATTGAGGAATATTTGACCGCCATCACGTATTACGAAAAGGCCGCCAACAGGAAGGGGATTGCCAAGTCTAACTTGCAAGTTGGTGTTATTTACGAGAAGCTCGGAAAACAGGAGGTGGCCAGCTATTTCTATGACCAATCCATCTCAAGCAGTGAACGTGCTCTTGAGACCCATTCTTCTGACAGTATCTCTGAATACTTGCCTTCCTCCAGTCTATTGAAGATCTCTTCTGCCATGTTGAAAGAAGTAGGAGATGAGCCCTCTGTAACCTTATCCTTTATTTATTTTAATATGGGTAATAGCTCCAGAGAAATTGGCCAATGTGAAGAAAGCATTGGCTATATAACCCGTTCTCTGGAGATCAAGGAGGAGGTTGGTTATCGCCTAAACCTGGGTAAAAGTTACTTGCTGCTGGCAGATTGCCATCTGCAGTTGGGAAATCCCGAAGCTGCTTTGATCAACCTTGATCTTGCTCGACAGAACCTGGATGAGAGACAGCAAATACTGGAGATCGAAGATCTTTTGGCCAGAACCTACACCACCTTGGATAAGCCAGACGCGGCGGTTTCCGCTTATCGCAGATATATCATTCTAAAGGATTCCGTTGGTCAGCTTCAGGAGAACGAACGAATTGCTGAGATAACCGCCCAATTTGAGAATGACAAACAATCCCGTGAGATCGAACTCCTCAAGGCGGACAACCAGCTTAAAGAAGCGCAGTTAAGCAACCAGCAATTGGTCCTGTTTGGCTCCATACTCGTTTTTGTCCTGGCAAGTATGGCCGCATATTTCGGCTATAAACGTGTTCGGGCCAAACGTCAATTAGCCTATTCTGAAGTCTCCCGGCAACTGTTACAAACACAGTTAAACCCCCATTTCCTGTTTAATGCGCTAACGGGGATCCAAAGTTTTGTCAAGAAGAACGACACAGACAAAACCACTGGTTATATCCGTAATTTCAGCGGTTTGATGCGCAATATCCTGGAGCATACAACAGAGAAGTTCATACCCTTGGAGGAGGACATTGATACCATCGAAGATTACCTTTCTCTCCAGCAGATGGTCCACAACCATCAATTTGAATACAAGCTAGAGGTAGACCCACAATTGGATACGGAATTGGACTGCATTCCCCCAATGTTTACACAGCCTTTTGTGGAAAATGCGGTAATTCACGGTATAAAAGGGCTAGAAAAGGGTTCGATCCAGGTGGCATATAAGCTGAAGGATGATTCCGTTGAGGTTTGTATCAGGGACAATGGAAAGGGATTTGAAATAGGAGCAAAGAATGCTAATCGACTCCACAGGTCGATGGCCACAGGAATCACCGAGGAGCGTGTCAAGTTCTTGGCGAAATCCGAGTCCTATCCGGTGGATATAGCAATTACTGGTTCACGGCCAGGAGAAGAACTGGGTGGTACTGAAGTGGTGCTTATCTTTCCTAAAAAGTCGTGTTGATGGGATTGAGTTGTCAGATCATAGAGGACGACTCCAGGATGGCCACGGAGATAAAGGAGATCATTGCAAGTCATTTTCCGGATATCTCAGTCTTTAATACCATAGATACTACTGAAGGGGCCAAAGCTGCCTTGCAGAATAGAAAACCCGACATTTTGATTTCTGATATCAACCTGGGGGATGGGGAGATCTTCAGTGTGCTGGAGCAGCTTATGCCTGTTTCTTTCAAAATTATCTTTATAACAGCCTACAGTAAGCACGCCGTTCGCGCTTTTCGTTTCAGCGCCCTTAGTTTTCTGGAAAAACCCTTTGCTGAAGAAGAGCTGGTCGAAGCCTTTCAAATGGCTTTGGACCAGATCGATCAACAGGATTACAACCAAATGTTGCAGGTATTCTATCAGCATTACAACCAGCAAGTTGGCTCTCAGAAACTAGTGCTCAAGAATTTGGAAGCTGTGCATATTGTAAAGACAGAGGATATCCTTTTCTTGAAATCCGATAACAACTACACGGAATTCTATATCAATGACGGTAGGAAGATCATCGTTTCCAGGGCGTTGAGATCCTTTGAAAAAGACCTCCCCAAGTCTGACTTTTTCCGAACCCATCAGTCCTATCTGGTCAATCTTGATCATGCCAAGTTATTTCACAAAAAAGATTCTGTGCTGGAGTTGGTCAATGGAGCACAGGTGACGGTCTCTGGAAGAAAATCTCAATTGTTGGTCGAGCGCCTGAGTTCCTGACAATTCTCATTGATCCACCACCAATTCCGGATCAGGGCCCACAAATTCTCATTCGATCAAATAAAACCCTTCTTTATCAATAGTTTGGGTCATTATTAATCGAAATTTTTCCATTATGAAACGGTACGTATTACTTCTGGCCATGCTGGCCACCCTGACTGGTTATTGCCAGTGGAGCTTTGTTGGATCTTCCGATGGTTTTGCCCCGGATGGAGCCATAACCCCTGTTCTTCGTTTTCATCCTCAAACCAACGAGCCTTATGTTTTCTTCTTCGACTTCCTTCAAAACGTAGGGGCCGGTCCTACCCTGATGCGGTTCGATGGCTCTGATTGGGTCGATCTGGGAGGAAGAAGATTTGACGATGATGACCCCAACCTGACTCCTTTTAAAATAGGATTCGATTTTGACCGAACTAACAATTGGCCCGTCGTATACTATGATTCTCCGCCAAACCATATGCAAACCTTTGACGGTATCGATTGGATAGAATACGTGGGTGATGACACCATCCAAATCCAGGATTTCTTTATCAACGGTGACGGATTTGGGTTTGCTGTTAATCCATTAAACGGTAATCCAACTCTTGCGTTTTCAGACACAAGCAATGGGGGGACTCCAGGATTGGCTTCTGTAGTATCCTATGGCCCCACCAACTGGGGATATCTCAGCACCCCGAAGTTCTCCCAGGAAGTGGCTGCTTTTTTCGATATGGAATACTATGCCAGCAACGGCGCTCCTTATTTGTTGCATGATGGCGGTACGGGAGATCGGGTGGTGGTCTCAGAATTTGACGGGGTGGAGTGGAATGATCTGCCGGATCCCAATCTAACTAACCAAAACAATTCTATTGCTAAGATCCGCATAGATCAGAGCAACGGAGATATTTATGTGGCCAACCCGGCCAATATCGGAGGACAACCGACCATAGAGGTCAAAAAATGGGATGGCTCTACCTGGACCGATCTGGTGACGGATGTGACCCAGGTCCATGCACAGGCAACAGCTTTCGATTTCGGGATCAATCCCGGCGACGGCATGGTCTATTTATTGTACATGGACCGAAACAATACCTCATCTAATCCTAATTTGACCGTTTCAAGGTACGATGGGTCCGACTGGGTGATGCTAGGCAATGAAACCATTTCCGGAGGATCTGATCACATTAGCCTGGCATTTCATCCTGTCGATTTTGTCCCCTATGTAGCCTACGGAGCCGCATCAGGTTCGGGAGGATGGGTAAAGCGATTTGATGGCACCCTGGGGGTGAACGATCCTTCCCTTGCTCAACTCGAGATTCGCCTGACGCCCAATCCCGCTATAAATTACACTAAGATCACTGGTATGTTGGTGGATCAATACGAAGTTTATGATCTAAACGGTCGGAGGTTATTAGCCGGTTACGGAAACCAGGTCAATACCGAGTCGCTATCTGCCGGAACCTATTTGGTGAAGGTTGTGAGCACCTCCGGCCAGCCCAACCACACTAAACTGATCGTCAAGTAGAACAAAAGCCCCTTTTATCGGGGCTTTTTTTAGTTTCCTCCGCAACTGGCGCCCGCTTCTTGCAGATCCTCTAAATACTGATCGTAAGGAGTACCCGTATCTTCGCCGTTTACACTCGCATTCCCGTTGGATTGCCTGCATAGTTCGAAATCTGGGGTTGCCTGGGAAGAGCAATTTAAACAGCTGGTAGAATCGTCTTCTTTACACGATGCGGCAATCAAAAGGCCAGACAACAGCAAGCAAATCCCGATCTTGGTTAAGTGAATCTTCATGCTTCCAACGCAATATCATTTAGGGATTTACCCATATAAACCAGTACCGCATTCTTCAGATCGGTACGTACCGATTTATTGTTGGACGAAATGATGTGTAGTTCTCTATCCTGATCTTTTATGAATAAGGGAATGGTCTCTGACTCCTCGTCCGTAAAACTCATCATGGAGCCGTAGTGATTGTTACTGCGGATAGGAATTTCCTTGATCTGCGGATAAGTCTCGGCTACTCGGGACAGCTCTGGGAAATCATCCACATGGGAAAATAGTCCCTGCTCTGAGGTAAAATCAGGATTCTCCTTTTCCTCATCTGATATCAGTCTGTGGGAACCATTCTCCCCAAAATGTTCTCCCAATTTCTGTATGGCATAATCGTTAATGGTTGGGTTCGCGGTCATAGCCAATAAATAGCCCACATCGTTCAATTCGATATTGTCCGTTAGGTTGTCGGAATAGATGTTGGAAACCATGGCATCCAAGTCCATCTCCTGGGCCATTCTAATGTTCTCTTGGTTGCTGTCTATCAAAACCACGTGTCGCCCATTGTCCTTTAGATAGCGTGCTATCAAGCGAGGGAATACCGACGCTCCCACAATAAGAATTCCTTCGGATTTCTGCAGAAATACCCCGAATACTTTCGCAAGAAATCTTGCGCTGGCTGCGTTGAGCAGCACCGTCCCCAGCACCACCATAAAGACCAAAGGGGTAATGTACTCTGCGCCAGGTACACCTCTTCGGGCAAGAGTAAGTCCAAAAAGGGAGGCAATTCCAGCCGCGACGATCCCGCGCGGGCCTACCCAGCTGATAAACAATTTCTCTTTGAATGCCAGTTTGGAGCCTCTTGTACTGATCAGCACCCCTAATGGCCGGATCACAAAGATGATGATGGCCAGCAATAAAGCCGCCTGCCAATTGTAGACCAACAAGAGCTCGTCCATATTCATATTGGCAGCCAAAAGGATGAAAAGTATGGAGATCAACAGTATGCTTAATGACTCCTTGAAGTAAAGCAGTTCCTTCAAGTAATTCGATTTCATATTTCCAAGGACCATCCCCATGACAACTACTGCCAATAGTCCTGATTCCTTGGCAAACAATTCGTCCACTACGAAAACCCCAAGTACACTAGCCAGGGCAAAGACATTGAGAAGATAGTGTGGGACCCACTTTCTTCCAACCACAAAATTGAAGGCATGTGCAAAGCCAAAACCGAAGGTGGATCCTATCAAGATCTTCTTAAGAAACTCCAATCCTGCGGTCAGGGTGTATTCGCCTCCGGCATCAATGCTTATAAACTCAAAGACCAAAACGGCCACCAAAGCCCCAATCGGGTCAATAAGAATCCCTTCCCATTTCAAGACGGCCGAGACATCCTTTCTCAATGGAACATTCCTTAGAATAGGGGTGATCACCGTTGGTCCGGTGACAATGATCAAAGCTGAGAACAAGGCAGAAATCCGCCAGGACAGACCAAAGAGAAAGTGGGCGGCAACAGCGCCTCCAACAAGAGTGACCACGGCCCCTATGGTGATCAACTTGGTGATAACCGGACCTACGTTCTTGATCTCCGAAATCTTAAGGGTAAGCCCTCCTTCGAAAAGTATGATGGCGATGGCCAGGGAAACAAAGTAAAAAAGGCTCTCTCCGGGAAACAGCCCTTTCTCACCATTCCAGATGGGTTCTATCCACTTTTGTCCGTCCGCCGATAGATATTCGGCAGAGATCGGCCCTACCAAAAGACCGATCAAAATAAGCGGAAGAATGGCCGGTAACTTGAATCTCCAGGCTACCCATTGCGCCAAAATTCCGAATATGATTATCCCAGCTAGTTCTAACATGCATGAAATTTGCCTAAAAATAGGAAACTTCCGCAAACGCAACCCTCTCTGAGTGCCTCACTTTTATTATTTTGCGGGACTTATCCCGATTCGATGAATCTTTACCCCATTGAGGCTGGAAATTTTAAACTGGATGGAGGCGCCATGTTTGGAGTGGTGCCCAAGGCGCTTTGGAATAGAACCAATCCGGCCGATGCCAATAATATGATCGATATAGCAGCCAGATGTCTTCTCATTGAGAATGGCGACCGGCTGACACTTATTGATAATGGTATGGGAAACAAACAAAGCGAAAAGTTCTTTGGATACTATTACCCATGGGGTGATCACGATCTGGACAGCTCTCTTTCGGCTGCTGGATTTCACAGGGATGAGGTGACGGATGTTTTCCTGAGTCATCTCCACTTTGACCACTGCGGCGGGAGTATTCGTTGGAACAAGGACAGAAGCGGGTATGAGACGGCGTTCAAAAACGCTACTTACTGGAGTAATGAGCGGCATTGGAAATGGGCTACGGAACCCAATCGCAGGGAGCGGGCCTCATTTCTGAAGGAGAATATTCTGCCCATAGAAGAGAGCGGACAGTTAAAGTTCGTTAAAGATCCCGATTCGGACTTTTCTCAAGCGAACGAGATGGACTTTGGTATCCTGTTTGCAGATGGGCATACCGAAAAACAAATGATCCCACATATTCCCTTTCTCGGAACGCAATTAGTGTTTATGGCCGATCTGTTACCAACCGCCGGGCATTTACCAGTGCCTTATGTAATGGGATACGACACCAGGCCCTTGCTCACGCTTCCAGAAAAAGAAAAATTCCTGAACCAGGCCGCAGACAAAGGTTATTATCTGTTCCTGGAGCACGATGCCCACAATCATATCATTACGGTGAAGCGTACTGAAAAAGGAGTGAGGCTAGATAAGACCTACACGGTCGAAGAACTATTAAATTAATGACTAAAAGAATTGCTATGAATTCGATCAAAGCCATGACTATGGCGTTTGTGCTGGGAGCAACACTTGCTTCCTGTGGAGGAGGATCGGCGCCTATCCTGTCGGTGCCAATTGAAAATATCGATACCGTTCCTATTAAGATCACTGAGCTTACAGAGGCCGAGACCAAGGCCTGGGGCGGCAAAGACCTACTGATGGATACCATCCCGGGGATGAGTGTTGAAAAAGCCTATGCCGAAGTGGTGCCCAAGAAAAAAAGCGAAAAAGTTATCGTTGCCGTCATCGACAGTGGTGTGGATATTGAGCACGAGGACTTGAAAAATATCATTTGGACCAACAAGGATGAAATACCTGGCAATGGAAAAGATGATGACAAGAATGGTTATGTAGACGACGTGCACGGCTGGAACTTCCTGGGTGATGTGGTTGGCGAAAACCTTGAATATGTTCGATATATCAGAACATTAGGACCAAAATTCGAGGGCAAAACCATGTCCTCCGTACCTGAGGCGGACCGGGCAGATTTTGCGATATACGAAAAAGCACTGGCCGAATACGACAAGGAATACAGTAAAGTCCTTAATTACAAACAACAGTATTCCCAGATTTTGAGCCAGGTTAAGCCTGCCCACGAGGCTATTTCTGCAAAACTCGGAAAAGAAGATTATACCGTCGAAGATCTGCAAGGCATCCAAAACCCAACCGCTTCAGAACAACAAATGATCGCCGGTCTGTCCCAGATGTTAAATTTTGCTGATAGCGTTCCAGAGGTCTTAGAACAACTGGAGGAAGGGATTGAATATTTTGACGGTCAAATCAATGTCAACTTCAATATGGAGGAGGAATATCGCTCTGCTAAACTGGGTGATGACCCTGACGATTGGAATAGTAAGTTCTATGGAAACGGTGATGTTGACGGACCTACTGAAGATAAGGAAGATGTGAGTCATGGAACTCATGTGGCGGGCATAATTGCTGCGCAAAGAGGAAACGGGATTGGCATGGACGGAGTTGCAAACAACGTCGAGATCATGGTCATTCGTGCAGTTCCGGACGGTGATGAATACGACAAGGATATTGCATTGGCTATTCGATACGCCGTAGACAACGGTGCGACAGTGATCAACACCAGCTTTGGTAAATACTTCTCCCCTCACCCGGAATGGGTTTGGGACGCCATCAAATATGCAGCTAGCAAAGACGTTTTGATCGTCAATGCGGCAGGGAATGAAGCTTATGATCTGGATACTATCCAGGTATATCCCAACGATCAGCAAGGGGTTGGCCCAGAGATTTCAGATAATTTCATCACAATTGGAGCACTAAACCATGACTATGGCAGTGAGCTAGTTGCAGAATTCTCCAATTATGGGAAAGTCAATGTAGATGCCTTTGCTCCTGGAGTAAAGATCTGGTCCACCATGCCTCTAAATGAATACGATTATCAACAGGGTACTTCAATGGCAGCACCTGCAGTCGCAGGAGTAGCCGCTATGATCCGAGGATACTTTCCCAATCTGAGCGCCGCTCAGGTAAAACAGGTATTAATGAATAGTGGCCTGCCTTCCAATACCCCTGTCATTTTGGGTGGCGAAAGCAGCAATCAATCTAGTTTCCGAGATGTTTCAAAGTCCGGAAAAATGGTGAATTTGTATAATGCCATGATCATGGCCAGCAAGATGAAATAGACATAATGAAACAATTTTTAACTACTATCGCGATCTTCGGGTGTTTGACAACACTTTCAGCACAGAACTATGCTGGTTATTGGCAACAGAATGCCGATTATACCATGCAGATAGATGTGGATGCAGAAAAGGGAACTTACCTGGGAACCCAGGAATTGGTTTACACCAATAACTCTCCCGACACCCTGGATCAGGTATTCTACCACCTTTATTTCAACGCGTTCCAGCCGGGAAGTGAAATGGATGTTCGCTCGCGCACCATCGTGGACCCGGATCAGCGTGTAGGAGATCGAATCTCGAAACTTAGCCCGGATCAGATCGGATATATCAAGCCAAAGTCGCTCAAGCAAGACGGCCGGGACCTAAGTTATGAAGTTGCAGGAACTATCCTTGAAGTGAAGCTGAATACTCCTATTCTTCCTGGAGCTACCACAACATTTAATATGGAATGGGATGCACAGGTGCCTATCCAAATCCGTCGCTCGGGCCGTGACAATGCGGAAGGAGTGGCCTACTCCATGACCCAGTGGTACCCCAAATTGGCAGAATATGACTTCGAAGGGTGGCATGCCTACCCGTATATCGGACGTGAGTTTCATGGTGTTTGGGGGAATTTTGATGTGACCATCAACATTGACGAAAATTATGTAGTTGGCGGAACCGGATATCTCCAGCCTGATAGCAAAACCAAGAGAGGAAAAAAGAGTTGGCATTTTGTTGCTCCAGAGGTACACGATTTTACCTGGGCGGCGGATGATGAATACATCCACGACACCTATGCCGGTCCTAATGGTGTGGAACTTAACTTTTACTACAAGAACAATCCTGAAATCCTCGAGAATTGGAAAAACCTGCAGCCAAAGACGGCAGAGTTGATGAAATTCTTTAGTGAAACAATCGGCGCTTATCCATATAAGCAATACTCAGTGATACAAGGAGGTGATGGTGGAATGGAATACGCTATGTGCACCCTGATCACCGGAGAGCGGAAGTTTGAAAGTTTGGTTGGTGTGACTGCACACGAGATGGCTCATACTTGGTTTCAGTTCTTAATGGCCACCAACGAAGGAAAGCACGAATGGATGGACGAAGGATTTACTTCTTATATCTCTGCCCGAGCGATGAACAAGGTCATGAACAGCAATAGGGCCAATCCTTTCCAGGGGTCTTACCGCGGTTATGTCTACCTGGCCAATTCTGGGGCGGAACAACCTCAAACCACGCATGCAGACCGCTATGCGACCAACCGCGCCTACGGAATTACCGCTTACAGCAAAGGAGCGGTTTTTATGGCGCAATTGGGATACATCATCGGTCAGGATGCCCTGGACAAAACCATTAAAAGGTATTATGACGATTGGTCATTCAAGCACCCAACTCCAAACGACTTTATTCGAGTTGCTGAAAAGGTAAGTGGCCTCCAATTAGGATGGTACCTTATGGATTGGACTCAGACCACTAACACCATTGATTATGCGATCAAAGAAGTAACTCCTGAAAATGAAGGAACCAGTATAACGCTTGAGCGCAAAGGGCTGATGCCAATGCCGATCGATCTCACTGTAACTTTTGAAGACGGATCAACTCAACTGTATTATATCCCCTTGCAAATGATGCGCGGTCAAAAACCAGCAGCAGGTATTTCCAGGGAAGTACTTGCAGACTGGGCCTGGGCTTATCCAACCTATGACCTGGAGGTAAAGAGCGATAAAAAAGTGAGTAAAATCGTGATTGACCAGTCCGAATTAATGGCTGATGTAGATCGGGAAAACAACACCTTCGAAGCGCAGTAGCGCATAAAATGAAATTGTGCAAAACACCTGGATCCCTGGCTGGATTCAGGTGTTTTTTATCTTTAACAGGTGAGCCAACGTTTCAAGCGGTCTGAAAGACTAAAAAGCCGAAAACTGATCGACCAATTGTTCGATCGAGGATTATCCCTCAGACAGGGATCGATCAAGCTCATCTATGTCCCTATGGAAGCCGAAGAGAATCAGGCGGGTTTCTCTGTCCCTAAAAAATTGATGGCAAAAGCCGTGGACCGAAATGCTATCAAGCGCAAAATGCGCGAGGCCTATCGCCTTCACAAACATATGTTAAGCCCAGATGGCGGGCCGCAATATGCGATGATGTTTTTATATCTTTCCTCAAAGAAGCCCACGTATGAAGAGGTCCAGCGAGCTATGGTCGGACTGTTGGACAAGCTGAAGGGGCGGTCTGAAAAACAATAATGAAGATGAAAAAACGAATTCTTTTTCCCTTGGCAGCCCTGTTGCTGTTGGTGACCACTGCAGGATTCAAAAGCGATTTCTTCGAGATCGCCAAGCAGATCGAAATATTTACAACTCTGTTCAAAGAGTTGAACATGAATTATGTGGACGAGAACACGCCTGCAACTTTGATGGATAACGCGATCAAAGGTATGCTGGACGATCTGGATCCCTACACGGTCTACTGGAATGAGCAGGAGGTTCAAGAGGCGCGAATCAGAAACTCCGGTACTTATACCGGGATCGGAGCTTCTGTCAGAACACAAAAAGATAAGATCGTAATCGTAGAGCCCTTTAAGGATTATCCAGCTGATAAGGCCGGTCTTAAAGCGGGAGACGAGATCATCAAAATAGGCAATACGGCCCTGGCCGATTTTGAAGACGATGCGGGTGAGCTTCTAAAGGGGGCTGCCGGAAGCGATGTCCAGCTTACCTACCTTAGGCAAGGGAAGCAAATGACCACGACCTTAACCCGTGAAAAAGTGGACGTGAAAGCCGTTCCATTCTATGGTTTAATAGGAGAAGATATCGGTTATATCGTATTGAGTAAATTCAATCGAAGGACGACGATAGAAACGCGGAATGCCTTAGAAGAATTAAAACTTGACGGGGCCCAGAAGATCATTCTGGACCTGAGGGGAAACCCGGGAGGGTTGCTCAATGAGGCCATCAATGTGGTCAATTTATTTGTTCCTAAAGGGGAGCCCATTACCACGACCAAATCCGTAATCAATAAGTACAACAAGACGTATAAGACCCAACAGGATCCTGTAGATACAGAGATTCCCTTGGTCGTTTTGATCAACGGGCGGTCCGCCTCCGCCAGCGAGATCGTCGCTGGTGGCTTACAAGACCTGGACCGCGCAGTCATAGTCGGTGCCAGAAGCTTCGGAAAAGGCTTGGTCCAGCGCCCCAAGAAACTGACCTACGGAACACAACTAAAGGTGACCATCTCTCGCTATTACACCCCTAGTGGCCGATGTATACAAGCTTTGGATTATTGGAACAGGGATGAAAATGGCGATCCGGTTAGATTAGACCCTAAAGAATACAATGCTTTCACTACCAAAGGAGGCCGGACAGTTTACGATGGAGGCGGAATCCTTCCCGATATAGAACTGGAGTCAGCTAAATTCAGCCCGGTGACCACTGCCCTGCTTAGGGATAGGGCTATCTTCGATTATGCCACAGACTATTACTTTAGCAACACATTGGCCAACTCGGACGATTTCAAATTTGACGACAAGGATTTCAACGATTTTGTCTCCTATTTGTCCAAAAACGGCTTCGACTATCAAACTGAGACCGAAAAAGAATTCGCGCACGCCATAAAAAGAGCCGAGGATGACGGCCTACAAGAGGAGATTCAGGCCAGCTATGACCAATTAATGGCTTCCATTAACAAAGCCAAAGAGCGGGAACTGGTAAAGAAAAAGGCTGAAATCACTTCTCTGTTGTCGGATGAGATCTTAAAGCGCTATTTTTACAGGGAAGGGTTGTACTCTTATCAGATCGATCACAACCCTGAAATCCTTGAAGCCGTAGCTGTATTGAATGATGCGGCTCGATACAAAGGAATTTTGGAATAAGCCCAAGCATCTAACTCATGAACGCTATCCTGGACTTCTTCGAGCAAATGCCTGTCTGGATGAAAGCGGGTTGGGTGATTTTCTGCATTACCTTATTTTGGATACTGGAAGGCAACTATAGCCTTTTTACAAAACCCTACCGCAAGTGGCGACACGCCCGGACAAATCTGATCCTGCTTATTTTCGTGCTGCTTATCAATACGGTTTTCGGATTAGCTACAGCAGGAATTTTTAGCTGGCTTGGCGACAATAACTTCGGCCTGCTCAATCTGGTCGATTGGCCAGTTGCAGCGGAATTGATTCTCGCTATATTGGTTCTGGACCTCATTGCTCAATACGGTGTCCACTACCTTTTGCATCAGGTGCCCTGGATGTGGCGATTGCATTTAGTGCATCATAGCGACAAGCACGTAGATGCGACCTCCGGAACACGCCACCATCCCTTTGATTTTCTTATTCGAGAGATCTTTGCTCTTATTGCCGTGGTGATCACGGGCATGCCGATCTCTTTTTATTTCTTTTATCGGATACTGACTATTTTCTTTACTTATTGGACACATGCCAACCTCCGTCTTCCCCTAAAATTAGATAAGGGCTTGAGCTGGGTTTTCGTCACGCCCAATATGCATAAGTTCCACCATCATTATCAGCTCCCTTGGACAGATAGCAACTACGGAAATATGTTCGCGATCTGGGACCGATTATTTGGAACCTTTGTCTATGGAAACCCTCAGGAGATACAGTACGGAGTAGACATTGCCGATCATCGGCCGGATGAAGACCTGGCCGTACAATTGAAATTACCCTTTGATTCCGGCGTAAAATCCAAAGGATCTCGTTCATGAGTCAAAACAGCAGTCTTTCTCCTGAGAACCGCAGAATAGACTTGCTGGATATTTATCGCGGCTTTGCCATCTTTGGCATTTTCGTGGTCAATATTGAGATCATGAATTGTATCCCGCTCAATCAGGACGGTTTTTACACCAACTTCCAGGATTTTTGGAATCAATTTGCTGACGAAATCAGGAGGCTGTTCTTCTATTCCAAGTTCTTTCCCATCTTCTCCTTGTTGTTTGGCCTTGGAATTGCTATGCAGATCCAGAAACGCAAACATCTGACCAGACCTTATCGTGGATTCATCCATTGGAGAATGTTCACTTTATTGCTCATCGGAATAGGACACATCTTATTCCTGTGGTCCGGGGATGTGGTACATATGTATGCCATAATTGGCTTTTTTATTCCATTTATCCACCGTTTTTCCATGGGAAGCCTGTTAATAGCGTCGGGAATAATTCTTTTAGGATTTACTGAGCTCGGTTCGTGGATTCTCTCTGCTTTGTTAAACCTGTTATCGGCTATTGGGTCTGATCCCATCGCTAATTTTGAAAGACTTTATCCGGTGGATATCATTCCTTCTGTAATTGGTGAAGGGACTTATATGGAAGGGGTGCGCTTTAGGTTCTATGAATACCTTTTTAACCTGCCCCTGGCTTATTCTTACTTCTTTCCTTTGGCTTTGTCTATGATAGTCCTAGGGGTAGCGATCGGCAAGAGCAGTTTTCTTCGAAATCCCCAGCGTTTTATCGATGGTATCAAAATACCGGTGCTACTGATTACTATTATCAGTAATCTGTATCGATTGTTCTTTCTATATGTGGTTTTGGATCAGGGCTGGCACCACACCGATCAATGGGGCCTTTTCTCTTGTGGTTGATGCCGGTTTGCGATGTATTAATGGGGCTTTTCTACCTATGGTTTATTGGTTGGATCTATCGCTTTGTATTGATCCAGAAGTTGCTGAGCCCGTTATCATATGTTGGAAAAATGGCGTTGACCAACTATCTAGTACAAAGCTTATTCGCTTTGATGCTGTTTACGGCAGTCGGCTATGGTGGGTATATGAAATTCAGCCAGTGGGAAACCCTGTTGATTGCATTGGGATTCTTCCCTTTACAGATCTTGCTCAGTAAGTTATGGTTAAAGGTGTTTAGGTTTGGCCCAATGGAATGGGTCTGGAGGTGCTTGACCTATCGTAAACTCATTCCTATCCGGCAACGTCCGCCGGCCGGATCATAGCCATGTGCGGGATTCCGTCTTCGAGGTACTCCTCTCCTACTGTCTCAAAGCCTAAATCCCGATAAAACTGCAATAAATAGGTTTGAGCAGATAGCTTTATATCTGTGAGCCCATAGGACGTTTGTAACGCATTTATGGATACCCTCATAATGGCATTGGCCAGGCCCTGCCCGCGGTAATCTTCCTGAACCACCACCCGACCTATAGCCGGTTGGTCAAAATAAAACCCAGGACCGAAGCAACGCGTATAGGCGGCCAGCTCATCGCCTTGCCACCCCATAATGTGTAATGCATTCTGATCCTTGTTGTCTATATCTTGGTACACGCAATCTTGTTCTACAACGAAGACTTCGGATCGCAGGCGCAAAAGGGCGTACAATTCGTCCGTGGAAAGTTCCTGGTATTTCTTAATGATGATCTTCACTAATCCTGTACTATGATGTCCTTAGGGTCATCGCGTTGATATTCAGGCTGAATGTTGACGTGGTTGATTCCAAATTTTTCATCTAGAACCCTCTCGATCTCCACCATGATAAGGTCAAATTGGGATAAACTTATATCCTTATTGAATTCGATATGTGCTTCCAAGTGTACTTCTTGCTCGTTGAGTTGCCAAACATGTACGTGATGTACATTATCCACTTCTTCTAAAATAGTTAACTCTTGCCGAATATGATTTAGATCTACGTCCTCCGGCGTAAATAACATCAATACCTTGAACGAATCCTTGAGCAGGTCATAACCAACTACAATTAAATAAACAGCAATGCAAACTGTTAGAACACTGTCTACCCAGAACCAGCCAAAATACCTCATCAACAAACCACCAACCAGGACAGCAACCGATGCCAACATATCAGACATCAGATGTAAATAAGCCGAACGAATATTCATGTTGTGGTCAGAACCGCTTTTCAACAGTAGTACACTAATACCATTGGCAATTATTGCAATAGCCGCTAACCAGATCACCAGGCCGCTTTCGATGGGTTGGGGATAAATAAATCGAACTATGGCCTCATAGATCAAATAGGCCGCGACGATCAATAAAGTAGAGGCGTTTACAAAGGCTGCTATTATTTCGGCCCGTTTATATCCAAATGTTCTACGGGATGAAGCCTTTCGCTTTACCAGGCGATTGGCAAAAAAACTGATCAATAATGAAAGGACATCTGAAAAATTGTGCAGTGCATCCGAAAGCAATGACAAACTTCCAGAGATCAGTCCGCCAATCACTTGTGAAACGGTGATCACCACATTCAAAATGACAGCGATCAGCATGTTCTTTCCCTTCATATCATGGTGGTGATGATGATGGGAATGACTCATAATCGCGATTAATTATTGGCAGGCTATTTTGTCTACCCGTCTTTGATGACGTCCTCCTTCAAATGGAGTATTCAGGAAGGTGTTTACTATATTGATTGCCTGGGGTTGGCTGGTAAATCGTGCGGGAATACTAATGATATTAGCGTCATTGTGTTCTCTGGCCAATTGGGCAATCTCCGCTGTCCAGCAAAGGGCAGCCCTAATTTTCTGGTGTTTGTTGGCTGTCATTGAAACTCCATTACCACTTCCACAGATCAACACACCAAAATCAGCTTGACCAGAGGAGACGGCTTCCGCTACCGGGTGAACAAAGTCGGGGTAATCAACACTATCACTTAGGTCTGTACCTACATTTTGAACCTCGTGTCCTTGTTCTTCAAGAAATTCGACGACAGACATCTTATAATCCGTACCCGCATGGTCATTTCCAATTGCTATTTTCATCAAAGGATTTTAGTTTAATGCAAATATACAATCTTGGCTCCCAACGGGAGAATGATCCTCTTCTAATTCCTTTTTAAAAAACAGTTGATAATTCTGTGAATTGTTGATAACTGAATAGGAAAACTATTCTGTCAAAACTCAATTGTTTTTTCCAATAGAAAAAATGAATAAATCATCCAATTATTCTTTTTGTGATTTATCCTAATTGCATTTTGATGAGAAAGCGCAATTGCTAACATTTTGTTAAAGCCTAGTTATGAAGAATACCAATTGATTCTAACTTATCAACGGTTGTGAATTTCTATTTGGAGTACATTGCTCTACAAGGCATTAAGCAGTGTAGAGTTTGTCGATAAGTCCTAATAATTGATTAAAAATGGAAATTACAAGTCCTTTTCAAAAAACTTATTGCGGTTTTCAACAAGCTATAATAAAGATCATTTTTAATTAAATAATCTTTAGAAATAACTAATTATAATGTTAACTATGTGAATTGTGGAAAAGGTAATCTTAAACTATCTTGAGGTCGGACGCGCTGTTGAGATCGTTCAATATCTCTTTCGTTAATTCAATGTCATTCGGGTGAACCAATAGACGTATACCTCCTACCGCATTTGAGTGAAAAGGAAGAACACCGACCATGGTTGCGTTTTGGAAGACATAGCGGATCTCATTCTGCTGCAGGAGTAATTCCAATACTGCATATTCGCTGGGATAAGTAAAAATCGCAACCAACTGATAGTTCTCCATATCCTAATTTAGTAATAATTATACAGATAACCTTCGGTATTGCTCTAATAGCTGTACTTTTGGGCACAAGACTTAACCTCTATGCCCAAACGAAAAAAGCGCAACAAAAAACAGTGGGGAAATGAAATTACCTCACGGATCACAAGCCTTTTGCGCAGTCGTAGGAACACTCCCCTCAATTATAAGCAGATATCAGCAAGTCTGGGATTGGATGACCCCAGTTCCAGAAATCAGATCATCAAGACCCTGAAGCGATTAGAGCAGAAAGGCGAAATCGTTCAGGTAGATAGAGGAAAGTACACTTTACCAGTCAAAATGAACTATTACACTGGTGTTCTGGATGTCAATTCCAGAGGTCAGGGATATGTAGTGGTGGACGAATTAGAAGAAGACATACTGGTTCAGAAAAAGAACCTGAACAAGGCGCTGCACAAAGACGTGGTAGAAGTATATGTCTTTAAACGTAGAAGACAAGGGAGACAAGAGGGTGAGATCACCAAGATCCTACAGCGTAAGCGGAACGAATTTGTAGGTGTAATTCACTTATCTGATAGGTTTGCCTTTGTGGAATGCTTTGGATACAATATGTACACCGACATTTTTGTTCCGAAAAGCCAGGTAAATAAGGCAAAGGATGGAGATAAAGTATTGGTCAAGATACAAGGTTGGGAGGCACATTCTGAATCGCCAGTGGGTGAAGTGATCAAAGTGCTTGGAAAGGCTGGAGAGCACAATGCCGAGATTCATGCTATCCTGGCTCAATACGGTCTGCCTTATGAGTTTCCCCATGAGGTTGAGCATTATGCAAATTCTCTGGACACGAGTATAAGGGAAGATGAAATTGCCAAAAGGCGGGATATGCGGGAGGTACTGACCTTTACCATAGACCCCAAAGACGCCAAGGATTTTGACGATGCCTTATCTTTTGGAGTGCTTGATGATGGTCATTTCGAGATCGGAATCCACATAGCAGATGTTTCTCATTACTTGAAAGAAGGAACTGTTTTGGACGATGAGGCCTACAATCGAGCCACTTCAGTCTATCTTGTGGACAGGGTGGTTCCCATGCTCCCTGAAGTACTGTCAAACAATGCTTGTAGTCTGAGGCCCCAGGAAGAAAAATATACCTTTTCCGCTATTTTCAAACTAGATTCCAAGGCAAAGATCTTGGATCAATGGTTTGGAAGAACAGCGATATACAGTGATGCTCGGTTTGCTTATGAAGAAGCCCAGCACCTGATAGAGAATCCCAAATCGAACGAAATACCGGCCAAGACATCACTAACCGGGAAAAAATATCAGGTGGATACTTCCATTCAGAAGGCTATACTGGAGATGGACAGATTGGCTAAGATTCTTCGTGCAGATAGAATGAGGCAAGGCGCTATTTCATTCGATAAGATAGAAGTGAAGTTCAAACTGGACGAACAAAATGAACCGGAGGGAATTTACTTCAAGGAAAGCAAGGATGCCAATAAGCTGATCGAAGAGTTTATGTTATTGGCTAACAGAAGAGTTGCTCAGTTTATTGCCAAACAAGATCCACCCAAGACCTTCGTATATCGGGTACACGACGAACCCGACGATGAGAAGATCGCAGCCTTGGAACACATCATAAAACGATTTGGCTACAAACTGAACACCTTGGACAGACAGTCCACATCCAGTTCGTTGAATAAACTTCTCAAGGATGTGCAGGGCAAGAAAGAGCAGAACCTGATCGACACTCTGGCCATTCGCTCCATGAGTAAGGCGATCTATAGTACACAAAACATTGGTCACTACGGTTTGGCTTTCGATTATTACACCCACTTCACCTCCCCTATTCGCCGTTATCCGGATGTGATGGTACATCGCTTACTGCAACATTACTTGGATGGTGGAAAATCGGCCAGCCAGGATGCTTTCGAAGAGAAATGTGGTCACAGCAGCGATATGGAATACCTGGCAGCCAACGCCGAAAGGGATAGTATCAAATATATGCAGGTGAAATATATGCTGGACCATCAGGACGAAGAGTTCCTAGGGGTGATCTCCGGGGTTACGGAATGGGGTATCTATGTGGAGATCATATCCAATAAATGCGAAGGGATGATACGCATGCAGGACATGCAGGACGATTATTATGTATTTGATCGGACTGAGTTCGCCGCTGTAGGAGAGCAAAGCAAGAATACCTACCAGCTGGGGGATGAGGTTTATGTAAGGATGAAAGGAGCCGACCTGTTCAAAAAGCAGATCGATTTTGAGATGTTGGGACACCGGGAAGAATATTTACCACGAGTGTAACGTTTACCAGAAAATCTTGTCTTTGAAGAAAATAAACAGGGATAACATGAAAAAACTTCTATTTGTACTAGCGCTGATCGCCTGTTCTGCCCAGGCCCAAAGGACCATCACCAAAGACGTTGGTGATTTTGACATGCTAAAAGTTTACGATTTGATCGAGATAAATTTGATACAATCGGACGAGAACAGAGTGGTTATCAAAGGACATAATACGGACGATGTACGGGTGATCAATCAGAATGGAAAATTAAAACTTCGCATGGAGATTGATACACGTTTTGACGGAAGCAGGACATTTATCGAGGTTTACTATACGGATATCAAGACCATAGACTCCAATGAAGGGGCAAGAATTGTAGTGAACCAGGTGATCGAACAGGACGAGATCGAACTCAGAGCCCAGGAGGGCGGAATGATTAGGGTTGGCTTGGATGTAGATCGAGCCAACATCAAGGCGGTCACTGGCGGTATCATCGAGGCTAGGGGCCTGGCCAAATCTCAGGAAATTTCCCTGAATACCGGTGGTATATTTGAAGGCATGGATCTAAGGACAAAACGCACCAAGATCGGTATCATGGCCGCAGGAGAGGCTGAGGTGAATGCCTCTGATCTTGTAGACCTGAAGATCACAGCTGGAGGAGATATCTACATCTATGGCAACCCCAAGGAGATCGATGAGAAGCGATTTGCTGGTGGCCGGGTTAAGGTCATGAACTAGACGGGTTTAATGATATTTGTCTCCATTCAAGACTAAAGTAATTCGTACTTTTACTTGAATGTTCGATGGCTTAATATATGCAGCTTTATACGGGTTCCTACTAGCTTTCGCTATAGGACCTGTTTTTTTTACCCTGATGGAGACCAGCATCACCAAGGGGTTCAAAGCAGGCTTGTTTTTTGACCTTGGAGCCATCTTTGCGGACATCATATTCATTCTTATAGCTTATTTCTCGACCAGCAAGCTCTTGGATCGGGTTAAGGATGATCCCGGCCTGCTAATTTTTGGGGAGTTGTGCTGATCGCCTATGGTGTTATATCTTACATTCGCACCTCCAAATCCTTTATTAAGATTGTTCGGGAGCATTATGCCGTAAAGGTGAAAAAGAACCTGGGAGGCCTGTTCCTCAAAGGTTTTCTGCTCAATTTTGTCAACTTTGGAGTACTTGCAGGATGGATTGGCACCATCATCATGGCCAATGCCTTGACCACTTCGGAGAACGGGGTGTTTCTCTTTTTACTAACGGTTCTGGTGGTGTTCTTTTTAACAGACCTGATCAAGATCTCATTGGCCAAAAAACTAAAGAACAGAATGACCCCTCGATTTATCATTCGCACCAAGAAGTGGGTCAGTATACTGATCGTGGGCTTCGGTGTGTTATTGTTGATTGAAGGTATTTTTCCCAGCCAGGTCCAAAAAGGCTTGGACCGTATTCCCAAGGTAAACCCAACCTTTGAACAAGCAGAATAAAAAAACCCCCATTACAATGGAGGTTCTTTTGAGGCATCGAGCGGATTCGAACCGCTGTACAAGCTTTTGCAGAGCTCTGCCTAGCCACTCGGCCACGATGCCTTGAGGAGGGCAAATATAAAAAGTTTTGGCCTTAAATGCCCTAATTCGGGCTTTTTTAGCGCTTAGCCTTCATGCTTACGCTTACATCTTCCACATCTCCGCCAATGGGAGGATTCATTTTAGACACTCTCACCTTAACATCGCTAACCAGAGGAATCTGCTCGAAGATGGAGTTGATGATACGCTGACCCACGTGTTCCAGTAATTTGGACCGGATAGCCATTTCCTCTTTGACGATCTTATTCAAGTGAACATAGTCTACCGTTTCGGAGAGTTTGTCCGATTGGGCCGCACGGCTCAAATTAGCTTTTACGGTGAGGTTGACCAGATAATCACTACCGATCTTTTCCTCTTCCGTCATACAGCCGTGGTTGGCAAATATTCTTATGTTTTTCAGCTTGATGCTGCTCATGTAAAAACTTTTCGCAAAGATACTTTTTTAGCGCGTTTTGGTATCTTTGTTGCCTTATTTATTAGCCATGAGCGAGACTAGGGAATCACTTAATTTTATAGAACATATCATCGAGGATGATCTTGCAGGAGACTACGTGCACGATCAATTGTGTTTTCGATTTCCACCTGAACCCAATGGCTATCTTCATATTGGTCACGCCTCTTCCATTTGTTTGAATTTTGGTCTGGGTCTGAAATACGACGCGCCGGTCAATCTCCGTTTTGACGACACCAATCCTACCAAGGAAGAACAAGAATTTGTAGACGCCATCAAGAAGGACGTGGCCTGGCTAGGGTATGAATGGGCGAATGAGTGTTATGCATCCGATTATTTTCAGCAGCTATATGATTGGGCGGTTCAATTGATCAAGGACGGCAACGCCTATGTGGACTCTCAATCTTCTGAAGAGATCGCAACACAAAAAGGGACACCTTCCGAGCCGGGTCAGGCAAGTCCTTATCGCGACCGTTCTGTAGAGGAGAACCTTGAACTCTTTGAGCAAATGAAAAACGGTGACACCCCAGAGGGACAGCACGTCTTAAGGGCAAAGATAGATATGGCCTCTCCTAATATGTTGATGAGAGACCCAGTAATGTATAGGGTGCTTCACAAGCACCATCACCGCACAGGGACAGACTGGAAGATCTTTCCGATGTACGACTGGACCCATGGTGAAAGCGATTATATAGAGCAAGTGTCTCATTCCCTTTGTACCCTCGAATTCCAGCCGCACAGGGAACTCTATGATTGGTTTTTAGATCAGGTGCATCAACCAGCTAAACTCAGACCGAAGCAGCGCGAATTCGCAAGAAGGAACCTAAGCCATACCGTTGTTAGTAAGAGAAAACTAGCTCGTTTGGTGGAGGAAGGAATTGTCAATGGTTGGGACGATCCACGGATGCCGACCATCTCCGGACTCAGGAGGCGTGGTTATACCGCTACAGCAATAAGGAACTTTGCCGACAGCATAGGCGTGGGTAAAAGAGAGAACCTAATCGATGTATCCCACCTGGAGTTTTGTGCACGTGAGGACCTTAACAAGACATCGCCTCGAGTGATGACGGTCTTAGATCCGCTGAAGGTGGTAATTACGAATTATCCGGAAGGACAAGAGGAATTTTTGATCTCTGAGAACAATCCGGAGGACGCTTCAGCAGGAGAGCGAGAAGTGCCCTTTTCCAGGGAGATCTACATTGAACGTGCCGACTTTCGAGAGGAAGCAAACCGCAAGTTCTTCCGTCTAAAATTGGGTCATGAGGTCCGTCTTAAAAATGCCTACATCATAAAGGCCGAAAAAGCCATCAAGGATGAGGATGGAAATATTCTGGAGGTTCATTGTACCTACGATGAGGATAGCAAAAGCGGAAGCGGCACCGAAGCCTCTTTGCGGAAAGTCAAAGGAACCTTGCATTGGGTTTCGGCATCACACGCACTGCCCGTGGAGGTCAGGCTTTACGACCGCTTGTTTTCGGAGGCTGCACCGGATGCGGACAAAGACAAGGACTTTTTAGAATTTGTAAACCCAAATTCTCTTGAAGTTGTTACGGCTTTCGCAGAGCCGAGCTTAAAGGATGCTAAGGCCGGAGACCGATTCCAGTTTCAGCGCCTGGGGTACTTTGTGGTTGATCCCGATTCAAAACCAGAAAAAATTGTGTTCAATCGGACTGTCGGCCTGCGAGACACCTGGGCCAAATTAACCTCTTAATCCCCGAGTCCTGTTTTGGGCCGGAGATCAAAATCTTCACCATCATTAACAAACCGTTGTTTTACCTGGAATTCGGGGTTAAAAACGCTTTTTGACGGATCCCATTCCAGGAAACGGATATTGGTCAGTTCTGCAAAACTGTGGATGAAGTCATCCAACAGATAAGGCCTGTCCTGCCAACTGGGATTAATTGATGAACTTGGCGACCAAACCAGAAATGGCACCTGGTACATAGGGGAAGTGGCCCAATATTCATTATGCCCGGCCATCTCCATGGTGTCATAGACTTCGTCCCCGTGGTCGGAAAGATAGAGCAACGACCGCTTTTCAGCTCGTGCATCAAGGAATTGGATCATGCTGTCGATTATCATGTCGTTATAGAGTACAGCGTTGTCATATTCATTGATTTCGCGACTGGCGTCCTCGGACTTGAATTTGGAGGGATAATCTTGTCCTTGGAAGACGCTGAATTCCTTTGGATAGCGTTTGTAGTACCTAGCATGGGTGCCGATCAAATGGACAAAAATGATCTTCCTTTCTGCCGGATCACTAAGCGCCTCTTGAAATGGCTTAAATAATGCTTCGTCATAAACAGTATACTGGTATCCATTGGTAGACAAGTATTTTTTTTCATCTGCAGCACTTCCAATGATAGTAGAAATACTTTCATGCAAACCAACTGGTTGTTGATTGGATACCCAAAAGGTCTTATAGCCAGCCTGATTGGCTAACTGAACCACCGAACCGTTGACGGCTGGCTTAGGGTCAGAGTTACAGGCCATTGTTAGAATTTTCTCCAAGGCCAATAAGGTGTGGACATGTGGCGTGATGATATCGTTGAACGCCAATAGTCCTGCTCTCTTGTTGAGTAAAGGATTGGTTTGCCGGCCATATCCATACAGCTGCATATGCCAGCTTGAGGTAGATTCTCCGATAACGATAACATGAGTTTGTTTTGTCGAATCGGCCACCACCTCATCGAAGGCAGTGGAAAGCGGTTTGGCCAGAGCATCACTTAAGTTCTGTCTGACTTGCTGAAACTCTTTATAGGCGCTAATCGACGTCAGGGCAATATTCTCATTGGCATACCGCTTTTTGATTGTCCATGCAGAGCCGAGGATAAGGACTGTTACTAACACCAATAGCAAGACAGGCTGTTTTTGCCGTAAGGAGCCCCTCAAACGAGCAAATCCTCGGTTGGTAAAGGCGATGAACAGGCTGGCAACGAAAGGAATGGCCAAAATCACCACTAATAGCAATAATGGGCCATTGATATAAGCTGTGACAAAATCACCCACTTCTTCCGTGTTCGTTTCGAAGATCACAAATAGGGCGGAAGCACTATAGCGTGTCTGATAGAGCAAGTAAAAGCCCATCTTCAAACAGGCACTGAGACTACAAAAACCTAAAACTAACGGCAGTAAGTGTCGTCGGGCGCGGACAGGAAATAGGACCAGCAACCCATATCCTATACTGGATAGTAGAAAGAATGCAATGACCTCTCTGGAGTATTCTAACCAATGCGTGATCAGGAAGACACCAGAGGCGGAAACAATGAGAAAGGGAAGGTAAACCAATAAGGCCAGCGGCCATAGTCTATCAAAGCTCTGGCGTATGTTTTGAACCATGCTCACATAGGCAAAAGTAGCAATCCGATAGGGATATCAAAAAAGCCCTTCCGAAGAAGGGCTATCATTAAAATTCGACATCATCGAGATTATCGGAATCGCTTTTCTTGCTTTTCCTGGTGTTTTGTTTTTTCATCTCCTCCCCTATCTGGTTGCTGGCTACAAAGGACGCGATCATGTCGTTCAGCATGTCGCTTCCAGCTTGTGGGCTGTTAGGTAAGAGAATGAGATTGGTGTTGGTTTCCTCGCCTATGGATTGCAGCGTGTCGTAGTGCTGTGTGACTACGATCAGAGCGGAGGCTTCCTGGGAATTGATCCCTACATTGTTTAGGACTTCTACACTCTCCTCTAGTCCGCGAGCGATCTCGCGCCGTTGATCTGCTATACCTTGTCCCTGCAAGCGTTTGCTCTCTGCCTCTGCTCTAGCCTTGGCTACGATCTTGATTCGTTCAGCCTCGGCCTCATATTCGGCGGCAACCTTTTCCCGTTCTGCGGCATTGATCCTATTCATGGCTGCTTTTACTTGTACATCGGGATCGATGTCAGTCACCAGCGTCTTAATAATGTCGTATCCGTAATCGACCATGGCGTCGTTCAGCTCTGCTTTAACTGCTATGGCGATATCGTCCTTGCGTTCAAAGACATCGTCCAGTTTCATCTTTGGGACCTCCGCCCTTACAACATCAAAAACATAAGAAGTGATCTGATCCTGTGGAGACTGAAGCTTGTAGAAGGCGTCATACACCTTCAAGGGAATGACCTGGAACTGAACAGAGATCTTAAGCCGTACGAATACATCGTCCTTGGTCTTGGTCTCTACCAGTACATCCAATTGCTGGATTTTTAGACTCAAACGCCCTGCAATTCTTTGAACTACGGGAATTTTTAGCTGTAATCCAGAGTTTCGGATACTACTGAATTTACCGAAGGTTTCAATAACAACGGCGGTCTGCTGTTTCACAATAAAGAATGCGCCCAGTAACAGGAAAAATCCTAGCAGTGCGACCGGGACCCAATAAAAAACTTGTGTCATGAGAGAAAATTTAAATAAAGTTGATGCGTTCCTATTTCTAGATATCAAAATAGGATTATTTTTAGCGCTTTGCCACGATTATATGATTAGTCTACTAAAAACCACAATTGTTACTTGCTTGATGTTCAGCACGGTGTTGGTCTATGGCCAATACCGGGACAACGAGTACAGTTATTTGGGGGTATCTGGAGGTGTTTCCCTTTTCGACATCAACACTTCCGATCTAGCCACTAAGCAGGGAACATCATTTGTGGGAACTCTTTCCAACAGAGGGGCTTTTTACAACGCCTTCGATCTGGTTTGGGAAATTGGATTTGTTCAGAGCAAGATCGATATTCTGGCCAATTCGGCTTCGGGTAATGGAGAGGAATACGTCGGCTATAACATGCAGTCCGGACAAGTTAAACTCTTGGGAAGTTACAATATCATCTTGGAGCGTTTGTCGCTGGAGTTTGGGCCTGTGCTTAACCTGAACGGCAAGCTGAATCTAGATGAGGATGACCAGAAGAATCTGGTCATTGCCGGTTATAACAACATGACCGCAGAGGACATTCGGGATATTACTAATGTCAATTTCAGATTGCAGGCTGGAATTACGGGAGGGATACGTCATGTACGGTTAAGCGCACAATATCAATACGGCGTGACCAACATGCTAAACAATCTGAATGATGACGGATTGGAAGTGGATAACCTGAAAGGAAATAGCTCCACCATTTTACTTATGGCCGTGGTCTATTTTTAAGAAAGGGTGGAGACGGCAAAATTTATTCGCCTGACCGTTTCTTCTCTGCCCAGAACTTCTGCTATATCGAACACGTCCGGACCCTTCATTGCGCCAACCAAAGATAAGCGCAAAGGCATCATAACCTTACCAAAACCTATTCCCTGTTCACCTATCCAGGGTTTTATTACATCGCTAAGATTCTGGGCATCAAATGGTTCTGTAGTGTTGATAAGTTCGACGACAGAATTCATAATGTCTTGGGTGTCCTCTTTAAATGCCTTTTTTGACGCCTTTTCATCAAAATCTTTTGGTGGCGTAAAAAAGAAGTTGCCCTGGTCATAAAGCTCGTCTACAAAGCTGGCTCTTCCTTTGACCAGAGGGATTACCTTGGAGAGCTCAACATCCGTGGTTATTCCTTTGTCCTTTAATACATTTTCCAGCTGTGCGACCAGCTGCTCATTGTCAAGCAATTGAAAATAATGATGTTGAAACCATTTTGTCTTCTCCGGATCAAATTTAGCCCCAGCTTTGTTCACCCGCTCCAATTTGAACTCCTGGGTTAACTCTTCCAAACTGAATATCTCCTGTTCTGTACCGGGATTCCAGCCCAATAAGGCAAGCATGTTGACCACAGCTTCCGGCAGGTAACCAGCTTCTCTATATCCTGAAGACAAATCTCCATCCTCAGATATCCAGTCCAACGGAAATACCGGGAAGCCCATCTTGTCTCCATCTCTTTTGCTTAGCTTTCCTTTGCCTACCGGCTTCATGATCAGAGGTAAATGAGCAAATTCTGGACTTTTCCAACCAAAGGCTTCGTAAAGCAGAACGTGCAGGGCAAGTGAAGGCAACCACTCCTCTCCTCTGATCACATGTGAGATCTGCATGAGGTGATCGTCTACGATATTGGCCAGGTGATAGGTAGGCATACCATCACTTTTAAACAAGATCTTGTCGTCCAGAAGTTTGGTATTTACAGACATCTTACCCCTTACCTGATCACTTAGCTGCAAGTCTTCAGTAAGCGGCATTTTAAACCTCACAACATAAGGCGTTCCCTGCTCCAACAGTGTAGTGACCTCTTGAGTGTCCATAGAAAGTGAATTCTTTAATGAGCCCCGGCTCTCCCAATTATAAATAAAAGTCTTTCCTTCAGCTTCTAATTCTTTGCGTATCTGATTCAGCTGGTCTGGAGTGTCGAAGGCGTAATAAGCCTTTCCTTCATCCAACAGTTTTGTAGCATATTGCCGGTACATCTCTTTCCGCTCGCTTTGTCTGTAGGGCCCAAAGCCAGCTTCCTTTGAAGGGCTTTCATCGAAGGGAATATTTAGCCAATCAAGGGCTTCGATGATATAATCCTCTGCACCCGCCACATAGCGGTTCTGATCGGTATCCTCTATCCTTAGGATAAACGACCCTCCATGCTTTTTCGCAAAAAGGTAATTGAACAATGCTGTGCGAACGCCGCCTATGTGAAGCGGCCCTGTTGGGCTTGGCGCAAAACGTACTCGAACGGGAAGGTCCATAAACAAAGAATTTCGGGCGCCAAAGATACGATTCTAAGGCCGCATTTCCATCGGTATACGCTTGTTCATTATGGCGTACCAAAGCGGGGGAAATAAGCTCAACACCATGGAGGTAGGATAACCATAAGGCATTTGCGGACTGACCTCGTGATATTCCAGCAATTGGTATTTCTTGTGGGCCCGGTAATGATGATCGCTGTGCCTGGTCAGTTCGTACAGCATCACCCGTCCTAGAACGTGATTGGAATTCCAGGAGTGAACCTCTCTTACTCGCTCATAGCGCCCACTGGGAAGTTTCTTGCGGCTAAGGCCATAGTGTTCGATGTAATTGATGGTTTCCAGGAGAATTGCACTGGATACCCCAATCAGAACCGCGATCAGGAGGGCGGTTTCCCCGAACATCAGAAAGACTGCTAAAAGGTAAAGCCCCTGGATGATCAAATACCAGAGCATGTCGTTCTTCATAGAAATAAAGCCTAGTCCATCCCGTTTAAGGAGGTCCAGTTGGATCCTCCAGGCACTGAGGTATTGCCTGCTGATCGACGTGAACCAAAAAGAGTAAACGCTCTGATTGTAACGAGCACTTGCCGGATCTTCCCTGGTGGCCGCGTGCAGATGATGTCCGTAGTTATGTTCAATGTAGAAGTGCATATATAGAGAGGGGATAAGCAAAATTTTACCCAAGGTCCGCTCCCAGGAAGTTTTCCGATGACCCAGCTCGTGTGCCACATTGATACCATTTGACCCAAGTGCGATCCCAACGGAAAATGTAAGTCCTATCAACTCGGAGGTGCTATATCCAGCCCAGCTGATACTCCAGAGGTACCAACCGACCAAGCCAAAGACTATCGGTAAATTCAAATAGAGCAGCCAATCGAAAAACTTGCTTACTGCCTTTTGTTCCTGCTCCTTATCTTCGAGATTGTCGCTGTCAATGGGCATCAGTGTCTCTATTATGGGCACGAGCACAAAGGCATAGACGGGTGTTAGATAAGCCCAGGGTCCTTTTAATAAAAGCCCTATTACAACAGTCAAAGGGAGTGTATAGGCGGTCAGGTACTTAAGATCAGTGTTACGCATAAGGTTTGTCGGGTAAAGCGTTATATATTTTCTAACATTATGCCCTTCATTTATGTTGTACTTTAGGGCATGGAATAGGATGTAGAGCTATGAGTTCGTATGACCAGGTCCAGCTCAAGCTGGAACAATTTATAAAAAAATACTATGTCAACTCCTTGCTTCGAGGAGTGATTCTTTTTGCAGCCATTGGTTTGCTTTACCTAATCGTTACGCTGCTAGTAGAACACTGGCTATGGCTGGATGTAGGTGGCCGAACCGTTTTGTTCTGGGTGTTTGTGGCGGTAGAATTTGGCCTCTTTGTCCGCTTGATCCTGTATCCGCTGCTTCAATTGTTCAGCCTTAGAAGGGGGATTGAACAGGAAGAAGCTGCTAGGTTGATAGGGAGCCACTTTCCAGAGGTCAGCGATAAGCTTCTGAATGTCATTCAGCTTAAACAAGAATCTGTAGAGTCTGAACTGCTTCTAGCGAGCATAGACCAAAAGGCAGCCCAATTACGACCGATTCCGTTTAAAAAGGCTATCGATCTAAGTGCCAACATTCACTATACCAAGTATTTGGCATTACCACTTGCCATTGTCGCTGTAGTGGCTCTCTTAGGTCAGTTAAACATCTTCTCGGACAGTTATGAGCGCGTACTCAATTACGATGTAGCTTACGAACCGCCTGCTCCCTTCAGTTTTGTGCTGCTCAATGAGGATCTGACCGCCCTTGAGAATAGAAATTTTACGATCAGGGCCCGGACGGAGGGAAGTGTTATCCCTGAGGATGTTAGGATAGTGTTTGGTGGAGAACAGTATGTTATGATAGAGAATGCTCCAGGCATCTACGAGTTCACTTTTCTGCAACCATCAAACCCGATCGAGTTTCAGTTGACGGCCTCTGGCGTCAGTTCGTTATCCTATCTGCTCAATGTAGTGAAGACCCCGTCAATACTTGGGTTCAGCATGAACTTAGACTATCCCGATTACACAGGAAAAAGAGACGAGAACTTAAGCAGTACGGGTAATGCTTCAGTACCTGAAGGAACCAGAATTAACTGGGAGATCAACACCCGGAATACTGAGAAGATTCAGCTGATCTTTCCTGACACAAGTGTGGTTTTTAAACGCGACGAGGCGAAGTTCATAGCAGAAAAGACTGTATATCGTTCTGCCGATTACTCTCTAAGCACATCAAATGAAGAATTGACGGACTTTGAACGGCTAGCCTTCAGCTTGAATGTGGTCAGGGATCAGTACCCTGAAATAGAAGTGCAGACACGTCAGGACAGCATGGACAGTCAGCTGGTCTATCATTTGGGTCAGGTAAGTGATGACTATGGATTGACCGCTCTAAAGCTGATCTATTATCCTTCTGGAGAACCCAATCGGGCGGATAATCGTTCTATTCCTGTCGCGGAAACCAGTTTTGATCAGTTTGTTTATCTATTTCCAGGCGACTTGCCATTGGAGGCGGGCACTGCTTATGAATACTACTTTGAGGTAACTGACAATGACCGGATCAATCGATTTAAATCTACCAGGTCTGATGTGTATTCGTTCAGGAAGCTGACAGAAGATGAACTGAAACAGGAACAATTAGAAAGTCAACAACAGAATATAGAGGGACTGGATCGGTCCTTGGAAGAATTAAAGGATCAGGAGAAGACCTTGGAGGAATTGTCCAAAATACAAAAGGAGAAGGATAATTTGAATTGGAATGACCGCCAAAAGCTGCAGCAGTATTTGCAGCGACAGCAGGCCCAAGAGCAGATGATGAAGAACTTTTCCAAGGAATTGAAGGAGGACCTACAGGAGTTTAACCCCGATCAACAGAGCGATCCATTCAAACAGGAATTGGAAGAACGCTTGGAGGAGAACGAAAAACGCTTGGAGGAGAACGAAGATTTGCTGAAAGAACTGGAGAGACTGCAAGACAAGATCCAGAAGGAAGAGCTAACAGAGAAACTGGAGCAACTGGCCAAACGGAATAAGAATCAAGAAAAGAACCTGGAGCAATTGGTAGAATTGACCAAACGGTATTACGTGGCCAAAAAGGCAGAGAAGTTAGCCGAGGACATTATGAAGCTGGGGCAAGAGCAGGAGAAGTTAGGAGAAGAGGACCCATCTGATAACACCTTGGAGAAGCAAGAAGAGCTCAACGATCAGTTTGAGGAATACATGGAGCAGATGGAGGAGTTGAGAAAAGAAAATGAAGCCCTGAAATCTCCTATGGAGGTAGGGGAGGATAAGACGGGCGAGAAAGTAGTGGAGCAAGAGCAACAAAAGGCTACAGAACAACTTCAGCAGCAGAATCCACAATCTGCCTCACCTAGTCAGAAGAAGGCGGGCCAGCGCATGCAGCAAATGGGAAGCCAAATGCAGATGCAGATGATGGGCGGACAGATGGAGACCATAGAGGAGGACATTGAGATGTTGAGACAGATCTTGGACAACTTGATCGTTTTTTCCTTTGAGCAGGAGTCTCTTATGGAGGAATTCAAGACCATTGAATACGGGAATGCCGTGTTTGGTAAAAAGCTAAACGCACAAAATGACTTAAAGCAAAATTTCCAGCATGTAGACGACAGTTTATTTGCGCTTTCTTTACGTCAACCGATGATCGCGGAGCCGGTAACAGAAGCCATAACGGAGGTTCAGTTCAATATGGACAAGGCTTTGGAGCGACTGGCAGAGAATGAGTTGAGACAGGGAATCGGTAGCCAACAGTACACCGTTACAGGCGCTAACCAGTTGGCAATTATGTTGAGTGAATTGCTAAACAGCATGCAGAATCAAGCGAATGCCATGGGAATGGGCCAGGGCCAGGGTCAAAGCCAAGGTCAAGGTTTTCAACTTCCGGACATCATCAAGAAACAGGAGAGTCTGAATCAACAGATGCAAGAAGGCACGGAGAAGGGAGAACAACAGGGCCAGGGACAAGAAGGTGAGTCTGGACAGGAAGGAAAACAAGGCCAGGAGGGAGAAGGTCAACAAGGAAGTGAAGGTCAGAATGGAAGTGAGGGACAAAACGGTAAAGAGGGCCAGGATGGTAATGGCGGCGATAGCGAAGGATTGAACGGAGAATTGTACGAGATCTATAAGCAACAGCAAATGCTGCGATTGGAGCTTGAAGACCGCTTAGGTAAAGAGGGCATCAGCGGTAGGGCAGGAGATCTGCTCAAGGAAATGGAGAACATAGAGCAGCAATTATTAGACAAAGGTTTTGATCAGCGCACATTGGAGCGCATGCTTAATTTAAAATACGAGATGCTGAAGTTGGATGAGGCGGAGTTTGAGCAGGGACAGGAACAGAGAAGGGAAGCGACTACCAATACGGAGGATTTTATCAATACTAGGAGAACAGATCCGAACGAACTCAAGAAATACTTCAATCAGACAGAAATTCTAACCAGGGACCCCTTACCTTTGCGGGAGAAATACAAGAAGCAAGTTAAGCAGTATTTCACCCGGGATAATGATTGAGTACAATTACCAAAAAGAAGACTTTACGTTAGAACATGGCCATGATATCCAGTTTTGGCTGGAAGGTCTTATCCAACAGGAAGCACATTCCCTAGGTGAGGTTTCGTTCGTATTCTGCGATGACGAGTATCTACTAAAGATCAATCAAGATTTTTTAGGTCATGATTATTACACGGATATTATCAGTTTTGATTATGGCCTAGGCAGGCAAGTCAATGGAGAAATTTATGTTTCAATTGACCGTGTTGCGGATAATGCTGAGGATTTGGGCGTAGAATTTACAAACGAATTGCATCGTGTGATGGCCCATGGGATATTGCATTTTTTAGGCTTTAAGGATAAATCCGATTCCGAGGCAAAGGAGATGCGCAAGAAGGAGAATGAAGCCTTAGAGAGCCGTAGTTTTATATAATTAGTTGATAATCAACACAATATCTTGTAATAGGCTGATATTGAATTGATTAGAGTATCTTTGCGCTCACTTATTTGGTGTTCCACGTGAAACAGGCTGCTGCCGAAAGTATGTTCCACGTGAAACAGTAAGAGTTTAAAATTTATGTTCCACAAAGAATATGATGTAGTAGTAGTTGGAGGGGGGCACGCTGGTTCTGAGGCGGCTGCGGCTGCGGCCAATATGGGTTCCAAAACATTGCTTGTAACCATGAATTTGCAAAACATTGCACAGATGTCTTGCAACCCTGCTATGGGCGGAATAGCTAAAGGACAAATTGTAAGGGAGATTGATGCACTCGGAGGATATAGCGGGATAGTATCGGACAAGACAGCGATTCAGTTTAAGATGCTGAATAAATCCAAGGGGCCGGCTATGTGGAGCCCAAGGGTCCAAAGCGACAGAATGCGTTTTGCCGAGAGCTGGCGTTTAATGCTGGAGGCTACTCCTAATTTGGACTTTTATCAGGAGATGGTCCAAGGATTGATCATTGAGGGAGACAAAATCAGGGGCGTCAGAACATCGCTTGGATTAGAGATAAGGGCGAAGTCTGTGGTCCTGACTAACGGTACTTTCTTAAACGGCTTGATCCATATTGGTGAAAAGAATTTTGGAGGAGGACGCGCTGGAGAAAGAGCTGCCACTGGGATTACCTCCGAACTTGTCGCCTTAGGATTCGATTCGGGCCGGATGAAAACAGGAACGCCACCTCGAGTTGACGGGCGCTCGCTTGATTTTAGTAAGATGGTTCCTCAGCCCGGAGATGAGGATCCAGCAAAGTTTTCATACCTGGACGACACAAAACCCCTAACTGAACAGAGAGATTGCCACATGAGCTATACCAGTCTGGAAGTTCATGATTTGCTACGGGAGGGATTTGATCGCTCTCCTATGTTCAATGGAGCCATTCAGAGTGTGGGCCCACGTTATTGCCCTTCTATAGAGGATAAGATTCATCGATTTGCTGATAAGGAAAGGCATCAACTCTTTGTTGAGCCAGAAGGATGGGATACTGTGGAGTACTATATCAATGGATTTTCTACCTCGTTACCCGAAGATGTGCAGTATAAGGCGTTAAAGGCTTGTGCGGGGTTTGAGCATGTGAAATTCTTCCGCCCAGGTTACGCGATAGAATACGATTATTTTCCACCAACTCAGCTGAAGCATACTCTTGAGACAAAATTGGTAGAAGGACTTTACTTTGCGGGCCAGATCAATGGTACTACGGGTTATGAAGAAGCCGCCTCTCAAGGCTTAATGGCTGGTATAAACGCACATCTGAAGTTAAATGAGCGCGATCCATTGGTTTTAAAACGCGATCAGGCCTATATAGGAGTGCTTATAGACGACCTGATCACGAAGGGGACAGAAGAGCCGTACCGTATGTTCACTAGCCGGGCAGAGTACAGAACGCTCCTTAGGCAGGATAATGCGGATTTTAGGCTAACACCGCTAAGCCACGAATTAGGCCTCGCTTCTGATGCTCGAATGGAAAAAATGGAGCAAAAACAGTCAGGGTCTGAAAATTTTGTGCGCTTTTTCAAGAAAACAAGTGTTCTGCCTGAAGAAATAAACCCAATTTTAGAAGAAAAAGGGTCGGCTTTGGTCTCGCAAAGTGACAAAATGTTCAAATTATTCGCTAGGCCGAAGCTGAATATGCAGGATATGCGAAGAATTAAAGAGGTAGAGGGCTATATCCAAGACAACGAATTGGACCAGGAAGTTCTCGAACAAACGGAAATTCAGGTAAAATATGCGGGCTACATAGAAAAGGAGCGGCAAAATGCGGATAAGTTACAGCGCTTAGAAGGCATACGGATACCGGATAACTTCAATTATGATCAGCTGAAATCACTTTCTTATGAGGCTAGGGAAAAGTTAAAGGAAATTCAACCTACCAGCATCTCTCAGGCTTCCCGAATTAGTGGAGTTTCACCCAACGATATCTCGGTAATGCTGGTGTATATGGGCCGTTAGTCCAAGATTTATGGCAGTTGTTCCACGTGAAACATTCCAAAAGACCTGGCCAGATACGGTATCGGATCATATGGTGAGCCAGGAAGTATTCCAACTCAGGTATGAGGCCCGGTGGGATCTGCTGCGCACTGAACCGGTTCCGACACCAGACAGGCTTTCTTCTTATTATCAGAGTGGCGAGTATCTATCACATAAAGACGAGGACACCTCCTTGTTTGGGCGTGTTTACATGATGCTTCGCAAGTGGTCTATCAAACAAAAATACAAACGTATTTCAGCTCTTGGTGGCAGCTCGAAGCGGTTGCTAGATATAGGATGTGGCACAGGAGACTTTCTTTATTTCGCCAATCGGTCGGGTTGGAACGCAACAGGGGTAGAACCGGATAGTGGTGCTCGTTCATTGGCGCTTGACAAATCATTGGATGTTCGTTCTCAGTGGGCAGATCTCGATGAGCCCAAATACGATGTGATCACCATGTGGCATGTGCTGGAGCATATTCCGGAGTTGGAGGCTTGTTGTAAGAAGCTCGTAGATCTGTTGAAACCTGGAGGAACTTTGATCATTGCCGTGCCGAATTATCGGTCCTGGGATGCTGTTCATTATGGGCCTCATTGGGCCGCATATGATGTCCCCCGACACCTCTGGCATTTCTCCAAAAACAGTTTTGGTCTTCTCTTTCAAGACTCGCTCTCACTGGATGATAATTCACCCATGTATTTGGATCCATTTTATGTTGCGTTGTTATCCGAACGGTATCGTGGGAATAGAATGATATGGGTCAGAGCAGTGATTAGTGGATTACGCTCCATAATCTTTGGATGGAGAAAAGGCGAGCACTCTTCCCATATATATACTCTGACCAAGCCGAAGATGCAGAATAAGCCCCTCTAAGGCCGCGAACAACCCGTTTGGACTCCTAGGGTGTAACAAGGTAAATACGGGCTAAATGCCCTAGTAATTGAGCTCAAAATTAATCGAACATATCAATTACACTTAAAAAACCAATAAGTTTTGCTTATACCGTTGCGGGTCTGTGGATAAGCTTGGTCAATTGTATGCTGAGGTCGGTAAAGACCAATCGACTGTTCCCATTTCGTTCCAAATGGAAATAGGCTTTCTCTAGTGCATCGCGAATATCTTCAATATTGTTCTGATGAATAAAGGGAGCAAACTTATCCAGTTGGAAAGAAGTTTTGACGGCTCTATGGTAAACTAATTCTGAAGCGCCATAATTCTGTAGCAAGGCTTGTCGAAAGAGTTCAAGACAATAGAGTACGAATTTCTTTTGTGTTTCGCGCCCTTCGGTGGCCATTCCCTCACTCCACTGGATCAACTCGTTTATGACTTGCTTGTCCTTTTTCGCTCGGTAGGCCGATCGTACCCAGGTAACGAACCAGTCCTCAAAGAATTCGTCCTCACTATCGTGGGCTGCATAATGCATGGCTTTGCTGAGGTCCCCCTGAGCCTGCAGGCACAACCGCCTGGCCTGGGTCTCGTCCAACGAGAATCTTTTCTTTAATTCCTGGACCACGACGTGTTCAGACAGGGGAGGTATATTGAGGAATTGGCACCTGGACCGAATGGTGTTCAATATGCGTTCTGGGTTTTCGGCCATCATGATCAGTACCGTCTTCTCCGGTGGTTCCTCAACTAATTTCAAGATAGTGTTGGCACACTCCTGGTTCATGAATTCAGCCATCCAGATCAACATGATCTTAAATCCGCCTTCATATGATTTCAAGGACAACTTCCTGGAAATGGAAAGCGCCTCTTTCTTGATAATATTTCCTTGCTTATTCTCAATCCCCAATGATCTCAGCCAATCGAAGAGGGATCCGTAGGGTTGGTTCTCCACAAATGCTCGCCATTCTTCTGCAAAGTCGTCAGAGACCGCATCCTTTTTGATCTTATCATTGCTATTGACCGGATACACAAAGTGTAGATCGGGATGTGCAAAGTGGCGGATCTTACTTAAGCATTGTTCTTGTTCTGGGCTGCCTTCAGGGTAGCGGGCACAAAGGAGTTCAGAGGCATAAGCCAAAGCAACAGGGAGGAGACCACTCCCGGTTTTACCGCTTAACAATTGAGCATGGGCAATACGACCGTTGACGATGGTTTGCCTCAGGTGATTCACGATATTTTCCTGCCCGATTACCTCACTAAAACGCATAGGCAAAACTAATCAAATTAAGAAGAGCCTCCCAAGCCTAGCCATACCCAAATCAGTTATCTTTGTATTTCCTAAAATTGGAGCTCATGCAGACAATCGATCAATTTGATTTCAATCATAAAAAAGCACTTATTCGAGTAGATTTCAACGTTCCATTAAACGAACAGTTAGAAGTTACCGACACTACCCGTATCGAAGCAGCTAAACCTACCATCATCAAAGTCCTTGAGGATGGGGGCAGTTGTGTGCTCATGTCCCACTTGGGGCGCCCGAAAGGGAAAGAAGACAAGTTCTCTTTAAGCCATATTGTATCTACTGCCAGTGAGATCCTTGGTGTGAATGTAAAATTTGTAGCCGATTGTATCGGGCCGGAAGTGCAGGATGCTGTTGCTTCCTTAGAAGACGGTGAGATCTTGTTGCTGGAGAACCTTAGATTTTATGGAGAGGAGAAAGCCGGAGATACGAACTTCGCACAGCAATTGTCCAATTGGGGGATATATATATAAACGATGCTTTTGGTACGGCCCATAGGGCGCATGCTTCAACGGCTGTAATTGCCCAATTCTTTGAAGGTAAAAAATGCTTCGGATATTTACTGGCACGTGAGATCGAGAACGTGAATAAAGTACTCCAGGATAGTGAAAAACCTGTCACTGCGATTATTGGCGGCGCCAAGGTATCTTCCAAGATCACCATCATAGAGAACATATTGGATAAAGTGGACCACCTGATCATTGGCGGAGGAATGGCTTTCACATTTGTGAAGGCGCAAGGAGGAAAGATCGGGCAGTCCCTGGTAGAAGACGATAAGTTAGATCTGGCCCTGAGCATATTGACAAAGGCCAAGGAAAAAGGAGTGGAGTTTCATTTACCTACCGACACCCTAGCTGCTTCTGAGTTTTCTTCGACAGCGGAAACAGTTGTTCAACCCATAGACCAGATTGACGATGATCGAATGGGCCTGGACGCAGGACCGGATTCAAGAGCGAATTTCACAACAGTTATCATGAATTCTAAGACCATATTATGGAATGGTCCGGTAGGTGTTTTCGAAATGGAGAAATTCTCTGGCGGTACAATTGAGTTAGGAGAAGCTATAGCCCGTTCCACGGCTAACGGGGCATTCTCGTTAGTTGGAGGAGGTGACTCTGTCGCTGCAGCCAAACAGTTCGGACTATCCGACCAGATGAGTTATGTCTCTACTGGTGGAGGAGCGATGCTGGAGATGCTGGAAGGTAAGGTTCTGCCAGGAATCAAGGCGATTCTGGACTAGGCACTACAAGTTGTTATTGAAGAGTTAAATACCTGGAATTCCTTTCAATCCGGGCAGGAATCCTTATTTTTAGCCCGAATACTTTGCTTGCCCAGCATGAGACGATACGCGAACTTGGCCTTATTTCTGCTCCTTTCAGGAGTTTTATTTTCCCAGGATACCCTGGTTGTTGATTCCCTCAGACCACAGGAATTTACCATCATCGATTCGGTACTGGTTCAAACCTTAGACGGAGATGTACCCGTGGAACAATGGACGGTTAATCGCAGGGATACCCTAATGTTTCAGCTACAGGATGATCCCTTGGCCCAGCAGATCGATAGTGTTTGGCTTAACGAGTTGTATACCAACGAATTATTTGAGGAGATCTATGGTTCCATAACCCAAATGGAGTTTAACGAGGAGGAACCCCTGGAGCCTTATGAAGAGCTGCCAACCGAACTACTGAAACAGCGGTTGGAAGAACTCAATGCACGTACACCCTTCAATATTGAATACAACCCTTCTTTAGAACAGGTAATCCGAAGATATTTGAAGAATAGAAGAAAGACCATGGCCAGACTGATGGCCTTGAGTGATTACTATTTTCCGATGTTCGAGGAGACCTTGGATCGCTATGATCTACCCCTGGAGATGAAATACCTGGCAGTGGTGGAGTCTGCCCTGAATCCTAGGGCCCGATCACGTGTTGGAGCCAAAGGTCTTTGGCAGTTCATGTTCAGCACAGGTAAGTTGTTTGACCTCAGTGTTAGTTCATACGTGGACGAGCGCAACGATCCTATTCGAGCGACTGAAGCTGCGAGTCAATACCTAAAAAGCCTGTACGAAAATCTAGGCGATTGGGACCTCGCCCTGGCAGCTTACAACTCCGGTCCCGGTAATGTTTCCAAAGCTATCCGCCGCTCAGGAGGACACACAAACTACTGGAATATCAGGTCTCATTTACCTAGAGAGACTGCAGGATACGTCCCGGCCTTCCAAGCGACCATGTACATTTTTGAATATGCAGAGGAGCACGGCTTCAAAAGTAACGGGCCAAGCATACCTTATATAGCTACAGACACAGTTAGGGTTAAAAAGATGATCACCCTTGAACAAGTAGCTGTTGTCACCAATATGGACGTGGCCGAATTGGAATTATTGAACCCATCGTATAAACTGGGTATCATCCCGGTGATCGATGGGAAAGATTATACCCTGCGCCTACCTGTGTATGCCATAGGACGCTTTGTGCAAAATGAAGAGGCTATTTATGCCTATGCCGAAGCCGAATTCAATAAACGAGAAAAGCCGTTACCCCGATATTATGATCAGAACGATAGGATAAGATACCGGGTTCGCAGCGGAGATTACCTCGGCAGGATCGCTAGTCGTTACGGAGTGAGTGTTCGGCAGATCAAGAACTGGAACGGCCTTAAAAGTAATAATATTCGGGTCGGTCAGCGGCTGACCATTTATCCCCGAAAGTTCGATGAGCAAGTCCCTGCAACCAAAGCTACGGCGACTGCTAAAGCAGATTCCGGTTCGGGCTCGGACACCTACACCGTTAAAAGCGGGGACTCATTGTGGAGTATTTCTCAAAAATTTCCTGGAGTTTCTGTAGACAACATTAAAAAGTGGAACGATATTAGCGGTACTAAGCTAAAACCCGGCATGAAGCTCAAAATTCACAAAGGGTAGTTTAATAAGCAACTATGGTCTTTAGAAACTTCACATTAGCATGCCTGGCGATCGGGATGATGCTGTCCTGCGAGTCGTCAGGTAAACGCGACACCTCCTTTCTCCAGGATTCTGTTGGAAACATCAATTCACTTCAAGTCGTTATGACCGACGCCCTCTGGAATGGGGAAGTTGGCGAGGAAGTCCGAAATTATCTGGCGGCACCAACCGATGGGTTACCCCAAGAGGAACCGCTTTATGCCATGAATCAAATGGCTCCTGAGATCTTCACTGATTTTGCCAGGATCAACCGTACCTTTTTACGAGTGGACCTGGGAGACACGGATACGGTGATGATCAAGAAAAGTGTATATGCGAAACCTCAAACCGGTGTGTTCATCACCGGGACATCAGAGCAAAAGCTAATTGAATTGATTCGAGAGAATCAGGAAAGGATAATAGCCGCTTTCTATATTACCGAGATCAAGGAAAAGCAAAAGCGAATAAGGATCTCTAAACTAGACATCGATTCTCTCCAACAACGGTTTGGTCTTTCACTCGATGTTTCTTCAGCCTACAGGATTGCTCAATCCAATGAGGATTTTTACTGGATTCGTAAGGACCTGAAGTCTTCCGGTAGTACCAACATTTTAGTCTATGAGGTGCCCTTGGATTACATTGGTCAGGACAGTACCCTCATTACTGATATCATCCGGATGCGTGATTCCATAGGAGGATCCTACCTACCGGTAGAAGACGATGGCCGTTTCATTACAGAGGCCGCTTATGCGCCTTTGTTATTCTCTACCACCCTGGACGGTCGCTTTGCATATCAGACCAAGGGGACTTGGGAGGTGAAGGACCAATACATGGCAGGTCCGTTTGTGAATTATGCCGTGAGAGATGAGGCCAAGAACAGATACCTCATTATTGAAGGATTTACCTATGCCCCTTCCATGCGAAAGAGAAATTTGCAGTTTGAGTTAGAAGCCATAATTCAATCGGCCAAGATTGAATAGAAATAGAAAAACCCGCTCAATGAGCGGGTTTTTTATGGGTAGAAGAACGACTAGTTCTGTTCGTCCAGTTTCTTGTCTTCCGGGTCTTCTTTGGAAGCATCTTTAAATTCTTTGATACCGCTTCCCAATCCGCGCATCAATTCCGGGATCTTTCGACCTCCAAATAGTAGAAGAACAATAACTACGATAAGAACGATTTGCCAGGGTCCGATGGCCAAAGGGAGAATAAGTGCGTTCATATTATACTTGTTTGATAGGCAAATGTAAGGAGAATTCCTCATATAGCGGGCTTTTAAGAAGGACATTAAACGCAAGCCGCCCATTGTTTTATATTTGTATCAGACAAGGCGACACCTATGGAAATCAAGGAGAGAAGAGGGAAGAAGATCAAGAAGAAGCTACTGAATAAGTATCGCCTGGTAGTACTGAACGAAGACACTTTTGAAGAACGATTCTCGTTTAAACTTAACCGGCTCAATGTCTTTGTTTTTAGTACGATTTTCGCCGTACTGCTCATTGGATCTACCATACTTTTAATTGCCTTTACCCCGCTTAGGGAATACATCCCAGGGTACTCTTCAACCTCCTTGAAGAAGCAAGCCAACGAGCTGACCTATCGAGCAGACTCTTTGCAACGATCCATGGAATTGAACGAACAATACATTGCCTCCATACGCAGTGTTTTGACCGGTGATGTCTCTAGTTCAGATCTGGACAAAGATTCACTGCTTCAGTCAATTCAAGCCGAAATAGATGCACGTTCTTTATCTCCTTCCAGAGAGGATTCACTGCTGCGGGACATTGTTGCGAGGGAAGATCGGTATAATCCTTTGTTAGAAGATAACGAGGTGAACTTTGCTCTTTTTACCCCAGTCAATGGAACGGTGACCGCGACCTATGACCTGGAGGCCAAACACTATGCCGTAGATATAGCAACGTCAAAAGGGGCTCCAGTAAAGGCCGTTGCGGAAGGAGTAGTCATTTTTGCTGAATGGACTGCACAAACAGGCTTTGTCATGATCATCCGACATCCAAATGATCTGATCTCCGTCTACAAACACAATGAATCCTTGACCAAGGGTCAGGGAGACCTGGTCAAGGGAGGTGAAGTAATTGCCACCGTTGGTAATACAGGAGAATTCACTACCGGGCCCCATCTTCACTTCGAGCTTTGGAGCGATGGATATCCGATCAATCCACAAACCGTAATCAATTTTGAGTAATCCATGATGTCACTCAAGGCTTTAGGCGCTAAGATCTTTGCCCGAAACGTCAAACGGAAAATGGACAAGTGGTCCAGCAGACCGCGGGAAACACAACTACGCGTTTTACGAGAGTTGGTTGCCGATGCAAGGAACACATCCTTTGGCCAAGATCATCACTTTGATCAGATCGGCTCGCCTACAGATTTTTCAAATCGGGTACCCATAAGGGACTATGAGGCACTGAGAACTTATGTGGACCGGATGGTAGAAGGAGAGGCTGATGTGCTTTGGCCAGGAAGACCGCTGTACTATGCCAAAACCTCCGGAACTACTTCTGGGGCCAAGTACATTCCTATCAGCAAACAATCCATGCCATACCATATTAAAGCTGCCCGAAATGCCATCCTGAGCTATGTGGCCGAAACGGGCAATACGGATTTTGTTGACGGTAAAATGATCTTTTTACAAGGAAGTCCGGAAATGACCACTAAAAATGGGGTGCAATTGGGAAGACTTTCAGGTATAGTGGCTCATTATGTTCCAGGTTATCTGCAGCGTAACCGCATGCCAAGTTGGGAGACCAACTGCATATCCGATTGGGAGGAAAAAGTGGATGCAATCGTGGAGGAAACCAAGGTTGAGGATATGCGAGTGATCAGTGGAATACCCTCCTGGATCCAAATGTACTTTGAACGCCTGATCGACTCTACGGGTAAACAGGTAGGAGAGCTATTTCCAAGGTTCTCCCTCTTCATTTATGGAGGGGTAAATTATGAGCCCTACAGAAAGAAATTGGAAGGTCTTATTGGCCGGTCAGTAGATAGCATTGAACTCTATCCGGCTAGCGAGGGCTTTTTTGCCTTTCAGGACAGCCAGAAGGATAAGGGCATGCTACTTCAATTGGATGCTGGGATTTTTTACGAATTTATTCCGGCCGACAAATTCTTTGAACAAGATCCTCCCCGCTATCCGGTTTACGAGGTGCAGACCGGGGTCAACTATGTGATGATCATATCAACCAATGCTGGGCTTTGGGGATACAATTTAGGCGACACAGTCATGTTCACATCGACCAAACCATACCGCGTTGTAGTTACAGGCAGGATCAAACATTTTATCTCAGCCTTCGGAGAACATGTCATTGGGAAGGAAGTGGAAACGGCTATGGAACTGGCCCAAAAGGAATTTGATTGCGTGGTCTCAGAATTCACTGTAGCACCACAGGTCACTCCCTCGGCCGATGAGCTTCCTTATCATGAGTGGCTGATCGAATGGGAGAGCAGTCCGCAGAATCCGGCTCAACTTGCTGCATTTCTGGACCAGCAGATGCAACATCAGAATGCCTATTACTTTGACCTGATCCAGGGCGCTATTCTTCAGCCCCTAAAGATCACCGATATACCCAAGGATGGATTTAACAACTTCATGAAATCCCAGGGAAAGTTGGGAGGTCAGAATAAGATCCCTCGATTGTCTAACGACCGCAAGATTGCTAACCAAATCTTAAACTCCGACGGATAAATTCCGCTTATCTTTGGTCGGATGACCGCCCTGACAAGACATACCAGAACCAGAGCCCAGGAAAGTAGTGGAGCCATTGAACGCATATACATAACCATGCGTCACTTGCTCAATCAAGGTTACTACCAACCCATGGGTCCGGCCGGCGAATCCCTCCGCGAGTCCCTGCTGGTTTTAAGACCTGAGATCTATGGCAGTATAGCCGAAGAAAAGATCGAGTTACGAGGCTTGCTGTACGTGATAGACCGATTGCCGTTTGGGATAGAGGAATGCCGTTATATCAACCTGACCAGCGACGAAGGTTACCAGGGTACTCATTTCGAATCTATTATCCCAAAAAAGCGCCGCCGAAATTGCTATCGCATAGACGATGAGCAAATGAATATCGAAATTACCCGGGGACGAAGTGAGATCTACGATATACTGACTCATCTGACCTTCCTCTACATTGAATCTCACAAGATCATGGAGCAGGTTATCGTTCATGAGGAGGGCACTTTGATACGGGATTGGATCAAATTAGAAGAAACAGTCTTACAGCAGGGTGATCCAAGCCAGGACCAATTGGAGATTGCCTTAACCCATACCGCGAATTTCCTGGGGCGCACTTATGAAGAGGTGGCGGACATCTACCCGGAATTTGCCTGTGAGGAGAACCCACACCGATTCCTTAACATCATTTATTACCTCGGCAAACTGGCCTTGGCCGAGATGAAGAACAATGAGCATCGCCTGATCACATTCACGGCAGTTCTTCGTGAGCGCCTGGGTCAACACATACACGGAGAGAAGTGGGCTCTGGATGTCAAGGCAAGCCTTTACGATCAGGGCATAATAGGCCGACCTTTGCATATCATCAGTGCCAATATGCATTCTGTGATGAATTCTCTGTTTGCAAGAAAAGCATTGGATAGTAGCTTTAAGAACAAGAGTGACCTGGAGGTCTACGAGGCGCTTTCACAGGATGACAATGGTCTATTGCGAGAAAAGGTTAGTAAACTAGCCCACAGTCATGGAATGACCTATCTGAAGGATGAAAGCGGCACAAATATCGATGTACAGCTTTTCGATACCGCCAAACTAGACGATTCGGTCGATCTAACAGAGGAAGATGCACCGGTTATCATTGTGATGGATTATGCATTTGGTGAGCAGGCCTATGAAACTATGGATGAGTTGCTTAAACCATATCCCCTGGATGGCGAGCTCATCCGATTGGATGTGGAATCGATCTCCATTATGGGGAAGGCCGGTATTCTGAGTGGTGGTAAAGGGGATATCATGATTCCATCTGCCCATTTATTTGAAGGAACGGCAGACAACTACCCTTTTATAAATCGCTTGAAGAAATCCGACTTTGAGGAGGAAGGCATACACGTTGAGACTGGTGCCATGATCACTGTATTGGGTACTTCCCTTCAAAATAGGGATGTGTTGCAGTTCTTCCACGAATCGACCTGGAATGTGATCGGTCTGGAAATGGAGGGGGCGCATTATCAAAAGGCCATCCAGGCAGCTTCTATGATACGAGGAAGTATTAGCCCTGAAGTGGAGATCCGTTATGCGTACTATGCCAGTGACAACCCGCTGGAGTCCGGAAGCACCTTGGCATCAGGTGGTTTGGGAACTTCGGGTGTATTTCCGACCTACAGTATTACACAAAAGATTTTAAACGTAATTTTGTCCCGATAAATCAAGATTTTGAAAAATAAGACCGTACTAATTACGGGCGGGGCCGGTTTCATCGGCTCCAACTACGCCCACATGATCATACAGGATCCGGATGTGCATATAGTCATCCTGGATAAGCTGACCTACGCAGGAGACCTGAGAAATTTACAGTCGCTGGAAGGACACCCCAGGTTGGATTTCGTTGAAGGCGATATTTGTGATGAAGCCTTGGTCAAAGACCTCTTTGAAAAGTATCAATTTGATCAAGTCGTTCATTTTGCTGCAGAATCCCATGTTGATAATTCCATAACTGGACCTGCTGAGTTTATTCGCACCAATATTGTAGGGACATTTACCTTGATCCATCGCGCCTATTTGACCTGGATGGAGGGTCCATTCCATTTAAAAGAAGCATTTGATCACGCCAGATTCCTCCATGTATCTACAGATGAGGTATATGGCTCACTCGGGCCTACTGGTTTGTTCACCGAAGAGACAGCTTATGCTCCGAATAGTCCCTACAGCGCGTCCAAGGCTTCCTCAGATTTCGTAGTGAGGAGTTATTTTCACACCTATGGCATGCCGGTGGTAACCACCAACTGTTCTAACAATTACGGGCCCCATCAACACAAGGAAAAGTTGATTCCCACTATTATCCGATCGGCTATTGGCGGACAGCCTATCCCTATCTACGGTGATGGAAAGAATGTAAGGGATTGGCTCTATGTAGGTGATCATTGCGAAGGCATCAAACTGGCTATCGACAAAGGGCGAACCGGAGAAACTTACAATATAGGTGGCCATAACGAAAGGGAGAATATCTATATCGCCCATACCATCTGTGATCTGCTAGATGAACTTCATCCTGCGCAGAGCAGTTATAGAGATCAGATCACTTATGTGAACGACAGGCCCGGCCATGATTTTAGATATGCGATCGACCCGGACAAAATAGTCAACGAATTGGGCTGGAAGGCCCAAGAGAACTTCGAATCCGGAATCCGTAAAACGGTACAATGGTACCTGGACAACACAGATAGATTATGAAGGGAATAATCCTTGCCGGAGGTTCTGGCACCCGACTCCACCCATTGACCATTGCCGTCAGTAAACAGCTGATGCCGGTCTATGACAAACCCATGATCTATTATCCCTTGTCTACCCTTATGTACTCAGGTATTCGGGAGATACTGATCATATCGACCCCTCAGGATTTGCCACTGTTCCGTAAATTGTTGGGAACAGGGGAACAGTTGGGTTGCCGCTTTGAGTATGCGGTACAGGAAAATCCCAATGGTTTGGCGGAGGCCTTCATCATCGGGGACTCCTTTGTAGGCTCGGACAAGGTTGCTTTGATCTTGGGGGACAATATCTTTTATGGTTCCGGCCTGAGCGCAAAATTACAAGACAACAGTAACCCGGAAGGCGGGATAATCTATGCCTATCACGTAAACGACCCGGAGCGATATGGAGTGGTTGAATTTGATGGTAATGGCAAGGCCTTGTCCATTGAGGAGAAACCGGCCCATCCTAAATCGAATTACGCTGTACCTGGGATTTACTTTTACGATAACCAGGTTATTGATATTGCCAAGAATATCGAGCCCAGTGCTCGAGGAGAACTGGAGATCACTGACGTGAACAATGTCTATTTGCAAAAAGGCGAGCTTGGGGTTAGCATCCTGGATAAAGGAACAGCCTGGCTGGATACAGGAACTTTTTCTTCGCTGATGCAGGCATCCCAATTTGTTCAAGTGATCGAAGAACGGCAAGGACTTAAAATTGGAGCCATTGAAGAGGCGGCTTACCGAATGGGCTTTATAGACCGTGAAACGCTACATAAATTGGCGCAGCCGCTGTTAAAAAGCGGTTATGGCCAACATCTATTACAACTGGATTAAATTGGAACGGATAGAAACCCCTTTAGCCGGTAGTTTTATCATTCGGCCGCGTGTTTTTGAGGACGAAAGAGGCATATTCTGCGAGACCTTTAAAGACGATAAATTCAAAGAATTTTCCGGGATCGACCGCCCATTTGTGCAAGACAACCAATCTGCCTCCACTTACGGTGTTCTGAGGGGTCTGCATTTTCAGCGCGGTGAAATGAGCCAATCCAAACTAGTAAGGGCTGTAGTAGGAGAGGTGCTGGACGTTATTGTGGACATACGCAGGGATTCACCCACTTTCGGTCAAAGCTTTTCGGTTCGATTATCCGATAAGAATCATCTTCAATTGTACGTACCAAGAGGGTTTGCCCATGGTTTTGTCACTCTTTCTCCCAGGTCCGTATTCGCCTACAAGTGCGATAATTATTATGATAAATCTTCCGAGGGAGGCATCATATACAATGATCCGGAATTAGCCTTGGATTGGGAATTGGATGCCTCAGAGCTGATCATTTCAGAAAAGGACTTACTATTGCCCAAATTTCAGGACGCATCATTATGAAGAAGGTTCTGGTAACCGGTTCACAAGGACAGCTAGGGCATTGTATTCGCGAGATAGCAGCGGATTATCCACAATTGAATTTTGTGTTCACCGACAAAGATGAACTGGATATTACCGACTCCACAGCTGTTGCTCAATTCCTTGCCTCGAAAAAATTTGATTATTGTATCAATGCGGCCGCTTACACCCTTGTGGAACAAGCAGAGGAGGATGAAGAAACGGCCTATCTGGTGAATGCTAAAGCGGCGGGGATCTTAGCCGGGGAATGTGACCGATCAGATTGCGTATTGATTCACATCTCTACCGACTACGTATTTGATGGCAAAAAGACATTGCCCTATACAGAGGATGATCCGACCGCTCCATTGAGTGTTTATGGAGCTTCTAAGTTGGCCGGAGAGCGATTGGTTCAGAAGAATTGCCGCAAGCACTTTATTTTCAGAACTTCCTGGCTGTATTCTTTATACGGCCACAATTTTTTACTTTCCATTAGTAAATGGTTGGCAGAGGGCCGATCCCTGAATATCACAACGGAGCAAACAGGCACTCCAACAAATGCCCACGAGTTGTCATCGAAAGTACTGGGACTTATATCTGGTCAGAATCAAGCCTATGGACTATATCACCTAAGTAACGAAGGAGAGGCCACATGGTATGATTTTGCCCGTCAGATAGCCATCAATACAGCTGGTGTTGATTCCAGCCTGATCGGATCGGTGGACCACTATCCAACCAAGGCCAGACGGCCGGATTACAGTGTGCTCAGTAATGAACGGGCCAAAAATGCCCTGAATATGGTCATGGACCCTTGGGAAGTCAGCCTTCAGAAACTGCTGGAAAGATAAGGTCCTTGTCACTTTCAGGATCGGTCAGGATGTTGCCCATACTCAGCTGGGCCATACGCAACCTTTCCTTGGATTATCCTTCTAATGTAAACAAGGTTCTTAAATCGTCGAATTCCTGTTGTATTTCATGGTTTAAGCCATTAAAAATGTACTTTTGCAGCGTTGTCAATTAGCCTGTTAAGAGTGGGAGCTAATGGGTTCTCACAACAGCATTGGAAACCAAAAACTAAACAATCTACTATGAGTACACACGATCAATCGAGTGGCGAAATGGACTTGGGGGCAATTTTTGATCTAATCAGAAAAGGATTCCTAAGCCTGGTCCGAGAGTGCTTCGAGGCAGTTGGTTTTGTATTGAAAAGATGGTGGATCATCTTGCTTCTTATCGGAGCAGGAGTTGCTCTGGGACTTTGGAACAAGCCAGAACCGACCTATACTGCATCGGTCATTGTTAAGACCAATTTTGGCACTCAACCCATTGTATACAACACAGTTAGCCAGATCAGTTCCAATCTCTATAATTCGGAGTTCCTTAGGAAAAATGAGGTGGATACAGCATCCTTTTCGGTAATGGATGTTCAGATCAAACCTGCCGTGAACGTCCTGGAGTTGATGTCCAAGATGGAGAATACCAATAGCAGGAATTTTGAGGTCATACTTCGGAACCTGGAAGTTAGTGATGAGGTCAATGTGATGGCAAGTGGGCAGTTCCTGGCCAGTTACGACTACCACACCATGGAGATCAGTTTGGGAAGAGAGAACGCCTATGATGATGTGGAAAAGATCATCGAGATCATCAACAATAACGAGTTGATCCAACGACTAGCTGTGCAGGAGATCAAGGGGATGGAGACCAAGATCAATCGGTTGGATTCGACCATAGCCCAGATCGACTTTATTTTGGATCAGTATATGGAGGTTGTCGGCATGGGCAATCAACAGATCGATAATCTGTCTTTTTACAACAGCCAGAATAACCTGAACATTAATGGGCTTATCACCAATAAGGCGGAATACTTCCTGGAGGTTGAACAACTCAAAGTGGACCTGGTAACATCTCAAATGGCCGTTGTCGCTGTAAGTAATGTCGAGTTTGCAGAGGTTTCCTCCTTGAGGGATAGAAAAGAGCTGCTCTATCCTGTTGCACTTGTGGGTATTTTCCTTTTACTGGCGTTTGGCCGATACCTGTATTTCATTCTTAAACGCCAGATCGACAAAGAACTGTCCTAATATACCATTGCACCAAAACCTATGTCACAAAAGACTGCACTAATAACTGGAGTTACAGGTCAAGACGGAGCCTACCTCAGCGAATTCCTACTGAAAAAGGGATATCTGGTTCACGGGATAAAACGCCGTTCCTCCTTATTCAATACAGACCGGATCGATCATTTGTATCAGGATCCTCATGTGGATGATCGAAATTTCTTTCTGCATTACGGGGACCTTACCGATAGCACAAACCTCTTGAGGATCATTCAGGAAGTACAGCCGGATGAGATCTACAACCTGGGGGCGATGAGTCATGTAAAGGTGTCTTTTGAAATGCCTGAGTATACGGCCAATACCGACGGACTTGGAGCACTGCGTATCCTGGAATCGGTTCGAGCTCTGGGACTGGAAAAGAAGACCAGGATATACCAAGCTTCTACTTCCGAGCTCTATGGGAAGGTTCAAGAGGTACCTCAGACCGAGGAAACACCATTCTACCCACGTAGCCCATACGCTGTTGCCAAGATGTATGCCTATTGGGCGACCGTCAATTACAGGGAAGCCTATGATATGTTCGCTTGTAATGGGATACTGTTCAATCACGAATCACCTATTCGGGGAGAAACTTTCGTAACCCGAAAGATCACCCGTGCTACCTCTCGAATTGCCTTGGGGCTGCAGGAAAAGATGTACCTGGGAAATCTCGATGCCAAACGGGATTGGGGCCACGCTAAGGATTATGTGAAGATGATGTGGATGATCCTTCAAGCCGATGAGGCCGAGGATTGGGTCATTGCCACAGGGACTACCACCACCGTTAGAGATTTTGTTAGAATGGCCTTCCAACACATTGGTGTTAACTTGGAATTCAAAGGAGAAGGAGTAGATGAGAAGGGGATAGTCATTGCCTCAGACAATCCGGATTACGCCCTGGAAGTTGGGAAGGAAGTGGTTGCAGTAGATGAAAAGTATTTCCGTCCAACCGAGGTCGATCTGCTGATCGGTGATGCCTCTAAAGCATATCGAAAACTGGGTTGGGAACCAAAATATCAGCTGAAGGACTTAGTAGACGACATGATGCAGAGCGACCTGAAACTAATGAAGAAGGATAGTTACTTGCGGGATGGTGGATATACCACCCTGAACTATTTTGAATAGATAATCCATGGACAAGAACGGGAAGATATTTGTAGCCGGCCACAGAGGACTGGTGGGCAGTGCTATTGTTAAGGACCTCAAGGCAAAGGGATATCAGAACATAATTACCCGTACACGCAGGGAACTTGATCTGACAGATCACCTGGCGGTGGCTGAGTTTTTTAAACAGGAAAAGCCTCAATATGTTTTTCTCGCAGCTGCCAAGGTAGGAGGGATCGTCGCCAATAATACCTATCGGGCAGATTTTCTCTATGAGAACCTGCAGATACAGAACAATGTGATCCACAATAGTTACCTCAACGGGGTGGAGAAGTTATTGTTCTTGGGGAGTACCTGTATCTACCCAAAAGAAGCCCCGCAACCCATGCCGGAGGACTCCCTTTTAACAGGTCCTCTGGAATACACCAACGAACCTTATGCGATCGCTAAGATCGCCGGGATTAAACTCTGTGAGAGTTATAACCTACAATATGGGACCAACTTCATTGCCGTTCAGCCCACCAACCTGTATGGTCTAAATGATAATTTCGATTTAGAAAAGTCCCACGTGCTTCCGGCATTGATCCGTAAGATGCATCTGGCCAAGTTATTATCAGAAGGGGATCATCAAGGAGTAATGACCGATTTAGGTGTAACAGATCATGTTGAAGCTCAGCAGATATTGGACCGATTTGGGGTCAGTGCTTCTTCGGTCGAAATATGGGGAAGCGGTAAACCAAGAAGAGAATTCTTGTGGAGTGACGACATGGCAAATGCCTGTGTATATGTGATGGAGAAGGTCGATTTTGCGAATGTATCTTCTGGCATGGATGATGTTCGAAATACCCATATCAACATAGGTACTGGTCAGGACATTTCCATCAGGGAATTAGCCGAACTCATACAAAGAATCGTCGGTTTTACAGGTGAGCTTAAATTCAACACTTCCAAACCAGACGGGACCATGAAGAAACTGACGGATTGTTCTAAGATCCATTCCTTGGGATGGAAGCACTCGGTCGAACTCGAGGAAGGCATACAACGCTTGTATGACTGGTATGTAAACTAAGAACCTCATATGCTTTTTAATTCGCTGGATTTTGCCTTGTTCTTTCCGGTAGTTTTTCTACTCTATTGGGCATTTTCTGGCAACATCAGGAGCAGGAATTTTTTCCTGACCCTGGCCAGTTATTTCTTTTATGGCTGGTGGGATTGGCGTTTCTTGTTCTTGATCGCAATTAGTTCTGCGGTCGATTTTCTGGTCGGTCGACGTCTGGACCAGGAAACCCAAAAGTACAAGAGACAACTACTGCTCTGGCTGAGTATTTCTGTCAATATAGGAGCGCTGGTTTACTTCAAATACGCCAACTTCTTTGTAGAGTCATTTGTATCTGCTTTCCGGCTTTTTGGAAAGGAAATCGAAGCTTCGACCCTGGATATTATTCTTCCAGTAGGAATTAGTTTTTACACCTTCCAGACCCTGAGTTATACCATCGATATTTATCGCAAAAAGATCCATCACACCAAAGACGCGGTGGCCTTTTTTGCCTTTGTGTCTTTTTTCCCACAGCTGGTTGCGGGACCAATTGAGCGGGCCTCCCATTTGCTGCCCCAATTCATGAAGAAACATCATTTTGACTACCAGGCCGTGCGGTCAGGGATGATACTGGTCTTTTTTGGTCTGTTCAAAAAGATGGTTGTGGCGGACAATGTAGCCATGGTTGTCAATCATGTTTACGAAGACCCCTCCTTGTTTGGAGGGTTGAGTGTGATTATCGCAACCCTTTGTTTTGCCATTCAGATCTATTGCGATTTTTCCGGCTATTCGGATATAGCTATCGGGCTGGCAAGGACCATGGGCTTTGACCTGATGAAGAACTTTGATAGCCCTTATTTTTCTCGCTCCATTACGGAGTTTTGGAGGAGGTGGCACATCTCACTCTCAACCTGGTTTCGGGATTATGTCTACATCCCATTGGGAGGTAGCAGGCATGGTAAAGGCAAAACCTACCTAAACCTGATGACGGTGTTCCTCGTCAGTGGATTGTGGCATGGTGCCGCCTGGACTTTTGTGATCTGGGGAGGAATACACGGTTGTATAATTGTGGCCGAAAAAGCATTGGGGAAACAGCTTCATCAACTAAAGGCCGGTTTTAAGTCTGTACGTCTTGGTTGGTTACATGCGACCAGTTCAGTAGTCCTGACATTTGCTATCGTTTTAGCGGCGTGGGTATTTTTCCGGGCGACCAATGTAGATCACGCTACCGCCATATTTGATCAATCCTGGAGATTTTACTTACAAGATTTTTCTGTCGATTGGTTCCCTGGATTGGATTTCTCTGACGACAAGTTCATCGCTATGGCGGTATTTGTGGTCGCACTAATGTTCTTTGAACTGTTCCACCGGGATTACGGATTTAGCCAGCGCTTGCTAAAAAGCCCGGTCTATGTCCGTTGGCCTTCCTACCTCCTGATCGTATTTGTGATCGTCATTTTTGGAGTGTATGGAGAAGATCAGATTTCTGAATTTATCTATTTTCAATTCTGATTATGATCAAGTTACTCCTCAAATCACTTCTTTTTTCTGCAGTATTTCTTTTACTGCTGCATTTCGTGGTGGATCCTTTGTTTGTTACCCGTTCGCCTTTCCAAATGGCAATGGGGGAGATAAAGGACTATCAAAAGGACGAGGTCGGAATCATCTTTGCCGGGAGTTCTCATGTATATACCACCTATAACCCCGAAATAATTGATGCTGAGCTTAAGACCACAAGCTTTAATTTAGGTAGCGGTGCCCAACGCATGAAGACCACCGTTGGTCTTGTAGATCAGATGACCCAACGATATCAACCGGAATATGTAATAGTCGATGTCTTCCCGGGCTTGGTCTATTTGGACAAAGGGGAGAAGTCCAGGAGCCTGCAGGTCAATGTCATTGATCAAATGCAACCGGGTTCAGAGACTCTTGATCTGATTGAGACCTACTATCAGCCGCGAGAATTGACCAGTGTGCTGAGTCCAACAATTCGGAATCACCATGAATGGGATACACGCTTGCTACATAGGGACAGGGATGAGGCTCGACTCAAACGCAATGTCCGAGGTTATGGCAGCAGCAATAGATCGCTATTCAATTCCAACAACGATACCATCGAGGAGCTGAAAAAATATGCCGACTTCAATGCTGGAATTTTTGCTTATTCATCGGATGAGGCGAAGAGGTGGCCACAGCATTGGCCTCTTCTGATAGAGTTGAATGAAATGTTGAAGGAGAGAGGGATTAGGTTGATCTTTACCACGACCCCCTATATCAATTGGAATCAGAATAAAGACTTTGTTCAGTACACTTCAAAAGTCCGTAAGATCTCAGATAGCCTGGGGGTAACCTACCTCAACTTTGTAGATGTCATCGACCAACTGGACTTGGAATTCGAGGACTTCAGGGATTATGGCCACCTGAACAACAAGGGTGCTCAAAAGGCGAGTGAGTATTTTGTCCAATTCTTCAAGCAAAACAAACTTCCGCTGCGGGATCGCTCCGGAGAGTCCAGTTGGATAAAGAACCAAGAGTTCAATTTTGAATTCTTGCTCCAGAGCTACGCTGGCAACTTGCCCTTTACGTTTTACCCCGGCAACTATCAGATTACCGATTCAATTGGGCTGGACGGCTTATACCTTATAGAACAACAAAATGGCCGGCGTAATGCAGTTATTAAAGGCCGCGGCTTGAATCAATTTGTTCAAGGCCAATGGTGGGTTCATTTTCATGAGATCCCATACGATAATGATCAGGACCGTCTCTCTGAAATATCGAAAACAAAGGGTCTAAACAGAGAGGTGTATTTTAGACAAGGGGAAACTGTTGAAGGCTCCGAAGACTCCTTGATGACGATTTCTTTACCTCCGTCCTCGATTGAGGAATTCAAACGAATCATTCTGTTTTTCGAGAATAAGGAGACTGGCCAGCGATGTTCAGATGGACTGATTCTGGACGAGTTGTCTGCTGAAAAATTATCCGATTTAAACAAAGAATAGGTGCGAAAAAGGCTTTTTGACAGACTACTTTCTGATTCCAGCTTTGCAGAGATTGCAAACAAGGGCGGAGCCTTTTTTGTATTCAAGATCCTGGCCCTCTTGCTCAACTATGCTTTTTCGGTGGTTGTAGTTCGCCATTTTGGTGATAGCGTCTTTGGTTTTGTCACACTTGGATTTACCATCCTAATGATGACTTCGGCCTTTTCCCGTTTCGGTTTTGACATTGTCCTGACCAAGATCTTTGCCCTGGAAGATGATCTCAATTATAAAAGTATCTACTACAAGTCACTCGGATTAACGGGGGCAATGTCTGTAGTCCTGGCTGCTATAATCTATTTTAATGCCGGGTGGATTGCCGGCGCAATTTTCTCCAAACCGGACTTCGAGGTCTATTTGCGATGGACGGCCATAGCCATCCCGCTTTGGACCTTGATTCCAATCAATGCTTCGGTCTTCAGAGGTCTCAAAAAAAATAACTTGTTCGCGTTCTTTGGGGGGTTTGGGCGCTTTTCCTTAACCTTGGTCATTTTCCTGGCTTATACCTTATTCCTTTTTGACGAAAACCAGGTGGAAAGCCCTTTGATCGCCCACTTTTTGGCTCTTGGCGTGCTGCTGCTTTTGTCTTCGGCCCTGGTGCAGCGATATTTTGGCGGAATGAACTATAGCAAAGCGGCTTCTTTTCTTAAGCAACTTGCGATCAGTTTCCCCATCTTCATATCGACCACGGTGATGATCGCTTTATTATGGGCGGACAAATTGCTGTTAGGGATCTATGTGAGTGAAGATAATGTGGGGATCTATGAGATCTCGGCAAAACTGGCTTTTTTAATTGGATTCAACCTGGAAGCACTGAATTCCATACTGTCACCAAAGATCTCTAGGGCCTTCGCCAAGGGCGAGATCAAACGAATGCAGGCAGACATTAGCTTTTCTGTCCGTCTTTCTGCAGCTATATCGGTGTTGACCCTAATAGGCCTGGTCTTGTTTTCTGACCTGCTTTTGAGTTTCTTTGGTCCGGAATTCGCTCGGGGTAAACCGGTCATCCTGATCGTTTGTATTGGTCAGATGTTCAATGTGCTGTGTGGGCCAGTTGCCAACATCATGCAGATGACGGGTTATCAAAGCCTGCTCTCCAGGGTAATAGTAATAGCGTTGATCGTCAATATTGGCCTGAATATCTGGTTGATCCCCGTATATGGAATTGTTGGGGCAGCCTGGGCAACTACTATCACTTATACATTTTGGAATGTTAGCTGTGCTTACCTCATCCAGAAGAATTTAGGGATAGTGTCGTATTTTAATCCTATGCAGTTGTTTAAGAAATGAACGATAAACTGATTTTTCCAAATACCATCCTACTCGGGGTTCAGAAGGCAGCGACTACCTCATTGCAGCGGTGGCTGGCACAACATCCGGATGTATGCGCCCCGGACGTGCTCAAGGACTATCCCTACTTTTACAACGATTCCATCTACGAGAAAGGCCCGGAACACATTTCCAGGATCTATCGCAAATCATTTCATGGCGAATCCGTCATACTGCAAGGATTTGTGAGCTATATCTTTGACGAAAAATCCCTTCTGCGGATTAAGAAGGACTGCCCTGATGCCAAATTTCTGTTGGTACTGAGAAACCCAGTCGAGCGAGCAATTTCCGCCTATTATTTTACACGTCAGCGCGGTTTGGAAGAGCGTTCATTGGAACAAGCGTTTGCCGATGAAGATCGTATCCTTCAGGAAGGATCCGAGCAGGAAAAACTCGAGTTGACCTACAAACTCAGAGGCCTTTACTACAAACAGATACAAGTCTTTCTGAAGTATTTTGATATGGATCAACTCTGTATTTCATTCTTTGAACACATCAAAGAAGATCCCAATGCAGAATTGAGAAAGGTGTTCAATTTCCTGGAGATCGACCCCGATTTCCAACCCAATCTGGTGGTCGAAAATAAAACCAAGGTGCCCAAGAACGGGAAGATACTTGGTTGGATCTACAGGGACACCAAGGTCAAGAAATTCCTGATCGAGAACATAGTCGATAAACTATTCCCGGTAGACCTGAAGATCAAGATCAAGTGGGCCATTGTAGACAAGTTGGTTCAAAAAGACGGTCCATCGATAAAAAAGGATATACCAGAGGCGTTGAGAAAGGAGCTTTATGAGTATTATGCGCAGGATGTCGATAGCCTGGAGCAATTACTTGATACTGATCTCACGCACTACAAATATCAACCCATTGATCAAGCACCTGAAAAACAGCTGGAGAACCATGGTTAAGGTCATAAAGAGCAAAATTGAACAATTGATCCGGTTGGTCTATATCAACTCGGTCAGTATCAAGAACGATTCGTTACTGGTCATGGAGTTTCCTAAATCTGGAGGCACCTGGTTAGGACAGCTGATCGCTGGATATTTGGAAGTGCCATTCCCTCGAAACCGCATCCCCAGCCGGAAGCGATTGCTGTATCACGGGCACTATTATCCAAAGAATCGAATAACCGAGAACAGGAAGATCGTACTGTTGGTTAGGGATGGGAGAGATGTGCTGGTTTCATTGTACCATCATCAGTTGATGTGGAACCCCAAGAATAAAGAGAATCCCAGTAAGATCAACTATTATCGAGAAACCCTGGGGTTTGAAGATTATGACGATGTCCGCGGTAACCTGTCGGCCTTTATGGATTATGCCTATACCCACAAGCCTTCAAAACTTAGGCACTTTTTGTTTTATGGAAACTGGTATCAGTTCAATTCAGCCTGGCTTGACCAAAAGGAACGATCAGATAACATTTATATGGTCAAGTACGAGGATTTGCTCGAGGATACAGTTGGGACCATGAAGAAGCTATTGACCGAGTTTTTAGAAGTCGAGCAGCTGGATGAAGATCGATTAAATGATATTGTCAAGCAGTTCTCCTTCGAGAATCAGACCAAAAGAAAGCAGGGAGAAGAAGACAAGGCCAGTTTTTTGCGCAAAGGGGTTAGCGGGGATTGGAAGAATTATTTTGGAGAAGAGCAAAAGCAGAAATTTAAAGAGTATACCGGGGATATGTTGTTGAGACTGGGGTATGAGAAGGATTCAAATTGGTAGAGGCTGAATAAGAATGAGTAGTAAATTAAAGATTATACGAAGTCTTGGTTTTGCACTTTTGCTGTTAACGTTTAGCTGTGACGATACACCTTATGATCCCACTATTTACACCATACAGGATGCTGATCTGCAAGATGGAAGACGCACGCTGATCGCACATCCTTATATTTTTGAAGAAGAAGGCCTCAAGCTGATCGAATTGAGTTATAAACGAAGAGATTCTGTTATCGATGTCCGTGCTGTATTACAAGGCGCAGTGGAGCCCTTTAAAGAATGTAATTTTTTCTTACATGCCTACCCAAATGCGGAGATCCAGGAAATGGATAATTTGGGAGGAGCTGTAACCATGGAGTTGGACCGATTGATCCATGAACGATCGGAAGTCATAGCTAGCCAGCAGGTTTATGATGAGCTGAGGTTTGGCCTGGCATGCGAATCAAAGCGGTTTATAACTCGGGCAGTAGAAAATATCAGGTTTGAATAGGACAAGAATATCGCCCGTATAAAAGCACTTTGTAAGAACTCATGAGAGCAGTCTTATTGATCATCTCCTTTCTGTGTCTGACATTTTTCAGGCCGTTCTTGCTGTTCCTGTATCCAGTCCTGGTGCTTGTGCTTTTTAAAGGACTTAATCTTAAGATAGACAAGACGATCTTTCTTCATTGTATCGGGATGGTCGTATTTGGGTTATTATCCATGGTTCTGGAGGGCTTTTTTCTATTTAACCTATTGCTGTCCCTCTACTTGGTGCTGATCCCTTTCCTGTTGATCACATCTGTACCCAAGAGATCAGAAGGTGGCTCATCCAAGGAATACTTTAAAACCTTTCTGAATTACTTCAGTATCATCTTGTTTGTAGTTAACATTTCGGCGGTCTTCTATTCGCTTTACATGTTGACCACCAGCGCTAATCCCGAGGATATCTTTACTGGGCTTTACGGAGGTTCAGGTTTTGGCTCTCACAGCTTATCCATCATCAACCTTTTTGTTGCCACCTATTACTTTTTCCATAAACGATACCCGTTCTTTATCTTCTTTTTTATCTGTGGAATTCTAGGATTTTACGGACAGGGACTGGTCGTTTTCTTACTGGCATTTGGAATAGTCATGTTGCCATTCCTGATTCGCAACATCGGTCTTACTCTTAAGATTGGGGTCGCCACATTGGTCTTCTTTGCCGTGGTTACAGCGATAAACCCTGGAAACCTGACCTATATCCAGAACAACACCAATTTCTTTAAGACCATATTCGACGATTACGACTATGACGAGCAGATGGAGCGGATAGCTTCCTACCGAAGGACCATTGTCCCAAGGTATTACACCTTCTTGGTGGGCACCGAACGATTGTATCTGTCCAATCCTAAAGTATTTTTGTTGGGGACTTCACCCGGCACCTATAATTCCCGAACAGCTTTTTATATGAACGGTGATTTTATAGGCAACAAGTACGTCCGCAAATACTTCAATTACAGGACTACCTACCATTCAGAATATGTCTTTCCCATTCTCAACAGGCACTATGTGGAATACCTGCCATGGAATGACGGCACCAGGAATCAACCTTTTTCTTCTGTTGTTTCCATGTTAGTGGAGTATGGTTTTGTTTTCGGAGGATTGTACCTGTTCTTTTTTTTCAGGGCAATCTATAGAATTCGGAGTCAATTAGATAACAAACCGGATAAGACCTTCGTTCTTTTTGCAGGCTTATACATTTTCTTTTTGTTCGTTTTCCAATATTATCTGGAAGTGGTCGAGATCATCCTGCCACTGCTCCTAATGATCAAACTGTTACAGGTGGACCAACTTAACCAATCCAATAAGATTGAAGAAACTATTCCAAAATAGCACATGGGAGTACCTGTTCATTCTGTTGGGAATGACCTTGCCATTCGGTCCTGCCTTGCCTAATCTGGCCATTGGCCTGATCGGATTGGTTTGGCTTATCCAGCTACTCATGGGGAAATGCCGGATGGACCGATCCCATTGGATCGCCTTTTTCATACTATCGGCATACACCTTCTATTGCGTCTCCACCTATTGGTACTCTGAGAATCATGGATATTTTTGGAAAAAGGCCGGGCTACAGTTATTGATACCCTTGCTGGCCATGGTCTGCCTTTCTATTCCATTTAGGGCCTCAGGCCGAAGCGTAAGACGAGTCCTTCGAGCCTTTATTTTTTCACTCGCCTTGCTGGCTGTGTTATCCCTGGGCAAACAAATCTGGTCCGTTATCAGCGAAGAGAGCTCCAGTTGGTCGTTGCTTTTATTTGATCAATTGGCATCTGCGGTTGGGTCCATCCACTATCTGACCTTGTCCTTGTATACCTGCTTCGCAATAGCAGCAGGGTTTTACCTTCTTTTTTTGGACGGCACCGCCTGGAGACCTGATCGTTACCGGCGGATCATCCGCGTATGTATGTTCTTACTAACGGTATTTCTGTTTCTGCTTGGAAGTCGGATTGCCATCGTAACGGCCATCGCATTGGTCTTGATCATTCTCAGCATTCAGGCCAGACGAGCGGGCAAATACATGACCCTTATATCGGCGATAGCCATACTAGGTGTGCTAACCGCTATTACCCTGACCAGCGAAACCATGCAAGACAAATGGAAGGAAGTCTATCAATTTGAAGATGATAGTTCTGGTTCCGGTTATTGGGGTGGAACTGGGATGAGAGTTCTTATCTGGGATTGTGCCTGGAAGGTCATACAGAATAACCCTGTTTTAGGCGTTGGGATGGGAGATGATCTGGATCAAATGACCCTCTGTTATCGGGTATATAGTCGAAATCAACTCCTGGTCGAAGGGAATAGCTTCCACGCTCACAATATTTTCTTACAAGCTTGGGTCAGAAGCGGTATCATAGGCCTTCTCTTGTTGATGGGCTCACTGGTTTGGACCATCGTATATTCCGTTCGCTATCAAAATCCTGTTTACCTCCTCTTTATTGCGACCTTTGTACTTCTGGGTATGACCGAATCCTTCTTCCAGATCAATGCCGGAGTGCTCTTCTTTGCCTTTTTTAGCGCATTTTTGTTCTGTTATAAATTCAGGTCGGAATGAGGGTGCTCCAAATACACAATAGCTATCAGCATCGTGGGGGAGAGGACGTCGTGGTGGATATCGAACAAGACTTGCTTCGTCGTCATGGAGTGAAGGTGGAGCAATTGATGTTCTCCAATGACCAGTTGAACCCGGTTAATCTCTATTTCAATAAGTCTGCTGCGGTTGAGCTCAGGCAGAAGATCCAGAGTTTTCAACCTGATGTCATTCATGTTCACAATCTCTTTTACCAGGCTTCTCCGAGTGTCTTGTACGAAGCCAAAAAGCACCGTGTTCCGGTTGTCATGACGCTGCATAATTTCAGGCTTATTTGCCCCAATGCGATGTTCATGCGGAATAATGGGGTCTGTACCCAATGTCTCGATCGGAAATTCGCCACACCAGCCATACGGCATGCTTGCTTCCAGGATTCTGGCATAAAGTCTGCGGCTCTGGCCTCTGCGCTTTTCTATCACAATCTAAGAGGTAGTTGGAGAAAGAAAGTGGATAAGTTTCTGGTCCTTACCCCATTTATCAGGAACTTGATCCTATCCTCCTCCTTAAATCTGCAACCTGATCAAGTAGCGGTTAAACCAAATAGCACCGACGACCTGGCGCCAATTTTCCCTCCGGAAGATCGCAGTGGTCCATATGTCTGCATTGGCCGTTTGTCCAAGGAGAAGGGGTTGAATACACTGATCGAAGCCTTTAACCGGCTACCAGAACTCAAACTGTGCATAATCGGGGATGGTCCTCAAATGGAGGAGCTCAGTGAATTAGCTGGACCTAATATCCAGTTTGTCGGCCCAAAGGATCGCCAGTCTGTCCAGCAAGCACTTAAGAGGGCTCCAGCGCTTATTTTTACTTCCGTTATTTACGAAGGACTTCCCAACGGTATCATCGAATCGTTTTCGGCAGGCACCCCGGTAATTGCGTCCGACGTTGACAATATCAATCAGATCGTCAATCATAAGCAGAACGGTCTGCTATTCGAATCAAAGAACACCGACGATTTGGTCAAAACTATTCAATACTTTAATGACCACCGGGATGATAAGCTCTATAGAGGAGCAAGAGATACTTACGAGCAGAAGTATACCCATCAGCAAAATTTTGAAGCCCTGATGAACGTTTATCACTCTGTTGCCAGCAGCTATGAAGAAAAGAATACTTAGATCCAATATCACCCAGGGAAGCCTGGAGGAGCATATCCCAGACTTGATCAGATTGGCCAGGGATCGATCCTCTGCTTATGTGTGTATGGTCAATGTCCATATGTTGATAGAGGCCTACAACTCCCAAGAGTTTCAGCAGGTGGTCAACGATGCGACCTATGCTTTTCCAGATGGTGCCCCGGTGGCCAAGATGTTTAAACGAGTGTATGGAATTCAACAGGAAAGGATAGCAGGCATGGATTTCTTTCCCTATTTTCTGGAGGTATGTAACAAGAACAGCTTTAAAGTGGCCCTGATCGGTTCTACAGATGATATCTTGGATAAGATTTGCCAAAAGATCAACCAAGAGTTACCCCAGGTAGAGATTTCCTGTGCCATATCCCCACCTTTTGGTCAACCGTGGGATAATGAGGCCTACATAAGGGCGATTAACGAGTCTGGAACCAATGCGGTCTTCGTGGCCTTGGGATGCCCCAAGCAAGAAAAATGGATGAATCAGTTCACGGATCAGATCAAGGCTCCACTTTTTGGAGTAGGCGGGGCTTTCCCGGTCTATGTGGGCGAGATCAAAAGGGCTCCTGCATGGATGCAAAATACAGGCTTGGAGTGGCTTTACCGTTTATTGCAGGAACCCAGGCGTATGTTTAAGCGTTACTTTTATACCAACAGTTATTTTATTTTCCTGGCGACCAAACAGATCCTGACTAAAAAGTGAATCAGATAGAAGAAAATACCTTCCTGACACGCTCCCTATTCGGCGCTTTTATAGCCACTATTCTGATCTTTTTTCTGGGCGATGTAGGCCGGAACCTGGCCATGTCGGACGAAAGCTCTTTTATCCGATATACGGCGATCTCCAAAGGTTTGGTGTTGGCCATTTACGTGGTCGTTTTCTCCTTGAATTTTAAATTCTATCGTTCGGATAAGCGAGCCAGGAATTGGTCCCTGGCATTGGTGATACTGCTCTCTTGTTTTCTATTGGCCCAACTGCTTGGTGACTTCGAAGACAATAAATTGGAAGGGATCAAGAAGAATCTGGTCTATGTTTCCCGTTTCCTGTACATGCCCGTTACCTTTCTCTTATTCTACCCTTTGTTGACCAGGACTGACAAGACTTGGAAACTATTCCGTCTGTTCGAGATATTCTTCTTTATTAACTGTGCCCTTATTGTTCTGGGCGCCATCTTCGATATAGCTGCATTCAGGACTTACGACATATTTACTCGCTTTGGGTATATGGGAATTTACAATTCCAACAATCAGGCCAGCTATTATTTCATCCTGATGATGATATTCTACTACTATCAGGTCAGCCAGGGATCAAAGCCTTATAAACTGATAGCGGTGATCTTGTGTTCCCTGCTTCTAGGTACCAAGAAGATCTATTTGTTCCTGCCCTTGCTATTTGCCTATAATTTTTTCCGATATAGGCGCTATCGTAACAAATGGCTGGTCATCTCTATGCTCTCCCTGATCGGTTTACTTTTTTTGCTCCGAGACAAGGTCCTTGCCTTTCTTGAGGAGTATTTCAATGCCTTGGTCGTGCTGCAGAGAAAGAAAGGTTGGTTATCTATGCTATCCAGTACCAGGGACGCAGAATTAAAGGCTACGTATGAGAACGTAGTGGTTGCCAAGTGGGAATGGTATAATTATCTCATAGGTGGGGCCGACTTTTACAACAATCGCTCTGAAATGGAATTGTTCGACATATTTTTCTTCTTTGGCTTATTCGGACTCTTGGTCTACGCCTGGTTTATCAGGGATATCATGAATTATTTCCGCAACCTGAACTATTTGTGGGTTATGCTTGGTTTTCTACTTTTTATCGCCGCCCTGGCTTCTGGTTTTCTGGTTAGTGCAAATCAACCTATTGTCTGGTTACTTGTATATTCTCTTATAGCTTTCGGCTCAAAAAAAGTATCTTCGTCTGCTGTTTGAGCAACTGGAAAGCGGAGGCTAAGAATTTTTGTCACAGGCCTAATTGACATATTCTTAGTAACTTTCTTTCCCGATCCTTAACCCGGTTATGCGAATCGTTTTATCCTCTTTATATCCTTACGCTTACATGCTCCTGTATTTCATCATTCCTTTTGATGATTACATCCGGGCCTTACCGAATATTTTGATGGGTGTTCTGGTGGTGGCCTTCCCTTTTGTTGTGTCCCGCTCAGATTTCGTCAAGATCAAGAGATTACCCATGTTGGTGCTTTTGGGGTTTTTCGCCTACCTGGTTTTAAACGCCCTTCTGGCTGGACGATTGGAGGAGGACCTGTCTGTGCTTAAGAAGGTGTTGATCACCGTGGGGCTTGTTTTTTTGTACATACCGGTTCAGGGAGTTAAGAAGGTGGAGAAGGCTATTGTCTTTTCTGCTTTGGCCGCTATTTTGTTCTCTGCAATTAACATTATAATACTGGCAAATTCTGGTACTGGTTTTGAATTTGGAGATTCCGCCATGCTTATCGAAGGGCTGTTAATTGACAGAATTTACCTCGGGATGTTATGCCTATTGAGCATATTGGCGTCCTATTCTTCCCTGCAATCCAGATATCATCCGGATAATCGATACTATGTCGGAAATATTATCATCAATGTGATCTTCATACTTTTCATTGTTTCCAGGATCACCATTGTTGCCTTTGTCGTACTGTTCCTGATGGGTCAGCTGTATCGATCCAGGAGAGGACCGCAGATGATGGTTGTTACCGGGACCTTGGTGTTGATCATTGCCGGAGCTTTTATCCTGAATCCGGATTTCAGACACAAATTGCTGTATACCAATCAGGATGACAGTTCAAATTCCTGGACCAGCATCGCCCTGCAGAATGAGCCGAGGGCCATAATTTGGGACAGTGCTTACGAGATTGCCATGGAAGAAGGACTAACCTTAGGTGGAATTGGGTTTGCCGAAACAAATCGCCGATTGATGGAGCAGTATGACAAGCGCATTGATGACCCGGAGGTGCTCCAGAATTTTCAGACCAAAAGATACAATACGCACAACCAGTATATCGACTTTTACCTGGCAACCGGTCTTGTGGGTGTAGTCTTTTTTTTAAGCTTGCTAGGGGTGTTCTTTTATCGCCATTACCGCTTGTTATACCCAACGGCTCTATTGGCTACATTTATGATCTATGCCTTCGTGGAAAATGTTTTTCACCGGCAGATCGGGGCCTACTATGCTGGATTTATTTTTATCCTATTGTGCCTGCATTTCGGACAAAATGGTCCAAAGGAAGAAGCTGATCAACCCTTAACTCAATGATGCATGCTCTTTAGGACAGGAAGATTTTCAGGATTTATCAGGCCGATCTCTTATTTGATCGACCTGTCGGCGATTCACTGGCTGGCCTTTATGATGTTTGAGGACAATTTTCCGGCCATCAACTTTCTGTTCTTCATCACCCTGGCCTGGGTCATACTTTCGGTAAGGTCTCACTTTTACGAGATATACCGGTTTACCCATGTGACCAAGATATTGACCCTATTGGCCAAACAGTCCATCATTTTTACGCTCATTGTTTATGCCTTCTTTGGGGTACATAGAACGTACGATGTCGACCCGATTCAAATACTGAGATATGTGGTCCTTGTGATGGGAATCATCTCTTTGTTCAAATTCTCTATTTTCTTCCTGCTAAAGAAGTATAGAAGGGTCCTTGGAGGAAATCACAGAAGGGTTGTCATAATTGGACTCAATCAAAAGACAGATCAATTGAGGAAGTTCTTTGACGACTTCCCTCAATACGGATACGAGCTTAAAAGGACCTTTGACCTGAACAGTCAGCATGCAGTCCCGTTAGAAGAGTGCTTTGATTACATTTCCAACAACCATATCGAAGAGATCTACGCCTCTGTGGGACAATTGGACAATCACCAGTTGATCAAACTCATCGATTACGCAGACAATAACCTGAAGGTCCTGAAGTTCTTGCCAGACAACAAAGAGATATACAGCAAAAGACTCGATTTTGACTATTACGGGGTGCTACCTATTCTCTCCATGAGAAAGATCCCGATCGATGAACCCTTCAACCAGTTCATCAAACGCAGCTTCGACATCTTGCTGTCCCTGATCGTGATCGTAGGTATATTGTCTTGGCTCACTCCAATTCTGGCCATTTTGATCAAGCTGGAATCAAGAGGCCCCGTATTCTTTAAACAAAAGAGGAATGGTTTGGATTATGAAGAATTCTACTGTTACAAATTCCGCTCGATGCGTCCCAATCCTGAGGCACACCTCTATCAGGTAACTCGGGGTGATGAACGCATTACCAAGGTTGGTCGCTTCATCCGGAAAACCAGTATAGACGAATTACCCCAGTTTATCAATGTGCTGAAGGGCGAGATGTCCGTAGTTGGGCCCAGACCTCACATGGTCAGTCATACCGAGATGTACGCAGAACGGATCGATAAATTCATGGTGCGGCATTTTGTAAAACCAGGGATCACGGGTCTGGCGCAAGTGAGCGGATACCGCGGGGAGGTAGAGAGCGAATCGGATATCGTCAATCGCGTCAAATACGACATCTTTTACCTGGAGAACTGGTCCTTGCTGCTGGATCTGAAGATCGTCTTCCAAACAGTCTACAATGCCATCAAAGGGGAGGACAAAGCATATTGATGACTTTGTGCCAGGCTTGGTTTCTGTAGTAAGCCCGGTTTTCAATTCGGCTCCATACCTGCAAGGGTGTATCCAGAGTGTGTTGGATCAGACCTATACGCAGTGGGAAATGCTCCTGGTAGACGACGCCTCAACGGATGGTTCATCTCAGATCATGAAGAAGGCCGCAGCTATGGATAAGCGAATACGGATCTTTTTTAATCAAGAGAATCAAGGAGCGGCACACAGCCGGAATAAAGCCACTGAGGAAGCCAAGGGAGAATACATTGCTTTTTTGGATAGCGACGATCTTTGGGAGCCCGATAAGCTCAACCTACAAATTCAACAAATGGAATCGACTGGTAACCCCGTTTGTTTTAGCAACTACATCCGGATCGACGAGCAAGGTCATGAGTTGGGAATTCGTATAAAGGCCATCCCGGAATTGAGCTACCAAAAACAGTTGAGGAACAACTACATCGGCAACCTGACCGGCATCTATCGCGTTTCTTCCATAGGTAAGATTATGTCACCTGCCATTCGTAAACGGCAGGATTGGGCCGTTTGGCTAGAGGCAATACGTAGAAGTAGCACTCCTGCATTGGGACTGGACCATGATCTGGCCAGATACCGGGTGGGTCAGACCTCTATCAGCTCCAAAAAATGGAGACTTTTAAGTCACAATTACCGTTTCTACAGGGAATACCTTCACTTCTCAGGAATCAAATCCTTCACTTATCTCTTGATCTTTCTGTGGGAGTATTTCCTGAACAGGCCGCGATGGATTGAGCGTTACAGATAGGAAATGAACTGCTTGAGCTTCCCCCTTCTTGATCTGTCCATGACCTCTACTCGTTCTATGGATAACTGGACTTGCTGCCCTAAATAGGTTAGAATAGCTCCCTCTATAGCCTTTGTTTCAGATCGGTCCAGATCCCGCTGGGAAGTGTATAGAATTTTAAAGACGTCGGCTTGGTGCTGCTCGATCACAAATTCCTCCACTGGAGAATTGTCCTCGATCAGACTTTTGGTCACGTAATAAAAAGTCAGTCCGGGCACACGCTTCCCATCGGGAAGAATGGCTACGTCGTTGGTTCGGCCAATGAGTTGATCCAGACCAGGCCTTAAAATGTGAGTTGAGGGGGCAATTATACCGGTATCACCGATGTCGTATCGGATCATTGGATGAGCCCAATTGTAGAAATTAGTGATCACAATTCTGCCTGCCTGGCCAGCAGGCAAAGGATGATCATTCTCGTCCAAGATCTCCACATATTGCGTTTCGTTGTTCAGGCGAAAGTCCCCATCCGGATGCGAAAATGCGATCAGGTCTAATTCGCTGGCTCCATACTCATTGATCACCGGAACTTGCAACACCCGCTCCAGTAATTCCTTATCCGAGTCGAAGAGCATTTCACTGGTTACAAAACAGTGGGTCAGGGTAGGGCAAAGTGATTTTATCTGGATGTTTTCGCGTTCCAGGTATTTGGCAAAAAGTACGATAGAACTGGTATATCCATTAATGTAGACAAATGGACGTTTAGCGAATATTCCGACGAATTCCTCCATCTTTTGATCCGACAAGTCGAAGATGGGAAAGCGATATCGGGAACTTAGCCGATCTTTAAGCCGTTCTTTTTGATAGCCCTTCCAGTCTAGGGGTATTCCATAGAACCGGGCCTGTAGGTCTTTATTTTGATCTATGCCGTGCCATCCAAACCTGTTCTGGTTCACAGCCCAGGCCATGGCATGGCAGAATTTGTCTTTGGCAAAGATCAATGGGTGTCCGCTGGAACCAGAAGTCTTGTGGATATGAACGTTATGCCTGCCAAAACCTTTAGAGAGGCGCTTGCTCAGGGGCAGTCTGAGATCCGCTTTGGTCAGAACCGGAAGTTTGTCCCAATCGTTAACTGGACCAGACCCCAAAAAGTCCCGATAAAAGGGGTTGTTCTCCAAGTGGTAATTCAAGATAGATTGTCGGCGGCGGTGCAAATGGCCGCTGCGTTCCAATTCTCCCTGATGTTGAATGGCCCTGAGTACGGATATGGCTCTCTTGATGGGGTAGCCGTTTACCTTCAGGCTGAGGTCGAGCAAGTTCAAAACGATTTATTAGCAGTTCAAATTACAAACATTTATTTTTGTGCACTAATTCTAGAAACACCCGAAAATGAACATCCTGATAATTGGTTCCGGAGGCCGTGAGCACGCATTCACCTACATGATCAGCCAGAGTGATCACTGTGAGAATTTATACGTAGCACCTGGTAATGCCGGTACTGAAGCCATAGCGACTAATCTGCCACTTTCGGTAACCGATTTTGACGCGATCAAAGCTGCGGTTCTGGAGCATCAGATCGATATGCTGGTTGTTGGCCCTGAAGATCCGCTGGTCCAGGGAATCTATGATTTCTTCAAGGCCGACGAAGCACTACAAGGAGTACGGGTGGTAGGTCCTTCTGCTAAGGGAGCTCAATTGGAAGGCAGTAAAGAGGCTGCCAAGGAATTCATGAGCCGCCACCAAATCCCTACTGCGGCCTATCAGAGTTTTACCGCTGAAACTTTGGAAGCGGGAAAGCAATTTCTGGAAACACTCAATGCGCCTTACGTCCTTAAAGCAGATGGCTTAGCGGCAGGTAAAGGAGTGCTTATTCTAAATGATCTGGATCAAGCCAAGATAGAATTGGAGCAGATGTTGGCCGAGGCTAAGTTTGGAGCGGCCAGCAGCAAGGTGGTCATTGAAGAGTTCCTTTCAGGGATAGAGCTTAGTGTCTTTGTGCTTACAGATGGAAGCAGCTATAAGGTATTGCCAACCGCCAAGGATTATAAACGTATAGGCGAAGGCGATACAGGTCTGAATACCGGTGGGATGGGAGCCATCTCGCCTGTTCCATTTGCCACAGAGGAGTTCATGCAAAAGATCGAAGATCGCATAGTTAAGCCTACAGTTGAAGGAATCAAAAAGGAAGGTATCGTATATAATGGTTTTGTCTTCATCGGTTTGATCAAAGTAGGAGATGATCCCTATGTGATCGAGTACAATGTCCGGATGGGAGATCCTGAGACCGAGGCGGTACTACCGAGAATTAAAACTGATCTTGTCGAGCTACTGATGGCAACTACAGATGGAAAGTTGGATGAGATAGAATTGGAAATGGATTCCCGGTCAGCATCTACGGTGATCCTGGTTTCAGGAGGATATCCGGAAAGTTACGAGAAAGGCAAGGCCATCGACGGATTGGATCGAGTAGATGGTTCCATCGTTTTCCATGCCGGCACAAAAAAAGATGGTGATCAGGTTGTAACCAGCGGTGGTCGTGTCTTGGCCATAACCAGCTTGCACCAAGACTTTAGACAAGGCCTAAGTAAGTCCTATACAGAAATAGAGAAGATTTCCTTCGATAAGATGAACTATCGAAAGGATATAGGATTTGATCTTTAGAACAGGGAGTTTATCCCAGATAGGAGTGTGAAGTCTGAGAGCGGTCCTCTTCACCACGTTCATTGATGGCTTTCAACTCTCTCATCCAATAGATAAAGGCAACGAAACCGATCAGTAGAAACAACCAAGACATTACGTTGGCTCCCCACCAGCTGCTGAGTTCCATACTTCTAAGGGCTTCGAATGGGGCAAAAGCGACTTCTTCGAAAAATGACTGGATACCTTCAAAAAAACCTTTCCAAGACATAACGGTATATTTATATTGCAAAAGTATAAATAAAGCCAAATGCTCACAAGCTTTTTTGGGAATTCCAAGCCGGTAACCCTGGTTATAGCCATTGCGTATATGCTTGTGTTCTACTTGCTCTCCTTTTGGCTTTTTGACAGCCTCCCACAGGATGGCCAAGCATGGTTGAGATTAGCTGCCCTGGGAGTCGCATTGGTGATGGCTATGTTGGTCTTCAATTTCATCATTCGGAAGAATGTGTTGACCGCAGGGAACAGTTTCGGTATTATTGCTATGGCGGTATTGATATCGCTCATCCCTGTACTTCTGCATGGCTGGGATAAGGTTTGGTCTGTCTTATGTCTGCTTTTTGCCTGCCGGCGAATCTTTAGTTTGCGATCTGAGCGCAATCTGGAGCGAAAAATATTAGATGCTTCTCTTTGGATAGGAATAGCAGGCTTGTTCAGTTCTGCCAGCGTGTTATTTGTCTTTCCGCTGTTCTGGTCTATTTCGATGAGAAGCTTCAGTGTACCTAGACTCTATATCATTCCATTGTTTGGCCTGGGTTCGGTTGGGGTTCTGGCTTGGACCTATTCCCTGCTTCGGTATGGAGATAATTCATGGTTGAATGGACGGTTACCTGAATTGAGTTTTGATCTTTCGCCTTATTTGGAATGGCCCTTGATCTACTCCGTAATGACCCTGATGATATTACTGCTGCTGGTCGGACTATTTCTCGCAATCACTTACAATCGAGAAGCGCGCAAGGACAGACCGACCATTCTACTTTATGGAATATGTATCGTAACCCTCTTGTTGATAGGTGCCTTATCTGGCAAGTTTGACGGAACCGAGTGGCTATTTCCGGCGATTTTACTGGGAGTGGGATGGGGGAATCTGATCGACCGACTAAAGCGCAAGGAATTCAAGGAAGTGGTACTCTGGTTGTTGTTACTCTTACCTTTACTACCCTATTTGATCAAAATATCCGGGCTTCAACAGTCCTAAAAGAGGTTTAAACAGGAAAAAATAGGGTAACTTTGCCATTTAGCAATTACTATTATTCTTATTCCATATTTCGTTTATGTTTACGCAGTCGGCCAATCAGCTCTTTCAAGAAGTTATCAAGAAGTACCACGTCCTGGACAGTGTGGACCAACCCTTTGAAAATCCGTACGATGCCGGCCAGGATCTTTTAAATCATCTGCTTTATCGCAAGTGTTGGATTGATACTGTGCAATGGCATTATGAGGACATCATCCGGGACCCTAACATAGACCCGGTGGCTGCCCTGACCCTAAAGCGCCAGATCGATGCCTCCAACCAGGACCGAACAGACACGGTAGAGTATATCGATAGCTACTTTTTAGAAAAGTATGATGATGTAACTGTCGATGCCAATGCAAGGATCAATACAGAAAGCCCCGCCTGGGGCATTGATCGTCTATCCATACTTGCGCTGAAGATATATCATATGAACGAAGAAGCTACCCGGACAGACGCTTCCCAAGAGCACAGGGATGCCTGTCAGAAGAAACTGGATGTACTGCTGGAACAGCGGGTAGACCTAAGTACGGCCATTGAGCAACTTCTGGACGATATCGCTCATGGTCGCAAGTACATGAAGGTGTACAAACAGATGAAGATGTATAACGACGACGAGCTAAACCCGGTTCTTCGCCAACAGAAATAGAACATGCCCGGACAGGATCATATCGGGATCATACGGTTGTCGGCCCTTGGTGATGTGGCCATGACCGTTCCCGTGATCAGGGTTCTTCGCGCTACTTATCCCAATCTTGAAATTACCATTATTTCGAGATCCTTCTTTAAACCATTTTTCCAGGAGCTGGATGGTGTTCATTTTATTGAGGCCGACGTTAAAGGCGAGCATAAGGGTATCCCCGGACTGCTTAAATTGGCCGGTCTTATCCGTCAGTCCGGAGTGACCGCAGTAGCCGATCTGCACGATGTGATCCGATCTAAGATATTGGTCACCTCTTTGCGATCAAGGGGACTACGCTGTGCGGTGATCGATAAAGGCAGGAAAGAAAAAAGACAACTTATCCGAAACAAGGGGGCCAAATTAGCCAATCTGAAAAGCACCCACCAGCGTTATGCGGATGTTTTGGCCGGACTCGGTTACCCTATCGATCTGGACAAGCACCAATATCCACAAAGACCTTCCCTGACCCCACGTCTTTCTAACTGGATCAATGCGGATGGTAACAAGTTAATTGGGATCGCTCCTTTTGCCGCTTATCGCTCTAAGACCTATCCCCTGGACCTGATGCATGAAGTTCTTTCTGGTTTGGATCAGAAGGGTAAATACCAGATTCTGTTATTTGGTGGAGGAAAACAAGAAGTAGAACAATTGGACGCCCTGGCTAATGGCCTTGACTCTGTAGTCAGTGTTGCGGGAAGAATGACCCTGGCAGAGGAGTTGATCCTGATTGCTAATCTGGATCTGATGGTGGCTATGGACAGTGGCAATGGTCACCTAGCGGCTATGTTCGATCTACCCGTGATAACTCTTTGGGGGGTTACCCATCCTGCAGCCGGTTTTACACCTTTTGGTCAGTCTGCGGATAACCAATTACTCAGCGACAGGGAGCAGTTCCCGCTTATCCCAACTTCGGTCTATGGGAACAAGTATCCTGAAAGTTATATGGAAGTGATGAGGACGATCAGCCCCGAGCAAATTGCAACACTGATTAGCAAAAGGCTGAGCTAGTTAGACATCGTCGTAATCCACAACCACTTTTTGGGTAACTGGAACGGCCTGGCAGGTCAGCACTAATCCATCTGCTACTTCGGCATCGGTCAGGATCTGGTTCTTCTGCATTTCTGCACGTCCTTCGGTCACCTTGGCAATACAAGAACTACAGATACCACCCTGGCAGCTGTAGGGAGCATCTATACCCTGGTCTAATACAGCCTGAAGGATAGTTGTACCAGAAGTACAGCTGAAATTATCTGTTTCATCATCTACGATCACCGTCATCTCGATCTGACCTTCTGCTCCTGCAACTTCTTCTCCTTCTTCGGAGGCCGTGAAGCGCTCAAATAAAATGGCGTCTTGATCAATTCCTCTTTCGGCGAGGGTGTCTGCGACCTCATCGATCATTTCACCCGGACCACAAATAAAGAATTTGTCAAAGTTCCATTCGCTGTATTTATTCTTCAGCAAATAATTGACCACTGACCGTTGGATCCGTCCAAAAAGCGCATTGTTTTGCTTTTCACGGCTGTACATCCATTCTATCTTGAACCGTTCCGGGTAGCTAGTAAGTAGTTCCTCGAGGTCGGAACGGAACATGGTATCGTTTAAGCTGCGATTACCATATACCAGAACGAACTTATTCAGATCACTGGCCTTTAGTGCCGATTTGATCATGGATAGTACCGGGGTAATTCCACTGCCCGAAGCAAAGGCACAATAGGTGCCAGACTCCACGGAAGGATCCAGCACGAATCTGCCTTCCGGAAGGTGCACCGATAGCTGATCACCAACAGCTAGCTGATCATTTACAAAGCTCGAAAACACTCCATTTGGCACCTTTTTAACGCCTACTTCCAGGGCGGTTTGCTCAGAGGCTGAGCAAATGGAATAAGCACGTCGCACTGACTGTCCACCGATCTCGGTCTCCAGACTCAGATACTGACCGGGTAAGAATGAAAAATCGGACTTAAGGTCCGCAGGAATATCCAGTGTCAGACGGACAGAGTCCGGAGTCAACCGCTGAATGGCAGACACTTTTAGGGCGTGAAATTGATTCATGACAATTTTTTTGGCAAAAATAAGTAAACTAGGGCAGCTAAATGGGTTTTTGACAGCCTGGTCTGTTTAGTTTGCAAAAATCGCTGTCAAGCCTTGTAAAACGGCTAATTTTTACCCCATTAAGGGCTATAATTCAAAAAGAAACGTATTTTTACCCTCCCTTGGTATTTTCTTAAATCCCGGGCATACTAAAATGGTTTCATTTTAGTTAGTATCATACCAAACCGATAAATTTTGAGGTTCGCCAAGCTATTCTTTTCCAGCCTGCTGATCGTATTATTACTCGCGGCTTGTTCTCGCAAAAAGAGCACCTTCTTTACTCGTAATTATCACGCCGTAACGGCGGAGTATAATGCTTTGTACAATGGTAATAATGCCTTTGTAGATGGTCAGGAACAACTGGCCAACGCCTATCGGGATAATTACTGGGAGATCCTTCCCATCGAGCGTATGGAGCAGGAGGACGAGGAAACCAAACCGGGATACGATAAGAACCCGAATTTTGAACGTGCTGAGGAAAAGGCTACCAAGGCCATTCAGAAACATTCTATCGTAGTAGACGACAAAGAGCACAATCCACAGATCGACGAGGCTTATATCCTTTTAGGAAAGGCCAGGTATTTTGACGGACGATTCATCCCTGCCCTGGATGCTTTCAACTATGTGCTGAACCGCTATCCTACCAGTAACAATATCAATCGTGCCAAGATGTGGAAGGCCAAGACCAATATCCGTCTGCGATATGAAGAGATTGCCTTGCGGGACCTGGGCGGTTTGATCAATGCTGTGGATAACAAGAACATCAAGATGAAGGATGATGAGTATGCCGATGCCAATGCTATTATGGCCCAAGCCTGGGTCAACCTGGATTCACTGGAGGCTGCTCTACCTTACATAAAGATAGCTTCAGAAGTTGTGCCAGACAACGAACTCAAAGGCCGGTATTCCTACATCAAAGGTCAGATCTATGATCGTTTATCTGAAGTAGACAGCACCAGGGCCGCCTACAGAGATAGTGCGAATATGGCCTATGATGAGGTGATTGCGCTCAACCGGAAATCACCTAGGGTATATATGATCAATGCGTATATATCCAAGGCGAAGAACTTTGACTACGAAGGCGGAGACCGGATTGCCTTTTTGGAACTCTTGGAAGACCTGGAAGAGAACTGGGAGAACCGACCATATCTGGACAAGATCTACAATCAGATCGGGGAGTATTACCTTAAGACGGAGAATGTTGATACGGCCGTGGCTTACTTCAACAGATCCATCCGAGCCTATGATCAGGACCGTACCTTACAATCTGTCAATTACAACACTTTGGCCGAGATCAATTTCGATGCGGCGGACTATAAGACCGCTGGAGCTTATTATGATTCTACTCTTGCCTTTGTCGAGCCAAAATCCAAAGTGGGACGGAGAGTCCAAAAGAAAAGAGATAACCTGGAAGTGGTCATCAAGTTGGAGGAGTTTACTACGGTAACGGATTCTATTCTCAAGATCGCCAATATGAGCGAAGAAGATCAACTGAGGTACTTCACCTTCTATACTGATGAACTTCGCGCCAAGGCCATAGCGGATTCTGTGGAAAGGGCTAATGAGGATCGAGAGAAGATTGCAAACCAGGAATTCTACAGCAAACCTGCCAATAAGGAGAAGAGCAGCGGCCCTAACGCCGGCCCATTCTATTTTTATAATACCTCCACGGTAGCCTACGGAAAGCAACAGTTCCGTAATATTTGGGGAGATAGAAAGCTGGAAGACGGTTGGCGTATCTCTAGCAGTACACCTAAATTCAAAGAAGAGGGTCAGTTGGCTAAAGAATTACAAGAACCGACCATTGCAGGGAATCCCCTCTACGATCCTGAGACTTACCTGGTTCAGATCCCCAAGGATAGAAAGATCATCGATTCTCTAGCACGTGAAAGGGACATGGCCTACTATGAATTAGGTCTGATCTACAAAGAGAAGTTCAAGGAGCTCCCCCTGGCAGCCGACCGTTTTGAGACCTTGCTGGGTCACGAACCCATAGAACGATTGATACTTCCGGTCAATTACAACTTATATAAGATCTACGAGGAGTTGGAAAGACCGGCCCTTGGAGAACCTTACAAGAACAGAATATTGGACGATTTCCCGGATTCCCGATATGCATCCATCATCCGAAACCCGGAACAAGTGGTCGATCTGGAAGAATCCGCACCGGAGTACAAGTACAACCAACTATATAAGCGGTTTGAGGCCTTTGAGTATACGGAAGTGATCCATCTATGCGACAAGTATGTTTCTGAATATTTTGGGGATCCTATCGTTCCTAAGTTCGAATTCCTTAAAGCAACAGCGCTAGGGCGCAGGAACGGTTTTGAATCCTATAAATACAGCATCAATTATGTAGCTACTACCTATCCCAACACAGACGAAGGACGCCAAGCCAGGGAAATCTACGCCACTACGATTCCAGCTTTGGAAAAGAAGGATTTCAAACCGGAATCCGGTAATGAAAAATGGAAAGTGGTCTATCGATTCGATAAGGACGAGCGGGAAGAGGCAGAGGAGCTCTTGCTAAAACTCAAAGAGTCCATTGCCTATTACAATAATCAGCGGGATATGAAGGCATCTCTGGACTATTATGACCAGGAGAATTGGTTTGTAGTCCTTCATGGATTGCGCACCAAGCTTGGTGCAAGGAACAGGGCAGATGCTCTGAGTGAAAACAAAAACTTTAAGATCACCCATCCATTCTTCGAAATTTCAACTCCCAACTATAAGATCATTCAAGTACACAAAAACCTGAAGGAGTATCTGGCATCAGATCCAACTCTGCAAGAAAACGGTAATCCCCAAAAGTAAAACACGATGTTTTCAGACAAAAACAAGAGGACTATGGAACAAGCAGCAAGTCAAAACAGAATTAACGAAGGGACCAAATTAAAAGGAGATATCGTTTCCAGCGGTTTCTTCAGAATTGACGGAAGGATAGAGGGCAACATAACCAATCCGTCTAAAATTGTTTTAGGGAAGACCGGGGTTATTGTAGGTAAGATGATCTGCCAGGACGCCGATATAGAAGGCCGCTTTGAAGGCAATCTGGAAGTTGCCGGAACCCTATCGCTAAAGTCTTCTGCTCATATCCAGGGTGATGTGATCGTTGGGAAATTGGCAGTTGAGCCGGGTGCTACTTTTAATGCGACCTGTAAAATGCTGGATGGAAAAGCACCTAAGGCCAGTGTAACTGATACCAACCAGGTAGCATCTGACAACCGGCAAGAAAAATCACACCCTTTTGACCGATCCAAACGCATCCAAAAGACCAAAGCGGAACAGTAGGCTCAATGCTTACGCCCGTTTTTCGGGGATTGCCTTCCAAATGATAGCCATCATCCTGATAGGTACTTACGGAGGTTTAAAATTGGATGAGATGTATCCCAATCAATACAGTCTTTATACCGTCATTGGGAGCTTGCTATCAGTTGGATTGGCCATGTACTACGTGATTCGCCAAGTGAACAGACCTGGTAAAGGACCGGATAAACCTGCATCATGAGAGCATTGATCAATTCTTTATTGAAATTCCTGGCACTGGCTGTAGTCCTATTCGGAGTTCACTGGTATGTGATCTATCAGTTCTTTCTGGATTTGCCCACTTACTTCTCCTTACCGGTGATCTACATCTTTAATGTTTTGATGGTGATAGTGGTGCTTTCTATTGTGATTTTAAAGGTTAGCAAGGGGTACAAAACAGGCTACAAACTGTTTATGATCCTCACCCTGGTCAAGATGCTTTTGGCCATCGTTTTTCTACTACCACTTTTCTTTGGAAAGGCGGTAAATCCCAAGGTCGATGTGATCAATTTTTTTATTCCCTATTTTTTCTTCCTAGCCTTTGAAATCTGGACGTTAAACGTTTTTTTTCAGAAGCTTGAATCAAAATAGTTTTTAGTTTGTCAATTCATTTAGTATTAGTATTTTTGCACCGAATTTCAGGAACGCAAAAGAACGACTTTGAAAACAGAAAATTTCCGCTCTCTTAAAATCCTTCTTCTAGGGATTTTTATTAGCCTGATCAGCTCACCTGCTTTTGCAACTTCCAAATCTACCGAAGGGGAAGAATTTAATGTCTCGGAAACCATCATGCACCACATCGGTGACACCCACGATTTTCACATCATGGATTGGGATGGGCATGCGATATCTATACCACTACCGGTAATACTTTGGACAGACAACGGACTGGTGACCTTTATGTCCAGTGAGTTTCATCACGATGATACAGGAAGCTACATTGTAGAAAAGAACGGCCTTCGTTTAGTAAAGCATCATGAGACCATTTATGTAGCCAATGCTGAGGCAGGCAAGGATGGAAGTTATGTGACCCTGGACGAAACAGGACACGCCCTGAATATTGCTCCACTGGATCTGTCGATCACCAAGCTGGTGTTTTCCATGTTTCTATCCATGATACTGTTGATCTTGATCTTCGGATTATCAGCCAAGTGTTATAAAAGCAATGGAGTCCCAAAAGGCATCGCCAAGTTCACTGAGCCTCTGGTTGTCTTTATTCGTGATGAGGTAGCTATACCTAATATAGGAGAGAAGCACTACCGTCGCTTCCTGCCTTTTTTGTTGACCCTTTTCTTCTTTATCTGGATCAACAACCTGATGGGGCTGATCCCATTCTTCCCCTTCAGCGCTAACCTGAGTGGTAATATTGCCTTTACCTTGGTTTTGGCCCTGATCACCTTTATAATTACTACAGTAAACGGAAACAAGAATTATTGGGAGCACATCTTCTGGATGCCCGGTCTTCCTGTTCCGATGAAAATATTCCTGGCCCCCATCGAATTCATGGGGATCTTTATCAAGCCTGTTTCCCTGATGATCCGTTTATTCGCGAATATCACGGCCGGGCACATTATCGTATTGAGTTTGATCTCCTTGATCTTTATCGCTAAGAGTGTATGGGTGGCACCTGCTTCCATCTTCTTCTCGGTATTCATCAGCGTGATCGAGGTGCTGGTTGTCGCCATCCAGGCCTACATATTTACCCTGTTGTCTGCCCTGTATATCGGGTCGGCATTAGAAGAACACGAACATTAATTAATCTTTAATAATAAACACTATGAGTTTAGCATTGTTACAGGAAGCAGCTGCCGCCGTAGATTACGGTGCATTTGCTGCGATCGGAGCCGGACTTGCTGCAATCGGTGCCGGTATCGGTATTGGTAAAATTGGAGGATCTGCAATGGACGCCATTGCTCGTCAACCAGAGATGCAAGGTAAGATCCAAGGATCTGCGATCGTAATCCTGGCCTTCGTGGAAGCGGTTGCGCTTTTCGCGGTGGTTGTATCACTTATTAAGTAAGGAAATCTGGCGCAACGGTTGGTTGCGCCACTTTCCCTTTTTGTTTCATTAAAGATTACACGATAAAAGAGATATGGATTTAGTTACCCCTGATGTTGGATTACTTTTCTGGACCACCCTCTCGTTTTTGGTCCTGTTGTTCCTGTTGCGCAAGTTCGCATGGAAACCCATTCTGAAATCCGTTAACGACAGAGAGCAGTCTATCGAGGATGCCTTGGCCGCCGCGGAGAATGCCAAAAAGGAAATGGAGAATCTGACAGCCGACAACGAGCGTATCCTTAAGGAGGCTCGTGCAGAGCGTGAAACTATGTTGAAAGAAGCTCGTGAGCTGAAGACCAAGATGATCTCTGACGCCAAGGACGAGGCCAAGGATGCTGCCGATAAGATGATCGCCCAAGCACAAGCCGCTATCGAGAACGAGAAGAAAGGTGCCATGGCCGAGTTGAAGAATCAGGTTGCTGCACTTTCTGTTGACATTGCGGAGAAAGTGGTTAAAACAGAATTGGCTGATAAGGACAAGCAACTCAAATTGGTTGAGAATATGCTTGGTGACGCCAAGTTAAACTAAGAGTCCCATGAGCGGAAGTAAAGTAGCAGGAAGATACGCCAAAGCAATTCTGGATCAGGCACAAGAGGCCGGGGTTCAGGATGCGGTCTTTACGGACATGCAGAGCATTGCCCAAACCATAGACGGCAGTAAGGAACTGCGCCTGATGTTACAGAGCCCGGTCATCAAGATCGACGATAAGAAAGAAGCATTGGAAAAGATCTTTTCCAATTCTGCTTCTTTGACTCAGGATTTATTCAGGGTCTTGGCCATCAACGAGCGTATGCAAGCCTTGCGCTATGTGGCCGCCCGTTACATTGACCTGTATAACGAGGAAAAGGGTATTCAGGTAGCTCATGTTACAACCGCCGTGGAGTTGAGCGAAGGCCTGGAGAAGGAAGTGCTTAATAAAGTATGTGAACTGACCGGTAGTAATAACGTGACCATCGAAAATAAAATTGACCCATCTATAATCGGAGGATTTATTCTCCGAGTTGGTGACCTGCAGTACAATGCGAGTATCGCTAATCAATTGGGAAGTCTGAAAAGAGAATTTAGTAAAAGTTTGTAACCTCAGATCTGCAGGTTAAGCAGATCATTCTAAATAGAACAAGAAAATGGCAGAAGTTAAACCAGCTGAAGTTTCAGCGATCTTAAAGCAACAACTTTCAGGATTTGAAGCCAGCGCTTCATTGGATGAAGTAGGTACCGTACTAACTGTTGGTGACGGTATTGCTCGTGTTTATGGACTATCCAATGCCCAGTACGGGGAATTGGTAGAGTTTGAGAACGGACTAGAAGCAATCGTATTGAACCTGGAAGAAGACAATGTTGGGGTAGTACTACTTGGAGCATCAACAGACATCAAAGAAGGTGCTACTGTAAAGCGAACTCAGCGTATTGCCTCCATCAATGTAGGAGAAGGAATTGTTGGACGTGTGGTTAACACCTTGGGTGAGCCTATCGACGGTAAAGGGCCAATCTCCGGTGAAACCTTCGAAATGCCATTGGAAAGAAAAGCCCCTGGGGTAATCTTCCGTCAACCGGTAAATGAGCCACTACAGACGGGTATTAAGTCTGTAGACGCCATGATCCCGATCGGAAGAGGCCAGCGGGAATTGGTGATTGGTGACCGTCAAACTGGTAAGACTACGGTTTGTATCGATACCATCATCAACCAGAAAGAATTCTTCGATGCTGGAGAGCCAGTTTACTGTATCTATGTTGCAGTAGGACAGAAGGCATCTACAGTAGCTAACATCGCCCGTATCCTGGAAGAGAAAGGCGCCTTGGCTTATACAACCATCGTTGCGGCTAACGCTTCCGATCCTGCTCCTATGCAGGTGTACGCTCCTTTTGCCGGAGCTGCTATCGGTGAGTACTTCCGTGACACTGGACGTCCTGCACTTATCATTTATGATGATCTGTCCAAGCAGGCCGTTGCCTACCGCGAGGTATCCCTGTTGCTTCGTCGTCCACCGGGACGTGAGGCCTATCCTGGAGACGTTTTCTACCTACACTCTCGTCTACTGGAGCGTGCGGCCAAAGTGATCAATGACGACCAGATCGCCAAGGATATGAACGACCTTCCTGCTTCTCTTAAAGACAAAGTGAAAGGTGGAGGATCATTGACTGCTCTTCCAATTATCGAAACTCAGGCTGGTGATGTTTCTGCTTATATCCCTACTAACGTGATCTCCATTACCGATGGACAGATCTTCCTAGAGTCTGACCTGTTCAACTCTGGGGTACGTCCTGCGATCAACGTTGGTATCTCTGTATCGCGTGTGGGTGGATCTGCCCAGATCAAGTCCATGAAGAAAGTTGCTGGTACCTTGAAGTTGGACCAGGCTCAGTATCGTGAGCTGGAGGCCTTTGCCAAATTTGGTTCTGACCTGGATGCCGCTACCATGAACGTTATTTCCAAAGGAAAGCGTAACGTGGAGATCCTGAAGCAAAATCAGAATGATCCATTTACCGTAGAAGATCAGATCGCGATCATCTATGCTGGTTCAAAGAACCTGCTTAGAGATGTACCTGTTGAACGAGTAAAGGAATTTGAGCGCGATTATATCGAAGTGCTTAATGCCAAGCACCGTGGAACCTTGGATACTTTGAAAGCCGGAAAACTAACGGACGAAGTAACTGATACTTTGACCCAGGTTGCCGGAGACTTGTCCAAGCAGTACGCTGGATAAACTAAATTGTTGCTAACCCGAAGGCCCAGGTCTTTGGAAAAGTTGAAATAACAATGGCGAACTTAAAAGAGATCAGAAATCGAATTTCGTCCGTGGGATCAACCATGCAGATCACCAGTGCCATGAAAATGGTATCTGCTGCTAAGCTGAAGAAAGCCCAGGATGCGATTACTGCAATGAGGCCATATGCTGAGACCTTGACCACTCTGCTTCAAAATCTGTCTGCGACCCTGGATGGTGATAGCGGAAGTGTTTTTGCAGAGCAGAGAGAGGTAAAACGGGTCCTGCTCGTACCGATCACCTCTAATCGTGGTTTGGCCGGTGCATTCAACTCCAATATCGTCAAAGAGACCAAGCGAACTATCTCCGAAGATATGGGAGGAGTAGAAGTTTCTGTTTTGACTATTGGTAAAAAGGGGAATGACATCCTGCGAAAGACAGAGGATATTGTGAGTGACCATGCGGCCATCTTCGATAACCTAAGCTTTGAGTCTGTATCAGAAGTAGCGGAGGAGATCATGCAGCTTTATGCAGAGAACAAAGTAGACCAGGTAGTGCTGATCTATAATAAGTTTAAGAACGCTGCAACTCAGATCGTGATGAACGAACAATTCCTTCCAATTGTGCCAGCCGAGGCCGGAGAAGGAACCGCTCAGATCGATTATTTGTTTGAACCTTCTAAGGAAGAGATCGTTGAGGAACTCATCCCAAAGAGTTTGAAGACTCAGCTATTCAAAGCCATTCGTGATAGTGTGGCCAGTGAGCACGGCGCAAGGATGACGGCCATGCATAAGGCGACAGATAATGCAGGCGAACTTAAAGCTTCCCTTACATTGGAATACAACAAGGCACGGCAAGCTGCAATTACCGGCGAGATCCTCGAGATCGTTGGTGGAGCAGAAGCACTGGCCGGATAAGTTTGACAACACTTTATATCAAAAGCCCATCCCTTCGGATGGGCTTTTTTATTTCTGGGCTTTTGATTAGATTCGTAGCAAATCACATCTCCAGTTGAGATTATTATCAAAATTCTTTGCTACAATTTCATTATTCTTGCTCGCATGTGCGGGTGGTAAGAATAACGATCAGGCCGTCCCATTCGAGGAGAATCCTCCTTTTACTGTCGTCTCGGCATATTATCAGCCTTGGGTGGCTGGCACAAAGAATGGTGGTAAAGGGATGCATCTTGGGGTTATCTTGGAAGAGATGACGGAAGATGTAAGAATAGGCGAGATGTTCTTCCGGGAGCAGGTCGTACGGGCCAGAATTGATCAGAACAACCCGGATCTGTTTACGGGAAGTTACAAGGAAGAGGCCAGGGATGTGATCATGGATGGGGAAAGTCGCCAGGAGGCTCAGAACACACCCCCTTTCAGTTTTCCTTTCGAATTGGAGGAAGATGAAATGGTTCTTAGTTATTCCTTTAGAGGAGAATCCTATTTTGTTCTACTAGCAGACCTTGAGAAAAGACCGCTTTTGGCCTATCCCAGTCAGGGAGGTCGATACGATAACGACAACTAATTCTTGTCCGTTCCCATTGTTAATTGGGTTGTTTGCAATCTTCTTCCCAAGCCTGTTTTAACCGAGTCATTATTGGTATTTTTGTCTCAAACCATGGCCCCAAGGCCGTTCTTACCCTAATTGCATGAATATCAAGATCATTAACAGATCACAGCATCCCTTACCAGCCTACGAAACTCTGGATTCCGCAGGGATGGACCTCAGAGCATCAATAGAGGAGTCAGTAAGTCTTAAACCATTGGAGAGAACAGTGATCAAAACAGGACTTTTTCTTGAATTACCTCGAGGAACTGAGGCTCAGATCAGACCGCGTAGTGGACTAGCGGCTAAAAAAGGAATAACTGTTTTAAATGCGCCCGGCACCATCGATGCCGATTATCGCGGCGAGATCGGGGTCATCCTGGTCAATCTGTCCCAGGATGTCTTCGAGATTAACAATGGGGATAGAATTGCTCAAATGGTTATCGCTCGTCATGAAAGAGCAGAATGGGAAGAGGTCGGTGAACTTTCACAGACCGAGCGAGGAGCCGGCGGTTTTGGAAGTACTGGTCAACAATAACAACAAAGAATCAACATGAAAATCATCGTACCTATGGCCGGAAGAGGTTCCAGACTTCGGCCTCATACCCTTACCGTTCCTAAGCCACTTGTTCCTGTTGCCGGAGAACCCATCGTCCATCGATTGGTTAAGGATATTGCTCGTTTGTTGGAAGAGCCCATAGAAGAAATTGCCTTCATCCTGGGAGACCCTGCCTTTTTTGGTGATGAGGTGGTGGAGAGCCTGCGGGCTCTGGCCAGATCGCTAGGGGCAAAACCGTCCATTTACAGACAGTTGGATCCCAAGGGTACCGGGCATGCCATTATGTGTGCAGAACCTTCTCTTTCTGGTCCGGCAGTGATCGCTTATGCCGACACCCTTATCAGGGCTAGCTTTCAGTTGGACCAAGATGCTGATAGTGTGATCTGGACCAAAAAGGTTCCTAATCCTCAGGCTTATGGAGTGGTCAACCTGAATCAGCGAGAAGAGATCGTCGAACTTGTAGAGAAACCGCAGGAGTTTGTATCGGATCAGGCCGTGATCGGGATCTATTATTTCAAGGAAGTATCAGAACTTCGAGATGAACTTCGATATGTATTGGAGAATGATATCATCCATGGAGGAGAGTACCAGATAAATGACGGAATAAAACGAATGATGGCGGCTGGGAAGGTCTTCAAGACTGGTACCGTAGACGAATGGATGGACTGTGGCAACAAGGATGTGACCATCGAGACCAATTCCAAGATGCTCGCATTTAGACAGGCGGATGGGGAAGAATTGGTCTCCGATAAGGCCATTAACCATCTCTCCCAAGTTATTCCTCCTTGCTACATTGCCGAAGGAGTTCTTTTAGAAAATAGTGTTGTAGGCCCAAATGTGTCCATCGGCCCCAATACTAAGATCTACGATAGCCACGTTAAAAATTCGATAATCCAATCGAGCTCCACCGTTAAAAACGCTACTTTAGACCAAGCTATGATCGGGAACCATGCCTATTTTGATGGAAACTTCACCCGGATCAGTATAGGGGATTATTCAAAACTCGAATAAAAATGAAGCGGTTATTCTTTCTGATTGTTTTACTGGCGACGAGCCTGGGTTATGCCCAGGACGAGGAGCGGGAAGATGATTTGGGAGATGTTACTGACGCTTTCCAGACCAATTTTTTTGAAGCTCTTAAGCAAAAGGGCATCGAGAACTATGAACTTGCCTTAAACGCTTTACAGAGGGCTCAAAATGAGGCCCAGGATGAGCCCGATCAACTAGCCGTGGTCTATTTTGAGCGCGGAAAGAACTATGCGGCTCTAAAGCGGTATGACGAAGCTGAGGTCACCTATAAGCAGGTCCTGGAGATCAAAGTAGAACAACTGGACGTCATGGAGGCCCTTTATGATGTGTACTATCAACAAAAGGATTACGACAAGGCGGTTCCGCTGGTAAGACAGCTTATCCGTTACGATGAGGACTATAAAGAAGATCTGGCCAACTTACTGGTTAGGACTAAAGAATACCCCCAGGCTTTGGAGCTTTTGGACGAACTGGATTTAAAATGGGGGGAGAGCGCCTACAGAAATGCCCTGAGAAGACAGATCTATAAGGTTACCGGAGATAAGGAAGGAGCTATCTCCAGCCTGGAAGGCAAGATCGATAAGAGCAGTAAGAACGAACAAGATTATCTAAACCTAATCTATCTCTATAGCGAGGAGGGTAAGACTGAAAAGGCCTTCCAGACGGCCCTCGAATTACAACGGCAAATTCCAAAATCTGAACTCGTTCATCTGGCCCTCTATAAATTTTACCTGGACAAAGGACAGGCGGACCAGGCCATGCTCTCTATGGACGTTATCTTTTCGTCTTCACAGATCGATAAGGAGAATAAATTCAAAGTACTCAACGACTTTCTGACCTATGTAGGGAAGCATCCGGAGATGCAATCCGAATTGGATAAGGTGATCGGAAAATTTGACGGCCAGGATGATGGTAAAGTTTATGAGCAACTGGGAGATTACCACTTATCCCGTTCAGACCGGGCATCTGCACTCCGATTTTACAGACGGGGTGTAGAAAAGGATCCGAACAATTTTTCTTTGCTCAAGAATACACTTTTGTTGCAAATAGACGTTAAGGAGTTTGAACCTGCCTTGGAATTGAGTAACAATGGATTGGAGCTTTTTCCGGCCCAACCTTTGTTATATTTGCTCAACGGAGTCGTCAATATAGAGATGGGGAACCCGGAGAGAGCAATCGAGGTACTGGAGACAGGGCTTGACTTTCTGTATGACGACCCTAAGATGGAAAGGGATTTTTACCGCCAATTGGAATCTGCCTACAACCAAAAAGGAAATTCTAAGAAGGCCGCGGAATATGCCAGAAAGGCGTCCGAATTGAAGCTGGATAATTAATGAAGAGATCGATATTCTACATAGTGGCATTGCTGATAGTTAGCGCATGCGGTCCTGGGAAACAAGTGACTTCCCGGGAAGAGCTCAGACCTATGGATGTCAATAAGATCATCCAGACTCACCAGCAGGCCAGTCCGAGCTTTGAGACTATGGCTTCCAGGGTTTTGGTTACCTACCAGGACGAAAAGAAGCTGCAGAGCATGACAGTCAGTCTACGGATGCAGCGAGACGAGAAGATCTGGATCAAGGCCTCTTTGCTGGGGATCACCATTGCCAAAGTTTTGATCACACCAGATAGGGTCAGTTACTACGAGAAGGTGTCCAACACCTATTTTGATGGAGATTTCAGACTGCTAAGCGATTGGCTGGGCACTGATTTGGACTTTGATAAGGCACAGGCCATACTGCTTGGGCAATCTATCTTTAGCCTGGATAAAAAGGGGTATACCTCCTCGATTATGCAGAATACCTATCGATTACTTCCAAAGCGGCAACCTGAGAATTTCATCCATACGTTGTTTTTGAGCCCAGACAATTTCAAAGTGGTTTCCGGGACTCTCAGCCAACCGGAGGATAAGCGAAACCTCAGAATAAAATACGGCGATTACCAACAGATCGAAGGAGATTATTATCCTTCTGATATTACCATTAACTCCACCGACGAGATCAGCATGACCAAGATCGAGGTAGTTTACAAGAAGATCGATCTCAATGTCAATGTCAGCTTCCCTTTTACCATCCCCCAGGGATATGACGAAATCCTACTAGGCCGATGAGCAGAGGCTGGCGCTTAGGGCTCTTCTTTTTGCTGATAGGGCTAACTACCCTTCAGGCGCAGTCCAAGAAACAGCAGGAACTGGAAGCCAAACGGCAGGCTATCCTGGAAGAGATCAAACAGATCAACACCCTGCTTTTTAAAACCCAAGGAGAGAAAAAATCCATTCTGACCCAGGTCCAGGACCTGGATCAACGAATCAACGCCCGGGAAAATCTGATCCGGGTAACCAATCAGCAAGCCAATCTGCTAACCAGGGAGATCAATGACAACCTCCAGGAAATGGAGAGACTCCGCGAGGAACTAGTCCTTCTTAAAGAGGATTATGCCGGTATGATCAGTAAGTCATACAAAAGTAAATCCCAGCAGAGCCGGTTGATGTTTCTCTTTTCCAGTACCAACTTCCTGCAGGCCTATAAGCGGATGCAGTATATGAAGCAGTACACCAAGCACCGGAAAGCCCAGGGTGAGCGGATAAGGATCAAATCAGAGCAGCTGCAGATGCTAAACACTCGTCTGATCGAACAGAAGAATGAGAAAGAACTCCTTATTGCTGAGAATAGACAGGAACGTTCCAAACTGCTAGACGAGCGTAAACAACAACAAGGTTTAGTTGCTAGCCTAAGACAGGAGGAAAGTCGGTTTACGCGTCAGATCCGGGATAAACAAGCCGAAGCAAGCCGTTTGGAACGACAGATCGATGCGATCATCCGCGAGGCTATTGCAGAGGCCAACAAGAGTTCGGGAAACACGACTACCACGACCTTAGAGCGCTTTGCCCTTACTCCCGAAGCCAAGGCTTTAGCAGCCAATTTCACAACGAACAAGGGCAAGCTTCCATGGCCGGTGCGCAACGGGGTGGTCACCGAGCGTTTTGGAACCCGTCGTCATCCGCAGTTTCCGCAGATCCAACAAACCTTTAGTGGGGTCGAGATCGCCACCGAGGCCAATTCCAAGGCCAGGGCGGTATTCAATGGGGTTGTGTTCCGGATACAACAGCTAAAAGGGGCAAATAAAGCGGTTTATATTCGTCATGGGGACTATATTACCATTTACAATAACCTGGCCAGTATCAGCGTAAAAAGCGGTGATCGGGTCACTACAAACCAGGAGATAGGAACGGTCTTTACTCATCCAACTACCAATGAGGCGACCCTAAAGTTCTTTATCTATAAGAATACCAAGAAACTCAATCCGGCAGATTGGATATACCGGATGTAATTTTTACCTCAGGAACAAGGCTTTTAGTTCGGTCGCATTTTCCGGTTTCATTTTCCCGGCTAGTACCAGGCTCAACTGTTTTCTTCTGAGCGCGGCTTCATATCGTTCTTTTTCCAGATCTGTCTCAGGTGTCAGAGGTGGGACTTTAACCGGTTGCCCCATTTCGTCAACAGCCACAAAAGTGTAGATCGCTTCGTTGGCCTTACTTTTCAAACCACTTTCTCTATCCTCGATCCAAACGTCCAGGAAGATTTCCATGGAACTCGTAAACGCCCTGGAAACACGTGCCTCTACTGTAACCACACTTCCAAGCGGGATCATTTTGTTGAAGGCAACATGATTTACTGATGCTGTTACCACGATACGCCGACTGTGGCGTCTTGCGGCTATGCTGGCCGCTCGGTCCATTCGAGCCAATAGTTCTCCACCAAACATATTTCCGATGGGGTTGGTCTCACTGGGCAGCACCAGATCCGTGATGATGGTGCAGCTATCTTTGGGCGTTTTTGGGCTCATAACTCCAATTTTTTGCAAAGTTAGCTAATCCCCGGGTGGAGGGGAAACTGGAAAGCGCTAAATGTGATGAAAATTAAGGGTTGAGATTCTGGACCAACATCCAGGCATCTTTGTTGTGAGAAGACTTGATCTTTCTGAGTTCTCTCAGTGCCTCGCCGCGGTTCTCGTAGCTGTTGTAAACCACTTGATGAAGACCGTAGCGGTTTTCACCTATATAACGAGCGTGATAACCAGCTGTCCAAAGTTCGTCTACCTTGCGATCAGCATTTTCTCTAATTCTAAAGGCCCCGGCAACAATATGATATCTGCCGGTATTCCGCTCGATGGCAACGTCCGTAACAGGTAGCATTTCGTCAAACACAAAAGTGGCAACCTGTATGGTGCTGTCTACCATACCGCTGGCCTCTTGCCGCTGGGCAAAATTATGTTGTTCTACCTGTCCTTCATACCATTTCAAACCTCCAAAACCAGAAGCGATCACGGCAATCAAGCCAACGGCTACGTATTTCAAATACGGTCTAGCCGTCCTGGTGGTTGGTTCAAAAAGAAGAGGCTCTGAAGTTACCTCCTCATGCTCTTCAACACTCCTGTCGATTGTTGGAGAAACAAAGCTCGCAAGGCCAAAAGATGCTGTGCTGAAATTCATGGATTCGTCCGGAACAAACTGAATGGCTTTCTCCTGGTTCATTGAAAAGCTTCCCAGTTGCTGAAACTCAACAGATTCCCCTTCCGCAAGTTTAAGCGATAAGCGGCCCACAAAGTTTCTGACCTTCTGTAGGGCCAACTCGTACTCACATTGTTCTGAAGAAGCAAGATGATTGGCCAATAAACCATCATTGGTCTGAAGCTGCCTGTTAAATGACAGTGATTTACCCGGTGGGTAAAAGGTATTGGTCTGGCTGTCTATCCTTGCAGATTCGTGCCTGGATAAGAGCGCGCCAAAGCCAGGAATGATCACACATTCGTACCGAAATAACAGATCCCTGATGTAGGTTGACATTTGCATCTGAACAAACTTAGGGATTTTTTAACGTACCTCAAATAGTGGTCTGTTTACTTATTAACAACATAATTGTACCTTTATCCGTACTCCCCCAGTCTATTTTCTAAATGATAAATACGGATGAACTCAGGGCCACACTGGCCTTGCAGAGTATTTCGGGTATTAGCACTATACTGGCCCGAAAGCTACTTACACACTATGGAACGGCCTTGGAAATTTGGGATAAAATACCTCGTAATGAAGGCCTACCTAACGGAATTTCACCCAAACTCGTTGAGAAGTTTATCAACAAGAGTCCACTTGATAGGGCCGACATGACTCTGGAGAAAACCATTAATTCGGGGGATCAAATGCTTCATTGGCAGGATGTTAACTATCCCAATCACCTGCGTCAATGTATAGATGCCCCCTTGTTGCTTTTTGCCAGAGGCAGTTACCGTTTCGATCATCGGCCTGTGATTTCGATAGTTGGAACCAGGGAGTGTAGTGCCTATGGCGAGAATTTTTTGGACTCTTTTGTTTCTGGGCTTACCTCCCACAATCCATTGATCGTCTCGGGTTTTGCGAAAGGAATCGATATTTATGCCCATCTGACAGCCCTGGACCATGGTCTGGATACGGTTGCCTGCCTGGGCCATGGCTTCGACAAGATATACCCGGTTGCTCACAAAGTTCATCAGGATAGACTTGTGAATAGTGGTTTGTTCCTGACCGAATACTCCAGGGGATCATCTGTTCTGCCTATGAATTTTGTTTCTCGAAACCGGATAATTGCGGGCCTGAGTGAAGTGACGGTTGTTATACAGTCCGCACAGACCGGAGGGAGCCTTATTACGGCCAGTTTGGCCAATTCCTATAATCGGGAAGTAATGGCCTTGCCTGGCAGGATAGACGACCCTAAAAGTGCAGGATGCAATAATTTGATCAAACAAAACAAGGCTGCGGTTCTTACTTCTGCTCAAGATTTGATCCGGCTGATGGGTTGGGAAGAGAAAGAATCCCGTCCAAAGCCTCAAATCGATCTTAGCCTGACCGATCCCGACCAAAGGCAAATAGCTGATTTTTTAGTGGATCATCCCAAGGCCCACATCGATCAGATCATGACTGCTACATCCATGAAATCTCAACGATTGCAGGTCGTACTTTTAGAAATGGAAATGACGGGGCTGGTCAAGGCCCTGCCAAGTAGAATGTTCAGTCTGACTTAGTAGCCTAGCTTAGATCGGACTCTACCCAAGACATCATTGGCCACCAGTCTGGCTTTTTCCGCTCCTACAGCCAAGGCCTGATCGATCTCATCCAGATTGTTCATATAATGATCGAAAGAAGTACGTTCGTCAGAGAACCTGATCAAGATGAGATCCAGTAGTTCCTTTTTGGCGTGACCATAGCCGTAGCCGCCGGCCAAGTATTTTTCCCGCATCTGTCCAATCTGCTCTTCATCCGCTAATAAGGAATAAATGGCAAAGACATTACAAGTATCGGGATCCTTGGGCTCTTCCAGCGGAGTGCTGTCGGTCTGTATTCCCATCACTTGCTTCTTGAGCTGTTTCTCGGGAAGAAAGATATTGATGATATTGTCTTTGGACTTACTCATCTTAGCTCCATCCGTCCCAGGAATGAGCATGGCATCTTGTTGTACCTGGGCCTCTGGCAAAACAAAGGTTTCTCCAACTTTGGCATGGATACGTGAAGCTACATCCCTGGTCATTTCTAGGTGCTGCAATTGGTCTTTCCCAACTGGAACAATATCTGCATCGTAAAGCAGGATATCTGCAGCCATCAACATGGGATACGTAAAAAGTCCGGCATTGACGTCCTCCAGTCTGTCAGCCTTATCCTTGAACGAATGGGCCAGAGTCAGGCGCTGATAAGGGAAAAAACAACCCAGGTACCAAGCCAATTCCGTAACCTGAGGGATATCACTCTGCCGATAGAATACCGTATTATCTATGTTCAACCCACAAGCCAGCCAAGCTGCCGCCGTGCTATAGGTATTGCCTCTTAGTTCTTCGGCATCCTTGATCTGTGTCAGGGAGTGCATATCGGCGATAAACAAGAAGGAGTCATTCTTTGGGTCGTTTGCCATAGAAATGGCCGGTAGAATAGCCCCAAGAGATTACCTAAGTGAGGAGTTCCTGTACTTTGAACGCCGGTTAATATCCTTGCCATAGCCTGAAAAATAGGTTTGCGCAAAGGTAATTTATTTGCCTGATTTGTTGTTGTCAAACTTGTACTTTTGCCAAGTCATGAAAGTGATCCAAGCTATATTGGGAAGCCTGTACAGGATTTGGTTCTACATCTGGGTGGGAGTTGTGATCCTCATCTTATTGCCTGCCCTAACCATTAGTATATCCCGCAAGAGTTGGTATCCTTTCTTCTTTAAGCTTGCAAGGGTCTGGGCGCGTATGATCTTATATGGGATGGGTCTTTTCCCAAAGGTCAGGTTTGATCAGAAGTTAAAGAAGGGGGCCAATTACATTCTGGTTGCCAATCACACCTCTATGACGGATATTATGCTGATGTTGCACGTTAGTTCGGTTCCTTTCGTTTTTGTAGGGAAAAAGGAATTGGCAGCGCTACCCTTATTTGGTTATTTCTATAAGCGCACCTGTATACTGGTAGACCGGAATAATGCCCGCAGCAAACACGGTGTTTATCAGGCCTCGAAAGAGCGGCTTGAGGCCGGGCTCAGTGTTTGCATCTTCCCAGAGGGAGGTATCCCTGATAATCCGGTAGACTTGGTAGATCATTTTAAGGATGGCGCATTCCGGATGGCCATAGAACATCAAATTCCGGTTATTCCGATGACATTCTACGACAACAAAAAACGATTACCGGATACTTTCTATATCGGTGGCCCAGGGAAACTAAGAGTCAGGGTTCATAAACCAGTTTCGACAGTTGGGCTCGCTAATTCGGACAGATTATCCCTTAGGGACGATGTGCGGAATACCATACTCCGGGATCTGCAAGAGGATAGGAATTAAAAAACCGCCCAATGGCGATGGACGGTTTTTTCATCATTGTTTGGGTCAAACCAAACTTAACCAACTAAAAACTAACCTAAAATTTGAAGCTCAACCCGCTGTAAACCCCTAGGTAATAGGGTCTAAAGCTTACGGATGAATCCGAATATGGATTGAGTTGATATTTAAACATCGGTTCTACAACGAACCGGATCTGCTTACTGAATTTGTAATCGAAACCTACACCAACGTTGGTCGAAAAGCTGAGATCGTTCAGGTTGTTGGCCTCTCCGATCGTGCTTCTAAAATCTCCATCCCTGACCGAGATCTCATTGTCGCTTAGGATCAACGTACTGAATCCACCGATCATACTGATCCCAAACCGAGAATCCAGGACATCGTATTTGAGTTCCATGGGGACCTCAAAGTAGCTAAGGCTCTGACTCACTTCTGCGTTACCACCAACACTCTTGGGTGTCAAATTGGACAGTGGATCATCCTCAGCTCCAGGTGCAGTAGGTCTGATTGTTCCGGCATCATAGGCAGAGAGGACAGTTCCTTGATTCGAGTAGTTCACAGACCTAAGGGCAGTACTTACCGGGCCTGTTGCCAACTCCACACCACCTGTGGTATAGCCCAGATCCACATTACTGACTCCGGACCGAATGGTCAGCCTGTCGGCTACCTGATAGCCAACCTGAACCCCATAACTCATATTGATATCACCAGTCTGGGGATTATCCGCAAAGGTCGGATCCAAAGATGATCCTGAACCTATAGAATTATAGTAGACAGGGGCCAAATTAGGAGTGACCTCCCAACGGTCTTTCTTTTTGTCTTGCTGATTGCGGGCAATAGCCTCATTTTGTTCTTCTATGGCATCCAAAATGGAAGGTTTTTCTTCCTCTTTTTTCTGCTCTTCAGTTGTGGCCACAGCTTCTTCAGCTTTTACCTCGTTTCCGATAATTAAATCTGTTTTCACGGAAGAATCCGGCAGATTCGATGAATTATCAATTGGCTCATTACCCACTACGGCATCGGTTGTTTTCGTTTCGATAGGAGTGATTTGTGCGGCGGGGTCTTGCTGAGGGTCTTTCTTGTTCTGAGCAGCAGTAACAACTGCAGTTACATCAGCATTAACTCCTGACTTCTCATCAGACTTGGTTTGTTTCTTAACTGCAGTGGTCGAAGTAATTGCCGTGCCAGCATCCAGATCTTGTTGCTTCAACGCAGGATTCGTAGCGTTCGAGGGCTTAGGGTCATTCGCTAAATTTGTGCTTGGATCCGTGGAAGGTTGCACTTCTTCCTGGGCAACAGCAGTTGTAAGCTCTTCCGTTTGATCATCCTCGGAATCATCCCTTTCTGATGGGCTAACTTGAACCACTTCAGAATCCGGCTCCGATATTTTTATGCCGTCTGTATCCATTTGTTCCTGGGAGGTATTCTCTTCAACGAATACAGGTGAGCTGGCATCGCTGTCGGAGAAGAAGACGAACTTTCCTGCCGTCAATAACAACGCTAACAAGGCTGCGACTCCAGCTAATTTCCACCAGATCGGGATAATCTTCCGATCGTCCTCTTCTTCCTTCAACTTCTCTGCAATCCGATTCCAGACCTCGGGGCTAGGGCTAGCCTCAAAGTCCTTGAACCTTTCGGTGAACAGTCGGTCTATATTTTTCTTATCCTTCATCATAACCCATTATGGGGATTATTCGCTTTAGGCGCTATTTGCGTTATGATATTCTTCTAACTTCTTCTTTAATATTCCTCTGGCTCTGGCCAGGTTGGATTTGGAGGTGCCATCACTGATCTGCAGCATCTCTGCTATTTCCTTGTGCGCGTATCCGTCCATCACATAGAGGTTAAAGACCAGTCGATAACGGTCTGGTAACTCCTGGATGATCTTCAGCAAAAAATCTAATGGAACATCTTCATCCTCTACTTGCACCTCATCCTCCGGAATTTGATCCTCGTTGGCAATGTCGAACACTTTCTGCTTGCGGTATTTTTGCAGGGCCGTGTTCACGGTAATACGCTTGATCCAACCTTCGAAAGAACCTTTGCCTTTGAATTGCCCAATCCGATTGAAAATGGTCAGAAAAGCATCCTGTAGATTATCCTCAGCCTCCGCATAATTGGGCGAATACTTCAGACAAATGGCAAAAAGAACTCCCGAATAGTTTCGATAAAGGGTCTCTTGTGCCTTTGGATCCCGCTCCTTACATTTTATGATGAGCTCTTCTAAAGTCAAATGCAGTACCGTGTATTATTACTCAATATGTTGACGCGCAATACCATAGCGGCCGATTGTAAAATAATAACCAGGTTTCTACGTGCAGTAGATGCTGTTCAGAGTGGATGGTTGCGTACCGATCGTAGAAAATCAGGCCTGTCTCTCTGCTATGGCCGCCTTGATCTTCTGTTCCAGTTCTTCCATCAATTCGGGGTTGTCCAGAAGAAGTGATTTGACCGCATCACGACCCTGTCCGAGCTTGGTGTCCTCATAACTGAACCAAGAACCACTTTTCTTGACGATCTCGTATTCCACTCCTAGGTCGATGATCTCTCCAACTTTGGAAATCCCTGCGCCGTACATGATGTCGAACTCTGCCATTTTAAAGGGAGGGGCCACCTTGTTTTTGACGATCTTAACGCGGGTGCGGTTACCCATGACCTCGTTGTTGGAATTCTTGATCTGGGTAGATCTTCTAATATCCAGACGCACTGAAGAATAGAATTTAAGGGCATTACCTCCGGTAGTGGTTTCAGGATTTCCGAACATGACCCCGATCTTTTCCCGCAATTGGTTGATAAAGATCACTGTACAGTTGGTCTTGCTGATGGAACCGGTGAGTTTTCTCAGGGCCTGGGACATCAAACGAGCATGTAACCCAACCTTGCTGTCTCCCATTTCCCCTTCAATTTCACTTCGGGGTGTTAGGGCGGCAACTGAGTCAATGATGATGATGTCGATGGCCCCACTGCGAATCAGGTTGTCCGCTATCTCCAGGGCTTGTTCTCCGTTATCCGGTTGAGAGATGATCAGGTTTTCAATATCAACCCCCAATTTCTCTGCATAGTAGCGGTCAAAAGCATGCTCGGCATCGATAAAGGCGGCAATTCCACCATTTTTTTGTGCTTCTGCGATCGCATGCAGGGTAAGCGTTGTTTTACCGGAGGATTCAGGACCGTAGATCTCAATGACCCGACCCCGCGGATATCCCCCAACTCCAAGTGCGATATCCAGTCCCAGGGAACCTGTGGGGATCACTTCTACCTCCTGAACAGCGGAATCTCCCATTTTCATGACAGTACCTTTTCCATAGGTCTTGTCCAGTTTGTCCAGTGTCAACTTTAGTGCCTTTAACTTGGCTTGTGCTTCATTACTCATATTAGACGTAAAATTAATTAGGGAGTCGCAGGGCTAAATTACTATTTCTTCATCAGGGCAACAACCTGAAAACCGGATGTAGGGCGATTTTTGTTAACAAGCGCGAAAAGTTTAATTTTGCCCCATATTCAGTTTCTTTTTCACTTAAAATCGTATAGCATGCAACTGTACAATACCATGAGTGCAAAAGAGAGGGAAGCTCTGCTGGAGCAGGCTGGTGAGGACCGCCTGACCCTTTCTTTTTACCAATACGCCCACATCGGGAATCCGGAATTATTCCGCAATCATTTATTTATAGCTTGGGACCAGATGGATGTCCTTGGCCGCATTTATGTGGCCAAAGAAGGGATCAATGGTCAGTTGTCCGTACCGGCCAAGAATTTCCAGGAATTCAAGAATTTCATGGACGGGATCTATTTCCTGAATGATGTAAGGCTTAACATAGCCGTAGAACAGGATCTGAAGTCCTTTCTTAAGCTAAAGGTCAAGGTTCGGCATAAGATCGTCGCCGATGGCCTGGACGACGACACCTTCGATGTTACTGATAAAGGGATACACGTGGGGGCGGAGCAATTCAACGCATTGATAGACGATCCGGATACCGTTTTGGTCGATATGCGCAACCACTACGAGAGTGAGATCGGCCATTTTAAGGGAGCTGTCACTCCGGATGTAGACACCTTTAGGGATTCCCTTCCTATTATTGAGGAAGATCTTAAAGAACACAAAGAAGATAAGAACCTTGTTATGTATTGTACGGGAGGTATTCGATGTGAAAAAGCCAGTGCCTATTACAAGCACAAAGGATTCAAGAATGTCTACCAACTTGAAGGGGGAATCATTGAATACACCCGGCAGGTGAAGGAGCAGGAGTTAGAGAATAAATTCATTGGAAAGAACTTCGTTTTCGATCACAGACGCAGTGAACGAATCTCTGAGGATGTGATCTCCAACTGCCACCAGTGTGGTAAACCCTGCGATACGCATACCAATTGTGAGAATGAAGGTTGTCATCTTCTGTTTATACAGTGTGAAGAGTGCGCCCAGAAGATGGAGGGATGTTGCAGTTCAGAATGCCAGGACATTATTCATTTACCGGATAATGAGCAAAAAGCCTTGCGCAAAGGAAAGCACAACAGTAATAAGATCTTCAGAAAGGGACGTTCAGAAAAACTGGCATACAAACAATCTGTTTAGGCTAAATAAGGTATCTTTAGCCATTGATAATTCAAGTTTAATTGACGCCTCTTTGCCTTGGTAAAGAGCCACATATACCTTCAATATGGGTTGTTCCAGCTGTTCTAGCGGACCCAACGGACAACCAAAGGGATGCAGGAATAATGGAACCTGCGGTACCGATGGTTGTAACAAGCTTACCGTTTTTGACTGGTTGGCCAATATGTCCCTACCAGACGATGTAGAACCATTCTACGGGGTGGAGGTGCGGTTTAAGAACGGCCGTAAACATTTCTACAATAATCAGGAAAAACTTCCTCTACGCATTGGGGATGTAGTTGCCACGGAAGCATCTCCAGGCCATGATGTGGGGATGGTCACGCTGACCGGGGAATTGGTCCGCGTCCAGATGAAGAAGAAAAAACAGGAGGCTGATCTGGATAGCCTGCCGAAGATCTATCGTAATGCTTCTCAAAAGGACATCGATAAATGGCAGCGGGTTAGGGACAAAGAAAAATCCGTTCAGAAAGAATCCCGCCAGATTGCCATGGCGCTTGGTCTGCAGATGAAGATCAGCGATGTGGAATATCAGGGAGATGGCTCCAAGGTGACCTTCTACTACACCGCTGAAGAGCGGGTTGATTTCAGACAATTGATCAAAGATCTGGCCAGGGCCTTCAACTGCCGTATAGAGATGAAACAAGTTGGTTTCAGGCAAGAGGCATCGCGCTTAGGAGGAATCGGGTCCTGTGGACGAGAGCTTTGTTGTTCTACTTGGCTTACCGATTTCCGATCAGTGAACACCTCTTCTGCCCGATACCAGCAACTATCACTGAATCCGTTGAAATTGGCAGGGCAGTGTGGTAAGTTGAAGTGTTGTCTCAACTACGAACTGGATACTTATCTGGAAGCCTTGGAGGAATTTCCCAAGACCGATACAAAACTACAAACCTCCAGGGGGACGGCTAGTTGTCAGAAGATCGATATCTTCAAAGGGCTGATGTGGTATGCCTACGAAAAGGAGGGTATGAACTGGCATCAACTCTCTATTGACAAGGTGAAGGAGATCGTACAATTGAACAAAAAAGGCCAGGAGGTAGATAACCTGGAAGATTTCACTGAAGAGGTCAGTGTAGACTCGTCGGCCTTATTCTCTGATGGAGTAGGCCAGGAAAGCTTAACACGTTTCGATAAGCCACGTAAGAAAGGACGTAATCGTAAGAAGAAGAGAAACCGCAACCGAAACAACCGGCGCAATCATGAATCTAAGAAATAGTGGTTCAATATCTATTCTGGCATTGCTTTTGCTTTTAGTGGGCTGTGATAAAAGTGTGTTGTTCAGTGAGTCCGTTTCATTTGATGACACTTGGCCACTGGACCAACCGGCCGTATTCGATCTACCCCAGTTGGAAAGTGATAGGACCTATAATTTGTTCCTGGATGTTCGCAATACAAATGATTATCCCTTTAGTAACTTGTTCCTGATCGTATCCATGGACTTCCCAAACGGAAAAGTAATTACGGATACCCTGGAATATCGTATGGCCAATCCGGATGGCTCGTGGCTAGGTAAGGGAATCGGTACGGTGAAGGACAACAAACTCTGGTACAAGGAGCAAATACAGTTTACCGAGACCGGTACCTATCGCCTGAGCGTTGCCCATGCCGTTCGCAATAATAACCGGGTGCAAGGCGTTAGTCAATTGGCCGGTATTTCCGATGTTGGTTACAGTATAGAAGAAGCAATACCCGAATAATGGCAAATCCCCAAACAAAGAAGAAAAAGAAGGAAGTCAATGACGATAAGAAGAATATCCGGATTTTCTGGAAGCTTTTCGGTGCCGGCGTGCTTCTGATCTTGTTGGTGTTTCTATTGGCATCTTGGGGGATATTTGGAAGTCTACCGGATGAGACCAGCCTAGAGAATCCTGAGAAGGATCTCGCTACACAGATTATTTCAGAAGACGGTAAGGTGATCGGGAAGTTCTTTAAGGAGAACAGGACCCCGGTTCAATATGAGGACCTTCCTCCACATCTGGTCAATGCCCTGATCGCAACAGAGGATATTCGATTTTACGAACATTCTGGAGTAGACGCAAAAGGAACTGCCAGAGCCTTTATTTTCCTTGGACAACGAGGAGGGGCTTCTACCATAACACAGCAGCTGGCCAAACAGTTCTTTACAGATAATGTGGCCCGTAATACCTTCCAGCGAGGAATTCAGAAGATCAAGGAATGGGTTATTGCAACACGCTTGGAGCGCAGGTACACCAAAGAGGAGATCATCACTATGTATTTCAATGTTTACGATTTCCTCAACCTGGCAATCGGCATCGAATCGGCATCGAACATTTACTTCAATAAAGCTCCTTCGGAATTGAATATCGAGGAATCTGCCGTGCTGGTAGGGATGTTCAAGAACTCTTCGCTTTATAATCCGCGTCGTAATCCGGTCGGTGTGACCAATAGGAGGAATGTGGTGTTGTCTCAAATGGCCAAGTACGAATTCATTACTGATCAGACCAAGGACTCTTTACAGGCTTTGCCTTTGAATATTCAGTTTACCCCTCAGGATCACGATGAGGGTATCGGGACCTATGTCCGGGAATACATCAGAGGATATATGAAGGCCTGGGCACGGGAGAATCCTAAGCCGGATGGATCCCTTTACGATATTAGCAGTGACGGCCTCAAGATCTACACGACCTTGGATTCACGCATGCAGGAGTATGCAGAGATGGCTGTAGACTCCCATATGACCAAACTGCAACTGGAATTCGATCGTCAGAACAAGAGCAACAGAACAGCGCCTTTTCTGGATGTAACTCAGGACGAGATCAATTTTATCCTCAGATCGGCCATGAAGCGGAGTGATCGCTGGCGGCAGATGAAAAAGGCGGGGAAGACCGAAGAAGAGATCATCGAGAGCTTCAACACCCCTTCGCAAATGCGAATATTTTCATGGGGCGGAGATATCGACACCCTCATGACCCCAATGGATTCCATTCGCTATTACAAGCAGTTCTTGCGCTCTTCCATGATGTCTATGACACCTCAAACTGGAGAGATCAAAGCTTGGGTTGGTGGAATTGATTACAAGCACTTCAAATACGATATGGTGAGGACGGGCCAGCGCCAAATTGGTTCGACCTTCAAGCCTTTTGTTTACGCTACTGCCATAGACCAGATGCATATGTCGCCCTGCGATACTTTACCCAATACCCAATGGACTATTCCGGTTGGAAAGTACGGTCTTTTGGAACCCTGGACGCCAAAGAACGTAGGGGGCGAATACGGCGGAATGCTTAGTTTGAGAAATGCACTGGCCAATTCGGTCAATACGATCACAGCCAGGTTGATCGACCGGGTCGGTCCGAAACCAGTTATTGATCTAGTTGCTAAGATGGACGTGGATACGGACGACATACCGGAAGTCCCCTCAATAGCCTTGGGAACTCCGGATGTGACACTATACGAAATGGTTGGTGCCTACAGCACCTTTGCCAACGAAGGGGTTTATGTGAAGCCCACTTTGATCCAGCGCATAGAGGACAAGAACGGGACCATACTGTATCAGAATATTCCCGAAACCAGGGATGTGGTCAGTGGAGAAACAGCTTATGTGACAGCCAGTCTGTTACAAGGGGTCACAGAAGGAGGGTCTGGGACTAGACTCAGACACACCTACGCCATTCAGAATTCAGTTTACAAAAGGGCCGTTACCGGATACCCGTACGAGTTTGATAATCCCATTGCAGGGAAAACAGGAACAACTCAGAACAACAGTGACGGTTGGTTTATGGGGATGGTCCCCAACCTGGCAACAGGGGTTTGGGTGGGAGGAGAGGACCGCTCGGCTCATTTTTCCGACACTCAATACGGTCAAGGCGCTACCATGGCGCTTCCGATCTGGGCCATCTACATGAAGATGTGTTATGCGGATCCCAACCTGAATATCTCGAAAGAGGAATTTGTCAAACCAGAAGTGCTGACTATCGAGACGGACTGCGAACGCTACAAGACAAGTATCCCGACCGATCCGGAAATACCGGACGAATTCGACTTTTAGAATAGCTCTTTTTCAGACTTTCCCGCCCCGTTATTCTTTTGTAATTTAACGGCAAACTTCAATTAAGTGATCAATAAGACAGTAGCAGATGTTCATGCTGCCTGCGAAGGGGTAGCAGATGGAATGACCTTCATGTTCGGCGGGTTCGGGTTAAGTGGAATTGCTGAAAATTCCATAGCGGAACTTGTCAGAAGAGGAGTGAAAGACCTGACTTGTGTTTCTAACAATGCCGGAGTAGATGACTTTGGCTTAGGTTTGTTGTTGCAGCAGCGTCAGATCAAGAAGATGATCTCGTCTTATGTAGGGGAAAATGCCGAGTTCGAACGCCAGATGCTCAGTGGCGAATTGGAAGTGGAACTCATTCCGCAAGGGACGCTAGCCCAGCGGTGTCAGGCAGCCCAGAGCGGAATACCTGCATTCTATACTCCAGCAGGCTACGGTACCGAGGTAGCAGAAGGCAAGGAGACGCGCAAATTTGGAGATAAGATGTATGTGATGGAAAAGGCTTTCGAAGCGGATTTTGCCTTTGTCAAGGCTTGGAAGGGCGATGCGGCTGGGAATCTCATTTTCAAGGGATCTGCGCGAAACTTTAACCCCAATATGTGTGGGGCTGCTAAGATAACTGTGGCCGAAGTAGAGGAGTTGGTCCCAGTTGGAGAATTGGATCCCAACTTCATTCACATTCCCGGGATCTTTGTGAAGCGAATTTTCCAGGGAGCACATTACGAAAAGAGAATTGAGCAATTAACCGTTCGAAAACGTTCCTGATGGCATTGGATAAGAATCAGATCGCACAGCGAATCGCGAGAGAAGTCAAAGATGGTTATTACGTTAACCTGGGCATCGGGATACCGACCTTGGTGGCCAACTTTGTGCGCAACGATATCGAGGTAGAATTCCAGAGCGAGAATGGTGTTTTGGGGATGGGGCCTTTCCCGTATGAGGGAGAAGAAGATCCAGATCTGATCAATGCGGGTAAGCAAACCATCACTGCTTTACCGGGAGCCTCGTTCTTTGACTCTGCAATGAGTTTTTCTATGATCCGTGGGCAGCATGTAGACCTGACCATATTAGGCGCCATGGAGGTCGCTCAAAATGGAGACATCGCCAACTGGAAGATCCCAGGAAAGATGGTCAAAGGTATGGGAGGCGCCATGGACTTGGTAGCCTCTGCAGAGAACATCATCGTTGCCATGATGCACACCAATAAGGCGGGAGCGTCCAAGTTACTGTCGGAATGTAGTTTACCGCTTACCGGGGTTAATTGTGTCAAGAAGATCGTCACTAACCTGGCAGTGCTGGAGGTCAGGGAGAATAAATTCCACCTGATGGAACGAGCTCCGGGGGTTAGCGTCGAAGAAATTCAGGCCGCAACGGCAGGGGATTTGGTGATACCGGCTTCCGTCCCCGAGATGCAATTCTAATTAGTTTCTAAGCACGTTTAAATCGGAAAACAGGCGATTTTCTGTCTCAAATGTTAAAAAAACGTGCATTTCATCGAAAAAATATGCAGATCATCGTGTGGAATGATTTTTCTTGGCATATTAGTTCTCCCAAACAAAACCAACTTTACCTGCTTATGCAACCGGTAATAATGTTATTTAAAAATACAGTACAGTTATTACGCAATGTTTTATATGTAGCCAAGAAAGTTTACTTGCTGATGTAAAACGAAACAATACCTTTTCACCCCAAATCTGCAACGATTCAGATAAAGGTAGGCCCGTCTTTTGTGAGGTTAAGGCGGGCTTTTTTTATGGGGTAATTTGAAGAATTCAAATTCCTTTTGGGATGGCGTCGATAAGCTTGCGGGTGTACTCCTGGTTGGGGTTGGCATAGATCTCATCGGCATCGCCTATTTCCACCAGTTCACCAGCTTGCATCACTAACAATTGATCTGACATATATTTGACCACGGCCAGATCATGAGAAATGAACAGATAAGTAAATCCAAGATCCTCTTTCAGTTCGTTAAGCAAGTTCAATACCTGCGCCTGGACTGAGATATCCAGGGCCGAGACGGATTCGTCACAAATGATGATGCGCGGTGAAAGGCAAACTGCACGGGCTATTCCTACCCGTTGTCGCTGGCCTCCGGAAAGCTGATGAGGATATCGGTCAAAGAACTCGGCCGAAAGACCAACTTTTTCTAATAGGTTAAGTGCCCTTTGTTTTCGGACCTGGTTATTTCTGCCAACCTGGTGGACTTTCATTGCCTCCACCAAAGCGGGACCGATCATGATCCTGGGATTAAGCGAAGAGAAGGGGTCCTGGAAGATCAATTGGATTTCCTTTCGGAGTTCCCTGACCTCTTCTTTATTGAGACGGGTGATCTCCTTACCCCTGTACTTGATACTACCTCCGCTGACCTCTTCCAGCAACAGGATGGACTTGCCTAAAGTGGATTTACCGCAACCCGATTCTCCTACCAGGCCAACTGTCTCTCCTTCATAGATGGAGAAACTGACTTTATTTACGGCTTTTACAGTCTCTTTCTTACCGAACATTCCCACCTTGGAATAGTATTCCTTCTTTAGGTTTTTGACCTCCAGTATGGGTGGTTGAGTATAGAGTTGTTTATGGTCCATGGCCCGATGAGCCTCGGTAACTATGCTGGGCACAAAAGAGCCGTCTTCCAGGGATGAGATGGTAGGCAACCTCAGCAGTCGTTGATTCATATCTGGTCTGGCTTCTATGAGCGCCTTGGTATAGGTGGCCTCCGGCTGTTTGAAGATCTTCTCCATGCTTCCTTTCTCCACCATATTCCCCTGGTACATCACCACGACTTCATCGGCAATTTCAGACACCAGGTTGAGGTCGTGAGAGATAAAGATGATGCTCATCCCGTTCTCTTGTTGTAACTCCTTTAATAGATGGATAATCTCTTTCTGAACGGTCACATCCAGGGCGGTTGTGGGTTCGTCCGCAACCAAGAGCTTAGGCTTACAGGCAAGTGCCATAGCGATCATCACCCGCTGCATCTGTCCGCCACTGAGTTGATGGGGATAAGAACGGTATATGGATTTGGGCCGGGGGAGTTGGACCTGATTGAATAAGCTGATCACCCTGTTCTTGGCCTCTCCAGAGGAGATTCCCAAGTGCAATTTCATGACTTCGGCCACCTGCTTACCACAGCGGATAGAGGGATTAAGAGCCGTCATGGGTTCCTGGAAGATCATGGAGATCTCTCTGCCTCTTAGATCGCGCAATTCTTTGGGATTCATCTGATCCAGCCGTTGACCCTCAAAGCTTAATTCTCCGCTAATCTGACTGGTCTTAGCTGGCAAAAGGCCCATTATGGCCAAAGAGGTAACTGATTTTCCAGACCCGGATTCACCCACCAGGCCGAGGATGGAATTGGGCTTAAGATCAAAAGACACCCCTTGTATGATCTCGGTCTGGTTCTTTTTTCGTCCAAAGGAGACCTTTAAGTCTTTAACCGATAATAGAGGTGAGGCACTCATGACTCAAAGATAAGATAAAAGGGGTCAGACCCGCAGTATCTGGTGGTCCTCAAACAGGGGTTCATTTCGGAATCTTCTAAACAGCTGAGCAACGGTGACGGTATCTCGCTCACAGTATTCGATGATGCGATCAATATCGCCATTTTCGTAGTATACATCCCGGACCTGACTGCCGTCAATATCTTCTTTGGGAGAGGGAACACCTAACACCTTGGCCATAAGTTTAAGGGAAGTATAATGTTTATAATCCCCAAATTTCCAAAGCTCCATGGTATCTAGGTGAGCCACTTCCCAAGGTTTCTTGCCAAAGAGATTGAGTTTGTCCGGAAGTTCTATCCCATGTATAATCATCCTTCTGGCGATATAGGGAAAGTCGAATTCCTTACCGTTGTGGGCACATAACAAGTGCTGCGGTCTACTAAAGTGAGTGTCCAGCAGATTCTTGAATTCCGACAGTAACTTTGGTTCCTCCCCGTGATAAGAGGTAACCCTGAACTGCCAATCTCCGCTCACATTTCTAAGAAAGCCGGCAGAGATACAGATGATCCTGCCAAATTCTGCCCAGATACCTGCCCGATCATAAAATTCTTCGGCGCTGAATTCATCCTTTCTTTGGTAACGGGTTTTCTGCGCCCAAAGGTCCTGCAATTCCGGGTCTACTTGGTTGTAAGAGGCAAATTGAGGTACGGTCTCTATATCCAGGAATAGTACATGCTCAGGGTTGATCTTGCCAATCATAGAATATCGATTGTGGGAGTCAAAAGGTCAAGTTACAAAACAACAGTTACGATCCTTCCATCATCTGGTAGGCTTCTTCCAGATATACATAAAAGTCGTCACTGAAAGGTCGGCCAGACCGGCCACCTCTCTGGTGACCTAAACGCACGATGATTACGTCGTCTTTGGGGATGGTGATCACATACTGGCCCAAGATGCCCCTCATCACGAAGATCTGCTTGAACATATGATCACTTAACCAAAATCCATAGCCATATTCCGGGCTTTCCGGGAATCTGGGTACAATACTTTTTGCAACGAAGGTAGAATCCAGTATGGTCTTTCCATTCCACTGCCCCCAATCTTTGTACAACTTGCCAAAGCGGGCAAAGTCCCGGGCATTGCTCGCTATACAGCAGTAGGCCTTAGGTAGTTGGTTTTCAGCATCGTCAACTTGCCAAAGGGCGGGGTGTTCAAAGCCCATCGGCTTCCAGAAATTCTCGCTTAAATATTGCTCCAATGGTTTGCCCGTAGCGGCTTCCAGGACCATGGCCAGCAATTGGGTATTTCCACTGAGGTATTCAAATTCCTTTGCGGGAGTGCCAGTAATTCCCTGGCCTAAAATAGTGGAGCCCAAGTCGTCATCATAGTATGCCCTTGCCGTTATACTGAAGGGGCTGGTGTAATGTTCGGTCCAATCCAGACCTGAAGCCATGGAGGAGAGATCTCCCACCGTGGTCGCCGCTCCCTCATACCTGGGGATGAAGTCCGAAACGGGTTGATCTAGGCTTTGTATGGAACCATCTACCAGGGCCCTTCCCAACATAGCACTGATCACACTTTTGGCCATGGAAAAGGAATTGGACCTGGAATCGGTGCCATAGCCATCGCTGTAGTACTCGTGCCAAATGCTGTCGTTCTTAATGATGAGAAAGGCTACCGTCCCCAATTCTGAATGTATGGCTTGTAAACGGTCTGTTGCAGGGGTCTTATTGTAGTCCTGATGTTCTTCCCAAGGTTGAGGTTGCCCTGAAGCTTTGATCTCCACATTCTCAAAATAAGCATAGTCGTCTATAAAGGCCGAGGTATGCCCCGTCATATAAACAACTCTCACACCCTTAACAATATAACCGTTGCCAGTTATATACAACCCAATCACGATCAAGACCACCAAGCCGATCAGTCCCAGGAATATCCTTTTGAGGAATTTCAGCATGCTCACTCGAATAAATTTCCTTGCTGGTAGGGTTGTTCGTGTTCCACCAGCCACTTTTTGCGATGAAGGCCTCCGGCGTATCCTGTAAGTGAACCATCGCTTCCAATGACCCGATGGCAGGGGATGATCACGGCGATAGGGTTTCGGCCATTGGCGGAGGCAGCTGCCCGTATTACCAGTGGATCACCAAGCCGATTGGCTAGTTCCTGGTAACTGATGGTCTTTCCGTAAGGAATGTTTATGAGTTCCTGCCAAACCTTGCGCTGAAAATCGGTGCCTTTTGGCGCGAGAGCGAGATCAAAACTACTTCTTTTTCCGTCGAAATAATCCCTGATCTGTTCAATTGCTTTTTGCAGTTCTTCTGATGGAGAGGTGTTGGTAGGCGTGATAGATTTTTCGGTAAATTCCAACAGCTGTATGCCAGAATCGTCCATTTCCAGTATCATAGGGCCCAGTGGAGTTTCAAATCTAGTCCGTTCCATCTTCAGTATCCTCTTTCTCTTCTTCCCTGGATTGTAGTTCGATGCCCATGCGTTTTGCTCGCATTTCCCAATTCTTGCGAGCTTGAACCTGCATGTCTTCTACGGCATCACTTTCGTCCATGATCTCCATACCTAGTAAGGTTTCAATGATATCCTCCATGGTAACTATGCCGATGGTGTTACCAAAATCGTCAACCACCAAGGAGATATGGATACGCTGTTTGATGTATTTTTCGAATAGGTCGGGTAGTGCCGTTTCGTCCTCTACCACGTGAATTTCACGCTTGATATCGGCCAATTGCTTCTTGCCATGATCCTCTACGATCTCCTGCAGCACATCATCTTTGAGGACAAAACCAGAGATCTGATGACTTTTCTCCCGAAAAATGGGAATTCTGGAAAAACGAAGGTCTTTATTCCGGCTATAGAAATCCTCTAAAGTGGTCTCTTCGTTTTCCGAAATGACTACAGGGAAAGGAGTCATGACATCTTTGGCCTGGACGGATTTAAATACCAGTAAATTCCGGATCACCGTACTTTCATTCTCCTCAAAGACTCCCTCTTGTTCTGCGGTGTCTGTAATGGCGATGAATTCTTCCCGGCTAACGGTATAGACATGAGCCGATTTCCCGATCAGCTTGGTGGTACGAGTAAGCAACCACAGTATGCCGGTATAGCGCAAAGGAAAAATGATGATCTTCAGTGATAAGGCAGTAAATCGCCCCAGTTTTTTCCAATAAGTGGCACCTATGGTCTTAGGAATGATCTCCGAAACAACCAGGATCAAAAAGGTCATTATGGCCGAAACGAAACCCACTATATTGATCCCGTATACATCGATCTTGTAGGGTAATTTTTCTGCCTGTACTCCAACCAGGATAGCCCCAACAGTATGGGCAATGGTGTTTACAGTCAGTATGGCGATCAGGGGTTCATCTACGTTTTCCTTGTACTTGGTCAATACGGCTGCGTACTTTTTCCCCTCTGCCATTTTCATTTGCAGATAAGAAGGAGTAAAGCTCAAAAGGGCAGCTTCCATGATCGAACACAGGAAGGAGAACAAGATGGAGAGGAAGGCATAAAGGATCAGCAGATTCATTCGCTGGAAATTTGCAACAAGTTAACGCATTCGGTAAAAATTCCCGACAGCCGAAGCTCAATTTTACCAACCACTGTAGCGGGGAGGTTCAATACCGTTCAAATTCAGGTAGACTACAAGCTGGCCGCGATGATGGGTCAGGTGATCCTGCAGGAGGTTGAGCATTTGTAATTTGGACTTGGGACCTGCGAAAAAATCGACGGTTTCGGCAAGTTCGTCTTCAGGAAATGCCTTTACAGCAGAGCCAACAGCTGTAAAGCTCTGCTCCAATTTATCGATAATGATCTGTTTCTTGTCCTCTGCCGCGGCCTTAGCAGTTTCCGTCATCCCAAAATGAGAACTTCCCAGCCATTGCATATTGCCTTGAATGTGCACCAACTGCTCTGCAAAGCTCATTTGCCGTTCTGTAGGGTTAAAACTGTATTTATCGGCAGGCATGGAACGGGCCAAATCGAGCAAATATGTAGCTGAATTTTCCCATTTTTCCAGGAAGGCTTCTTTCACGGTAGTTGGTTGTGCCTGAGACAGGGTGCTCATGGTCAGCATGATTAAAGTAGTTAGTCGTTTCATGGGGTGTCAGGATAAAAGTTTGACGGCTTCCCGGGCAAAATAGGTGGCAATGATGTCTGCTCCGGCGCGTTTGATTGCGGTTAACTGTTCTAGCATGACGGCATCGTGTTCCAGCCAGCCTTTCTCGGCCGCTGCCTTAAGCATGGCGTATTCTCCACTGACCTGATAGACAGCTACAGGAACTTCGACCGCATTTTTGATCTCACGGACAATGTCCAGGTAGCACAGTCCCGGTTTGACCATAACGATATCTGCTCCTTCATCGATGTCCATTTCGGTTTCGCGGATAGCTTCTTCCCGGTTGGCAGGGTCCATTTGGTAGGTTTTCTTATCTCCAAATCCAGGTGCAGAATCAAGGGCATCCCTAAATGGCCCGTAGAAGGCCGATGCGTATTTGGCACTATAGCTCATAATGCCAGTTCCTTCCTTGCCTTGCTCGTCCAGTGCCTGTCGTATTCTAAGAACACGACCATCCATCATATCGCTGGGTGCAACAAAATCGGCACCGGCCATAGCATGGGACAAGGCCATTTGAGCCAACACATCGTTTGTAGCATCGTTTAGTATCTGTCCGTCCTCTACTATGCCATCGTGTCCATATTGAGAATAGGGATCCAAGGCGACATCTGTCATCACCAGCAATTCTGGTGTGGCCTCCTTGATGGTCTTTACGGCTCGTTGCATCAGACCATTCGGGTTTAGGGCTTCTTTCCCTGCGTTATCTTTAAGCGAATCATCAACTTTGACGAAGAGCAAGACGGCTAAAAGCCCCATTGCTTGAAGTTCTTTGGCCTCTTCAGATAGTAGGTCAAGACTCATCCGATAATAGCCTGGCATGGAAGGAATCTCTTCTTTTACGCCTTTACCTTCAACCACAAAGAGCGGAACAAGGAAATCATTTGGACTAAGCGTGGTCTCTCTGACCAAGGCCCTGATAGAGGCCGTTGAACGCAATCTTCGATTTCTTCTCAGTGGATACATATTTTCAATTTTTAAACCCAGTTTTTAGGGTTTTTTAGTACTTCGATCAGTTTTTCTTCCGCGGAACCTTCTGCCGCCTGATGGTCATATTGCCATTGGACTCGAGGTGGCAGGCTCATTAGAATACTTTCGATTCTGCCCTTTGTTCTCAGGCCGAAGAGGGTTCCTTTGTCGTGGACCAGGTTGAACTCTACATATCGGCCCCTTCTGATCTCCTGCCAGTCCCTTTGCGCTTGTGTAAAGTCTTGATCCTTACGTCTGTTCACTATGGGTGTGTAGGCTGAAAGGAAGCTATCACCAACTGCGGTCACGAATTGGAACCAATCTTCTAAGGACCTACTATCTGTAGGTTTCAAGTAATCAAAGAAGAGGCCGCCAATTCCCCGTGCCTCTCCCCGGTGGGTATTGTAAAAATACTCGTCACATTTCTTCTTGTAATTGAGATAGAAATCCGGGCCACTGGCATCGCAAGCCGTTTTACAGACCTGATGGAAATGCTCTGCGTCCTCCTTGTACAAATAGTAGGGTGTGAGATCTTGTCCTCCTCCAAACCAGCGATCTACAACTTCGCCTTCTTGGTTGTACATTTCAAAATATCGCCAATTGGCGTGTACGGTTGGCACATGTGGATTTTGAGGATGGATGACCAAGCTTAGTCCGCAAGCGAAGAATTGTGCCTCGCCAACACCGAAATAGGCTTGCATGGACTCGGGTAGGTCTCCGTGAACAACAGAGGTATTTACTCCACCTTTCTCAAAGACCGAACCGTTCTCGATGACTCTTGTGCGGCCACCTCCACCACCTGGACGTTCCCAGAGGTCTTCTCTGAATTTAGCACCACCATCAATGGCCTCCAATTCACTGCAGATCCTTTCCTGCAGTTCCTGGATATACGCTATAAACTTATCCTTCATCTTGTGTTTCTTTAGTTAGTTCCTGGACCGTTAAGTAGCTCGAAGCCGTCACGGAGAGCGGCAGTACCAGGATTACTCCAACTATAGGGATCAATAGTAGAAGCATGAAAGGAACCCCATTTCCGATGGCCAGGCCTCGTCTGGCTTTCACAAACTGAATACTTTCCTTTACGCTCATATGTCTTTCCAGGGTGTAGTCCATATTTCCAAATCCGGCGTAATAGGATTGCAACAGAAATAGCAAAACAGTAGAAGCGACGCCAATAATTGGAACGAACCCAAGCAGGAGAACCGGGATGCTCAATAGCAGTTCCATGAAGAGGTTCCGAATGTTGATCTGTATTCCCCGCCTCAATTGAGGAAAGAACCGCTTGTGTAGTTTACCCCCAACTTCGCCGTTCAAATGTTTTTCAATAGCCTCAGAAACGGGGCTCATAAAGGGAGCGCTCAAAGCCATAACCAGATGTTTGTAAACGATTAATCCCAGTATAAAGATGATCACTCCACCCAGGATCTCACTGATGACCGCAAAAGTTACCTTTCCCCAATCCCAAACCCAGATTCCAGCTATCCATTCGCCCAAGTTGTCGCTCCAACCCCAAGTAGCCAGGATAATGTTCGCCGCGATAAAAAGGCTGATACCCATGGGTACAAAGAAATACCGCCATAGTCCCAATTCTCCGAGGAGTCGGAAACTGACACCGTAGGCCTTAATTCCATCAAGTATACTTCCGATCATCAATCTTCAATATAAACGATTATGTTCTTTTCTTCTGGGATCTCCTCCTCACTGCCCACCTTTTTCGCTTTCAACGCCCTAAGGATCAACTCGTGCATGATCTCATTGCCCGTCATATGACCCAATTCAGACAACCAATTTCGGCCAACGGCATTGTTGTGCAAGTCCATGGCCTGCTGTAATGGAGGATTGATCGAAAATTGCTCGTGCCAGTCTGTTATGGTATTTGTCCAATCCATTACTTTCAGTGGTTTTAGTCTCCTTTGGATGCAGTATTTCGCGATCAGCAGGTTCCACAGAACGTGTCTTACCGCATTAGCTCTATTGTCCAGGTGATGTGTCTTCCCATAGAATTCGTCGCAAAGTGAAATACAATTTTTTGTAGCCTTAATAGTAGGCAGCACGTAAGCCGGGCGTCGGAGACAAAGACCTACCAGACCTAGTATCTCCTTCCAGCTGAGTTGCTTGATCAGGCCGAGGATCATCTTATTGTCCGTAGCTCTTTACGGCTTCCACAAAGGCGGCAGCATTTTCTACCGGTATATTGGGTAATATTCCGTGTCCCAGGTTGACGATATAACGATCTTTTCCAAACTGGTCGATCATCTCGGTCACCATGCGCTTAATATCTTCCGGAGGGCTGAGTAACCTGGAAGGATCAAAATTACCTTGAAGCGTGATCTGTCCTCCGGAGAGATAGCGTGCATTTCGTGCTGAACACGTCCAATCTACTCCCAGAGCCGATGCGCCACTTTGCGCCATCTTGTTCAGGGCAAACCAGCACCCTTTACCAAATACGATCACAGGAACCCTACTTCTGAGTGCACTCACAATAGGTTGAATGTACCTCCAACTAAATTCGTCATAGTCTTCAGGCGACAGTAATCCTCCCCAGCTGTCGAAGATCTGAACGGCATTTACCCCAGCATCCACTTTGGCGTGCAAATATTGTATTGTGGTTTGCGTAATGCGTTCCAACAACTCGTGAGCCGTTTTCGGATCGGTATAGCAAAGTTCCTTGGCCTTTGCAAAGTTCTTGGACCCTTGGCCTTCCACACAATAGCATAATAAGGTCCAGGGACTTCCTGCAAAACCGATCAATGGGATCTCTCCAGCCAGTTTCTCCTTGGTCATTTTGATAGCGTCCATCACATAGCCCAGGGATTCGTTGACGTCCGGGACTATCACCCTATCTAGGTCGCTAGCCTTTCTAATTGGGTCCGGAACCCATGGGCCAACTCCCGCTTTCATTTCCACATCGATGTTCATAGCCTGAGGGACAACCAGGATATCACTAAAGAGAATGGCGGCATCCATTCCGTATCTCCTGATGGGCTGAACGGTGATCTCACTGGCGAGCTCCGGAGTCTGGCAACGGGTGAAGAAATCATATTTATTCTTCAGCTCCATGAATTCAGGTAAGTAGCGTCCGGCTTGTCTCATCATCCAGACCGGTGGGCGGTTTACGGTTTCCCCTTTTAGGGCTCTTAAGAAAAGATCATTCTTGATCATTATTCAGAACTTTTATGGTTTTAGCGATCACACTTTCTACGGTTGCCTGCTTGGCGATCCACACGTTTTCAGTATGTAAAGCAGCTTCCTTTGCAGTGGTTTCGCCTATGCAAATGAGCGGGCTTTTCCCCGCTGTGTTATTTTGAAAATAACTATCCACGCCACTCGGGCTAAAAAACAGTATTCCATCAAATTTTTGATCAAAACGATGTAAAACAGGCTTGATTTGATAGATTTTTAGCTCAAAAACATGATTTTTTGCCGATTTCAGCAGATCTGGTAATATGTCCAGTCGTTGCTCCGAACAAACAAACAAAAAGTCTTGATTTTGATACTTTTTGATCAAATATTGCCCTAATTCGGACGAATTATTGGCAGTCATGGTCACTTTTTGACCATATTCGATCAATTTCTGTTCAGTTTTAATCCCGACACAGTATATTTCTTTAATCGGGATTTGTTTCCCCGTTTTTTCAAAGAATAAACGTACTGCATTCCCGCTGGTAAAGATGAGTTTGTCTATCTCTTTAGGGGCCTCAAAATCCAAGGGTATTATTTGGATAGCATTGTAGTCCACGACAGCGTGTCCTCTTCCCAGGATAAGATCTCGCTGAGAAGGACTCAGTTTCCTGGTTGATAGAAGCGTTTTCATTTACTTTGAGATTGACGAATGGCTTCCATTAGTTCTGTGCCGCCGGAATTCAACAGATTTTTAGCCAATCGAATTCCCGCTCCTTCCACCTGGTCAATGCTGATCTGTTCCTCTACACAGAGGGCCGTTTTGCCATCCAGGGAGTTGAGTAGTCCCGTGAATTCAATGCTGTCCGTATGCCATTTAGCAAGGGCACCTATGGGTGCAGTACACCCCCCTTCCAGGGTTCGGAGGAATTCACGTTCCAGCTGAGTACAGATCTCGGTTGGGTGATGATTGATCTCGCCAACTGCTTGTTTTAGAATCGCATCCTTCCCTCGTCCCGTCACCATCACTGCCCCTTGAGCAGGAGCCGGAATCATCCAGTCCAGGTCCATTCGATCTTCGGGCAATAAGCCAATTCGTTCCAATCCGGCATAAGCAAAGATGGCTCCCTGCCAATTACTTTCGCTCAATTTCTTCAGCCTGGTATTGACGTTGCCGCGTAGATCCGTAGTCTGGTGATTGGGGTATCGATGCAGCCACTGAGCAGCCCGTCTCAGACTACCGGTTGCGATCAAGCAATCCGAATCCAGATCAGGTCTTTGGTTAAAGACCAAAATATCCTTGCTGGGAGCACGCTCAAGAACAGCAAATTGTTCCAGCCCTTTGGGCAAGGCTGTAGGGACGTCCTTAAAACTGTGAACAGCCAGATCGATCCGGTCCTGTAGTAAGGCTATGTCCAGGGTCTTAGTGAAGATTCCTGTAATTCCGAGCTCGTAAAGGGGTTGATCCAATCGAATATCACCCTCAGAACGGATAGGCACCAATTGGGTACTGTGTCCGGCTTTTTCAAGTAAAGTAGCTACCTGGGATGCTTGCCAACGGGCCAATTCACTTTCCCGGGTCCCGATTCGGATAGTTTGGCTCAATGCTCTTCTTCTAGTTGGAATACCTGACGAATCACTTCCAGGCTGATCTGGGTAGATCCATTCGCATTTTTCAGGTGATTGGCCACCTGAGTGGTGATCTTGTGGATGAGACGATCACTTATAATCTGTGCTTGCTCTTGGTTAAAACCTTCGATCTTCCTGCTTTGATTGTCGATCTCTCCGGTCTTGATGTCAGCGAGTTTGCTTTTAAGTGCTTTCAATACCGGTGCAAACTTGCGGGTCTCAGACCAGGCGCTGAATTCGGTTTTCACCTCTTCTATGATCTCCTCGGCCATTGGGATATGTGCAGATCGCTTTTCCAGGGTAGATTGAGTAGCCTTGCTCAATTCGTCCAGATGCACCAAAGTAACAAGTGGATTTTGTTGCACATTGATATCCACATTACGCGGAATGGAAAGATCGAGGATCAATAGGGGTTTGGTCAGATGGAGGATCTCAGCGGACGCTGTCGGTGTTTGAGCCCCAGTGGCCACTACCATGACATCGGTTCTTGCAATCTCACTTTCGATCTGATTGTAGTCCCGAACTTGCAAATTGAATTTACCGGCTATCTCCTGAGCTCTTTCTTTGGTCCTGTTGATCAGTACAATATGATCGTTATGGGTATGCTTGACCAGATTTTCGCAGGTATTGCGACCTATTTTCCCAGTACCAAAAAGCAGGATGTTCTTTTCTCCGACATCTTGGACATTGTCCTTGATGTATTGGACTGCGGCATAACTGACCGATGTGGCTCCAGAGGACAGCTCAGTTTCGTTCTTGATTCGCTTGCTGGCTTGTATCAGGGCATTGGCCAGGCGTTCCATATAGGCGTTCAGCATTCCTCGATTCTTGGAATGCCTGAAAGAAGTCTTTAATTGGCTAATGATCTCGAAGTCACCAAGTATTTGGCTTTCCAAACCGGTAGCAACACGGAACAGATGATTGATGGCCTCATCCCCTTTTAGGATATAAGCTACTTGCTCAAATTCTTCCAATGTTCCTTTGGTCTGTTCGCAGAGGAGTTTGATCAGCTGATAAGGGTGGTCAGCAAATCCGTATAGTTCGGTGCGATTGCATGTAGAGATGACAGACAAAGAGGGTATTCCCTGCTCTTTCGCGGTATCGATCAGTCTGTCGCAGCCCTCCCGATCCAGGCTGAAATGACCCCGGATCTCTGCGTCAGCTTTGATATAACTCAGGCCGATCACATAGAATTTGGCACCTGAGTTGAGCGCTGTTGTACTGCTTGCGTTGTTTTCTCTCATTAACGAGGCAAAAGTAAGCGGGACTAAATCCAAAAAATAACGCCAGCGGTATGATTTATATCGGTCATTGCTAAAATTGGTTAAAAAATGAGAAAAATCAGGAATTCCCACTAAATTAGGGGCATAACAGTGGATAAGTTGAATCGTTATTTAGATTAATTCTAAATAAAAGAAATCGAAAGCTCATCAGATGGAGTTAAAAAATGTCGCTCAAGGAATATACGATGAAACCCAGGTCGAAGAAGGGTTCTTTATTCTGAAGTTTAGTAACGATACAGCTGAAAATCAGCTATTTAGACGAGAAGTAAGCGCTCATTTTATACAGTTTCATTTTTGCTTGAAGGGCTCGGCCTCCTTTAGCTTCAATAACGGGGCATATCGTCTGCCCATACAACAGGGAGTTTCTTTGTTGCTCTACAATCCGCAAAGGGAATTACCTATCGAGGTTTCGGTGTCCCCACAATCCTGGGTAATATCGATGCTAATCCCCATCCGAAGTTTTCACGGTATGTTCTCTAATGAAGCAGAATCGATTAGTTTTCTCAGCGAAGAGAACAGGGATAGGAAGTACTATAAGGACGGTCCCATTTCACCCTCCATGGCCATAGTCCTCAACCAGGTGATGAACTATAATCTGCACCCTATGGTCAAGCTCATCTATTTCAGGGCCAAAGCATACGAGTTGCTCAGTCTTTACTTTAATCGTTCGGAAGATGTGGATATAGAACAATGTCCTTTTTTGGTGGACGAATCTAACGTGTCCAAGATCAAGAACGCCAAACAGATCGTCATCAACAGGATGGCCGAACCACCTACTTTACAGGAATTGGCCGATGAGGTTCAATTACCAATAAACCGTCTTAAGGAAGGCTTCAAACAGATCTACGGTGAGCCAGTATTTACTTTTTTATTTAATCACAAGATGGAAGTCGCCAGGCAGATGTTGGCAACTGGCAGTTACAATGTGAACGAGGTGGGCTTAAAGGTGGGCTATAGCACTTCCAGTCATTTCATCGCTGCTTTCAGGAAAAAGTTCGGAACCACTCCCAAGAAATTTGTGATGAGCCTGACCGCACAAGGCCTAAGAACTTAACGACAATTTAAGAACCTATTAATTGCTCGAGTGCTATTTTTGTTGGGTTAATCAACAGACATGTCAAAAGGAGTTCTCTTAGTCAATTTGGGGTCGCCGGACTCGACCGATCCCAAGGACGTCAAGCGATATTTAGATGAGTTTTTAATGGACCCGAGGGTGATCGATGTGCCCAAATGGGCGAGGACTTTACTGGTGCGAGGGATCATACTCAATACACGACCCAAGAAATCGGCAGAAGCATATAGCAAGATCTGGTGGGAAGAAGGATCTCCCCTGATCGTTCTTTCGGAGCGCTTACAAGCCAAAATTGCCCAGCGCGTCAATGTGCCTGTTGCTTTGGCCATGCGTTATGGTAGTATGTCTCTTGAAAAGGGCCTAAAAGAACTGACCGATCAGGGTGTGGATGAGATCTTCCTCATGCCCCTCTATCCGCAGTTTGCTATGGCGACCACAGAAACGATCACTGCACGTATCGACGAACTGATCGAAGAACAGTTTCCTGGTGTCGAAGTAAAGACCCTGGAGCCATTTTATAACAATCCGGACTATATAGAAGTGCTGGCCAAAAGTATGACAGAGTCCTTGGAAGGGCTGGATTATGAGCATTTGCTTTTCAGTTATCACGGAGTTCCGGAGCGGCATATCCGAAAAAGTGACATCACCAAGAGCCATTGTAAGATCGATGGGAAGTGTTGTCAGACACCCTCAGAGGCACACAAATACTGTTACAGACACCAATGCGTGGAAACTACCCGTTTGGTTGCTGCAAAGATGGGCCTTAAAGAAGGCACCTATTCCACTACTTTCCAATCCAGATTAGGTTTTGATCCCTGGTTGCAACCTTATACAGATCGCACCATCGAAAGACTAGGAAAAGAAGGCGTCAAGAAGATGGCAATAGCTACACCGGCATTTGTTAGCGACTGTTTGGAGACTTTGGAAGAAATTGCCATGGAAGGAGAGGAGATCTTTCACGAGGCTGGTGGGGAAGAATTCACCACCATACCTTGCCTGAACGATAGAGACGATTTTGCTCAGTTGCTAGCGGGCTGGATAGATACTTGGGTGATCAAGGACCTGAAAACAGCTATCGCCTAATTTCATGTCCAAGGGCCGTAAGTCCATATCACTGGGTACTGAGCCCATTCCCAAACTATTGCGTCAACAGGCAATACCAGCATCTATAGGGATACTGGTAATGTCCCTGAACATGATAGTGGATACCATCTTTGTGGGTCGATGGATCGGTCCGTTGGCTATTTCAGCTATCACCGTCGTGATCCCGGTTACCTTTTTTATCGGGGCTATTGGATTAGCCGTCGGTATTGGCGGTTCGTCGGTATTGAGTAGGGCTTTAGGGGCCAAAGATTACACCAAGGCCCTGCGGGTATTTGGTAACCAGACGACCATTACTTTCTTTACCTCGGGTACTTTGGCGGTATTGGGGTTGATTTTCCAGAATGAGCTGATCCAGTTCTTTGGAGCGGACGACTCCTTTATGGATCTTGCACTGACCTACTATCGAATTGTACTCTACGGTATTGTGATGTTGGCCATGTGTATGATGGGCAACAACGTGATTCGTGCAGAAGGCAAACCTAAATTTGCCATGTATGCCATGATGCTTCCCGCTATAGGGAACATCTTTATGGACTATGTCCTGATCAAGTGGCTGGACATGGGTATGGAGGGTGCAGCTTGGGCAACCTTTGCCAGTTATGCTGTCTGCTTCGCCTTTATTCTTTGGTTCTTTATCTCGAAGAGTGAGCTTCGTCTGAAGTGGTCTTCCTTCGTCTTGCAACGGGATATTGTCAAGGAGATCAATGCCTTGAGTTTTGTTACCCTTGCCCGTCAAGGTACAATTGCTGTTCTGACCATATTGCTGAACAATGTCTTGATCACTTACGGTGATGCCCTGGATGTTGCTACATATGGTATAATCAGCCGGATGTTAATGTTTGCTCTCTTTCCGGTGATCGGGGTTAATCAAGGATTCCTGCCAATTGCGGGTTACAATTATGGTGCTGGGCAGTTTGATCGGGTAAAGGAAGCCATTAATACCTCAATCAAGTATTCCGGCATGTTGGCCATTGGTATATTTGCCATCATCATGCTGTTCCCAACTGAGATCGTTTCTGTTTTTGTTGGATCCTCAGACGGATTGGATGAGACCACACTGGCCAATAATCAGGAGATCCTTAGAAGAACACCTGATGCACTTCGCTGGGTATTTGCACTGACACCCATCATCGTTGTCCAGCTGATCGGGGCCTCGTATTTCCAAGCCATTGGAAAGGCCGTACCAGCTTTGCTGCTGAGCCTTACCAAACAAGGATTCTTCCTGATTCCTTTGCTGTTGATCTTACCCCGATATATGGGTGTACAGGGAGTTTGGGTTTCCTTCCCAATAGCCGATTTTCTGGCTACGGTAGTAACCGGTTATTACCTGAATAAGGCGGTGAAGAATGACCTGACTCCAAAGATAGCTGCCTCCCAGTCCTAACTGACACTTATCATACTTTCTGCATCCGATAAAGCCGACATTTAGGCTTTAATTGGATAGATATGCTCACCATCGAAGATTTTAAAAAAGCTGGAGATAGCGAAGAATTCTTTCAAATCTTGCAAGAGAAAGAGCCTCCAGAGCGGGTAGATAAGATCCTTCAAAAAGTTCAGTACGAGGAGGATCTGATAAAACTACAGGCAGAGTTGGTCAACTTGCAACAGTGGGTGGAGAAGAAAAAAATGCGGGTTGCTGTCATATTTGAAGGTCGCGACGCTGCGGGTAAAGGAGGGGCAATACGTCGTTTTACTCAACATCTCAACCCGCGGAGTATGCGCGTTGTAGCGCTGAACAAGCCCACTGAAGTTGAGCGTGGGCAATGGTATTTCCGGCGATACATCAAGCAACTTCCCAATCCGGGTGAGATCGTATTCTTTGATCGTAGTTGGTATAACCGGGCCGTGGTGGAGCCAGTAAACGGTTTTTGTTCGGAAAAAGAGTACGACACCTTCATGAACCAGGTTATTTACTTCGAACGCATGATCATTGAGTCCGGCATCCGTTTGATCAAGTTGTACTTCTCCATTTCCAAAGAAGAACAGGCAGCTCGGTTTGAAGAGATCATACACAGTCCCGTAAAACGATGGAAGTATTCGAAGGTAGATCAGAATGCACTCGGGCTTTGGGATGAGTATACGCGTTATAAGGAGCGTATGTTTGAGCACACCAATACCCTGCAAGCTCCTTGGTTAATTATCCAGGCCAATCGGAAAACAAAAGCAAGGGTGGAGGCCATGGAGCATATTCTGAACTTGATTCCCTACAAGCCAAAGGATAAGGAAGTACTTGCCCATCAGGAGATCGAATATTAAGATTTCATCGCCGTTTTTCGTCTATTTCTAACCGCCTGGGAGGCCCTTCCTTTGGCTAGATTTGCCTATATTTAGACGATTAATTCAATTCCAACAACATGATTGATTTTCTGTGGAAGCGCCGATGGTGCTTCTCCCTTTTCGCGCTTATTTTGACAGTTGGTTCAGCCATCGGACAAACTGGAGATGAAAAATATTACGAGGCTTTGGAATACCGGGAACTTGGTCCTTTTCGCGGTGGCCGAAGTGCTGCCGTGACGGGTGTGCCCAACAAGCCTAATTTATTCTACTTCGGGGCAACCGGTGGTGGTGTCTGGAGAACCCAGGACGGGGCCGTAACTGGAAAAATATTTCTGACGGCTTCTTTGGTGGATCGATCGGATCTATCGAAGTTGCCAAAGACGATCCTAATGTGATCTATGTGGGTGGTGGAGAGACTACCGTACGTGGAAATGTTTCTTCAGGATATGGAGTTTGGAAATCTGTGGATGCCGGAAAGACCTGGCAGGAGAGCGGATTGAAGAATAGCCGTCACATACCGCGAATGGCCATACATCCAACGGATCACAACACCGTTTATGCCGCTGTTTTGGGGAATATATATAAACCTACCCCAGACAGGGGAGTGTATAAAACTACCGATGGAGGAAAGACCTGGAACAAGATTCTATTTGTCAATGAAGATGCCGGTGCCGTCGATCTGAGACTGGACCCCAACAATCCGCGTATCCTATACGCTGCAACTTGGAATGTGAGAAGGACACCATACAGTCTGAGTAGTGGTGGAGAAGGTTCGGCCTTGTGGAAAAGTACAGACAGCGGGGAAACCTGGACCGAGATCTCCAAGAATAAAGGATTTCCAATGGACACCCTGGGAATTATTGGGGTTACGGTTTCTCCTGTGAACTCCGAACGTGTATGGGCCATTGTAGAGAACAAAGATAAAGGTGGTGTCTATCGCAGTGAGAATGGAGGTGAGACCTGGAGTTTGATTAACAGTGAGAGAAAACTAAGACAACGAGCCTGGTACTACACCCGAATCTATGCTGACCCTCAGGATGCAGAGGTGGTTTACGTGATGAATGTCCGCTACCACAAGAGTACAGACGGAGGGAAGACCTATTCTACCTACAATGCACCCCACGGTGATCATCACGATCTGTGGATTGCACCGGAAGATCCCAAGCGGATGGTCATTGGTGACGATGGCGGAGCCCAGGTCAGTTATGACGGGGGTGAGACCTGGAGTACCTATCACAACCAGCCAACGGCCCAGTTTTACAGGGTAACTACAGACAATTCCTTCCCGTACAGGATTTATGTGGCCCAACAGGATAATTCTACCCTCAGAATCCCGCACCGAACAGAAGGGTTTTCCATTGAGGAGGACGACTGGGAGCCAACAGCAGGAGGTGAGTCTGCTCATATTGCTGTAGACCCTAAGAACAACGATATAGTCTATGGAGGTAGTTATGACGGTTTCCTAACGCGCTACAATCATGGGAATCAATCCGTGAGAAGTGTCAGCGTATGGCCGGACAATCCAATGGGACATGGAGCAGAGGATATGAAGTACCGCTTCCAGTGGAACTTCCCGATCTTTTTCTCTCCTCATGACCCAAACAAGATCTACACAGCTTCTAACCATTTGCACGTCTCTACCAACGAAGGGGAGAGTTGGTCGGTTATCAGTCCTGATCTGACCAGAAATGATCCTTCAAAATTAGGTTCTTCAGGTGGGCCCATCACCCAGGACAATACATCCGTAGAGTACTATTGTACCATCTTTGCGGCTGCCGAGTCTTCGGTAACTCCTGGTCTCTTGTGGGTTGGAAGTGATGATGGCCTGGTCAATGTCTCCAGGGATGGAGGGGCTACCTGGACTGATGTCACGCCCAAAGGAATACCGGAATGGATGATGATAAACAGTGTGGAGCCCTCCCGCTACGATGCAGGAACCTGTTATATAGCAGGAACCAAATACAAAACCGGAGATTTCGCTCCATACCTGTATAAGACTACGGACTACGGACAGTCCTGGACCAAGATCACTAAAGGGATTCCATCTGAACATTTTACCCGTGTTATCCGGGAAGATGATAGTCGCAAAGGCTTACTATACGCGGGAACAGAGACCGGGATGTATATCTCTTTTGACGATGGCGCCAATTGGAAATCCTTCCAACTCAATCTACCCATCGTACCAATCACAGACCTGGCTGTCAAGGACAATAACCTGATAGTTGCCACACAAGGCCGTAGTCTTTGGATGATTGACGATCTGACCTTGCTGCACCAACTGGCGGATGCCAACGGCAAGCAGAACTACCTGTTTAAGCCTAAGGCCACCTACAGAATGGGTGGAGGCGGAAGGAAAGGTTCGCTCACATCGGGGACCAATCACCCAGCTGGTGTGATCACCTATTTCTACGTAGAAGATCCAAAGGACAAAGAGATTAGCCTAAGTTTCCTCAGTGCCGGTAACGATACCATAAAGAGCTACTCGACCAAAAGCAAAGAGAATAAACTCACCGTTAAACCCGGTGCTAACATGTTCTCCTGGAATACTCGTGGAGAAGGAGCCGAGCGCTTAAAAGGCATGATCCTGTGGTGGGCCAGTACCAATGCGCCAAAGGCAGTACCTGGTAATTACAAGGTGGTGCTGCAGGTCGATAACGAAGTGCTCTCCAAGACTTTCGAGATCGTTCCCAAGCCAACCAGCGAGGTAAGCGTGGCGGACATGCAGCGGCAATTTGATTACATAACCGATGTCAATGGCACTGTGGACAGAGCGCATAAGTCTATCAAGAAGATCAGGAAGATCAACGGACAACTCAGCGCCTTCCAAAAGCAGTATAAAGGGAACGAACAGGTTAAACCGTTGCTGGATAAAGCAAAGGACCTGAGCGAGCAATTTGGTGAGATAGAAAAGGCCCTCTATCAAACCAAGAATAGAAGCGGGCAGGATCCATTGAATTTCCCCATCAAATTGACCAACAAGTTGGCTCACCTCAATGCCTTGGTCGGCATGGATGATTTCCCGCCTACGGTGCAGGATATCGAAGTGAAGAACGAGCTAACTGCCCAGATCATGAAAGAGTTAGAGAAATTTGACAACCTGGTTTCCAGTGAGATCTCTGCCTTTAACTCGGAGTTCAATAACTTGAATCTGAATTATCTCTTCATCGAAGAGGAATAGATCTCTATGGAGTATAATTATATAAAAGCCCTGCATCTGATCTTCGTTATTACCTGGTTTGCGGGGCTTTTCTATATTGTCCGCCTGTTTGTTTACCAGATAGAATCGGCGGCCAAACCTTCGCCAGAAAGGGAAATTTTGGGAGAGCAGTTGAAGTTGATGGCCAGAAGATTGTGGTACATCATTACCTGGCCGTCCATGATACTTGCAACAGGTTTTGCCATTTGGCTAATGGTACTCAGGCCCTTCTATATTTCGGATGCCTGGATGCAGGTGAAATTGGGGTTTGTGGTGCTGTTGATCATCTATCACATCAAGTGTCACCACTATTTCCTGCAATTACAACGGGATGAGGTAAAACACAGTTCCAACTATATGCGCCTTTTTAATGAAGGGGCGACCATCATCCTTTTTGCCGTGGTCTTTTTGGTGATCTTGAAAAATGCGGTCAATTGGATCTACGGAACCCTGGGGATTATACTATTCTCTGTACTGATCATGTTGGGATACCGGTTTTATAAACGGATACGGGAAGGAAAGTCAAGTTAGCGCTATGCTTTGGTGTAATTATTGTGGAAGCACGAAAAACTGTCCAACATGCGTGTAGTAAAATCATTGCGATTCAGGATATTCATGGCCATGCTTATGCTGGTGGTACTTGCATCTATTCTGATTGCTTTGGTAACGGTCTATCAATATCGGGAGGAAGCATACGACTATCACAGGGAAAGGCTGCAACGAAAAGAGGCAAGTATTCGGGACAACATCAACTATGTGCTCAAGAATACGACCTATCCTGTGGAAACCGATCAAATACCGCTGATTTTTCGCACCAAGATCTTCGAGATCAAGGACATTCACAATCTCGAACTTTACTTCTACGACCTGGATGGTGGCTTGCTCAAATCCTCCCGTGCATCTTTACTGCGTGATACCACTCATGATCAGATTCCCGAATATGCCCTGCAGGCACTGAGAATTTCTGCAGACAAGCATTTTGTGGAAGAGTTCGAAGAAGAAGGAGTTAAATATCAGTCCTCTTATTCCTATATCACCGATTCCCAGTTCAAACCCCTGGCTATTCTCAATCTACCTTATATCGCAGACGACGATTTCATCAATAAGGAACTTCGAGAGAACCTCACGCGCCTGGCCATAGCCTATGCCTTCATGCTTTTGATCGCTATTGCCCTGGCCTATTTCCTTTCTAAGTATATCACCCGATCGCTAAACCAGGTGAGTGAACGCATCAACCAAACCCGTCTGGATAAGCGCAACGAGAAGATCGAATTGGAGGACAATACCACAAACGAATTAACCAGTCTGGTTAAGGCTTATAACTCCATGATAGACGAATTGGAGCAAAGTGCAGCCCAATTGGCAACTAGCGAGAGGGAGGCCGCCTGGAGGGAAATGGCCAAACAGGTGGCTCACGAGATCAAAAACCCATTGACTCCGATGCGCCTGACCGTTCAAAGTTTTCAGCGCAAGTTCAATGCTGAAGATCCGGATGTAGATAAGAAAGTAGCCGAGTATTCAAATACACTTATCCAGCAGATCGATACCATGAGCTCTATTGCCTCTGCCTTCTCCACCTATGCGGAGATGCCGGCCCAGCAAGATGAGCACCTCAATGTGGTCAATATTACCCGTCTGGCATTGGAGATATTTAACGAACCTTACATTTATTTTGAGAGTGAAGAGGAGGAGATGATCGTCAAGTTTGACCGGACTCAACTGATCCGGGTGATCACCAATCTGGTTAAGAATTCCATACAGGCCATTCATCAACGCAACCCAGACAACCCCCATATTGATGTTGAGATCAGTTCCGCACCGGGTAGTGTGCTGATTACTGTTTCTGATAACGGTACCGGCATCGCGGATCAGAATAGGGAACTGGTCTTTGAACCTAAATTCACTACCAAGACCAGTGGTATGGGGTTGGGGCTGGCGATGGTAAAGAAGATTGTGGAGACCTACAGGGGAACCATCGATTTTGAATCGGCAGAACATCTGGGAACAACCTTCCGCGTGACCATTCCTAAACAAAGCTAGATTCGTAACTTAGTCGGACCTATTAACAACCTACAAACCATGGAATACAACAATCTGCTCACCGATTTTGAGGACGGGATCACTACCATTACTATCAATCGTCCCAAGAAATTGAACGCACTTAACAAGGAGACCATTCAGGAATTACATGACGCTTTTAAGGAAGCAGATGAAGATTCCGCAACCCGTGTGATTGTGATTACAGGAAGTGGTGATAAAGCCTTTGTCGCCGGTGCGGACATCAGCGAATTCGCTGACTATTCTGTTGCTCAGGGCGCTGATCTTGCTTCTCAAGGCCAGGCACTTCTATTTGACTTTGTGGCGCACCTCTCCACTCCGGTAATTGCCGCCATTAACGGCTTTGCTCTTGGGGGAGGCTTAGAGTTGGCCATGGCAGCTCACATACGTGTAGCTAGTGAAAATGCCAAAATGGGTCTTCCAGAGGTATCCCTGGGAGTCATTCCTGGTTATGGAGGGACCCAACGCCTTCCGCAATTAGTGGGTAAGGGTAGAGCCATGGAAATGATCATGACTGCCGGTATGATCACTGCAGACCAGGCTCTTGATTTTGGCCTGGTGAATCATGTGACCACATCGGACGAACTTTTTCTATGGATCGATAAGTTGGCTAAACGCATCAAACAGAACTCTCCAGCAGCTATCGGCTCGGCTATCGAAGCTGTAAATGCCGGATTTGAAGATGGAGAAAATGGCTTTGACGCAGAGATCACCCTCTTTGGAAAATGTTTTGGAACAGCCGATTTTCAAGAAGGTACCCAGGCTTTTCTCAACAAAAGAAAACCAGACTTCAAAGGAAATTAGGAAATATTCCTAATAGTATTGGAAATATTCCTAAATTGAATTAATTTGGAAGTCTATCCACTTCCAAGTAATGTCAACTCCTATCAGGGGCCGGGGTGCCCAAAAAAAGCAGCACAATAGCTTCGATCAGTTTCGTCACGAGGTTCAGGACGATTTCCTTCAATACTGCGAATTGGAGGGAGAAGAGGCAGACAATAACCTAACTAATTACCAGGAAGTATTCCCCAAAAGCTTTGTAAATAAGATCAATAGTCCGGATGTCCCCATGGAGTATTCGGCCAATCCCTACCAGGGGTGTGAACATGGTTGTGTGTATTGCTATGCCAGGAATTCCCATGAATATTGGGGATACGGAGCGGGTGTGGACTTTGAGCGAAACATACTGGTAAAGCCTAATGCGCCTAAGCTTTTAGAGAAGACCATCAGGGCAAAGTCCTGGGAAGGAAATACCATTGTGCTTTCCGGCAATACGGACTGTTATCAACCAATAGAACGGAAACTAGAGATAACCAGGAAATGCCTCGAGGTATTTTCCCGGTGGAAACACCCGGTAGGAATAATTACCAAGAATGCCTTGGTTTTACGGGATATCGATTTGCTGGCTCCTTTGGCCGAGATCAATGCGGCCGCTGTCCATATATCCATTCCAACCCTGGACGAGAAGAGCAGGAGGTTGATGGAACCTCGAACCTCCAGTATCAAAAACCGGTTAAAAGCAGTTGAAACACTCTCTAAGGCTGGAATTCCAGTTAATGTGATGATGGCACCCATTATTCCCGCTTTAAACAGCCATGAGATCCTGCCCTTGGCCAAAGCTGCTTCAGATGCTGGGGCTTTGACCTTGATCCACACCCTGGTCAGACTGAACGGTAAGATCGCTGATGTTTTTACGGATTGGTTAGAGAAGACCCTACCGGATAAATCGGAGAGGATACTTCATTTAATTGCCAGCTGTCACGATGGGAAGTTGACCGACAGTGAATTTGGAAGACGAATGAGCGGCTCTGGAGCGCTCGCTGCACAGATCGCTCAAACGGTAAAGTTAGCTCGCAGGAAATATTTTGGTGAAAGCCGATTCCCGAAATTGGACAACAGTCATTTCCTCACACTTAAAAACCCGCAGACCAGTCTATTTTAAACCTTCTGGCACAATTATTGTCAAAACTTTAAGAGTAAATTAATATCGGTGATACCGTATAACTTACTCTTTGATTGTAATTTAGATCAACCAAATTGTTTGAAAATGAAATCTTTTACTTCCATTCTATTATTTTTTTGCACCCTGATTGCGAGTTCTCAAACCATAGTAACCCTGGACGGTTTACTATTGGACAGAGAAACTAAAGAACCCATCCGATTTGCCAATGTGAGCATATTGGAAAAGAATGTTGGGACAGTCTCCCTGGACGACGGGACCTTCAAATTACAATACAACAAGAATAAGGTCGGAGACCTGTCCGTTATGCAGGTATCTGCCCTAGGTTACCAGACGCGTCAGATCACCTTAACACAACTTTATCGCCTTTTTCAAAAGACCAATGTGCTGATGTTGGACACCAATTTGGCTGGCGTTGCCAGGGCCACAGTTGGAGATCCAGTTGGAGTATCAGATACTCGACTGTCCGGTAAAGTATTTAGCGATAGCGGACCTCTTCAAGGGGCCACTGTTAAGATTAAAGGCACTTATAGGGAGGCCATTACTGACGTAGATGGAATCTATCGGATAGAGGCCCAGCCTGGGGATGTCTTACAGGTAGCCCAGCTCGGTATGATACCCACCGAAGTACCAGTTAGTGGCGCAGGCCCAGTGGATGTAGAATTGAAAGTAGATGGACAGCTGCTAGAAGAGGTGTATGTTAAAGGAGAGGTTAAAAAGGACCCTTATAATACTGAATTTGAAACAGCTTATGGTAAGCGAGAGTTTAATAAACTCGGATTTTCAATCGGCCAGATCACATCAGAAGATATCAACGACGGATATACCAATTTTGATCAGCTCCTATACAGACTCAATGGATTGCAATCCAGCCGTGGTCCAGATGGGGAATTGGTTTACTTTTTCCAGCGAAGTGTTGGATCTTCCGTCAGTCAGAATTCCTTGCCAATCTTTGTGGTCGATAACATCATCTATCAACAACAAGAAGGACAAAGTCTGCCCGCGATCGATGTCCAAAATATCGAGAGTGTAACTGCATTACCCGGAATAGCCGCTTCTGTTAAGTACGGTGGTTTGGGAAGTGCCGGTGCTATAATCGTAAAGACCAAAGTGCAGGCTTATGGGGAGACCGGGGGTGAGATCTCCAGAAAAAACTCGGCCCTTGTTATTGGAAATAACTACAGTGAGCAGCTTCCCTTCTACGATAATGATGATCTTTTACCAGCCTATCTTGGCCAACTAAACAAGGCTTCTTCTTTCGAGGATGCTAAACGCATCTACCTCTCTCAAGGTAGTTTTGCCGACTCCTATGGTATACCATATTATATGGATGTGGCAGATTACTTCCAGAAATGGGATCGGAACTATGCTGCAAGTATTGCTATGAAATTAGCGGAATTGGGTCCTACCAATGTTCGTGTTTTGAAATCACTTGCGTTTAAGTTAGAAGAGTTAGGTCAGTTGGAAGATGCAAAGAGTGTTTACCAGCGTATCGCTCTGGTTCAACCAGAGGCAGCCCAGTCTTACCGAGACCTGGCTTATATCTACAAAGAAACAGGCGAGTTGAACAAGGCTTTTGGCCTGTACAAACAGATCTTGGCCAACGATACAGAAGGAATAGATTTCAGTGGAGTTCAAAAGCCAGCTGAAAACGAACTGAGGCAAATGCTCAAAAATCACAAAGCCCAGGTGGATTTCGCCTCTGTTTCTAATGATCTGTTAGATGTTCGCTTCAAACAAGATGTGCGCGTTGTGCTGGAATGGAATGATCCAGCTCTGGAGTTCGAGGTTCAGTTTGTGAACCCTCAGCGTAAGTTCTTCAGTTGGAAACACGATATGTTCGACAATGCGGATCGCATGTTCGAAGAGGTGCAGCAAGGCTATTTCATGGAAGAGTTCATCATAGATGATGATGTACAGGGGAATTGGCTGGTGAACATCCGCAACACCGGTCTCAACAATGGAGATGGAAAAAATCCGATCTTCTTGAAATACACATTCTACAAGGACTATGGATTGCCTACCGAAACCAAAGAGGTCAAGACCATAAACCTGTCTACCTATACTCAGAAAGTTAGTTTGGATACATTTTTAAACTAGTCTATGCGAATTTCCGGACCTTACTTAGGACTAGTTGTCATTATGCTATTCAGCGTTTTGGGTGTGAACGCCCAGTACATAGTAACGCTGGATGCAGAAGTTCGCAACCAACAATCTTCCGAGCCGGTTGTATTTGCCAATGTTCGGATTTTGGATAAGCAAATTGGCACCATCACGGGCAGAGATGGGAGCTTCTTACTTCGTTTTGATGATGAACAGGTCCACGACATGGAAGTGCTCGAGATCTCGGCATTGGGTTATCAGACCAGACAGATCACCCTGAAGCAGGTTTATCGTCTATTGGAACGTCAGAAATCATTGGAATTACAGCCCTTGGACGAAGCTGCGAGTTCGACCGAGTTCCTGGATAATCAAGGAAATTATCAATGGGGTCGGGTATTAATGTTCAAAGAGCCTTTGCAAGGGGCTAAAATAAGTATACCCGGTACCTATCAGGAGGTCTATTCCAATAGTGACGGTTTATTTAAAATTCCAATAGTGGACGAAAACACCCTGAATATTGAATTTCTCGGTGCAAAAACAGCTTCGGCCCAGGTTAATACTACAGACACCCTTAATGTCGCTCTGAAACCAGAAGGAGAACGCCTGGATGAGGTTGTTCTAAGCGGTCAGGGCAAGGATCCCTATGGTCGTACTCCAGAGCAGAAAAAGCGATTTAACTCGGCAGGTTTTGCAGTTTCCCAGCTTACAGCTGCCCAGATTCCAGATTGGATGACTACCATGGACCAGGTCATGTCCAGGGTTCCTAACCTCTGGTGGGAGAGAGGTCCGGATGGGATTATTCGTTACTTCATGCCGCGAAGTGCTGGTATGGAAGTTGGTGGTGGTGGACTTCCGATCATCGTAATAGACGATATGATCTATCCCCAAAACCTAGGGGCTGTAATTCCGGAAATACCGGTCTCCGAGATCGATCTGGTCAGTGTGATGCCACGTGTTATGGCAGTGATTCGATATGGTCCTCAGGGAGGCTCCGGAGCCATTGTCATAGAAACTAAGCAAAACAGGATAGTTTTGGATGGAAATAACGCTATTGAAGAGCGATCCGGTCTTATCCAAGGCAACGATTTTGAAGAAGAGTTGACCTCAATCGGTGATATCAGCACTGAGCTCTCCTTTGTTAAAGAATTGGAAGCGGCGACCAGCTTCGAACAGGCCAAAGAGATTCATCTCAGACAGGTTGAGAGCGCCGATAAGTGGGGGATTGGATTTTATACCCGATCTGCTGCTTATTTCTCAAAGTGGGACAAGAATTATTCGCTGGAGCTTTTGATGAAGATCGCTTCTGTTGCCCCGACCAATGTCAAGGCCTTAAGAACCTTGGCCTATCATTTAGATCAGTACGACGCCAAGAACAGGGCTCGTTCGGTCTATCAAAGGATCATGATGTTGAGCCCTGGAGACGCTCAGTCTTATCGCGATTTGGCTAATATCTATGTGGAGACCGGAGAAGTTGTGAAAGGCTTTGAGCTGTACAAACTAATCCTGGCCAATGAGACCGAAGGAGTCGATTTCAGTGGATTGACTGAATCTGCAGAAATGGAACTGCGCAGGATCGTAAAACATCACAAAGGGCGCGTCGATTATATGACGGTATCTAATGATCTCTTGGATCATTCCTTTAAGAAAGATGTCCGTATTGTTTTCCAATGGAACGACCCATCTGCCGAATTTGAGGTCCAGTTTGTTAATCCTCAAAACAAGTACTACAACTGGAACCACGATATGTTCGCCATGCAGGACCGTATGACAGAAGAGGCCTCCACCGGAGCCATGATGGAGGAGTTCGTGATAGACGATGCGAATTCGGGAAATTGGCAGATCAATGTACGTTCCATGCAGGATGATAAAGGGGTCTCTGAACGCAACCCAATTACCCTTAAGTACACGCTCTACAGGAATTATGGGAAGCCTGACGAAACGCAGTACAGTGGTGCGATCGATTTGAGCTTACTCAAACAGAAGGTTGCTTTGGATCAGTTTCTCAATTAGGGCTGCCAAAGTTCCATTCCGCATAGAATTCATCGAGAAATTCGGCCATGAATTTATGGCGCTTGTTGGCAATTTTTCTTGCAGTGTCCGTATTCATACGATCTTTCAACAACAGAAGCTTCTCGTAGAAGTGATTAATGGTCGGTGCCTGTGAATTTTTGTACTCCTCCCTGCTTTGTCCTGGTTTTGGCGGAATGTTAGGATCGTAAATAGCTCTATTCTTAAACCCGCCGTAATTGAAGGTTCTGGCAATACCGATTGCTCCAAGCGCATCCAAACGGTCGGCATCCTGCACCACTTGAAATTCCAGTGAACGGTTAGGTCGGTCATGGTGACCGCCTTTAAATGAGATCTCCTTGACGATCTCGATCACAGATTGAACAACAGCAGAATCCAACTCGAAATCTGTCAACCAATTTGCCGCCATTTTGGGTCCGATGGTCTCGTCTCCGCCGTGAAATTTTGAATCAGCAATATCGTGAAGCAAGGCACCTAAACTAACCGTTAACAGATCGGCACCAGTTTTCTGAGCCAAGTAGCAAGCCATCCAATATACACGCTGGGTATGATACCAGTCGTGACCGCCTTCAGCATTTTCCAGCACCTTTTTTACAAAGTCTCCGGTCTGACTGACCAGCTTTTTTTCCTTTGGGCTCATTGATCCTGATAAATGTGTTTCACAATTAGATTCTCTACTCGTTCGATCAATTCACCCTCATTTTCTGAACTAACAGGAATGAGCGGATGGAATTCAAATCTCAATGTACTTCCTACGGGAATTGGAAAAGCCCCGTTGCGTTGTAGTTTCCAAGAATTACTTATGCTTACCGGCAAAATCATGGCTTCTGGTGCTTCTTGGAACAGGACTTTCAGTCCTTTTCGCTTGAATGGTTTAGGTTTTCCATCGCGGCTGCGGGTTCCCTCCGGGAAGATGACCACGGAACGCTTATGATCATGGATATATCGCCCCATTTTGTGGATCTCGGCCGTGGCCTGTTGGGGATTCTTTCTGTCGATCAGGACAGAACCACCGTATTTAAGGTTATAGGAGATGGTCGGGATTCCTTTCCCCAATTCGATCTTGGAAATGAATTTGGGATGGATCTTCCGCAGGAACCAAATAAGGGGTGGGATGTCCCACATGCTTTGATGGTTGGCAACGATGATCACCGGAACATTTTTCGGAAGCTCTTCATGCCATTTCATGGTATAGGTAGTGCCCAAAACATGAAGGCAACGAAGAATGAGTAGGTTAAAGATGTCTACACTCCACTTGTGCGTACTGTATCCGAAAACATTGAGGCAGATCCGCTGGATAGGATCAAATATGAGTAGGAGCAAGCCAAAAAGCAAGTAAAAGATGGCCGTTAGCGGATAGCTGAGCAGATGGGAGAACGATTTCATCTGCCTAAAAGTAAAAAACCGTTTGGCGCCAACCTAAAAAAGCCGGTCCAAACGGTTTAAGAAGTTTCAGCCTATGCCTCTAGCAGAACTCGTCGTAGGCAGATTTCAGATTATCTGCGATCATATCGGCAGCTCGGCCTTCGATGTGATGTCTTTCCAACATGTGAACCAATTCGCCATCCTTGAACAAGGCCATGGAAGGAGAACTTGGAGGGAAAGGGATCATTTGAGCCCGTGCAGCATCTACAGCTTCCCGATCTACGCCTGCAAAAACGGTTACCAGATGGTCTGGAGATTTTACATTTTGCAAAGAGATGCGGGCACCTGGGCGCGCATTGGCAGCTGCACATCCGCATACAGAGTTAACAACAACCAAGGTGGTTCCTTCTCGTTTAAGAGCTTGGTCAACCTGATCGGCGGTAAAAAGTTCCTCGAAACCAATACTGGTGAGGTCTTCTCGCATCGGTTTTACTAATTCCGGTGGGTACATATTTCTTTCTATTAAAGGATGTAACAATTTTTATGCAAAGATAACCAATTTAATAGTTAAGGAATCCTCAAGGCCTCTTAAGACTTCGGTGCTATTGGCTATCTTTGGTCGCTTTTTAAACTGATCCATTACCGTATTTATGATCCGCTGGCTCACCGCTTTATTAGGCTACGCTTTCTTCCGTTTTCCGGGGGCTGTAATCGGTTTTTTCCTGGGAGAGTTGTTGGACCGAATGTTCACCAACAAAAGTGGAGGTTCTTTTGAGCGTTCTATGTACAGCAGTCGTGACAAGGTTAGTCCGGCAGACTTCGAGTTAAATTTGCTGAGTCTGGCCTCGCTGGTGATCAAATCCGATGGCAGTGTTTCCCAACAGGAAATGGATTATGTGCGCTCTTATTTTGTACAGGCCTACGGAAAGGAAAGGGCGAATGCCACCTTCCGGGTATTCAACGAGGTTATTAACAAACGTGAGATATCCGCTCAACGGATCGGTCAGCTCTTCCGCCAACGTATGCGATATGAAAGTAGGTTGCAGGTGGTACACTTTCTGTTCAGTATCGCTAATGCGGATGGACATGTTTCTTCACAGGAGCTGAATATGGTGCAACGCATTGCCGGATTTATGGGAATCCAATCCCCGGATTTCAGCAGCATTAAGGCCATGTTCTTTAAAAGTGCCGATAGTGCCTATAAGATCCTGGAGATCGAAAGAACAGCAACGGATACGGAGATAAAGAAAGCCTACCGGACTATGGCCAAAAAGTATCATCCGGACAAACTACAGCACATGGACGAGGCCTATCGTCAAGGTGCTGAAGAGAAATTCCGCAAAGTACAAGAGGCGTACGAACAGCTGCAAAAAGAAAGAAATTTCTAGTAAGGTCTTCTGCCGGGCTACTACTAAGCTGGCATGAGAATATTCATTTTACTTGTACTGATCACTACATCGCTTGCTGCCCAGGAGCACGTATTGGTCAAATCCGGATACGGAGCCGCCGGTTACGACCTGATCTCCTACTTTGAAGGAGAGCCGGAGAAAGGGGATAAGGCCTTCCAGGCTGAACACCAGGGAGTAAGCTATAAGTTTATTTCTGAAGAACACTTGAAGAGTTTTAAGAAGGATCCGGAACGTTACCTTCCTCAATATGGGGGCTATTGTGCCTATGCCATGGCCTTGAAGGGGGACAAGGTAGGGGTAAACCCGAAGACTTTCCTGATCACAGGCGATAAACTCTACCTCTTCTATAACAAGTTTGGGGTTAACACCCTCAAGAAGTGGGAAAAGGAGAACCCTGAGCAATTAAAACAGGCTGCAGACGTCTATTATAAGGCGCTACTGGATCAGTAGCATTGTGAATTTAATCATTGACGGCCTGCAGTACATTCAGCAATTCGTCAGGTCCCAAAAAGGCATTGTGTTGAAATTGGATCTCGTAATCCTGGTTTAAAATTACACTAACCGGATAGGTTAGCTGCCCATCTACGGTCCCTAATTGCTCCGCCAGTTGATGGATACCGGTTTTTAGGCCTGTAGATTGATACCGAAATCGTGCACCAAGGAAAACGACATCTTCTCTGCTTTCACCGTTAAAAGGCACATAGTAGAATTGTTGGTTCAATTTTTTGATAACTGCGTCTTCTTTAAAAGTGCTCTTTTTCATGGCCGTGCAGAACTTACACCAATCTGTATACAGAAACACCAGCACCGGTCTTGGATCTTGCTTCATATTTTCCTCCAGTTCCGTAAAAGTAGTCGTCTCCAATTCCTGGGATAGTATGGAAGAGGTGCTTAACAGCAAAAACAAGAGCAAAATAAAATCGGCAGGTCTCATTAGAAAGCAGTGTATCTCAGGCCAACAAATCCTCTTATCCCCTGGTTAGATGCATAGACATAGCTGGGATCAAATGTCAGGCCAAAAGGATTATCAGCTGTAGGTACAGCCTGACCATTTTCGTCAAAGACCACATCCTCATCGAAAGGATCGAAAGACCTCGCAATGCTGTCGTCTGCCGGAGTGAAATTCAAAAGGTTCTTTACACCTCCAAATAGCTCCCAATCGGTACCAAACCGTTTGGTCAATTGAATATTCTGTATGCTAAACCAAGGTGAGAATTCGTCTCTTGGGTCTGTCTCACTGATCAGGGGCAGGCGCATGGGTCCGTAGAGATTTCCGGTATAATCGAAGGTGAGGTCGATGGATCGAACCGTATAGGAAACGGACCATACCCCACTGAAACTCTCAGTGAGCAATTGCCTCCTTGTTTCACCATTCTCTGTCACCGAGACATCCATTAAGGTTGCACCGGCCAACACCTTGAGTCCATTTCTCCAAACCATATCTGTATTCAAGGACACCCCTTGTGAGACAGAAGAACCCTCCAGGTTAGCATAGATGATCTTATTGGGGTCGGTCTCGTAATCCGGAAGGATGCGATTGGTGAAATAGGTGTAGAAAGCTGAAGCGTCCAGGGTGAAGATGCTCCCTGTATTGCTGAAGAACCGTTTAATGTAATTCACATTGGCGTTCCAGGAGGTCTCCGGGTCTAGTTTGCCGTCAAAAACCACCTCCCTGGCACCTGTAAGTGCCGCGTGATCTTCCGTAAATACATTGGCAACACGGAATCCATTTCCTCCGCTTAACCGCAGAATATTGCTTTTGTCCGTTGAGGTCCATTTGTAGTTGATACGGGGAGAGAATATGTTTCCATGAACACTGTTGTAGTCCCAGCGCATTCCCGTTAAGAGGGTATTGTTGGAATCGAACTTCCACTCGTCCTGCACGAACAATCCTGGTAAATGGATAACCGAGGGTTCGTTCTCTATTCCGTCGGCATCCCTGGTCGCAAAAGTGTTGTCGTCGTAAAAAGTATATCTGTAGGCTGCCCCAACCAGTAGGTCGTGATCCTGACCAATTGTGCTATTCCAGGTAAATTGACCAAAACCAATGTATTGATCTGCATTGTAGGAGTCCGTGCCGTAGAATGAGTTTTGGTTGTGCCCGTTAGCGGAGAATTGGAAGGTAATGGGCACATCCATTGGAAGGGTATAGGTCCCGAATGTTTCCCATCTGCTGGTATAAATACTTTCACCGTAGACCTCGTCTCCTCCTCGAAAACCGCTGTTCCAGTTCATTTCTCCTCCCCAGCGATCTTCGTAAACATATCTGCCCGCCAAGGTAAAAACCCGGTTATCTTCCCGTTGAAAGTTCAGCTTATTGAAGATAGAAATACGGTTTTGAAGGGTCAGATCCGTAAAGCCATCACCATTGTTATCAATTGGATTTTGGTAGTTGAAATAATTGACACCCAATAGGCCCTGAACCTTTTCGCCCATGTCGTACCTCAGCCCTAGGTCCGTATTCAGTTCTCCCCAACCACTGACAAAAGATTCGATAGCGGCCTCTGGCGCATTGGATGGTTTCTTGGTAATGATATTGATGATCCCGCCAACTGCTTCAGAACCATATAGGGTGGAGGCCGGTCCCTTGACCACTTCCATGCGCTCGATCAGTGATTGTGGGATGCCGGTAAGACCGTAAACGGTAGAAAGACCACTGACTATTGGCATGCCATCGATCAACACAAAGGTGTATGGCCCTTCCAGGCCATTGATATGAATATCACCGGTATTGCACACATTACAATTAAGCTGAGGTCGCACCCCGTTGATGTTCTGAAGGGATTCGAAAACAGAAGGAGTCGGATTCTTCTTAAAGAAATTCTTGCTGTAAACCTCTACTGGGACTGGACTTTCCAACTTACTCACCGGCCGTAAAGTTCCGCTTACCACCACTTCGTCCAGGGAGTTATCCGGACTTAACTGGAAGCTTACCTCTGTTCTACCTCCGATCAATGCCACTTGCCTCTGCTGAGTTTCAAACCCGGTGTAAGAGGCGGAAAGCGTCCATTCACCGTTCGGAACTTCCTCCAGGGAGTAAAAGCCGTTTTCGTCTGTGGTTGTCCCTTTCCCCAATTCCGCGATGTAGATATTGGCAAAAGGAAGGGTCTCGGTAGCTGAACTTACTGTACCGGAGATTGTATTTTGTGATGTGATGCTCAATGGAAAGAGTAGGAGCATCAGGATCCAGGATCGCATTTTGATAGGTAGAAATATAAATTTAGGCAAAACTAAAAAAATAATAAGAAACCACAAAAAATGTATATTTGCGCATGGATTTTACGCTTTCGGAAGAAAACTACTTGAAGGCCATCTTTCATTTGCAACAACAGTCTCCAAAAGGTGTGTCGACCAACGAGATTGCCGAGCGAATGAAGACAAAGGCTTCTTCGGTTACCGATATGATCAAGAAGCTGGCTGCTAAGAAGCTGGTGAACTACGTAAAATACCAAGGTGCAACGCTTAGTGAAGAGGGGCGTCGTCACGCCCTGCATGTAATCAGAAAGCACAGATTGTGGGAAGTATTTTTGGTGGATAAGCTGGATTTTCCATGGGATGAGGTGCACGAGATCGCGGAGCAGTTGGAGCATATTCAGTCTAGGGAATTGGTTGCCAGATTGGACGAATTCCTGGGGCATCCACAGTACGATCCCCATGGAGATCCCATACCCGATGCTCAGGGAAAAATGGAGCGGAAACATCAACTATTACTGGCTCAATGCCAAGATGGAAAAGAGGTGATGTGCGTCGGAGTATTGGAATCCTCCAGTAAGTTTCTGCAATACTTGGATCAGAAGCACATTACCATTGGAAGCCGTATTAAGATCCTTGGGCGCGAACCATTTGACGGGTCCATGTCTGTAGAATTGGACGGAAAACCTCTTTTCATTTCAGATAAAATTGCTAATAATCTCTATGTACAACCACAAAGCAATCTTTAGGCTATGATGGATAAGCTGATCGATTTTGCTAGCCAGAACCCTATCCTGGCTGCCCTTTACGCCTCCTTGTTTACCTGGGGTATGACTGCACTAGGCGCTTCCCTGGTATTCTTCTTTAAAAAAGCCAAACGTTCAGTAATGGATGCTATGCTGGGCTTTACTGGGGGAGTAATGGTAGCTGCAAGTTTCTGGAGCTTGTTAGCACCAGCAATCGATAACAGCCCGGGGGAGGGATTTGCCAAGGTGGTGCCTGCCGCAGTAGGTTTTCTGATGGGTGCAGTTGTTCTTTTTGGTCTGGACAAGCTTTTACCGCATTTGCACATCAACTTTAAAAGGGACGAAGCCGAAGGAATGAAGACCAATTGGCATAGTACGACTTTGCTTGTACTGGCAATTACCCTGCACAACATACCGGAAGGTCTGGCAGTAGGTGTCCTCTTTGGAGCAGCGGCCAATTTAGAAGGAGTGGAGCAGATAGCCATGATCACTTCGGCCATTTCCCTGGCCATCGGAATTGGTATCCAGAATTTTCCAGAGGGATTTGCAGTATCCATGCCTTTGAAACGACAGGGTGTTTCCGGTCTTAAGAGTTTTTGGTACGGCCAACTATCGGCTGTGGTGGAACCGGTCGCAGCTGTTCTTGGGGCTGTTGCAGTAAGCATTTTTACGCCTATCTTGCCTTATGCGCTCGCTTTTGCCGCCGGGGCTATGATCTTTGTGGTCATAGAAGAGGTGATTCCCGAAACCCAAAGAGACAAATACACCGACCTGGCCACCATGGGATTTATCGCGGGATTTATAGTAATGATGTCCCTGGACGTGGGACTGGGTTAAATTGACGATCATGAAAATGGGATTATTGCGACAACTATTTCTAGCCACACTCCTCCTTATGTTTTATACGGTTGATTTGCCCGCACAAACACCACAATCTTCGCCTCCCCAAATAGCGATCAAGTTGGAATTGGGCCAATCCATCATGATGGACGATACCCAATTGACCTTTACCGAATTGAGAGAAGATTCCCGCTGCCCCAAGTATACCACCTGTATTTGGGCAGGAAGAGCCAGAGTCATAGTTGAAGTAAAGGAAAAAGACACTCAGCCCAAGGAATTCATGATTATACTGGGCGAGGTCATGCCAGATGAAAGTCCAAACAAAAAAGTGCTTCAAGGAGAAAATTATACCCTTGTGGTGGAGCAATTAAAACCTTATCCAGGCGATGAGTCTCATACGGAGACCACCCCCACATTACTGTTGATCAAACGAGAAAATTGAATTTAGTGGCAGCCACATTCTTGCTTGCCACACTTGGTTTTGTTCCCGTCTAAAGAAGAAGAGGGTCTTACTTGTTTCTGGGCAATTGGTATCCAGATGAATTTTCGGAGCAAGTAGCCTACCGCAATTCCAAAAGTCAATATAACAAGAACTGTTTGCACGTTGTAAAGATACTTATTTCAACAATTGATAAGCTACTAGAGATGCCACATAGGCTATCGCACTCATAAACAACAACTGATACATCGGCCATTTCCAACTGTTGGTTTCACGTCGGACAATAGCCAAGGTGCTCATACATTGCATAGCAAAGGCATAGAACAATAGTAAAGACATGCCACTGGCAAAATTATATCGTGGTTTGCCTGTTTCCGGTATAGTCTCTTGAGCCATCCGGTTCTTTATGGTGTCCTCATCCTCGCTGCCAATGCTGTAAATGGTAGCCAGCGTCCCTATAAATACCTCTCGTGCAGCAAAGGAGCTCACAATGGCTATCCCGATCTTCCAGTCGTAGCCCAAAGGCTCTACTATTGGCTCTATTCCTTTCCCGACGATTCCGATATAACTCTTTTCTAGTTTCCTAGATGCGATCTCAGTGTCCCGCTCTTCAGAACTCCAACCTTTATTGATAGCCTCTTGTGTAACGGTCTCTTCCACACGATTAAACTCACCCGGTCCATAGGAGGCCAATACCCAGAGAATGACCGAGATGGACAAGATGATCTTACCTGCTCCTACTACAAAGGATTTGGTCTTTTCTACCACTGTTATACCCACATTTTTTGGGAGTGGCACTTTGTAATTAGGCATCTCAATAACGAAGAAAGATCGACTCTTTATTTTCAGGATTCGGTTCAGTACATAAGCAGAAACTACCGCCGTCGCAAAACCCAATACATACAGTAACATCAAGGTAACCCCTTGAAGACTAAATATTCCCAGGACGCGATCATCTGGGATGACGAGCGAGATGATGATGAGGTATACTGGTAACCGAGCTGAGCAGGTAATAAAAGGAGTTACTAAGATCGTGATGAGTCGCTCCTTCCAGCTTTCAATATTTCGCGTTGCCATAACCGCTGGAATAGCGCAAGCGGCACCGGAGATCAGTGGGACAACGCTCTTCCCGCTCAATCCAAATCGTCGCATCAGCCGGTCCATGAGGAATACCACACGACTCATATAACCGCTCTCTTCTAAAATGGAAAGAAAAAGGAACAGGAATGCAATCTGCGGGATAAAAATGACCACTCCACCTATACCTGCTATGACCCCCTCGGCCAGAAGGTCCGTAAAGTTACCAGGAGGTAGTGTTTCTTTGATCCATTCGCTCAATGAGGCAAAAGTCTCATCGATGAAATCCATGGGGTAGTTGCTCCAGTCAAAAATGACCTGGAATATCAACAACATGATCGAAAAAAAGATCACATAACCCCAGACTTTATGGGTAAGAACACGATCCAGTCTACTCCTCAAATCTTTGGCTTTGGACTTATCAATGGTCAAGGTAGTTTTCAGGGCGTCGTTGATATATTGATACCGCTTAATGGTCTCCTTCTGCTGTAACTTCCTTAGGTTCTCATTCGATTCGGTTTTAAAGGAGGCAACACCTTCAAACTCTTGCCGGTCCAACTTGCCAAAGTTGACATCCTGAGTGATGACTAGCCACAATTTATAGAGATCTTGGTCCGGGAATGCCTTGTTTAACCGATCAAAATAGGCGGGTTCGATGGTCGATACATTTAGACAGGCTTTGGTGGACAGATCCCGATAATCGACGATGAGTTCTTTTAATTTGTCAAATCCGGTATTTTTCCTGGCGCTGATCAGAGCGATTCGGGTGTGCATTTTTTTCTCTAGCCCTGTAATATCGAGCTCGATGGCCTTTCGCTCCATACGATCCGCCATATTAATTGCCAGGATGGTCGGAATACCTAGGTCTTTGATCTGGGTAAAGAGCAGTAGGTTCCTTTTTAGATTTTCTACGTCTGCCACAACCACTGCCACGTCGGGAAAGTCTTTGTCCTTGCGATTGAGCAAGAGTTCGATTACCACACTCTCATCCAAAGAGGAGGCATTGAGGCTGTAGGTTCCCGGCAGATCCAGAATATGGGCTTTGGTATTGCGGTTCAGCCGGCAGCTCCCTTCTTTTTTCTCGACGGTGATGCCCGGGTAGTTCCCAACTTTTTGGTTAAGCCCGGTCAGCCGATTGAATACCGATGTCTTGCCCGTGTTAGGGTTCCCTATAAGCGCTACGTTGATCTGGTTTACAGCCATCGTTATTGGATCAGTTCAACGGTAATATGAGAAGCTGTCTCCTTGCGGATTGCCAGGTGAGAGTCGTTTATTTCCAGATATAGCGGGTCTCTGAAAGGCGCTGATTGAATCAACCTCACTTCATTACCCGGAAGGCACCCCATCTCTAATAGCTTGAGTGGGACTTTTTCTACTGGAACATCAACGATGATTGCTCGTTGACCTTTTTCTAATGAAGCAATGCTCAGCGGCATTATTTAGATTGATTTTAAACAGTGCAAATGTAGGCTAATTCCTTCCCGCCTGCAAGCTAGGCCTACTGTTCTTGCCTAAGGACCTTTATATCATCCAGGAGCTGCTCTATGGCCTCTGGGTCTGTCCCATCATAGAATCCGCGGATCCTCCGTTGTTTGTCGACAAGAACAAAGTTCTCTGTGTGTACCAGGTCGTATTCGGAATAGGGGATGTCCTTAGCTGCCAGGTAAGACTTGCGGGCCAAGTCGTAAATCTCCTTTTTATCACCGGTAACCAGGTTCCACTTGCTATCGTCAACTCCTTTTTCCAGGGCATATTGTTTCAGCTGAGCCACGGTATCGATCTCTGGTGTTACAGAATGAGAAAGCAATAACACTTCACGGTCTTCTTTCAGTTTCTCCTGTATCTCCACCATATGATTGGTCATTACCGGGCAGATGGTCCGGCAGGTGGTGAAGAAGAAATCGGCCACATAGATCTTGTCTTTGTAACTGTCCTGGGTAACTAACTCTCCATTTTGGTTCAGCAGCTCAAAATCGGCTATGGTATGATATTTCTTAACATGCTGCACGGTAGAGTCTACCAATTCCATGGAAACATCATTTGGAGCATAAACCGGTAATACACGCTTCGGTTCAAGAATACGGTAGAACACATAAATGATGATAGTGGAGAGTATCAGTAGGAATACCCCGAAAAACTTGTATTTGGCAAAGAATTGAAGCATGATTGTGCAAAAATACCATGGTATTCATGATGTAAAAAATGACAACCGTTAAAAGTTCTTTAATTGCAGCCATACAGGTAGACCTAGGTTTTCATAACAAGCTTGAAAACTTTACTTTTGCAGACTAATCTTAGACTGATGAGTCCATTTGCTGTAAAGGCTATTCAACTCTTATTGAGTTTATCCATACTAATTGTCCTGCATGAGTTAGGACATTTTATCCCCGCCAAGATATTCAAGGTCCGAGTAGAGAAGTTCTTTCTCTTCTTCGATGTCAAATTCGCTCTTTGGAGAAAGAAAATAGGCGAGACCGTCTACGGAATCGGGTGGCTACCCCTGGGTGGATATGTGAAATTATCCGGGATGATCGATGAGAGCATGGATAAGGAACAGATGGCGGGACCCCCACAACCCTGGGAATTCCGTTCAAAACCGGCCTGGCAACGCCTGATCATCATGTTAGGTGGAGTGACGGTAAACATTATCGTTGGATTTGTGATCTACATAGCCATCATAGGTTCATACGGAAGAGATATCGTTACGCCGGAAGATATGCCTCGTGGTTTCTCTGTAGACCAAGAATTCCAAGAAATGGGCTTCCGCGACGGCGATCTGATCCTTCAGGTAAACGGGAAGGATTTCCCCAATATGACAGACATCAACAAGTATCTCTTCCTTCGGGATGTTCAAACCATTACGGTAAGGCATGCAGATCAGTCACAAGAGACTATCTCAATCCCAGATGATATAGGGACTTTTATGTTCGAAAATGATGTGCAAAGACCTTTTGATAGGCTTCGTAATCCGATTATAGATACTGTGCTTTCTGATTTTCCTGCGGCTTCGGCTGGCATGAAGAAGGGAGACAGTATTATATCATTTAATGGTCAACCGATAGAACATTGGCATGAATTCAAACGGAAACTTAGTGAGAATGCCAATCTAGACAATGATATTGTTTATTACCGAAATGGTCGCATCGATTCACTTACGGTGAAACCAAATGAAGATGGCTTGATAGGAGCTAATAATTATGGTAAAGAACTTGTTGGTAAGGTTACACATGTAAATTATACTTTCGGAGAGAGTATTACGGAAGGTGTTTCTTATGGCTACAATATCTTAAAGGATTATGTGAAGCAGTTCAAATATGTCTTTACCAAGAAGGGCGCTACTCAGGTTGGTGGTTTCGGAGCTATTGGTAACCTCTTTCCAGCAACCTGGAATTGGCTTAACTTCTGGCAAACCACGGCCTTGATCTCTATTATTTTGGCATTCATGAATGTACTGCCAATACCGGCCTTAGACGGGGGGCATGTGATGTTCTTATTGTACGAGATGGTAACGGGCCGTAAGCCGCATGATAAATTCATGGAGTACGCTCAAATGATCGGTTTCTTTTTACTGATCGCCCTGGTGCTTTTTGCCAATGGTAACGATATCTACCGGGCCATCTTTGACAAGTAAAAAATTGTAGTTTCTTTTTTGCGGGCCACGAAAATAAATTATATTTGCGTCCGCCAAAAGCGCTAGACATTCCTCCATAGCTCAGTTGGTTAGAGCACCTGACTGTTAATCAGGGTGTCCTTGGTTCGAGTCCAAGTGGAGGAGCTTAATTAAACCGGTCATTCGACCGGTTTTTTTTGGTCTGTTTTGGACTCGATCCTAAGGACACCGCCCGCGCGCCAGCTGGCCCCTCGGGCAAAATGTCCACCGGACATTTTGTGATCCCTCGGTCCGATTCGAGTCCAAGTGGAGGAGCGATATCAAACCCGGTCTTTTTGACCGGGTTTTTCATTTTAGCTTGGACTCGAACTCAAGGACACGCCAGCGCACCATCTGGCCCCTCACTTTGAAAGGTCCACAGGACCTTCCAACTTCTAGCGAAGACGCTCGGCCCGGTTCGAGCCAAGTGGAGGAGCGAAGCTCCGACAAGCCGTTCACAAAAGTGAGCGGCTTTTTTCGTTAGAAAAACTTGGACGAGAAGCCTGTCCTGAGCTTGACTCAGGAAGGCCAAGTGGAGGAGCTTCATTCAGATCCGGTCTTTCTACTGGATTTTTTTATTTGGGAACAGTTGTCCGCGACCCTAAGTACACTCCAGCTCGCTCGCTCGCCTCTTTCTATCTTTAGTATCCCATTTTTCATAAATTGCCTTTCCAGAGGATCAAATTAGTCTGTAAACCCCCATAAACAGGGCAAGTGACATTTAGGTGACACTTAAATGGCGTGTAAATAACCAGGTATGCACCCTACATTTGTGTCATCAATAATCGTGAAATGAAACGACCGACACTACAAGAGAACCTACTTTATCAACGCAAGTTAAAAGGGTATACCCAGGACGAGCTGGCCGAAAGGACCACCGTGGGAGTACGCACCATTCAACGTATAGAAAAGGGTGAAGTACAACCACACTTACAGACCATAAAACTGTTGGCGGTTGGTTTGGGTGTTGAGGTTGATGACTTGATCGTTTTGGACGATCCCAAGGAAGAACCCATCGACCGGAAATGGATGCTTTTTTTGCATGCCTCTCCCTTTTTTGGCTTGATCATTCCCTTTGCCAATATCTTGTTTCCTCTTTTTATCTGGCTCAATAAGGCAGACGATAACAAGCGATATGATGCCCATGGCCGTGCGGTGATCAATTTTCATGCGACTATCAGCTTGATGGTCGTCCTCTCTTTATTACTCTTTTTTGCGATCCCTGGCTTTAATTTCTTTATCACCGGTGGGCTCTTTTTGGTGGCGTTGATCTTTACTATTAAGAATACCATTTCAGCTATGGAAACAGGGAAGTGTTCCTACCCGTTGTCCATTCCATTTCTAAAACCGAAGGCCTAAACAGCATTCAACAAACATCTTAAACTATGATCGGATTAGTAGTCATACTATTGATCTCATGGGGACTATTGTACCTTTTTGAGAAGAAGAATTTAAATGCAATTGGGTTGATTCCCAATGGGAAACGCCTGCAGCAGTTTGCGATCGGCCTGGTCCTGATCGTGGCAATCTGCCTGATGCTAATTGGTATTGAGACCTCGCTTAAGTCCATCGAATGGCAATTTTTGGGATTCGAGATCGGTACTATTGCAGACGCTTTTATCTATCACCTCAGATCAGCGCTAACGGAAGATCTCGTTTTCAGAGGGGCCTTACTTTTCATACTGAATCAGCGTCTGGGTGCCAAATGGGGGATAATGATCTCGGCCATTTGCTTTGGGGTCTACCATGTGTTCTCCTATGGGATTTTGACAGAACGGTTGATGGTGATCGGTTATGTGATTGTAGTAACCGGTTTTACGGGTTATGTCTGGGCCTGGGCTTTCCACAAAACAAGATCGATCTACCTGGGATTGGGACTACATGTAGGATACAACATGATCATGGCCTGTTTTTACGAATCTCAGCCCTATGGAGAGCTCTTGTTTACTGAACTCTCTAGTGTGGATCTGGTTGACCCGATGGCCTCCTATTATTCCATCTTCAGAGGCTTGTTTCCTGCGCTCATGACCCTGATCTCACTCAAATTCTTGTTGCGGTCAAGGATGATAGGCAGCGCTGAAATAGTTGAACAATCATAATGAAGTCCTTGTTTGTAAAATATCCTTCAGCTAGTCGGTTTGTTCTTGCCATACTGATGTTTGCAGCTGTTCTGATTGTCAGCCCAGTGATCGATGGGCCATATCTGAAGCAGTATTTTCCCTATCTCTCGGCCATCTTATTGGTTGGAGTGACTTGGTTCCTTTTAAAATTGGACGGGACAAACCTCACGGCCTTAGGTCTGAACATAAGTTGGAGGAATTGCTCCTTTATTTTAGTCGGCATTCTTATTGGTGCTCTAGCCTTCCTTTTCGCCAATTTGGCCAGGTCACTTTATACCGGAGAAACCATGGCGCTTAGCGCTAACATCGATTATCAAACAATACTGAGCTCTTTTTACTTGATCCTTCCAACTGTAGCTGTAGAAGAGTTAATATTTCGAGGCTATCTTTTTAAAAAGACTATCGCGATCTCCAATGTTATAGTCGCGAACATTGTTTTTTCAGTGCTTTTTATGCTTGTTCATGTTATAGATGGAGAAGTGCTTGAGAGTCCTGGGAGAATGGTCATGCTAGTGATCAGTATTCCGGTAGGGCACTTGATGTTTGCCACGGCTTTACTTCGATCCGGAACCTTATTCTTTCCTATTGGGCTTCACCTTGGTAACAATTGGGCCACACGACATCTGATTTCGAGCATGGATGACGGTCAGAGTATACTTTTTGTGCTGGAGCGGGTTAATTTTGATACGTGGCCGTCCTTCATTGGACTGCTCCTAATTTATAATGGCGTATTTCTACTGCTTACCTGGTTGATCTGGAAATGGAGACGGGGAAGTGCTAAGGAATGATGGATGAGAAGCGGGTCTTAAGCCACCTTCTTCAACAGATCGAAGCAAGGACACTTCTTGCAGCGCTTGGCCTCGGCTTTCTTATATTTCTTACAACACTTGGACTTGCACTTGCCCACAACGCAGCAGCCGTTGGCCTGGAGGGTAAGGATGCGTTCTTCTTTGAGCTTTTTGTCTTTCTTTTTTCCCAAGTCTGTGTCAGAAAAGAATGGGCCAAAAATAATTATTTTAAATCAATCTAAATAAGTTTAACGTGATAAAATTCGTTAAAATTTAGATCGAGCAGGAAGGAGGAAAGCGCTCCTTCATCATCTCGCTTTTGGTGTTAATGGCTTCGCTTTCTTATCTTTAAGGGAACTAACTATCCATGATACATTTCTTTAGACGTATTCGTCGAAAATTACTCAACCAGGAACGGGTTGGAAAGTACCTGATCTATGCCGTTGGCGAGATACTCCTGGTCGTTATCGGTATACTGATTGCCCTACAGGTCAACAACTGGAACCAGGAGCGCATCAGCAGAGATAAGGAGAAAGTTTACCTCAAGGAGATAAGAGCTTCTCTGGAAAAGGACCTGGCAGACCAAAACAGAGTCTTTGATTTCAATGGAAAGAAAATTGCACTCATCCTTCAGATCATCAGTGAAATGGGTAAGGACAAATCCAAGACCGAGCATATGCTCTATCTCTTCGGGCTACTCAACAAGGAACCTGAAGGTAGTCTAGTCAATTATGACGTGTTTATACCCAATCGGGCAGCCTTCGACAATATGCTTTCCTCGGAGAATATCGGTATTGTACAAGACGATGAACTTCGCTCCAAATTGTCTGAGTACTATCGGGGAGAGATCGTCGATACGGGTACCCAGGAAAGAGTAAAACAAATTGTAAGGAAATTTAGTGACCTGATCACCCGTCTTGGGGTTAATAAAGAATCCATGCGGGCGATGATGAATATGGAAACAAATTACCCGTCTGCGGAAGAGATGGACCCCATCAACGGGCCGGAGATCATGGGGCAGATCTTCCTGATGATGAAAAATGTGGAATCTCAGAATGTTTGGCTTGAAGAGGTGCAGGAGAATACCCAGTTTCTGATTCAGAATATCGATCAATATTTGGGGCAGTTAACAACAACAATTCCTGTCAATCCGAATACCTAGTAATGTGACTACTCCTCAGGTGTAAAATCGAGAGCCCGATAAGATTCTCCTTGTATCAGGCTTTTTGGATTGGCTGAGGTATTTCTGAAGGTGATGGGGAAAGAGGTTTGGTACCCTGGGCGCCAATCGCCAAATCGGGTTGCTACAAAACGCATCATAGGAGCGCCTGCATTTCCTGAGGCTCCGCTGAAGCCAATGGGATCACCTTGTTCCACAAAATCGCCTTCTTCGACTATAGCTCCATCCTTGGTCAGGTTCTGATAGTGATAGAAGAAGCCGTCTTCGTCTCTAAGGATAACAAAATTCAGAGTAGGTGAGAAGTCATCACCTGATTCTTCCACTAGCATGATGGTTCCCTTTCTCGTAGCTGTCACTAAGGTCCCAACACTCATTTTAAATTCGATGCCAAATTGGTCAGGGGCCCCTTCGCTGTGTGGTGGTCCGCTGCAATTGCTCAAACCGATCTGGTAGGATTGTCCAACGGGATACGGAAGAACATTGTTGGACGTTTCCCAGTTGGGGTAGCTCACACCTTCGCATCCGTTCGCCCCACCAAGTGGAGTTCCTATGGTGTCCGATACAAATTCTTCATCATCTTCACATGCCACAAACGCAATGGCGACAAGAAGCAAATAGAGCCGGTGAACTCTCATAATTTTTCTTTAAAAATAGCGCTTCTCTAAATCAGTCGCTAGTCAAAAGTTAAACTTACATAATTCGTAATGAAAAACTTATTTTAAATTCGGGGCATGAAAAAGTTGTCCATTATCATCCCTTGTTACAACGAAGAGAGAACTATCCATCTGATTCTGGATAAGGTTCGTTCGGTCCAATTGATCGGGGAGATGGAAAAGGAATTGGTCATTGTGAACGATTTCTCGACCGACGACAGCAAAGGTGCCATCCAGCGATACATGGTTAATCATCCGGACCTGACCATCAGTTATGTTGAGCACCAAAAGAATATGGGAAAAGGTGCCGCCCTTCACACAGGTATAAAACAGGCAACAGGTGACTTACTGATCATACAAGACGCGGACCTGGAGTATGATCCAAGGGAGTACAATGACCTGCTCAAACCTATACTCGAGGGTCATGCCGATGTGGTTTATGGCTCTCGCTTCATGGGTTCCAACCCGCACCGCATACTGTTCTTCTGGCATTCTATTGGCAATAAGTTTCTGACCATGCTCAGCAACATGGCTACCAATTTAAACCTGACCGATATGGAGACCTGTTATAAGTTGTTCCGGACGGATTTGATCAAGGGTTTAAGCTTGAAGGAGAATCGCTTTGGTTTTGAGCCAGAGGTAACGGCCAAGATCTCGCGTATCCCTAAGATCCGAATTTATGAAGTTGGGATATCCTATTATGGTCGCTCTTACGAAGAAGGTAAGAAAATAGGATGGAAGGACGGTTTTCGAGCCATCTACTGTATCGTCAAATACGGTTTCTTGAGATCTAAATAGACCGGCCAAAAAACTAAGCTTTGATCAAGGCTTGGGTCATTTAGTTAATATTTTTCCTTTTCAGTCCCAGAATTTCTTTTTCTTGATCCAGGACGCTTTTCAAAAGAGTGTTAGTAATTCATTGGATAATCAATTCAGTATGAATAATTAAAGTCACCTTTACGGAAGCTTGAGGAGACTGATGTAGGAATTCACTGCTTTTCATTGCGTTAAAACCCGAGGTGGATCAAAGCCATTTTGGTACTTTTAGAACTTCACCAACTTTTACAATTTCACATGAGAAAATTATGTATCGGGCTTATTGCGCTGGCATTACTGCTGCCCTCAGGCCTGCTGATCGCGCAAAAGAGAGGAAGCTCCAATACTTCCTCAGAAAAGGGTCCTTCCTTGGATGCTTTTAAGTTTAGAAATGTAGGACCGGCCTTTCTTTCTGGCCGTATTGCAGATATTGCTATCCACCCTGATGATGAAAGTGTTTGGTACGTTGCCGTTGGGTCTGGAGGAGTTTGGAAGACCGAAAATGCGGGAACAACCTGGAAACCACTTTTTGACGGACAGGCTTCATACTCTATAGGTTGTATTACCATCGATTCCCGTAACCCCTCTACCATCTGGGTTGGTTCCGGCGAGAATGTTGGAGGCCGTCACGTAGGATTTGGGGACGGGGTTTATCGTTCACTTGATGGTGGTGCCAGTTGGAAGAACATGGGTCTAAAAAATAGTGAGCATATTTCCAAGATCATCGTTCATCCTGATAATTCTGATGTGGTTTGGGTTGCAGTCCAGGGTCCACTTTGGAGTTCTGGAGGAGAGCGAGGTCTCTATAAAACCACAGATGGCGGCGAAAGCTGGAACAAGGTATTGGGAGATGACACCTGGACAGGGGTTACCGATCTGATGATAGACCCGAGGGATCCTCAGTTGCTGTATGCGGCTACCTGGGACCGGCACAGAACAGTAGCGGCCTATATGGGTGGAGGACCTGGTACGGGGATTCATCGCTCCTATGATGGGGGTGATACCTGGGAAGAATTGAGTACGGGTCTTCCGAAATCCAATATGGGGAAGATCGGTCTGGCCATTTCTCCTCAGCAACCAGATGTGATCTATGCGGCCATCGAATTGGATCGTACCAAAGGAGGAGTTTATCGTTCGGCAGATCGAGGGAGCTCCTGGAAGAAGATGTCCGACGCTGTTTCCGGTGGTACAGGACCACATTACTACCAGGAATTGTATGCCAGTCCACATAAATTCGATCGATTGTATTTGATGAATGTTCGGGTACTGACCTCGGAAGACGGAGGAAAGACATTCAATCAGTTAAAGGAACAGAACAAGCACTCAGATAATCACGTCATTGCCTTTAAGAAAGATGATCCGGATTATCTGATGATAGGTACCGATGCAGGCATCTATGAAAGTTTTGACCTGGCAGAGAATTGGCGTTACATTAAGAATTTACCCTTAACACAATTCTACAAGGTTGCGGTTAACAATGCGGAACCCTTCTATCACATCTTTGGAGGAACCCAGGACAATGGTTCAGTTGGAGGCCCTTCCCAGACGGACGAACGTGAAGGAATTGCCAATAAACACTGGTACAAGACACTTTTTGCGGATGGTCATCAATCGGCGACGGACCCACAGTACAATGATATCATCTATGCGGAGACTCAGCAAGGAGGCTTGCATCGGATTGATCTGACTACAGGAGAACAGGTAATGGTCCAACCTCAGGCCCAGGCCGGAGATCCGCATGAACGCTTCAATTGGGATGCGCCTATTCTGGTAAGTCCTCACGATCCATCCCGTCTGTACTTTGCCTCTTATCGGGTTTGGAAGTCGGATAGCCGAGGAGACGATTGGACACCGATCTCTGGAGATCTGACCCGTAATGAAGAGCGGATCACCTTGCCTATCATGGGGCGTCAACAGAGCTGGGATAATCCATGGGATGTGAATGCCATGTCCAACTACAATACCATTACCTCTCTGTCCGAATCCCCTGTAAAAGAAGGTCTGCTATACGCCGGAACAGACGATGGCTACATTGCAGTTTCAGAGAATGATGGAGGTAGCTGGAACCGAATTCCAGTTACACGATTTGGCCTGCCCGGGCGAAGTTTTGTGAACGATATCAAAGCGGATCTTTTCGATGAGAATACCGTATATGTGGTTTTAGACAACCACAAAGAAGGTGACTTCAAACCTTATGTGTTTAAGAGCACGGACAAAGGAGCAAGCTGGACCTCTATTTCCTCAAATATCCCGGAAAGAACCCTAACCTGGAGAATCGTTCAGGATTATCAGAGTCCTGGTTTGATGTTCCTGGCCACAGAATTCGGAATTTATACCACCTTGGATGGTGGTTCCAAGTGGCACAAATTACCAGGAACACCTAATATGGCATTCCGTGACCTGGTTATCCAAAAAAGAGAGGATGACCTTGTCGCAGCCTCCTTCGGCCGAGGTTTCTATGTGTTAGACGACTATAGCGCACTGCGTCAAATGGGTGCGGAGAAACTGGCTCAGCCAGGGGCTTTATTTGCCCCAAGGGCAGCTAAGCACTATGTTCCGCGTTCTAATGTAGGTAATACAGGGGCGGATTATTATTTCGCTAAGAACCCGGCTTTCGGAGCCACCTTTACCTACCACTTGAGCGATCTGGAGAAGTCTCTTAAGGCTCAACGAAAGGAAAGTGAAAAGGCCCTGAACAAGGATACCAAGAATGTACCCTTCCCAGGATGGGAGGCCTTGGACGAAGAAGCCAATGAAGGTAAGGCTATGCTTTGGTTAAGTATACAAGACGCTCAAGGGAACGTGATCAGAAATGTTTCAAAGGGTGCTAGCAAAGGCAGTGGTCGAATCACTTGGGATCTCAGGCATGAGAGTCGTCGTTCCATCCGAGGCAATGCTTCAGACAACCGAGGTGGTGGATGGTGGAATGCCGGTCCTATGGTAACCCCAGGAAACTACCAGGCAACCCTTTACCTGGAAAAAGAGGGAGCCGTTACCAAGCTGGATGGCCCAGTCAGTTTCGAGGTAAGATCCATTCGTGAAGGAGTGTTGAAGGGAGTAGACTATCAAACCTTTGATGCCTACCGTCAAGAGATCGAACAGTTCCAGGACGATCTGAATGCTCTTAGGGATATAATGGACGAGAATAACCGGATGCTGAAGGCTTTGACCACTGCGGCTTCCAGGACTCCATTGATACCAGGTAATGTCAATCAAAGGTTAGCTGACGCCCGCTCGGCCATGATCACCTTAGAGCAAGACATGTTTGGCAACAAGTCCAAGAACGAGATCGGGGAGCGCAATCCACCTAGTGTTCAGTCTCATTTTGGGACGGCAAGCCGGGGATTGAATACGACCTATGGTCCGACCCCATTACACAGAAAGAGCTTAGGAATTGCTAAATCTATGATGAATGCTGTTCGGCCCAGGATCGTTAGCATGAACCAGCAGACCTTACCAGCAATAGAGCAGGTGTTAAAGGATGCCGGCGCTCCATACATCATTGGTCAAGGTATTGACTAGAATAAATAAACGTTAGTTGTAACCCTCGGATCTTCCGGGGTTATTTTTTTGGGACTAAGTGAATTGGGTTTTATTGGGTAACTTTATGTACACCAAACCAATAGATTATGAAGAAACTACTCATTTTATTGATGCCCCTATTAATTGTTGCCTGTGCAAAAAAGCAAGAGGAGGAAATGGCTGTTGATCCCTGACCAACTTCTGTTGATCGCATTTCAGCCTTATACGATTCCTTTGCCGAGGGCAAGGTAGACCAGGTTCTTGCTGGTTTGACTGAAGACATTCAGTGGAATGAAGCAGAGGGATTCATTTATTATGAAGGAGGTCCCTTTGTTGGAAAAGAAGCTGTTTTAAATGGCGTGTTTGCTCGTATAGGACAGGAATGGGAGTATTGGAACCTGGTAGATAAGCAGTTTGCGCCGCTGGGTGAAGATGGTGTTCTGGTTACAGGGCGATACCAGGCGAAGAACAATGCTACGGGCAAGACGCTGGATGCTCAGTTTGCGCATGTCTGGAAGATGAAGGATAGCCTTGTCATGTCCTTTCAACAATATACAGATACCGAGCAGGCAGCAGCTGTTGTAATGGCAGATGAAATGCCCGAAGAATAGACCCTGTTAATTTTGTTTAAAAAAATTGGAATAAACCTAAACAAAACGTATTTTTATATAAAAATTGCTATGGAACGGATTAACGAAGCCAACGAGTTTATAGATATGCGGCTGAGTCATATGTCTACTAGCGATCGGGTAAAAGCATCGCGAAGAGCCAAGGCTCTGGTCCTAGGATTGAATGAGATGTACAAAAAGTCCAAGGATCCTATTCTAATGGAGCTCATGAAGGCTATTACTGTGAAAAAGAGAAAGATTGAAAAAAGAATTAAAGGCCCGATCATTATTTGATCGGGTTTTTTATTGTAGGTCCTTCTCCTGAATAGCTTTGAGCACATCTAAAGCGGCCTGCTCACCGGCCAGCATCGCTCCATTTAAGGAGGCATTGAGCATGGTATCTCCGGTTAAAAAGGTATGACTGTCCAATTGGGTCGAACCTGGTTTCAGATCGTATTGCAGATTATTGAGTTCCGGCAGTGCTTGCGGAATGTCGTATAATTTGGTAAACTCAATATCGGTATCAATACCACAGTGCTCCCTTAACTCCTTTATGACTTGTTTGACCAATTGGTCTTGTCCCAAGTGATGCTCTTTTACTACAGTCACCGATAGCATTTCTTCTCCATCCGGATGTGGATAAAGACGGCTGGAATAACAGATGTTGTTTATGAGTGCGTCTTTAAAGGCAATCAATCCAATGATGGGTTGGTGGATCACCCGGCCACTACTTTTAAAGTAAAGCGTTTGACAGGATTTCCAGTGCCTAGGAGCTGCACTGGGTGCATTCCTGGAGTGCAACATAGGATCATTAGTGGCATTGATCAGGTACTCTCGAGCTATGACCTCCCCAGATTTAAATTCTATTTCGTGCTCCCGGATCTCTGCAATAGGTTTATTAAAATGGAAAGAAGTTCGCTTCAGTCGGTCTTGAAGTTGACGCGGAATGGCCTCGATCCCATCATAAGGTAAACTGGCGGAACCCTGAGCGAACATTTTAAAGACAAATTCGAACATTCGTGAGGAGGTGCTCAACTCGTTCTCCAGAAAAATTCCACTGTAAAATGGCCGGAAAAATCGTTCGATGATCCTCGTACTGAAGCCCTTTTTCTGGAGGTATTCTAAAGTTGTGACCTCCGGTTCTGAAAAAATACGGTCCAAAGGTTTTGCCTGCAGCTCCTTATTGAGTTTCCACACTTTCAGTTTGTCAGAAAGCGTAGCTGCATTGGAACGCATGGTGGGCCAAAGAAATTTAGAATTTCTGGAGGCATCACCGAGTAGCGACTTTTTACCTTGGTGGAATATGATGGATCCCGGCAAGAATTTAGTGAGATGCAATGCTTCCAGATCCAGGTATTTCTTCAGGCTGGGGTAGGCTGTGAGCAGTACCTGGAATCCGTGATCAAGCAGGTGACCATCTATCTTGTCCGTTCGCAAGCGACCTCCAACACGGTCCGAAGCTTCTATGATTATGGGACTTAATCCATGATCTTCCAACACCCGGGCAGCGATCAGCCCGCTAATGCCACCTCCAATGATATGAACTTGTTCATTCATATGAAATAGATCAAGGTTGAGGGGAAATATCCTTTACCAGGCGAAAGCCTACATGATTCATAGCAGCGTCCACTTCTAACGGCATCTTGGCAGAGACCCTATAACTGGCGCAATAACTGTCATTACATAAAAATGAACCACCTTTGATGACTGTCTGCTGTGCAAATGGCGCCCCGGAATATTTGCTTTCGGGAGCCCCCTGAGGGTTAACAGTAGGCTCTGAATTTGACAGAGTCTTATAATAGTCCTCGTTGAACCAGTCTGAGGTGATCTCCCATACATTACCGGCCATGTCATACAAACCATAGCCATTGGGTTTAAAGCTGCCTACTGGAGCGGATTGTTCATAGCCATCGGCTACCAGATTGGATGTTGGGAAGGTCCCCTGGAAGAAGTTGCATTCATAAGGCGCCTGATTTACGTCCTTTGACCCCCATGGATAGGGCTGATCCTTTAATCCTCCTCTTGCTGCCCATTCCCATTCGGCTTCGGTAGGAAGTCTTTTACCGGCCCAATTGGCATAGGCTTTGGCATCTGCTACTGCAATATGAACAACCGGGTGATCGTCTTTACCTTCTATACTGCTTCCGGGACCATCTGGGTGAAGCCAGTCTGCTTTCTTGGTCCAGGCCCACCATTGGAAATAGTTGGTCAGATCGGTCACATTTGGTGGAGGGTTAAAAACCAAAGAGCCTGCTTCTAGCATCTCGTCCGGGGGTTTAGGCGTCCCGGGAGGCACCTGCTTCTTTAATTCTTCCCAATCGATAGGTCGTTCTGCGATGGTCTTGTAACCTGTGGCCTCAACAAACGCACGAAATTCTGCGTTGGTCACCTCGTGGGTGTCCATGTAAAAGCCATCTACCTTCACCGGATGCTTAGGATATTCCCTGGGAAGGGCAAGAGGGCCTTCGCCTCCCATCATGAACTCTCCGGCAGGGATCATGACCATGCCTTCAATTGAGGAATCGGAGACTCCTTCGAGAGCGGCCTCTTCATCGATATCAGACAATTCAGTAGTGGATGTATTCACATCGACACTATCAGAGTTGGCTGAGTTCAATAGCATCTGAGCGCGACCACCGGAAGGGTGGCAGTCCAGAGTTGAATCTACCTTTTCTGTTGGTTCGGCCTCTTTCTTGCCTTGCTGGCAAGCAATAACACTAAGAACAATTAGAAATAGGGCGAAAATCTTCATGAAATAAAAATCAAAATGTTTTGCCTACTCCTAGGCCGAGGTTAATAGTGTTGTATCCTCCAAAAAGGATATCACTGTTTAATGTGGCTAGGAATTCGAACCCCTTGTCTCCAAGGGGATGGGTATAATCAAATCCAAATCTGATCAAACCGTAATTCTCGTTTTTTTCCCACTCAACTCCTCCACCTAGTAATAAAGAGAATCCGGATCCCAGTTCATATCCCCCAACAAGGATAGTCGCTACCGGGCGCTCTCGTTCGACTTCCAGGCCTTCTCTGTCCTCAATAGCAAAGTTTTCAATAAGTACATCAATATTTAAGCCCAAGGCAAATTTTTCAGAAATCCGATAGTTGTATTGCACCAGGAATGACGGGATATATAGATTGCCGACTTCGCCGTCTCGAACACCCTGTAAAACGGCCGCGTGGCCAATTCCGACAACAATAGCATGACGATTATGTTCTTCTTTACTTTCCTCATGTTCTTGCCCGAAGACCGCAGAACCGGCCAAAAGGCAAAACAGTAAACAGAGTATCTTTTTCATATTGATAAATCTAGTTAAGAACGATGAGTTTTCATCCATTTTTGAGAAGAAACTAATAAGATTTGCCAACTTTCTGGCTTGGTGTTCTCAATCAGTGATTGATCAAAACTTCCCTTGGATATCAAATTTTTATGCTCTGGTGTAAACGGATCAGTTTTACAACTGGATGACAAGAACTCCGCCCATTTAGATCCGCTTAGCGATGCTACCTCTTCCCTGGAATAAGCTTCTATACTGGCTGCTTTTAATAGATTGTTCAACTGGATCAAACTGGCTTGATCAACCTCAGCGCTTTTTAGATCTTCCAGCTGTTGATAGCCCATTCTCCGGTACGCATTTCGACGGTACTTTTTCATCATTTTGACAATCAACCAGATAAGTAGTGCTAACAAAACAACCATGACCACATACCAACCGGGCTGAGGAGGCCAAAAAGAGACCGGATCGGGAGGGATAATCCCTTCTACTTCTGGTATGACCTTTTCTTGTATCATTTAGTGGGTTGTCGGGTTTATGTTCATCCAGGCCTCTTCGTTCTTGGAATGGGATTCTTTATTGAGTGAGGTGCGCGTATCGGACAGAGCTGTATATAATGACTTGAGTTGTGAGGTTGATTGCGCAAGGCGGTCTTCTTTAAAGGCGATTTCACCAAATTTGACCAATTCGTTAAGAAGCGTTTCTTGGTGTTTGTCCTGGGCAAATTCATAAATGCTCGCACCATATTTACCTTGCCTGTAAGCGTCATACCATCTTGCCAAGGCCTGAATGGAATTTTCTGGGTCATTGCTACTAATAGCCTTTTCTAGTTCCTTGAATAAGTAAGGCTCTGAAATTAACTTGGCTTTTTGAGCCTCTTTACGCCTGAATTCAATCTTTTTTATCCATCTGTAGATCAGGGATAATATACCGCTAGCGGCCAATATCACCAAAGTGAGTTGCCACCAGTTGAGCCCCATGAATTCGAAGGGTTCTTCATCCTCTTCTTCCAACCGTTCTGTCTCTTTGTCCAGTTCTTCCTGCAATTCTTTTTGGCGTGATAGGATGAATTCCAGGTCGGGGTTATCCGCAATATCGATGGTAAATGAGGGAATGGATTCGGTCTCCAATTGTCGGTTTCGCAAATTGAACCATTGTACGCTCACCTCGGGTATGGTAAAACTTCCATCTTCTTCCAAAAGATAGGTCAGTATCTCCGTCCTACTTCCGTTAAATAAGGTCTGTCCCTGTATATTTCCAAGTATAGGTTGTTTGGGATAGATGGTTCCAAAATCCGGTTTTTCCGGCACGATTGGGGATATAAATGCAGCAAGGGCGCCTTGCGCCTTTATAGTTATACGACGCTCCAGGATATCGCCGGCCTTTAGGTCCCTTAATGGGCGGTCCCATGTTTCGGTCAAATTCAGATCGTATGCCGACAGCCAATTGGTCGCATCTATTCCTTCTGGTGGTGCTAAGACGTCAAAGCTCCTGGACTTGGTGTGTACTGTCCGTTCAATCCCCTTATATCCTCCCTCAGGCGGGCCTGTAGTGACGACTTCAATTTCCGGAAGTGTATTTTGACCGATGGCATTTGGATAGATCACGAACCGTTGTTCGATAGCTGGATATTGTTTCCGGCCTATGGTCACTGTTTTTGCCCCCGTCCTGGATTCTAATTTCGTCATTACAGCTCCGCGTACCTGGATCTCACTAAATACTGGGGGCTTTGTGAACCACGTGCTGGTATAGACTGTCACAGTAACTATTAATGGCTCTCCAACCATCACTTGTTCTTTGCTCAATCTGGCCGTAGCCCATATGCTGGCCGGTTTAGTTTGTGCTATCCCCCATCCGGACAATAACAGCATCATCGATAAAATTAACAGTGAAATATGTTCACGGAGACCTACCATGGTTGTTCACTTTTAACGATGGGAATGGCCCTGTTCTTTATCTGATAGGCAAATTTTCGTCTTAGAAATAGGGAAGGGTCTTCGGTGACCTGGCGGAGTAAGGTCTGTTTGGCGGCATCCTTATCGATCACTATACTTTCGTCAAATTCGAAGACATCGATGGTGTTCTCATCGACCTCTTTGGTCACCATTTCCTGAATATCACCTTGGCCTTCATATTTTTCTTCACTATCAAGGGCTTGGTCTTTATCATCCAGTTGAGCAGATTCATCAAATTCTTTCAAATTCTCCAGGTTGAGGTCGTTCTCGATAGATCGGCCTATTTCCAGGCCTTGGGCAGCCGCCAGTGAATCTCGAACAACGATAATTTGATCTCGGTTACGTCGCGCAATGTCGAGATTGGGGTCCATTTCCAGGGCAGAATCGAAGGCCTGTTCCGCAGCCTCCAGATCCCCCATTTCAGCATAAATGACTCCCAGGTTATAGAAACCTTCGGCTGTTACATCCTTACTGTAGGCTTCGGCGGCGGCCTCTAAATCTCCCATTTGGTAATAGGCATATCCTTTTTGATCCCCGCTTTCATAGGTCGCTGCGGCTTCTTTTTCTTTACCTTGTCTTTTCTTTAGTTCCGCCCGTTGATCGGCAGTAAAGAACTGGTCTTCCAAGTTGAACTCACCGGCTTCGTCACAACTCAATGTGATCAGTAAAGCCAGTACCCAATGTACTTTCCAACCCCTTCGGAACCAAAGCAGAGCGATCAGTAAAGAAGGGAAAACCAACCAGATTCCCATGTCTTTCCATTCACTCTCGGCATTCTCAAGATCGATCTCAAATTCCAGATTCTGTCTCACTCGGGCAGCAAGAATTTGAACATCACTGGCATCCAGGGTTACCGTTACAACATTGACATTCTCCACGGTGTTCAGTTGATCCATTGCAATCACATCTAGTCTAGGGATCACCGTATTCCCCTGAGCATCTTTCAGTACAGAATTGCGATTGGGAATGGTCCCGCCATTGGGGGTCGCAATGGCCATGACCTCAACATGGGTGCGTACGGCAGTTTGAGAGATCCTGGCTATATCATCCTGATCAATTTTGTCGGTAACCAAGAGAATCGTACTAGGCGCAATGATATTCTGTAGCAAGGAATCCGCCATGTTTAATGCCTCCTCCAGATAACTACCCTGTACCGGCATGATATCGGGCCTCAGCGCATCCATTTGCCGGGCGATGGTTTTATAATCTTTACTAAACGGAACAACGCTATGAGCCGTCCCGGCATAGGCAATTAAAGCAGCCTTAGAGCTGGGACCCGCCTCAAAGAAATCCTTGATTTTCAGCTTAGCCCGCTCAAGCCGATTGGGTTGAATGTCCTCGGCCAGCATGGATCTGGAGACATCCATTAGGATAACAAGGGCAGCTTCTGTTTTCTGACCGGGACGTTCGATCTGCTCCCAGGTAGGCCCGGCAGCACCCAAGGTTATCAATGATAATAGCATTATCAACAGTATTCTTGGCAGTATAAACTGTCTTTTGGTTCCCTTGATCGTCAAATAAGGCAACATTACTTTTGGAAACATTCTTTTCCAGCGTTGCTGTTGTTTGCCAATGATAACAAACAGCAATAAAAGAAATCCTATAGGTATAAAACCATAGAGCCAATCCGGCCGCAGAAACCAGAGATTATCCCAGGCATATTGCAGGTATTCCTGTAGGCTTAACTCATCCATCGGCCCTGGCTTTAGAAATTATTTTTTTACCCGTGCTCAACAAGCCAAAGATCACTTGATATCCCAAAGCCAATACAAGTGCACCCATCAAGGGATAATAAAAGAGTAAACGCTTGGGTATGTAATCGTTGTTCTCGTATTCGATGGGCTCTAAATCGTCCAGTTCACCGTAGACAGCCTCCAACCGTTCCCGGTCTGATGCCTGAAAATACTGACCTCCACTGGCCTTGGCGATCTCCGTTAAGGTATATTCGTCCAGCTCATATGTCTGGGGCCCGGTAGTTCCGATGCCGATGGTGTAGATCTTTATACTATCTACAGCTGCCAGGCGAGCCGCCTGAATAGGGTTGAGTTCACTTCCACTATCGGCACCATCGGTGATCAAAACCATGACCTTTTTTTGAATACTATCTTGTTCAAATAGTTCTACGGATTTCCCGATGGAATTCCCTATTGCGGTCTTGGCCCCGGCCATTCCCACCTCGGATTCATTGAGCAAGGCCTCGATTACTTGTAGATCGTCCGTAAAGGGAGACTGCAAATAGGCTTGTGTTCCGAAGAGGATAAGCCCCATACGATCCCCTTGACGGCGTTCAATGAATTCGTTCATCACTTCCTTCACAGCCTGCCATCGGGTAACCCGATTACCTTCCTTATTAACCCAATCTGTGGTTTCCATGCTCAGTGAGATATCCACATTGATCAGGAAATTCCTGGCCGTTTTGATCTGTTTTTCTGGTTCACCAACTAGTTGAGGAGATGAGGCCGCTAATATCAGGAGTCCCCAAATTATAAAGAGAAACAACTGGGCAACTGCGTTTCTTCTGGCAATTTGAACACCTTCAGATGGTTTTTCTCCTTTGATCTTAGCCAGTCGGTCAAAATAAGGAGCGTAAAGCGATTCCGTTCTATACTTTAAGGGAGGTAGCAGGATCACAATCAATGGAAGTAGTAACAACCAGAACATCCAGGGATATTCGTATTCCAGGGTTCCACTTTCCAATAGGGTTCTGAGTTCCTGCAAATCTTGGTCTTTTATCTGGTCTTTCCTGAGACAATATCTCTCAATTGCTTGGCCGCCTCTCTCCTCGTATCAAAAGGGATGAGTGGGATTCCATACTTTTTAAAGTCTGTTTTGAGTTTATCCATTCTATTGGATACTTCCTCGTGAAACTCTCGGCGTAATTTTTTGCTGGAACCAACTTGCGACTGAAATTCTCCATCCGAAATGGTGTATCGCTCCTTCAAAAGATAACTTTCCAATGGATCGGTTATTTGGCCGACGATGACATCATTGTTCTTTCTCATTCGGATCAAGGTCTTCAAGGTTTGTGCATTTGCATTCCCAAGATCACTGATAAGGACGATCAGATAATCGTGACTGACCATTTGAGCCGTTCTTTTAAGTGCTTCGTTCAGTGGCTCTTCTATCTTCACATCTACGGCCTTTGCCTTTAATTCACGATTGTAGTCCACGATCACCGAGAGTAATCGCTGAACGGTCCTGCGATCTCGTTTGGGAGAAACAAAATCGATACGCTGTTCATTAAAGACTATTCCACCTACCCGATCCCCAACTTCCAATACACGCCAGCAACCTACGGCCGCTAGATGAGCAGCAACCACTGACTTGAAATAAGCCTGACTGCCAAAGAACATGGATTGGCTCTGATCGATCACGAATATCACAGGACGTTCCCGTTCTTCGGTAAACTCTTTAGTATGAGTTACACCGACACGGGCTGTTACCCGCCAATCGATGTTTCGGATATCGTCTCCCGCTACATATTTTCTGACCTGGTCAAAATCCAGCCCACGGCCTCTCAGTTTGGATCGGTGACGTCCGGAAAGTATGCTCTGAACCGCAAACTTAGGTAGGAAACTGAATCCGTGAGCTTCAAATTGAAGTGCGATCAACTCCCTGAGGGTGACATATACTCCCAGATCAGTTCGGTCTTGCTCGCGAATATCCAGTCTTTCTTTTGGCATGGTTTAATCAACTTGAAACGGGTAGATCACATTCCAATCACCCTTCATATCGATAACGGTCCAACCCTTGGCGGCGGCCTCATCCAGACCCTTATCCAGGCGTCCTATGGAAGAATCCCGGTCGTAGGCCCACTCTCGTTCGGCATCTGTATGATGCAGATATAATTGGAAACTCTTATATGTATTATCGGCACTGTATTGTAGCATTTGGAGATCCCCATCAGAATTACCCGAGGCGAATACGGGTCTTTTTCCGATGTATTTATGTATACCGATCGGTTTTCCCGCTTTATCGTCTATAAAGTCCAATTCGGCCAGGCGCCGAATACTAGCTTGGCCATTGTCATATTCGAAAACAGTCTTGATACTACTGCCGACAACTTGGTCCGGTGGTATTCCATAGGCATCTTCCGTCCAAACCCGCATAAAAGAAACTCCACCTCCGGAGACGATGAAGGTTTTAAATTGATGAGCGCGCAGATAAGTAAGAAGCTCCAACATGGGTTGATAGACCAAGTCATTGTAGGGTCGATCGAACCTGGGATGCTTACTTGCCTTTAACCAGTCATCTACTATGCTTTCAAATTCGATTGCGGTCATACCTGCATGGGTAGCCATGACCAATTCCAACAAGCCGTGTTCCCCCGTCGATATTAGACCCGCCATATCGTCTTCCAATACCGCCTTAAACGGCATTGTGTCTTTCCATTCCGGATGACTCTCCGCCATCACTTTAACCCTATCGATCGCGAAGAACAGCTGGAAATATGCCGGTTGTTCCGACCAGAGATTACCGTCGTTATCGAAGGTGGCAATTCGGTCATCGATCGGAATAAAATCAGCACTGTCCGGGTTGGTCACGGCAGTCACATAATCCAGTATGGCGGATTTCGTTGATCCCTCGTTCCAGGACGGAAGTGGGTCCTGTTCTGGGGCTGGGCTGGTTGCGATTAGCTCCTTTTCAGTTTGTTGACCACAACTGATCAGAACACTGATAAGGACGATTCCAAAAAACGGCTTTAATAAACTCTTCATTGTATAAATATTGTTTAAGCGACAGCTACCTGCTTTAGAAGCTCGTCAATTATTTGATCCTTGTTTATACCTTCGGCATTGGCCTCATAACTGGAGACAATGCGATGGCGCAGAATGTCGTGCGCAACAGCCCGGACATTGTCTGGGGTTACGAAGTCCAACTGGTTCATCCATGCGTGCACCCGACTACACTTGTCTAGGGCAATAGAAGCTCTGGGGCTGGCTCCATAGTCCATCCAGGAATTGAGCTGCTCACTGTATTTAGCCGGAAACCGAGTAGCGTTTACCAAGTCTACGATGTACCTTTTGACACTCTCTTCGATTTTTATTTTCGCTATCTCGTCCCTGGCGGCAAAGATCACTTGGGGTGATATGGTTTCGTTCTCGGAACCGCCAGACTGCTTTTCACTTGCCTCTCCTCTAACTAAATCGAGTACTTTGATCTCGGATTCCGTATCCGGATAGTGAACAATCACATGCATCAGGAAACGGTCCATTTGAGCCTCCGGAAGGGGGTAGGTTCCTTCCTGTTCAACCGGGTTTTGGGTGGCCATCACCATAAACAAGGGGTCCATTTTATGCGTAGTTCCAGCAACGGTAACCTGCCGCTCCTCCATTGCTTCGAGCAAAGCCGATTGTACCTTGGCCGGGGCCCTGTTTATCTCGTCCGCAAGGATGAGGTTATTAAAGATAGGACCTGGTTGGAAAATGAACTTTTCATCCGAATCAGGTTGATATACCTCGGTTCCGGTAATGTCAGAAGGTAGCAAGTCCGGAGTAAATTGAATCCGACTAAGCCCGGTATCCAGGTTCTTGGCCAGACTGCTTATCGCCCTGGTCTTGGCTAATCCGGGCATTCCTTCCAGCAAGAGATTGCCATTGGCTAAGAGGACCATTATAATCCGGTTAACGACATTTTCCTGGCCAAGAATGGATTGATTCATACGTTCGGCCAAAAATTGAATTTGTTGATGAGTTTCCTTCATTTTGATGCTATTTAGCGAATAGAACGAGGAGAGTTTTAAATAAAAAAACCTATCCGGTAAAACGAAATTCACCGGATAGGGTGTAAATAGTATGATGGTTTAAGAATCTGCCTTTTCCATTTCTTCGGCAATTTCTCTTTCCAATTTGTTGTAACGGTCCATTAGTTCTTTGGAGATCTTGGCAGGCATATCGTGGATCTTCTTCAGTTTCATGGAGAGAATCACATTGAAAATACCAGCGGTCAAGAATGCCAGCCCTGTCCAAATGATGACGCCAAGTCCAGCAAAGGCCGGGTTCCATAAGAGGATGAAACCGAAGATCACTCCCAGGACCCCTATGACCATTAAATTGCCCCATGCCGTGACGCGAAAATTTCGAAGATCGATGGCTACACTTATTGCCTGGAAAGACCGGAAAAGCACGACGAATCCAACAAAGAAGGCCAAAGTTATCTTGGAAAGTTCAGGCCGATTAAGCATAATTAATCCAACGACCAAAGTCAATAGTCCCATTACAAAGGTCCATCCCCAGCCATCCAATATTTTTCGGTTATTCAATGCGAATAAAGCTTCCGCAGCTCCTGAAATCAGGAAGGAGAGCGCAAACAAAAAAGCCAAGGCGGCATACGAAGCTTCGGGCTTAGCGAAGGTCCAAATACCAATTCCGATCAGAACCAATCCGGCCAGTAGCGGTAAATACCAATATTTGACAGCTCCTCGAGCTCGTTTTAAAAATGTTTGTGGCATGTTGTTAGTTTTTAGTTGTGCCTACTCTGAACTAGTTTTCGGCTTCCCTATTGTTATCGGATAATACCTCCGAATCTGAAGTAAGGGCGGGTCCATTGCTATTGGAAATGGGGGTAAGGACATTTTGAAACTATTCCATCCATCTGTATTGATCAAATCAGTATTACATCCTGCCTTTCTGGCATCGCCGTTGATTGCGGCTACACAAGCCCCGGAATCAGGATGATACGCATGGCTGAGGCGGCTTAGAATACAGGGATATGGTAACATTAACCCCGGTCTTTCAACCAGGGGTTAACTAAGACGATCAATTGTTATTTGGAGCCTCCAGAGTTGGAGAGCTGTTCCATCACTTGATCAAGTGAGAAACTGGCCGCCTTCTGTCGAGGTGGATAATCCTTGAAGGTAGCCAGGAACTTTCCAACATACTCCTGTGCTGGTATAAACAGATAAACTCGGTCGATTAACCAGTCATAGTATGTGTTAGAGGTAATTTGCGCTCTTTCATATGGATCTCTCCTCAAATGGAACATCAGTGGTACACGCAATGGTGTAAACGGATTGGCCCAGGCTTCCAGAGTGGCCTCGACCTTTTGTTCCATAAAGATTAGTTTCCAAGGACCATAACGCAGAGCAGTTAAGTCACCGTCATCTGAAAAATAGAAAATCTCTTTACGAGGGCTTTCTACATTTTGAGGGTCCTTGAGGTGCTCCATCAGGTTGTATCCGTCCAAATGAACCTTGTAGTTGCGCCCCAGTGCACTGCTATTGTATCCGTCCAAGAGGTCTGTTTTGATATCTGATTTACCAGCAGCTGCCACAAAGGTTGGAAGCCAATCCATATGGTGCACCACGCCATTACTGACTGAACCTGGTTTGATGACACCTGGCCATCTCACCATAGCCGGCACTCGCCATCCACCTTCCCAGTTGGTGTTCTTTTCACCTCGGAAAGGAGTTGATGCTGCATCTGGCCACGTATTGTAATGAGGGCCGTTATCAGTTGAATAATGCACAATTGTATTGTCGGCTATACCCAATTCGTCCAAAAGGTCTAGGAATTGTCCAATATGCATATCGTGCTCGATCATACCATCGGTATATTCATCGTTACCCGGATGTCTGCGACTTTCCTGAACATGTGTTCGGAAGTGCATGCGTGTTCCACTCCACCAAACAAACCATGGTGTGCCCGAGGAAGTCTGTTGACGGATGAAATCCAAGGCTGCTGCAACGGTTTCATCATCTACAGTTTCCATTCGCTTTTTGGTCAGTGGCCCTGTATCTTCGATCTTACCATCGGCGGAACTACGGATTACTCCTCTGGGGCCATAGGTTTCACGGAAGGTTCGTCCATCGGCCATGATCATATCTCCTGGATAATCCTCATTTTCTGGCTCTTCTTCGGCATTCAAGTGATAGAGGTTCCCGAAGAAGACATCGAATCCGTGATTCGTTGGCAAGTGAGTGTCTTTATCTCCTAAGTGGTTCTTTCCAAATTGACCTGTGGCATAACCTTGATCCTTGAGCAGTCCGGCGATGGTAGGATCCTCTACTTGCATACCGAGATCTGCACCAGGTAGTCCTACTTTGGACAAACCGGTTCTGAATACACTTTGTCCCATAATAAAGGAGGAGCGACCCGCAGTACAGGACTGCTCTCCATAGTAATCCGTAAAGATTATTCCTTCTTTTGCTACCCGATCTATGTTCGGAGTTTGGTAGCCCATCATTCCCATGGTGTAGGCACTAATATTGGATCGACCGATATCGTCACCCCAGATAACAAGGATGTTCGGTTTGTCTTGTGCATAGACCATAGCAGCCATGATCATGCACAAAAAGACGGATAGGATTCTTTTCATAATCAAGAGTTTAATTAAAATTTTGAGTTAGTGGTGAATAACGTCTAATCTGAACTTAGACATTAGACTAATCAAGTTAACCAATTATTGATGAAACCCAAACAAAAAGAGGGATTTCCCACAGAAACCCCCTCGATAAAGTGTATTGTTCAAGTCTAACTTCCCGTGCCTAGACGAAAAACTAGGCCACCGCTGAATCCTCCAATAATCGTAGTTCCCGACACACTGACGCCACCGCCAATTCCACCTGGGCCTCCAGCCACATAAACTCCACCCCAGGAGACTGGGAAGAGGAGATTCCCTTGAAGGTTTAATCCAACTACTTCAGAGAACATGATATTGAGTCCAGCTTTGAAGGAAAATGCAAACTCTGTAGAATTAGACAAACTTCGGTTAACGATTTCACTGTTTTCATTAGACGGTGCTAGTATGACCAATCCCAATGCACCTCCCACAAAGGGTTTAACAGGAGCATCGTTTAAATAACGCATTACTCCGATCTGAATCCAGTCCGCGCTTAAATCAGCGACCTTTCTTTCTGTCGGAGCAATGTAGATGTCCTTTATGGACAATTCGGCGTCGTGATGGATCCATGAAGCTTCGACCAGAGTTCCATAGTCCACTTCATACCCCACATTGACCCCGTATTGGTCACCATCGGATATTTTTAAATAATTGACTCCATAGTTCAGTTTCGAGCCAAACTGTATTCCGTAAGAGGGAGTGATCTCTATGCTTTGGGCGCTCAATATGCCTATATAAAGAAACGCAATTGAAAACGCTATGATTTTTAATTTCATGCTAAAAGATTTGAGTAGATTATTTAAGCGCTGAAGCTATTTTATTGGCGTATATCTTAGCCGTTGCTGACGCGCCTTCTGGGTCTTCTAAAGACGAGGTAACCACCGCTAAAAGTTGTTTTTCTTCAGGTTCGTCCAGGTTGTAGAACAAGGTCTCCAACACATAGGTAACCGACTCTTGAGTAGTTACCGTTTCTGGCACATAATTCCCGCCATATTGCATGTAATAGGATCCTGGATAGGCATAGTAACCATAAAAACTTGCAGAATAGAAGGGTTCGGTAACGCCATAGGTCGCCCCGGCGTAGTAGCCTCCATCACTGTTACGTTGAACGGTGAGTTTTTTGTCTTTCATTACACTGATTACCACACCGTGGTAGCCTGCAGCTTCGATCTTTCTTTTGGCCTCGGCCACGTCGGCTTCTGTCAATTTCTTTTCCACATTTAAAGTTGGGATCTTTTTATAGCTCTCCGTAGCAGGTACGCCTGCGGCTCTCAATTTATTGGCAATAGCCTCTTCAAACGCTATCCGCGCTTGCTGATTATTAGTTCTGGCGATTACCAGAGTGTTCTTGGACTTTAAGGTGGCAGCATTTTCGCCTTTCCAGGAGTCCAGAACCTTTACGCCGGAGCATCCAATTAGACCGACGATAAACAAACTGAGTAAAAGGAGTTTTTTAATTGATTTCATGTAAGGATTTATTTTGGAAATAATAGTACGACTTGGATCCTCAGTTGACTCTCAGGACCGAAATCGGGTGTAACTACATTGTAATAGTAACCCAATTGGGCGTTTATAGGTAGTTTGCCGGCGCGAAATAGTTTCCCAGCACCCGCTCCAATAGGAACTGTCCATTGATTACCCGAACTAGCTTCCCAATTGGCTGTTATTATGGGTGCGGAATTTACATACCATCCATTGGACAGATTCTTGACGACAAACACCTGGGAGTAAAAAAAGTTCACATCCGGTCTGTCACTTGCCCCTGCATAGGACCAAGTGTTCTGGACAAGGCCTCCAACGGTCAATCCTTTGGGCTGCACTAAAACAACCACACTGGGCCCTGCGCTCCATTTACCAGTGCCCAGTACCGGATCTGTCGCGGTGGGAAGACCTAGTGCTAAACCATAACCAATGATAGTCTTCTTGGGTTTTGCCGAGGTGAGAAAAAGACTAAGGTTGACATCGCCTAAACCAAATTCGCTATTACTACTTCCCACAGGTTGAGAGATAACCGGAACGATCGTCCGGGTGATCAAGTTAAAATTCTCATTTATCTTAAATGGAAGTACTGGTTGAATATTCAGCGTGTTTCGAGTCCGGTTATCCGGACCAACACCAAAATCGATATTGTTTTGAAATGGCAAGCTGATCAGATCAGCAACTGGATTTTGAATTTTCTGCTCCAGGTTATCCGAATTACCAGTCTCTTCATCCTGTCCCAACACGATCGAAGAAAACGTCAATAAAGAGCAAAGAGCTATGAATTTGATCCTGTACATGGCTAAACGTGGGTTTTAATATGAAAAACTAAATTAGGTCAATCCAATGGAATGAATGGAGCGCGTGATGTTAATTCTTTTGACTCATGTATTTGGAAACCACAACCGCTGTGATGATAACCATATAGAATTGTCCTACCAACCCGATCAAAATAGCCGCTTTCCGGGCGGCATCGGCCACTGGAAAGATCTCTCCGTAACCTATGGTCAGCAAGGTGATGTAACTAAAATATACGATGTCCTCTACATTGGGCAATATACCCCTTGCTGGGGTTATTCCAGAAAAAGATCCTGGAGCGAACATCTCAATTATCATACACAATAATGCTCCGATAAGTCCAAGACAGATATAACCACTAATCAACCCTAACAAAGTCGACATGGTCACATTTTTCATGGTGAGTATCTGTTTGATGATCTCATAGGTCACCATGGCATAGAACGGGAATAAAACTGCCATGTTCACCAGGTGATTCAATCGGCCATCGCCAATTCCAAAGAGATTCAACAGGGAAGTAAGAAGCAGCAGACCGAGCAATACCAGGAAAAAACGAAACATCCGCTTATTATCTGATATAAGAAGCAGACCAGCAACCAGGTTTAGGGTGTTCGCTATAGGCAGAAAAACATCTTCAAATATTCCGAAAGGCATCAACAGGCCCCCGAAAAGAATAAAACTCAGACTGAGAAGAAAAAGTCCGAAACGATATGGATATAACCTTTCTACCAATGGACGTTTGTTATTCTATCCCCCAACGTTTATAGGCAGAACGCATTAGCTCGCCAATGATCTCTTGATGAACAGCATACTGTTCTGCGGTCAGGTTCTCTTTCATTTCAGCTTCTTGTTTATCTAAAAGCTTCTCTACTTCTACCTTTAACTCATCTTTGGAAAGCCCTTGATCTTTATCGTCCAGGCGGCCCATTTTTACGAAGTAGTAGGTGAGTGTGCTCCAGTATTCGTCTCTTTCCTCCTGGTTCATCCCCATTCGTTTATCTACCTCTTCATTCATCCACATTTGAAGGTTATCCTTTTCTTCCGAAGTAAAAATGGTCACTTTCCTATCCTTTTTAGAATATTCCTGTGACCAACCCGTAATTACTGCTCCAAGTAAAAGAGCGATCAATAGCATCCGTGTTTTAAGCATGATTTGGATTTTAAAGGTCTAAAGTTAATGCATTTGAGCAATTGAACTTTCTGGCTCGAAAATTTTTACATTTGCAGCCCACGGCCCCGTAGTTCAAGGGATAGAATAGAAGTTTCCTAAACTTTAGATCCAGGTTCGAGTCCTGGCGGGGCTACACCAAAACACTACCCGCGATAGCGGGTATTTTTTTTGAAGAGACCTTACCCCAAGCTTGCTTGAGGGTAAGGATCGAGAAAAAAAGTATGCCCCGCGAGAGGTAGTGTTTGGTGGGTAAAGAGCTTATTGCGTGAGGTCCAACGAGCCCGCAGGGCGAGTTAATCCTGGCTCTTCTGGATCAAGTAAAATCTTTCTTCATTTAATGAATGTTGTGTCGTGCTTTTTCAAGAGACAAGCTTGCTTGATCGATGGAAAGAGCACAAGCATAATCGCGAAGCGATAAAGATTTTACTTGCAGTATTGGATAAATCAGGATCATTTCTAAAGGAAATAATCCTAGCCCCTTGTTATTGAAAGTGCTCCTAATCAATTTCTTCTTCTCTGCCATTAAAGGCATTTGTGGGAGCTAGATGGGGGCTTTTTTGTGCCCGACATTCTCTGTTACGAAATATTCCAATCTTCAAATGTACTTTTGCAGTAAGACTTAAAGACTGCAAGAATGAATAAGTTCCCTTTGCTAATATCTCTGCTAATTGCAGGAACCATTTATTCTCAAGGTTGCACACTAGAGCTCGATGAGTTGGTCAAATCCCGCAAGTTTAACCAATTTCAATTCGAATCCTTTGCGGTTGAGCGAGGTTTCGTATACAATGCCATATCACGTACTTACTTTTGTGAAACTGCTAATTACAGTGACAATGTCGAACTCAAATAATATAGGGACAATGGGGATAATGGAAAATGGGTGAGTTATTCTTTTGAAGACAAGAAGACCTACCTTCGATTCAAGAAGGTACTAGACGAGAAATATAATTTCACAAGGACTGTTCAGCTTGAGCAAACTACGTTTTCCAACTATAGTAACGATTACCGTACCGCCTGGATAATGTTAACTTCTATATCAAGTGAGGCAGTGGGGTATTATGGGTATTTCCTATCTGTGCGTTACGTCAATAAATAAAAAACGGATACCTCAGGATCATGTCCTCACGGCATAATCCTGGGATGAATTCCCAAACCCCAACCACCAATTCAAGAATTAACTAAGCAAGTTGTATTAAACGAATTACTCTTTAAAATTTATCTGCTAACTTGATTTTGGGTGGGGGTGGAACCCTTGTGAAAGTTAACTTTCTCTCGTGGCAAATTTTAACCGAAAACAATAGATTTCGACTCACGACTCACGACTCACGACTCACGACTCACGACTCAAACCATCCCATTCCCATGGGCCATTTTATCAGGCACTTGTTGGATGGCGTCCCAGTGCTCGACGATCTTCCCATTGTCATCGAAACGAAAAAAATCCATGGTTACGTATTGGTCATTACCCGGCCAAGTTTGCATGGTATGTAAGGCGACCAGATCACCCTCGGCAACAGCCCGAACAAACTCAATTGACTTATCGGGATATTCGGACTGCATCCGTTCAAAATAGTCTATGAAGCCATCCTTTCCGTCGGCAACATCCGGGTTGTTGAATGTATTGATCTCCGACATAATGCTCCACGGCATTCTTGGGATCACCTAGAAAGGCCATTCGATAAAAAGCGACGGCATTGGCTTTGTTTCGTTCCAGCTCCGTTGAACTCACTGCTGACCGGATAGATTCTTGATCATCTCCTCCACCAGTTCTTTTAGCTCAAATCGATGACTCCAATTCCAATCTTTCCGGGCTTGACTATCGTCTATGCTGGCTGGCCACGAATCCGCGATCGCTTGTCTAAAATCGGGATTGTAATCCATTTGAAATCCGGGAATGCGTTTCTCGATCTCTGACGCAATCTCAGCCGGTGAAAAGCTAACCCCCGCCAGGTTATAAGAATTTCGTATGCTGATCTGTTCTGAAGGCACATCCATTATACTGATGGTGGCGCGGATGGCATCGTCCATATACATCATTGGAAGGGTCGATTGCGGGCCCAGAAAGCAATCATAATTACCATTGTTTAGGGCTTGGTGGAAAACATCTATTGCATAATCTGTAGTCCCTCCTCCAGGCGCAGTTTTATAGCTGATCAGGCCAGGATAACGGATAGAACGGACATCCACTCCAAATTGTTTGCTATAGTACTCGCACCATCTTTCTCCGGCTAGCTTTGAAATTCCGTAGACTGTACTGGGTTCAGTAATGGTATGCTGAGGAGTATTTTGACGCGGGGTTGTGGGGCCAAAGACTGCTATGCTGGAAGGCCAGAATAAACGGGTGATCAACCCTTCTTTAGCTATTTCCAACAGATTGAACAAAGAGGTCATGTTCAAGTCCCAAGCCTTGGATGGGTACTTCTCTGCGGTTGCAGAAAGCATAGCTGCCATCAGATAAACCTCTTCTACTTCGTTATCCTTGATGACGTCTTGGATTGCCATTTTATCCATGGCATCTAACTGCACAAATGGACCGGAATTAGTAAATGCGTCATCTATAGTGACAATGTCGCTGGCAATGACGGAGTCGTTGCCGTGAATATCCCTTAGGGCTGAGGTCAATTCGGTTCCTATCTGTCCTCTGGCACCGATAACCAGTATGCTTTTGCTCATCAATTTGCAGGTCTGAATCGCCGATAAATATAGTCATATTCTTGCCCTGATGTTCAATTTTTATGTGCTCAAGGCACGAATACCCTATATTTGTTGTCCTTGTGTTGAAAACTATGAGAGAACGCGCCTTGTTATTTCTGATCACAGGATTGATAATTGCACTTTCTTCCTGTCAGAACAAAGCAGGAGATGAGAACCAGCCTTTAGAAGGTGTCTTGCAGGACAGTACCCGCTTATACGGAAATGTCGATTATCGGTTTCCAGCCCTATCTCAGCAGACTATGGAGGTATTAACCCTATGGCCGATCTTTGAAGAGTTCAAATCTGAAGTAACAACCATGAACGGGCACTCTGTGGGTGTGATTCAAAATAAATCTAAGCGCTTAATACAGCACACAGACTCATTGAGAAAGACCATCCCGGATACATTGAATACCCTTCCTATCTACTCCCGACTTATGGTGACACAAACCAGAGCTGAATTGTTGAATCAGGAGGCTAATCGGGACAGATTGGACACCCTTTTGCTAGAGCAAGCCTTGGCAGAATTGAATCTATCGGTTAGCAGTTTATTCGTCCAGATTAACGAGAAATTTCAGAAGGACCAGATCGATCAGCAGCGAGCAGTCGACGAACAACTGGAACTGGAGAAACAAAAAAGATTCCTAGACTCGATAGAACTCCTTGAATTACAGGACCAGATTAGGAACGATACTGTAACAAATCGAGAAAATTGACACTTATACGTAACCTCGTAGAGGTTATTACAGTCTTTAGTATAGAAACCAAAAATAACAATATGAAAACCAAACTGATCAGCACTACAATGGCTCTCACCTTGCTCGTTGCTTTGGTGAGTTCGTGCGCCGAAGAAAAAGATACGGCCAAGGTGGATGATGCCCCTCACGGGTTAATTATGGCCAACATGGATACCGCTGTAGATCCCAAGGAGGATTTCTACAATTATGTGAACGGTACCTGGATGAAAGAGACCAAGATTCCAGACGATCGCTCCAGTTGGGGTGGATTCAGTGTACTGCGGAAATCGACAGATGCAGACGTGCTGAGATTGATCTCTAACGCAAAAGAGTTTAACCGATATTCTGCGGATTCCGATCAAGGCAAAGCCTTAGCCTTGTTCGATACCAAATTGGATACACTTACTCGCAATGACCGCGGAATATCCCCGCTGCAACCAACATTAGACAACATTGCCAGTATCGAGAATCTGGAAGATCTTCAAACGAAGTTGGCGACAGACCCGGCTATGTCTTCTCCATTCTTGGGAGTTCAGGCTTTCGGAGATCTAAATAACTCAGCAATGAACGCAGCTTATCTAACTCCAGCAGGTTTAGGTCTTCCGGACCGTGATTATTATCTGGATCAGGACGACAAGTCCAAAGAGATTCGAGCGGAATACGTTAACCACATCACAAGAATGCTGCAATATCTGGGAGATGACGAGGCTACAGCACGTCTAAGTGCAGAGAAGATTTTGGAAATGGAAACCAAATTGGCCGAGCCTCGCTTTGACAAAGTTCAGAGTCGTGATGCTCGTAATTTCAACAACCCAAAAACACTAGCTGAGGTACAGGAAATGATGCCGGCAATCAACATACAGAAATTACTAGATGACCTGGGTGTCGAGAAACAGGTAGATACGATGATCGTGATGCAGCCGGAATACACCAGAGTCCTGAACGATTTCATGACTGAGACCCCAATGGAGGATATCAAGACGCTGATGCGTTGGGATACCTTCAATAGTAATACCAATGTATTGACCACGGATATCGAAAAGGCCAATTGGGAGTTTTACAGCAAATACCTTCGAGGGGCGCAAGAACAACGTCCTGCAGAAGAGCGTGCCCTGGCAACGGTAAACGGTACAATGGGAGAGGCCTTAGGTCAGGTTTATGTTGACGAAATGTTCCCACCTGAAGCCAAGGCCAAGGCGGAATTGATGATCGCTAACGTGATCGCGGCCTTCCAGGACAGAATCAAGAATCTGGATTGGATGAGTGATTCCACTAAATTAAAAGCTGTCGAGAAATTGGATAAGTTCACTGTGAAGATTGGTTATCCGGACGAGTGGGAAGATTACTCCAATATGGAGATCAAAGCCGAAAACGGCTATTTCGAGAATATGGTGGCTGCGAACAAGTGGGCACTGGAAAAGAACCTTGGTGAGATTGGTGAGCCCGTAGATCGAGGTGAGTGGGGTATGGCTCCTCAGACCGTAAACGCTTACTTCAACCCCTTGAACAATGAGATCGTGTTCCCGGCAGCTATCCTTCAGCCACCGTTCTATGATTACCTGGCTGACGAAGCCGTTAACTATGGAGGTATTGGTGCAGTAATCGGTCACGAGATCTCTCATGCCTTTGACGACAGTGGATCCAGATTTGACGGTGATGGTAATCTGGTCAATTGGTGGACAGAAGATGATCTTGTCAAGTTTACCGAGAGAGGAGATGCCTTGGCAGAGCAGTATTCTCAGATCGAGGTACTGGATAGCGTTTTCATCAATGGAAAATTCACCCTTGGTGAGAATATTGGAGATCTTGGAGGTCTTTTAGGAGCTTATGACGGTCTGCAGCGTTTCTACGCCGAAAACGGACGTCCGGAAGATATTGACGGATTAACGGCAGAACAAAGATTCTTTATGAGTTGGGCAACAATTTGGAGAACACTCTCCAGAGAAGATGCCTTGAGGACCCAGATCAAAACGGATCCGCACTCACCTGGACGATACCGGGCTACTCAGCCATTACTGAATATCGATGCCTTCTATGAAGCATTCGATATTAAAGAAGGAGATGCCATGTATTTGCCACCGGAAGAGCGTGTAAGAATTTGGTAGATGAATTGATTATTTTTGATAGATGGGGAGCCTTTGGGCTCCCTTTTTTATAGGTGGTGAATAAAGTCGTATTCTAAAACGGGGCCGATCTGGTCGGAATCAACCTGCTTGTAGATTAGGTCACCACCGGACTCTTCCGAGTAATGTGGAGGTTCCAGCCCTAAAGATTCTGCAACCATGGAATAGTAATCTGCCTTTGTGGGATGCGAGGGCATGACGGCATTAAAGATCTTGCCATACGCATTTTGCCTTATGATAAGGGAAATGATCTGAACACAATCTTCTCTATGGATGAGGTTTACCGGAGCATTCCCGCCACTCAAGTTCTTTCTGCCTGCCAGATATCTGACCGGTTGCCGACTGCCGCCATAGAGTCCTCCAAACCTGACTATAGTGGTTTTAAAACCTCCCGAGTTAAAGAACATCTGTTCCACCTGTAATAGCTGTCTACCTGCTTCAGTTTCCGGTTTGGGCAGGTCTTTTTCGGTTACCTTCCCTTGTGAATCGCCATAAACGGATGTGCTGGAAACTAAAATGACCTTTTGGGCCTTAGACAGCTTGATCTCATCCAGGAAATAGGCCATCTTCAATACATAGTCTGAGCCTGTATTACGCCTTAAACCAGGCGGAATCATAATTACAAGGGTCTCAACCTCTCCGAGAAAGGCCTGAACAGGACCTTGAATGCCATGATCGGTGAGGGTTATCGGATAGACTTCCAGACCGCTTTGTTGCAGCAGTCCGGCCTTGTCCAGACTGCTCACGCTGCCTTTGATGGTATACCCCAAAAGTTTTAGGTGACGTGCCAATGGCAGGCCCAACCACCCAACTCCCGCCATACCGATCGTTCTAGTCATCAGCAATTAATGAGTCGGTTGGAATTGTATTAAATAGTCGAGGGTCAAATGATCTTCGAACAACAACGGCATCGGTAGTTACGAAGGGTTTGGGCATGGTATTCTCTGGGCGAGGATTCATGTTCAGTCTGTCATTGCTCATCAGATCAAATGAGTATTCCAATATGGTGAAAGGGATGCTTTGATCGGCGGAGGTATAAGCCACTTCCAAGCTATCGCCATGGGGAACGTAATATTGTAGTATAAAGTTACTGCGTCTGTTTGGCCAGACATAGCCGGTACTATCCGCTTCAATGGATTTTCCGTTGTAGACCAGTTTCTTAAAGGTCACCAGCGTGTCTGCATACAAACGGATCAGCCGGGCATCCTCCCGAGGGTGAACCGTAAATCGGACACTGCGATCATTACCGATCAGGGTGTCTTCGTTCAGTTGAACATCGAAGAAATCCATGAGCACATCAGGTGCCCGGTTCGCAAAAGAATAACCAGTATTGTATTTGCTGCCAGAAGCACTGGCTACATAATCTGAAGCTGGCTTGGGTTCTTCTCCCAGGTAAGACTCAGTCCAGCTATCCAGAACATCATCATAGCTCACCCAATAGCTTTCTCCTTTATCCTGGTCTTGGTAATAGATCAAACTATTTGGCTTTTGCTGTTCTGGGGTAAAGTCACTCTGCAGATGGGACCGAATCAAGAACACCATTGATAGCAGCAGGACAGAATAGGTCAGGAATTTCTTTCCTTTCCAATAACCGATAACCGGCAGTGCCAATCCAAAAAGTAGCACAGTAAAAGCGCAGCTGGCCAACAGCATTTCCAGCCCAAGACCAACTGGGAAGAATTGAATCAGTGGAGAGAACAAGATCAATGCCGGCGCAATTAGTAAGGCCATCAATAGCAAGTTGGGAGTTTCCTGCCATATCATTAACCATAAGGCCGCAAGGCCAAAGAACACAGGTATCACAAAATATGCAGCCCCTTTTAGATACAGATATACGGCACCATTGATAATGATCCAAAGGATTAGCGGTGCAACGGACAGATTCGCAACAGAAACTTGCTTCGCTAATCGTCTGTATAAGAATAAGGTAATGCCCAGGCTAAGCAGCACAAAAAAGATGATATAGGTATGTCCGTTATAGGTAAAACCATGCTGAATCTCATAGTACTCCGGGTAGATGCTCATAATCAGACTCCAGCCATATTTCCCGATGACGGTGCATAGAATAAGAGCCAGTAAGAGCACTAAACTACCTCGGCCAATACCACGTCCGCTTAGTTTGCCTTTCTTCATGCCCCATCCTACAAGGACTAGTAACAAAACCACTGTGATCACCCACATGGGGAGGATCCAGGAGAATGGATAATTGATCATCTTGATAAATGGGAAGTTGACATATACATCGTCTTCACTGGCGCGAACATTCAGGTCTGCTTGGGCAAGATGGGTAAGCAACGGTAAAAGATAGCTGCCCTGATGCTGCAAGGTGTTTCTATCCAAGTTCTCAAAATTATCGTTGGCGGTATGGTAATCAAAGTGATCATCGATAAATGCAAAGAAGTATCCGTCTATATCTGCCCCTTCTCTCAAGACAGTTGAGTCCGTATCATTTGGCAGCATTTTATAGATGCTATACATCAAAGATGAGGCAACTGGGTATTCTGTTCCAGCCTCCTTGAAGGCTTTGATAAGCCCTTGGTTTCCATGATTAGTCTCGACGATCATGTTACTTGGGCCACCACTTCCACGAGCTTCAAAATTCAGAGCCAAGTCAACTTCTTGGGCCCAAGGATGTTCATCGACAAACAACTGCGCTCCGTCCAAACCGATCTCTTCAGCATCAGTAAAGAGAATGATAATATCGTTCTTCGGCGGGACGCCAGCATTTAAAAAGGCCCTAACACTTTCCAAGATGGTCACAACTCCACTTCCTGCGTCACTGGCCCCATAACTAGGCACCAAGGCACTATCGTAATGAGAGAAAATCATCAATGTTCGGTCGCCAATCGTCCCATCTATCTTGGCAAGAATGTTTACCGGCTTGTCCAAAACGCCTCGGTTTTGGTTAATCACGAAACCTTCCTGAATTTGGGGGTCTAATCCAAGTTCTTTCAGCTGCTCCACCAGGTAGTCCTTTACCCTGTCATTAGCAGGAGAGCCATTCATATGTGGCTCACGGGAAATCTCTCGTAAATGCAACAAAGCACGCTCGGTAGAAAATTCGGTCTCCGGGATAGAGGCGGGAGTGCCCTCTCTGGGCATGAGGGTATAAAAACTGAGATAGATCAAGCCGATTACGGCCAAAAACGAGAGGAAACCATATTGACGGTTCATGCAGGACTTTGTTTAAACTTTAAAATTACGATTTATTACAGAATACCCCTACATCTGTAAGGCAGGCTTGAAGTTTACTTCCTTTTTTAGCTATATTTAAGTAGACTAAAAATAAGCGATATGGGTATCAAGAGTTATGTTGGCCGTCGAGCCAAGCCTACAAAAGGAACAGACCAGCAGATCAAAGTTTCGGACTATATGACCACTAATCTGATCAAGTTCAAGACGGATCAATCTGTTCTTGATGTCATGAATACCCTGATCAAAAAGCGCATATCAGGAGGTCCGGTTGTCAATGACAAAAATGAATTGGTCGGCATTATCTCCGAAGGCGACTGTATGAAACAAATATCGGTGAGTCGTTACTACAACCAGCCTATGAAGGACATCAAAGTTTCTGACCATATGGCCACCGATGTAGAAACCATAGATGGGAATATGAATGTTTTTGATGCAGCCGAGCTTTTCCTAAAATCTAAACGACGCCGGTTTCCCATCCTAGAAGATGGCAAGTTGGTGGGGCAGATCAGCCAAAAGGACGTGCTTAAGGCTGCATTGCAATTAAAAGGCCGAAGCTGGAGGTGATCACGTATCCCGTTTGACTATTAGATAAAGATCATTGTCCAAAGCCAGGTATCCTTGATCGTAGACATAATGATAAACACTGCCAGTTTTGGTGGTGTATGTTCCTGTGTGCAGATCAAAATCGAAACCAGCCTTTGTTAGAGTCTTTTTAGCCACCTTGGTTTTATCCCGTGTATTGAGTTGTTGTAGGATGCGGTGATTCTTTCTCAGCTGATTATTTATATTGCGAATGTATGCGGTCACGTCCTTGTTTCGGGCGTTGTGATAGCTGTTTCGGCAGCTATCATCGCAAAACTTCTTGTCTGATCGACCCACCACGCGTTCTCCACATTCCAAACAGGTTTTTTCCATCACTCGTTAATTTCGTTATCCGGGGAGTCATTGAGGTTGAATCTGTAAATAGCTTCGATCTTGGCAAAGAAGCCGCCATTTATCTCCGGGTTGAGCCTGATCCGATCGTCATTGATGCGCAAGGCAGTTATTCCCAGATCGTAGGTATCTCCGTCGGCGTACAGCTCGAAATCATTGCTAGTATACCCCAGTTTACCTCGGATCAAGACCGATTTGTCAAACCCATTCCACTGCAGATAGGAAGCAAAATCCAAGGCGCCTTGCTGAACATAGACATTACCTCTGTTTACCTGATTGATATTATAACTTCTTCCGATCCCGAAGTAGTCCAAACCAATTGTAAATGCTCCCAGTGCATAGTTTACATCAACCGATATAGGTAAGGAAACGTCCATTTCAAATCGAGAATTCGGGCTGAGATAATACCATCCGATTATTGGGGTAGTGAATATTCCAAATTGCTCGTCAGAGAGATACCAGCCAAAGCGATAGGTCAGGTTTTCGGTCTTTTTTAAGCGGGCTACAGTGTACCCTCCAAACAGCAGATCGTCCCACTCCAGGCTCTTATAGTCCGATGCCATCTTAGGAAGCATAACCAATGCGGCACTCCATTTCTCATTGAAGCTGTGATTCAAACCCAGTTGCAGGGTGGTGCTGTACAATGAAGTTCGTTGCCCGTTGGGGATCAATTGGAGTCTGCTGCTCACCAGGTCGATACCGGTGATCATGGCAGTTCGATCATTGAACTGAATAGGATAAGTCAGGTTGAGGTCGAAATAGGTTATTGACGTCTCAGAATTTGTTCCCTCAAAGCTGTTGGAGAAGGATTCGCCAAATCCAATCTTAAATACATCGACATAGTTTTGAGAAGGGGAAATGCAGGTGAACAGTATGGCCGCGATAAGCCAAAATTTAGTCAGGTCTTTCATAGGATATTCTAAAGATAGAAAATCCACTAAACTCAATACCTGAACGAGCCTTTATACATAGGGAAATTCTCTAAAATTTCTTAATTTCGCATCCTTAATTCAAGCCGCTGTTCCATGAGCACTAAGTTTAATGAATACAAGGGATTGGACCTTGCCAAACTGGGTGATGAAGTACTCGAATTCTGGAAATCCGAGAAGATTTTCGAAAAGAGTATTGCCATTCGGGAAGGGAAGACTCCATTTGTGTTCTTCGAAGGGCCACCTTCGGCTAATGGTCTCCCAGGTATCCACCACGTTATGGCTCGTGCCATCAAGGATATATTTTGCCGTTTCAAGACGCAAAAGGGCTTCAAAGTAGATCGTAAAGCCGGCTGGGACACACACGGTTTGCCAATCGAACTGGGTGTTGAAAAAGAATTAGGGATCACCAAGGAAGACATTGGGAAGAAGATCTCTGTGGAGGAGTATAATGAGGCCTGCAGGAAGGCGGTCATGCGGTACACTGATGTTTGGAACCGATTGACAGAGCGAGCCGGCTATTGGGTGGATATGGATAATCCTTATGTCACCTATGAGCCTAAGTATATGGAAACTGTTTGGTGGCTGCTGAAGGAGATCTACTCTAAAGGTTTGCTTTACAAAGGGTATACTATCCAGCCTTACTCACCAAAAGCCGGAACCGGACTAAGTTCGCATGAGCTCAACCAGCCGGGGACCTATCAGGATATTACCGATACTACGGTAGTCGCTCAGTTCAAAGCTAAAGCTGATACTTTACCGGATTTCCTTTCTGGTAAGGGGGATGTTCATTTCCTGGCATGGACCACCACTCCGTGGACATTGCCAAGTAATACCGCACTTACCGTTGGGCCCAAGATCGATTATGTGCTGGTCAAGAGTTTTAATCAGTACACCTTTGAGCCTATTCAGGTGGTGTTGGCCAAGGCCTTGGTAGGTAAGCAATTTGCAGGCAAATTTGTAGAGGCAGAAGAAGCAGGACAGTTGGCCGATTACCAGGCCGGAGATAAGAAGGTCCCGTATTGGATCGACAGTGAGTTCAAAGGAAAAGACCTGGTCGGTATCCGCTACGAACAATTACTGGATTACGCCCTGCCAAATGACAATCCGGAGAATGCTTTCCGCGTGATCAGCGGGGATTTCGTGACAACAGAGGACGGTACCGGAATTGTACACACAGCACCGACCTTCGGGGCAGACGATGCCAAGGTTGCCAAGGAAGCAGTGCCGGAAGTGCCGCCATTGCTGGTGAAGGACGAACAGGATAACCTGGTTCCACTAGTCGATCTCCAAGGACGTTTCCGTCCGGAAATGGGAGAATTGGCAGGGAAGTATGTCAAGAATGAATATTACGATGATGGTCAGGCGCCGGAGAAATCCGTGGATGTCGAGTTGGCCATCAAACTCAAAACTGAAAATAAAGCCTTCAAGGTGGAGAAATACCTGCACAGTTATCCGAACTGTTGGAGGACAGACAAACCCATCTTGTATTACCCATTGGACTCCTGGTTCATCAAGGTAACCGACTTCCGGGATCGGATGTTCGAGCTGAACCTGGGGATCAATTGGAAGCCTAAATCCACTGGCGAAGGACGCTTTGGAAACTGGTTAGCGAATGCCAATGACTGGAACCTTTCTCGTTCGCGTTACTGGGGAATACCTTTACCAATTTGGCGAACAGAAGATGGATCTGAAGAAAAGTGTATCGGTTCTGTCGAGGAGTTGAAGCTGGAAATGAAGCGGGCTGTTGAGGCCGGATTCATGAAAACCGACATCTATTCCGATTTTGTGGTTGGTGACATGTCCGAAGAGAATTATCAAACCATCGACCTGCATAAGAACATTGTAGACCAGATCGTACTGGTATCTGATTCCGGTCTACCCATGAAAAGAGAGGCAGACCTGATCGACGTATGGTTTGACAGTGGGTCCATGCCCTATTCTCAATGGCACTATCCCTTCGAGAATAAGGAGAAAGTAGAACAAACCTGGCGCAAGGCAGACTTCATCGCTGAAGGCGTAGATCAGACCCGCGGATGGTTCTATACCCTACACGCAATTGGCACTATGATCTTTGATGATGTGGCATATAAGAATGTGGTTTCCAATGGACTGGTTCTGGATAAGAACGGCCAGAAGATGTCCAAGCGATTGGGGAATGCCGCCGATCCATTCGAGACCTTGGACAAGTATGGTCCCGATGCTACACGTTGGTATATGATCAGTAATGCCAACCCTTGGGATAACCTGAAATTTGATCTTGACGGAATTGCCGAAGTACGAAATAAATTCTTCGGTACACTTTATAACACCTATAGTTTCTTTGCGCTTTATGCCAACCTGGATAATTTCGACTATCGGGAGCCAGAGACAGCATTGGAAGACCGGCCTGAGATTGATCGCTGGATACTATCCGAGCTAAACTCCCTGATACAGATCGTAGATAAGGCTTACGAGGAATACGAGCCCACCCGTGCGGCAAGGGCTATTTCCTATTTTGTTCAGGAGAACCTGAGCAACTGGTTTGTCCGATTGAGCAGAAGGCGTTTCTGGAAAGGTAGTTATGGTCCGGACAAGATCTCAGCCTACCAGACACTCTTTACTTGCCTGCTTAGAGTATCTCAGCTCAGTGCACCTGTAGCGCCCTTCTTTATGGACAGGTTATACAAGGACCTGATGTCCGGGGTTGTCCAAGAAGGACAGGAATCGGTTCACCTGAGCGATTTTCCGACAGCCAATACGGGCTGTATCGATCCGCAACTGGAGCACAAAATGCAAAAGGCGCAGACAATTTCTTCCCTGGTATTGTCGTTACGGCAACGAGAGAAGATCAAAGTTCGTCAGCCGCTGCAAAAGATCATGATCCCTGTTCTGGATCAATCCGAAAGAGAAGAGATCGAAGCCGTATCTGACCTGATCAAATCTGAGGTCAATGTAAAGGAGATCGAGCTTATAGACGAAGGATCTGGCATATTGGTCAAGCAGATCAAACCTGATTTCAAGAAACTCGGCCCCCGTTTCGGAAAAGACATGAAGGTGATAGCCCAGGCTATTAATGACTTTGGTCAGGAAGAGATCATGCAGCTGGAAAAAGATGGGGAAATATCAGTTTCTCATAACGAAAAAAGCAGTACATTGACCCTCGACGATGTGATCATAAGCTCTCAGGACATTGAAGGCTGGCTGGTCGCTAACGCTGACGGAGTCACGGTTGCACTGGATGTTAACATCAACCCCGATTTGCGTAATGAGGGCATAGCCAGGGAATTGGTTAACCGAATTCAAAACCTTAGAAAAGACTCTGGTTTTGAAGTTACTGATCGAGTAGATGTAACACTAGAGCAAGACGATAGACTGATGACAGCAGTGGAGCAGAACATGAAGTATATCAAACAAGAAACCTTGGCCGAGGAGTTGCAATTTGCGCAAGAAGTAATTGACGGAACTGAGATCGCTTTCGATGACATCAAGACCCGGTTAAGCATAAAAAAACATTAAATCATGGCAAAAGAGATAAAGAACCGATACAGCGATAATGAACTGGAGGAATTCAGAGCCCTGATCCAGGAGAAGATCGATAAAGCACAAGAACAGCTTGAACTGATCGAAAGTGCTTATAAGAACGATAGTAACAACGGTACGGACGATACCTCTCCGACCTTCAAGGCTTTTGATGAAGGTAGTGAGGTGATGAGTAAAGAGGCTAACTCGCAACTGGCTATCAGACAAGAGAAGTTTATCCGTGATCTGAAGAACGCCTTGATACGAATAGAGAACAAGACTTACGGAATCTGCCGTGTGACCGGAAAGCTAATCAATCCTGAACGCTTGAAATTGGTGCCACATGCTACCTTGAGTATCGAGGCTAAGAACATGCAAAAGTAGAAGGGGTAACCTTTGAAAAGAACAAAATCAACCCCGATTTTCGGGGTTTTTTTATGCGGTATTTATTCATCTTTATTGTCCATTTCCTGCTGATAGGCCCGGTCAGCGCCCAAAAGACCATGAACAAGCAATGGTCCTCTGAAGGATTGAATGTACTGCAGATCCGCTCGGATGAAGTTTATAATATCAAACTGTACAGTCACGATGAGCCGGAGATCAGGATGTCCATCTATGTGGAGGGAGAATCCAATGAAAGTGTGGTACTGGAGGTAAAAAAGAGGGGTGATACCTTATCCCTGGAAACCGCCTACTCACCCTATTTTGAGGCCTACAATGACAAGCTGGCTGCTCACAAAGTGATTGCCATCGAGATGGTGGTTTTCGTCCCCAGTCACATAGGGGTAGACCTGGAAGCCCGATTGGCCTCTGTAGATACTTATGGACCATTCAATTCCTTATTTGTACAACTTGATCAAGGGAATGGCATTTTTAACGACTTTGCAGGAAATGGAAAGTTGATGGCCCGCTTGGGATTTATAGAGCTTTGGGCCAGGGACAGTGTAAGTGGTAAAGCCAAGTCTATCTTCGGGAAGGCGATCAATGAATTACCTGAAGGCGGTCAGTTTCAGGTTGAAGCAGAAAGCCGTCATGGAAACGTTACTTTAAAGTCAAGCCAATAAATATTGTTATTTTTGCCCCTTCAGAAACCTGTCCGATAGCGTATTGCGCATGATTCCTAAATCCTTTTCACTCAAGAACTCAATATTACTCATCGCTTTGGTCCTGCTCATCGATCAGATAAGCAAGGTCTATATCAAAACGAACTTCGTTTTAGGCGAAGAGGTAGAAGTATTTAGTTGGTTCAAGATCCTGTTCGTGGAGAACGAAGGGATGGCTTGGGGCGCCCGCATCCCCGGGGAGTATGGCAAACTGATCCTAACCCTTTTTCGGTTGGTGGCCATATGCGGGATCGGATATTGGCTGTGGGATTCGGTTAGAAAGGTTTCGCCTCGGGTTTTGATCGTTGCCATCTCTTTCATTTTTGCCGGAGCCATGGGGAATATTATCGATTCTGTCTTCTACGGGCTGATCTTCGACAGTAGTAGCAACCAGGTTGCTACTATGTTCCCTCCTGACGGGGGATATGGAACCATTTTCCATGGCAAGGTGGTGGATATGCTCCATTTTCCTATGTGGAAAGGATATCTTCCAGATTGGATACCCTTTTGGGGCGGTGATTATTTTGTCTTCTTTGAGCCAGTATTCAATATTGCGGATTCGGCCATCACCACAGGAGTCTTTCTCTTGATCTTGTTTAACAAGAAAGCTTTTCCTAAAAAAGATAAAGAACAGGATTCCAAACCTTCAGAATCTACAGAAGGTACTTCACAGGATTAAGGAAATACATCCGGCGAGAGAAGGTTGAAGGGATATGCCGGTATATTGCGGCCTATCCAAAATAAGACCACAACTGCTAGAGAAGCGTAGGTCACTTTGTTGGATTTGACTCCTTCTCTGATACTTGCTTTATTCGATAGATAATTAAATAGTCTAGTGAAGACGATTGGGACAGCGATCATCAGGCTCAGAATCAGTAAGGGATTGGTCCAGAATGCTATTTCGAGATCCCCGTGCAGTAAATGGTGCAGAGCTCGTTGAGATCCACATCCGGGACAATGGAACCCGGTGATGAAATAAAAGGGACAGGGCAAGAGGGTCGTCTTTTCAGGGTCGATCCAATAGTACAGGGACGCCAGGCCAGTAATTCCCGCCCCGATCAAAGCAAGGGTTCCAAATCGATTTTTCATATTGTCCTCACAAAGTAAACTACAAATCTTCTTAATTGATCAATTGGACTGAGGAAATTGATGTATTCCTTCCGGGGTGATGCAATAGTGCAGGGGGATATCGACAGGATCTGTCGGAATAACCTCTTCCGGGCCAAAGTAGGACAGACCAACAAAGAGCACGCCCTTATTGCACTGAGCTAAAAAGCGATCGTAAAATCCCTTGCCATAGCCCAATCGATTCCCTTTTTGATCATAGGCTAATAAGGGCACAAAGATTACCTCCAGCTGATCGATCGGGAAGGGAATCCCACCTTCTGGTTCCGGTATTCCCATGGCATTTACAGAGATCTTGGTGTTGTCCTCCAACAGTACATGATTTAGGCTTGTTGTTTTGAAATCTGAACGGGAAAGGACCACAGATTTGTCCCTACCTTGTAAAATGTGTAGAAGATAAGAGGTGTCCACTTCCCGCTGTTGCTGGATCGGCAAAAAGAGATGAAAATACTGACGGTCCCAAATATCCAGTTTCAGGCTTTGATTGGCAATATCCAGAGAGGCCTGGTCCGGATCCTCCAGATCCAAACGTTTCTTTTTATAGATCTTCCTGAGTTCTGATTTTGTCATCAAATACTGCCTGCCTGGGTGGAGATATGGAAGATGGCATCTCCCTGGTGAACAATGGGTGCATGATTTACATTGATGATGTAACCATCATTGGGAGCCAGTACTTTAAAGCGCATGGTACCATATGGGTCTGTAATTGTTGCGAGGAATTCACCTTTTTGCACCAATTTGTTGCATTTGATCTTAACGTGCAACAATCCACTGCGTTGGGCTCTTACCCATCGGCTCTTTTCGATCAGGACTCCAGATTCCGTCAAAGGGGGTTTTACAAATTGATCCTGCAACATACCCAGTGAATCCAGTACACGGCAAACACCATCTACTCCTGTTTTGACGATCTGCTTATGGCTTTCCAAAGACTTACCTCCCTCGTAAAGCAATATTGGGACACCAAGCTTTTCACAGGTGGACCGGAATGACTTCCTGATATTTCCGGAATAGACGGTAAATGGAGCCTGGAAGACTTTGGCCAATTCTAATAGTTGCTTATCTCCGGCTACTATCCTGACCTGGGCAGCATTGAACCTACTTGCACCACCGGTGTGAAAATCCATGCAATAGTCTGCCTTAGGTAGTATTTCCTTTGTAAAATGATAGGCTACTCTACTAGCCAAAGATCCCGTTTTGGTTCCTGGAAAGCTCCTGTTGAGGTCTCTTCCGTCCGGAAAGGCACGTTCAGCATTCAGGAAACCAAAGATGTTCAGGATGGGTATACTAATGACCGTTCCCGCCTTAGGTTTATTCATCTTTCTGGCAATGAGCTGCCGTACGATCTCTACCCCGTTGATCTCGTCCCCATGAATGCCTGCGGTCAGCAGGACGGTGGGTCCCGGTTCGAGAGCCCGCTCAATAATGATGGGAATTTCCACCTTGGTGGTGGTATAGAGTTTGGCCATACTAAAATCCACTGTTCGGCTTTCACCGGGAGCGATGGATTGGCCAAGCAATTCCAGGTTCTCTTGAGACATATTGATCACTTAGGGCTACTTGTGCAAGTTACAAAAATGGACGGGAGACCAGTGGTAGGTCACTGACGTTTGTTGCGCTCGATATATGAAATGATCTGACCGGAAACGTCAATTCCGGTGGTCGTTTCAATACCTTCCAGACCAGGGGTCGAATTAACTTCCAATACCATAGGTCCACTATTTGATTCCAGCAGATCGACCCCACAAACTCCCAGACGAAGTGCCTTGGCCGCTCTCAGGGCAAGGTTCTCCAGTTTATGATCCAGTTTCAAGGCCTCAGCACTACCTCCTCTGTGCAAATTAGAGCGGAACTCGCCCTCTTTGCCTTGTCTTTTCATCGCAGCCACGATCTTTCCATCCACCACGATTGCACGGATATCGGAGCCCTTGGATTCTGCAATGAATTCTTGGATGATAAATCGAACTTTGGCGGCTTTCAAGGTTTCTATAGTAGAGAGGGCAGACCGCTTGGATTCAGCCAGAATTACACCATTCCCATGTGTGCCTTGCAGTAGTTTGATGATATAAGGTGGAGGTCCAAAACGATCCAAAGCTGACTCTGGATCATAACCCATGCCAAGGGTGGTCTTGGGAATGGGAATCCGCGCCTGAGCCAGTATCTGGAAACAGGTCCATTTGTTGCGTGATTGTAATATGGGTTCGGCTCCGGATACACAGAATATTCCCATGGCCTGGAAATGTCGGACGATGGTCGATCCAAAATAGGTGTTAGAAGCTCCCACCCGAGGAATGAGCGCATGCAGGTCATCAACCAATTCGTTGTGGTAATAAAGTCTGTTTTGGCCTTCTTCAGTCTCCAGGGAACAGTAAGCCGGATCCAGTACTTCCATGACGTGGTTTCTGGCCATACCAGCTTTCAGCAGGCTCTGGGTAGAGTAGAGGTGTTCTCCGCGCGAAAGGATCGCAATGTTCATTGAGGTAGTAGTCTCTATGCAATTTAGCAAAAATTGCGATTGGTACTTGCGGAGGTACTATTGGAAGCAATTGATGCCCGGACGAAAAGACCACATATTCCTGAATTTGAATACAAATCTACTTTATCTTTGAGCTATGGCCGACCCCTCCATCAAACTTCAAATATCAACCTTACCCAACAAGCCTGGCGTCTATCAGTACTACGATAAAGACGAGCAATTGTTGTATATCGGCAAAGCCAAGAACCTGAAGAAAAGGGTAGCCTCCTATTTCACCAAACAACACGACAATGGAAAGACCAGGGTACTGGTTAAAAAAATAGCCAAGGTTCGCCATATCGTGGTGGCTAATGAGACCGATGCTTTGTTACTTGAAAATAACCTGATCAAAAAGTATCAACCCAGGTACAATGTTTTGTTGAAGGACGATAAGACCTATCCTTGGATTTGCATCAAAAAAGAGCGTTTCCCACGTGTCTTCTCAACACGCAAGCTTATCCGTGATGGTTCGGAATACTATGGACCCTTTACGAATATGAGGACGGTTCACACCTTACTCGAACTCATTCGGGGACTCTATCCGCTGCGTACGTGCAATTATGACCTGTCCGAGGAGAAGATAAAGGCGGGCAAGTATAAGGTTTGTCTGGAGTATCACCTGGGGAATTGTCTGGGTCCCTGTGAAGCCAGACAGACAGAAGATGCTTATAATCAAGATATTCAGGCTATTCGGAATATCATCAAGGGAAATTTCAAGGCCTCACTCAAGGATTTCAAGGCCCAGATGAAACAGTATTCGGAGGATCTGATGTTCGAAGATGCCCAGCGCATCAAGGAAAAGATAGAGGTCTTGGAGAACTACCAGGCCAAATCGACCATAGTGAACCCGAAGATCACCAATGTCGATGTCTTCACCATTCTATCGGACGAGAGTTACGCCTATATAAACTATCTGCAGATCTCCTTTGGTTCCATAATTCGATCTCATACCCTGGAGATCAAAAAGAAATTGGACGAGACAGATGAAGATTTACTCCAATTAGGGATCATCGAGATCAGGCAGCGTTTTGAATCCAATGCCAAAGAGGTTTACTTATCCATCCCTCTTTCCCTGGGAGAGAAGGTGAAAGTTCATGTGCCGCAAGCCGGTGATAAAAAAAGACTGGTCGAATTGTCTCTCCGCAACGCCAAGTACTACAAATTAGAGCGCCTGAAACAGGCCAAGATCGTAGACCCGGACCGGCATACCAACCGGATCATGACCCAAATGCAGTCCGATCTCAGGCTGTCTGAAGAACCCCGCCATATCGAGTGCTTTGACAACAGTAATATACAGGGCACACATCCCGTTGCAGCCTGTGTGGTTTTCAGGGATGGTAAACCCTCTAAGAAAGAGTATCGCAAATTCAATATCAAGACGGTCGAGGGCCCGGATGATTATGCCTCCATGGAAGAAGTGGTCTATAGGAGGTACAAACGAATGTTAGACGAGGAGCAACCTTTACCGCAACTCATCATCATCGATGGGGGGAAAGGACAATTGTCCTCTGCCCTCAAGAGCCTGGAGAAGCTTGATCTGAGAGGAAAGATCGCCATAGTGGGAATTGCCAAGCGATTGGAGGAATTGTTTTATCCGGACGATCCCATCCCGCTTTACCTGGATAAAAAATCGGAAACTTTAAAGATCATCCAGCAATTAAGGAATGAGGCACATCGTTTTGGAATAAGCTTTCATCGGGATAAGCGTAGTAAGGATGCACTGAATTCGGCCCTGACCACCATACCGGGGATAGGTGAGAAAACGGTGGTCGAACTGCTCTCACAATTCAAGAGCGTTAAACGGATCAGTGAGGCAGAATTTGAGGAATTAGAAGCCGTTATTGGTGCTTCCCGGGCGAGGAAAGTGGTTGAACACTTCAAACAGATTCAATGAGGATCAAGAATTTCTTTTGGGCGATGATTTTGCTGCCATTCCTGGGGTTAGCTCAGGATGACACCCAGGAGGACCTGAAGGTTGGCTTGGTCTTGAGCGGCGGCGGAGCCAAAGGATTAGCTCATGTTGGCGCCTTAAAGATCATTGAAGAAGCGGGAATACGCATCGACTACATTGGCGGGACCAGCATGGGTGCCATAGTTGGAGGTTTGTATGCCTCAGGATATACGGCCAATCAATTGGACTCTATTTTCAATGTCCTGGATTTCGATACCCTTATCCAGGATGATGTCCCCCGCTCTGCCAAGACATTCTACGAGAAAGAGGACGGCGAACGCTATGCACTCACCCTGCCTTTCGACGATTTCAAAGTAGATTTTCCCAGTGGGATTTCTAAAGGGCAGAACATCTATAACTTGTTGTCTAAACTGACCACTCATGTCAGCGAGATCGAGGACTTTAACCAACTACCCATTCCATTTTTCTGTGTGACTACCAATGTGGAGACTGGCCAGGCCAAGATCTTTAATAAGGGCTATTTGCCCAGGGTGATCTCCGCAAGCGGTTCTATTCCTTCGCTTTTTAGCCCGGTCAAGATCGGGGATTCTATTTATGTGGATGGAGGTGTGGTGAACAATTATCCGGTAGACGAGGTCAGGGCTATGGGCGCTGATCTGGTCATCGGTATTGATGTTCAAGATTCCCTAAAGACCAGGGAAGAATTAAAGAGCGCAATCAGTTTATTGGGTCAGGTCAATAATTACCGGACCATTAATGCCATGAAGGAAAAAGCAGGGCGCACCGATATCTATATAAAGCCGAATATTGACGATTATAATGTGGTGTCATTTGATGAGGGGAATCAGATCATCCGCTCAGGTCAGATTGCGGCCGAGGGATTTCGGGGGCGTCTAGAAGAGATAGCCTCCCGCCAAACAACAGGGCCAAAGCCAAAACCGGAGATCCGATCTGCCGATGAGGTGTTCATCAAAGAAGTGGTGATCACGGGTAACGAGAATTATACCAGGGCCTATGTGCTGGGTAAACTCAAGATCCGTACACCGTCCAAAATAGAGTATACCGATTTTAGTACTGGGGTCAATAACTTGTCTGCAACGGGTAATTTTGACAATATCAACTACCGGTTCATAGAGGATAAGGATAATGCAGGGGAGTACACCGTCCATTTCGATCTCGTGGAAAGTGGATCGCGAACCTTGCTCAGGGCAGGAGTGCACTATGACGACCTATTCAAATCTGCAGCTCTGGTCAATATCACCCATAAGAGGCTGATCACCAACAACGACGTGGTCGCATTGGACCTGATCCTGGGAGACAATATTCGATATAATTTCGAATATTACATCGACAAGGGCTATTACTGGAGCGTCGGTCTTTCTTCCGCTTACAATTTCTTTGCTAAGAATGTTGCTACAGATTTTGTTCAAAGTGATTTAAATAATGTTGCAGTTGAGATTGCCGGTGGGCCGGAACTGAACAAGATCGATTTCGAATATGGCGATCTGACCAATAGGCTTTTTGTACAAACCGTCTTTCAGCGAATCTATCTGTTGGAATTGGGCGGGGAGCACAAATGGTTGAAGTACCTGTCTGAGACCTTTGGGCAGGACGACCAAAACAAACCTCGGACGGTATTTGACAACACTAACTACTTCAGCGTATACGGTCTTTTAAAGTTTGATACCGAAGACGACAAATATTTCCCGTCCAGTGGATGGCTCTTTGAAGGTGATTTTCATTGGTACCTCCTGGCTGAAGGACAGAACGAGGATTTCGAATCCTTTTCCATTGGCAAGGCAAAAGTGGCCTATTCACATCCCTTCAGTGATAAATGGTCGGGGAGAATTTCTACTGAGGGAGGGCTTAGAATTGGAAGTTCTACCACCAACAGCCTGGATTTCTTTATTGGGGGATATGGATACCGGCCGCTGAACAATTTTGTACCTCTAATGGGCTTCGAGGCTGTGTCTCTGCGAGGAGATACGTACTTGAAATCGGCCATTAGTCTGGACTTTGAATTTGCAAAGAATCACCACTTCAACGGTGAGTTCAACATAGCCAATGTGGGGGACGACCTTTTTGCAACCGGGCAATGGATCGATGAGATCGATTATTCGGGATTTTCTATCGGTTATGGATGGAAGACCTTCCTGGGGCCGGTCGAATTGAAGTACGCTTATTCTCCAGAGGTGAAGGAGGATGTCTGGTATGTTAACGTAGGCTTCAGTTTTTAAGGTACTTCCGGCAATTTTTCCGATATTTGTGATATGGCTGTCACTGGCTGGAAATATCTACTCGTATTACTCAAATTCCTGATCAAGCGGAATCCGGAATGAGTCATTGATTTATAGGCTGTCCCCCATAACGGCCGGACTGTGAACCGAATTTCCTCCAGCAGGATCAACCACACAAATCAATGCATTATGCCTTTTTATCATCAACTAGGGAAAATACCTCCCAAACGTCATACTCAATTCCGTAAGCCGGATGGTAGTCTGTATGCCGAACAACTATTTGGCACCATCGGTTTCGATGGCATGTACAGTAATTTGTACCATGAACACAGGCCGACTCAGGTCAGAACAATAGTTAAACAGTATTCTGTGGCACCCAAGGTGTCCCTGAAGAACAATATGCAGTCTTTCCGTTTTCGCGGGTTTCAAGTTGAGCCGGAAGACGATTTTCTGGACAGTCGTAAGATCGTCCTGACAAATTCCGATTGCCACATCGCCTTGGCCGCACCCAAACGTTCTATGTCGGACTATTTTTACAAGAACACCGACTCTGACGAGCTGATCTTCGTACACAAGGGGACGGGTAAACTCAGAACCTTAATGGGCAACCTGGATTTCTCTTATGGGGATTATCTGCTTGTTCCTCGTGGGATCATCTATCAAATAGAATTTGACACCGAGGACAACCGATTGTTCATTGTAGAATCTAAACGTCCCATATACACGCCAAAGCGATATCGCAACTGGTTTGGGCAATTACTGGAACATTCACCCTTTTGTGAGCGGGATATCCGAAAGCCTTTGGAACTGGATACCCACAACGAAGAAGGTTCTTTCTTGATCAAGGTCAAAAAGATGGATGAGATCATCGAGATGGAATACGCTACCCACCCTTTCGATGTGGTAGGCTATGATGGCTATAATTATCCTTATGCCTTTTCCATTCACGATTTTGAGCCGATCACCGGTCGGGTTCATCAACCACCTCCGGTACATCAGACTTTTGAGACCGACGCCTTTGTGGTATGCAGTTTTGTTCCCAGACTTTACGATTATCATCCCAACGCCATCCCGGCACCATACAATCACAGCAATATAGACAGTGATGAGGTGTTATATTATGTGGATGGAGACTTTATGAGTCGGAACGATATCGAGGCGGGGCACATTTCTCTGCATCCTGCGGGAATTCCACACGGACCTCACCCGGGTTCTACGGAGCGAAGTATTGGTAAGAAAGAGACCGAAGAACTAGCAGTTATGGTGGACACCTTCAAACCATTGCAGGTAACAGAGGAGGCCATGAAGATTGCCGATCAGACCTATTACCAGTCCTGGCTGGATCACTGATCCCAGACTGGAAAGATTAAACCACCGACGAATAAAAGCATGTAATCATGGCAGAAATAAAGAATTTACAGAATCTACAGAATACAGAATATTCACTGAAGAAATTATTTGACGAGGCCGAGGATTTCCTCCCCTTGTTAGGAACAGACTATGTCGAACTTTATGTGGGCAATGCCAAGCAGTCTGCTCACTTTTACAAAACGGCTTTCGGGTTTCAGAGTGAAGCCTATGCCGGATTGGAGACCGGAATGAAGGACCGGGTGTCTTACGTCCTTAAACAAGACAAGATTCGTCTGGTCTTAACCACACCATTACAGGAAGACGGACCCATCAATGAGCACATCAATAAGCACGGAGATGGTGTGAAAGTTGTTGCGCTTTGGGTGGAGGATGCGACCAAGGCCTGGGAGGAAACCACCAAGCGTGGAGCCAAGTCCTTCTTTGAGCCCTATTCCGAATCTGACGATGACGGAGTGGTTGTACGCTCGGCCATTCATACTTATGGCGAAACAGTTCACGTGTTTGTGGAGCGTAAGAATTACAACGGAGTTTTCTTACCGGGATACCGCAAATGGGAATCTCACTACAATCCGGAACCGGTAGGGCTTAAATTCATCGACCATATGGTTGGGAATGTAGGTTGGAGCGAAATGAATACCTGGTGTGAGTTCTACGCTAAGGTGATGGGGTTTGCCCAGATCATTTCATTCGATGATAAGGATATCTCTACAGAATACACCGCCCTGATGAGTAAGGTGATGAGTAATGGAAACGGTCGTATTAAATTCCCGATCAACGAACCTGCCGAGGGTAGAAAGAAATCACAGATCGAGGAGTATATCGACTATTACAATGGCCCCGGTGTTCAACATATCGCGGTGGCCACGGACGATATTGTTTCTACGGTAAGCGCTATGCGCGATAGAGGAGTTGAATTCCTCTATGTACCGGACAACTATTACGAAGATATATTGGACCGGGTTGGCGATATAGACGAAAGCATCGATCTGCTGAGACAACACGGTATCTTGATAGACAGAGACGATGAAGGCTATTTGCTACAGTTGTTCACCAAGCCGGTAGTGGATCGGCCAACCATGTTCTTCGAGATCATTCAACGCAAAGGGGCTCAAAGTTTCGGGAAAGGGAACTTCAAGGCACTTTTTGAAGCAATTGAGCGGGAACAGGCCAATCGTGGTACCCTGTAACCGTAACAGAATAGGAAACTCCATCGTCTGTTAGATGGAGTTTCTTACTTTTGGAACAGTAGTTGCTCTTTTAGGGTAGAAACCCCAACATCCCATACGATGAAGCACCTGTTTTTAATATTGACTTTCCTTATCTGTGCCACAGCCATTGGACAGAAAAAGGCGTATGGCGATGGGGAATGGTTTAGATTCAGGGTGCATTACGGATTGGTTACCGCGGGTTACGCTACTTTACAGGTTAATGAGACCTCTCTGAATGGCAAACAGGTCTATCATGTAAAAGGAGAAGGAAGGACCACCGGGATGACCAAATGGTTCTTTCCCGTTGAGGATTATTACGAATCTTATATCGATACAGACCTGGACATTCCCTATCGTTTTATCCGCAAGATAGACGAAGGGGGATATACCAAAGACATACAGATCGACTTTGATCACGAGATCAATGAGGCACGGGTGATCAACAATAAAAAGAAGACCCAGGATTTCATCAACTTTCCAGAGGAGGTACAGGATATGGTGTCTGCATTCTATTATCTGAGGAATAACCTAGATATCTCGAACCTGAAGGTGGGTGAGACTATCGATATGAACATGTTCTTTGATAAAGAGAACTACAAGTTCAGATTGAAGTTCCTCGGACGGGAGACCTTAAAGACCGATTTTGGGAAGGTCCCCACTTTGATCTTTCGACCTTACGTGCAATCTGGTCGGGTTTTCGAGGAAAAGGAAAGTCTTACCGTTTGGGTTACTGACGACGAAAATAAAATGCCGATCCTGATCAAAGCTAGTTTGGTCGTGGGATCACTAAAAGCAACCTTGACGGAATTTAAAGGCTTGCAGCACTCATTTAAAATCATCATGAATTGATGGACAAACCAACCGAAACCGACCATTTGATTGAACAGCTCCGCGAAAAGTACGACTCCATGGGTCAGAATATCGACCATCACCTGGAGGGCTTGCTTCACGGGAAACCCATAACTTACTGGGATTACATTCAGACCGATGCTTTGCTCAGTCTGCAAATTCAGCGGACCACCTTTCCAGATGAGATGGTATTTATCATGTACCACCAGATCAATGAGTTGCTCTTCAAGATGATCTTGTGGGAGATCTCCCAGGTTTCCCATAACAATGAGCTTACGGCTAAATTCTTTTCGGAGCGCCTGGGTCGTATCAGTCGGTATTTTGACATGTTGAAAAATTCCTTCAACATCATGACAGAAGGTATGGAGGTAGAGCAGTATTTAAAATTCCGCAATACCCTTACTCCGGCCAGTGGGTTTCAAAGTGCCCAATATCGAAAGATCGAGTTTGCTTCCACTGATCTGATCAACCTGATCGATGCCCGTTTCCGGGATAGCATCGATCGAAATACCCCCTATGAGCACGCCTTGGAGCATTTGTATTGGCAGGCAGCCGGAAAGGATTACAAGACGGGTAAAAAAAGCTATTTGTTAAAAGTTTTTGAAGAACGGTATAAAAACGACTTCATAGCCTTTACACAAGAATATAATACCATAAATTTATACGCGAAATTCAAAGGCTTGCCCCCGAAGTTCGTGAGGCCCCGGAATTGCTGGAGGCCATGCGCCATTACGATTACACGGTGAACGTGACTTGGGTGATGGCCCATTACAATACCGCCAAGAAATACCTCAATCACGGAGAAGAACCGGAGGAGGCTACCGGTGGAAGCGACTGGGCCAAATACATGCATCCAAAGTACCAACGAAGGATCTTCTTCCCGGAAGTCTGGACACAGGAAGAATTGGACAACTGGGGGCAGGACGTATAGATTAGAAGAGAGATTGAAATTGAGAGTTTACGCCCTGTTATTTGCCCTTGTGCTAATTGTTTCCTGTAGTAAGGAGACCAAAGAAGACGATACCCCCATAGCCGAACCGGAACCAACACCGCAGCTGGAATACGGCTACGACCTGAACGACTATTTGGTGCTTAGAGATACGGTCTCTTCAGGAGATACCTTTGGCGCTATCCTGGATGCCAATGGGGTCACCCAGAACATCATCTATCAGATTGCCACTACCTACAAGGATTCCTTTGACGTCCGTAAACTCGTGGTCGGTAAACCTTTCACCATTCTCAAATCCAAAGATTCCCTGGAACAGACCCAGGTGTTTATCTATGAGAAGAACCGGGTGGAGTATGTCGTGATCGATCTGCGGGATGAGATCAGTCTGACCAATATGGCCAAACCGGTGACCATGAAGACCAAAGAAGCTTCGGGAGTGATCACCAGTTCGCTGTATGAAACCATGGTAGAGAACGATCTTAGTCCGTATATGTCGGATCGCCTGGCCACCATCTATGCCTGGACCATCAATTTCTTTAAGATACAAGCCGGAGACCGATTCCGGGTGGTGTATACTGAACGGTTCATCAACGATTCCATATCTGTAGGTCTGGGAGATATTCAGGCGGCCTATTTTGAACACAAAGGCAGGGAGCTTTATGCCTTTAAGTTTTATCCGGAGGACGGAGATGAAAAGATTTCGGCCGACTTCTATGACGAAGAAGCCAATAACCTTCGAAGAGCCTTTTTACAGTCTCCCTTGAAATTTGGAAGGCTCTCGTCACGCTACAATCTAAAAAGGCGTATCGCTTATTACGGCAACAAAGTACGCCCGCACAAAGGAACCGATTTTGCGGCTCCTGTGGGTACAGAGATCCTGGCCACTGCAGATGGGACCGTGACCAAATCCGAAAGACGGGGTGGGAATGGTAATTATGTGAAAATTCGTCATAACGGAACCTACGAGACTCAGTACCTGCATATGAGAAGTCGCAATGTCAAAGTGGGAGATTATGTGCGTCAAGGCGATGTGATTGGTTGGATCGGGATGACAGGAAATACGGCCGGCCCCCACGTTTGTTATCGCTTCTGGAAGAATGGGAAGCAAGTGGATCCATTTTTACAGGATTTGCCAGCTTCAGAGCCCTTGGCAGAACAATATCACAACGAATACTACACATTATATGCAGCCATTGAAGGACCAATTGGACTGTATTCCGTTTTAACATAGTTCGTAAGCACCTTTAAAACAAGGTGTTGCGGGCGTAATGTTATCTTTTCAACCGTCAATTGTTAGCTTTTTCTTAACGTTTTCAACAAACGCCATGAATGGATTGGTGTAATTTTGCGGTGCAATATTATCTAATCTTTCAACTATGAAAAGACTTTTACTATTAGTCTGTTTATTAGCGAGTTTCGTCGCTTTTTCACAAGGCACCTTAACGGGTAACGTGGTCGATACCGATCTGGGAGGACCATTGAACGGGGCCAATGTGTTGGAATCCGGAACCAGCAATGGTACGATCTCGGATTTCGATGGTAATTTCACCATCAATGTAAGTTCTAATTCAGGGTCTATTGAGATCAGTTATTTGGGTTTCAGCACTCGAGTGATCAACTTCACCCTGACCAACGGTTCGGCCGACTTGGGAGCTATTTCCATGGTAGCCGATGCCGACGCCCTGGCCGAGGTTGTTATTGTCGGTACAGGGATCATCGATTTGGCAACAGATCGACAAACCCCGGTAGCGGTTTCTACTGTGACTGCCCAGGAGATTCAGCTGAAGTCTGCGGGTAACCGGGAATTTACCGAGTCCTTCAAAAATGTACCATCGGTCTATGTGTCTAACCAAGCCGGAGGTTTTGGAGATAGCCAGGTATTCTTACGTGGTTTTGACGACACCAACACAGCCTATCTTTTGAATGGTCAGCCGATCAATAGTCAGGAAGATGGTCGTCTGTTCTGGTCTAACTGGGCCGGTATGGCCGATGTAGCCAATGCCGTTCAGGTTCAAAGGGGACTTGGATCTTCAAAACTAGCCATCTCGTCTGTAGGGGGTACGGTAAATATCGTTTCCAAGACAACCGAGCAAAAACAGGGAGGTTTTGTACGTTTCCTGGCCGGTAACGATAGTTACTTCAAAGGAACTGCTTCCTATAATACCGGAGTGAATGATAAGGGATGGGCTTTCTCTTTCCTGGTCGACCACTGGCAAGCCTACCGAAAGTACTCGGAAGGTACTCAGGGACAGGGGCAGAACTACTTGTTCTCTGTTGGGTACAAACCAAACGACAAGCACGCTTTCAACTTCTTGATCACCGGTGCTCCTCAGTGGCACGATCAGAACTTCTCTGACGATCTGGAAACCTACGAGCAATTTGGAGAAAAATATAACGGAAATTCCGGATTCAGGGATGGAGAACGCTTTACAGAGCGTCGTAATTACTACCATAAGCCGGTAGCCAACCTGAACTGGGATTTTGATATCAACGAATCATTGGATCTGTCTACTGTGTTGTACGCATCCTGGGGCCGCGGTGGTGGAACCGGAATGCTGGGACGAGGATCCAGAGTTCGCGGTATGGACGGACGTATCCTTTGGGACGAGATCGTTCAGAATAACATAGATGACTCCGACAACGGTATAGGGAACTTCAGTGATTCCCGAGTGCGAAGAGCGTCTATTAATAACCACAACTGGTACGGAATGCTATCTAACCTGAACATTGAGGCCAACGAGAACTGGTCTTTCAATGTTGGTTTTGATGGCCGACTGTACAATGGTGACCACTGGCGTCAGATCAACGACCTGGTCGGACTGACCGGTTTCCAGGATAATTTCCGTACCGATCGTCCAGACGACTACACCTTCACTAATACTTATGAGGCCGACCCTTGGGCAGCTTTGTTCGATTTTGCAGATGAAGAAGATCGTACCCAATATGACTATTCTGAGAATATCAATTACCTAGGTGGATTTGGTCAGGCCGAGTACCGTACCGATCACTTTTCTGCCTTCTTCCAGGGAGCTCTTTCTACACAGTCTTTCCAACGGGAAGGTCGCTTTATCGGAACCGGGGACGGTTTGGGTAAATCCGAGAAGCTGAACAAGACCGGTTACAATGTAAAAGGTGGTCTGTCTTATAGCTGGGACGAAAAATCAACCGTCTTTGGTAATGCCGGGTTCTTCTCACGTCAACCATTCCTGGACAACATCTTCCAAGACATTCGTAACTCCAATACCATAATCACACCAGAGATCGACAACGAGGAGATCACAGGTTTTGAAGGTGGATACCGCTTTAAGAGCAGCAACTTCCGTCTGAATGTCGATGTGTACTACACGGAGTGGGCTAACCGCTTTGTACAGACCGGTGGAGAGGACGATTCTGATCCGGAAAATCCGGTTTTCTTTACCGATCGCTTTACTGGGGTAACCCAGGTGCACCAAGGGGTGGAATTCGATTTCGAGTACCGACCTGACCTAGGTGGTTGGAGACTGCGTGGTTACGGTTCTATCGGTAACTGGAAGTATGACGGTGAGACTCCGTTCACTCGTCAGAATGACGATACCGGAGATTTCATCATCACCGACGGCGTATTGGATCTGACTGGAACCAAAGTGGGTAATGCCCCTCAGACTTCCTTCGGAGCCGGACTATCCGTTAACATCCTGGAAAACCTGATTGTCGATGCAGACTACAACATCTATACAGACCTGTACGGATTTGTTGATCCGGATGACGTGATCGAGGCCGCTCAAATGGGCATGACCTACCAGGCCGAGCGACTTCCTGCTTATACACTATTGGACATGGGTGCTACCTACAGATTCCAATTGGGTGATCAGCGTTTTGTCCTGCGAGCCAACTGTTACAATGTGACTAACGAGGCCTATATCAACCAGAAGAATGCCTTTGGTTATTACCTGGGTATTGGACGGACTTACAATGCCTCCCTGCGTTATAACTTCTAGTCTATTTGACTATCTAACCTTAGAAAACCACCCCAAAACGGGGTGGTTTTTTAGTTTTTATGGGCTACCTTTGGTCGAGTAATTCGATGTTATGTTCTACACTACCGTACAGTTTTTACACTCCTGGTGGGCCTATTTGGTCCTGATCGTTGTTATTGTTGCCACTCTGAATGCCTGGGGTGGTGTTTTGAGTAAACGCGAATACCGGCCGCAGGACTTTCGCCTGGCGCTCTTCTCCCTGATCGTTACCCATATCCAGTTCCTCATCGGGCTGGTCCTTTATTTTGTATCCCCCCTGGGGCTAAAGAACATCATCAATAATGGGATGGGAACCGTAATGAAGGACGCCACCATGCGTTTGTATGCCGTAGAACACCTCACCGTAATGATCTTGGCCGTGGCCTTTATCACCATTGGCTACAGCCGGCATAAGAAGAAGCGCTTAAGCGATAAGAAGCTAAAAAGCCTGGCTGTATTCTACACCCTGGCCCTTATCCTGATGCTCAGCCGGATCCCCTGGGCTGCTTGGTTGGGGTAGGTTTTACTCTTCAACTGGTCGGATCAACTGTATATAAACAGGGAAATGGTCGCTATATCCACCAGCATACCGACCGTTTTGCATGGCCCGCATTGGGTAGCCCTTATAAGGACCAGTTTTAGTGATGAGGAATTCTGGGTTGAAAATCCCTGATCTATACAGTTTGAAGGAGTTGTCTTTTCCGGTTATAAGTTTTCTAGAGACCAGGATCTGATCGAATAAGTTCCATCCATCGCGCCAGGCAAGGGTCCCTAGCCCCAGCTTAGACATTCGAATCATGGGGTTGTAAAGACTGTGACTATTTGCTTGATCAATCTTATCAGTAGAGCCCAAGTCACTAAGTACACTTTTGTCAACTGGATCATCGTTCAAGTCTCCCATCACGATCAATGCAGCATCTGGTTGTCGTTCGAAAAGGGAATCGGAAATTGAACGTGTTAATCGCGCTGCAGCTCTTCGGTGTTTGTAACTTTTCATCTTTCCACCTCGTCTGGAAGGCCAGTGGTTGACGATCACATGTATCATTTGATCTTCAAGTAGACCGCTCACCACCAGTTGGTCACGGGTATAGTATCGCTTGCTCAAGTCCTTTTCGTCCCAAAGTGGTAATTCGTATGAATGGGTATTTGTTGGGATGAAGTAGAGGGGATTGTAGATCAGACCCACATCAATCCCTCTTCGGTCTGGTGAGTCATGGTGGATTATTCTCAAATTGTATTGACCTAGGTGTTCAGTGTTGATCAAGTCTTCCAGAACCTTCTGGTTCTCTACTTCACAAACTCCTATCAGAACGGGTGAGCGGTCAGTTGTTGATGCTCCAATTAAAGCTATCGTTTCGCTCAGCCGCTCGAGTTTTTGGTTGTAGCTCTTATCAGTCCATCGGTATTTCCCTGTTGGCGTCCATTCATGATCATAGGTCAAAGGGCTATCAATAGTGTCAAATAAGTTTTCCAGGTTGTAGAATGCGATGGTATGGACGCGATATGACTTTTTGATGTTCTCATTCTGATTATTCTGTCCAAGACATAAGTTAAGCGGAGAACATAGGAAAAATAGAGCGACAATTCTGTAATACATAAAACTTCATATGAGGGAGATTGGTTTGTCAAATCTAAATCTTGAGAAATTCTCCAAGGGCTGAATTCTTGAATAGATAGATGCTTTTCAAGTATATGGATCAACTTGGCTTCTGGAACTTAAATCTCTCTTATACATTAGCCTCATCTTTTACCGGTGATCTCCCCCAAAGTGGACAATCTTGATTCGTTTGATTTGTGCTTTGTGCATGACCAGCAGCATTATGGCTCAGTCTGTCATTATTCACGGGAGGGTATATGAGGAACACAGTATGCTTCCTTTACAAGGTGTAGAGGTTCAATTTCTCGACTTGGAGTTAAAAGTCCAAACCAACACGAATGGGGAGTTTGTATTCCCGCCGCAGTCCAAAATGACTGGTCATCGTCAATTGCAGTTTTCTCTAACAGGGTATCGCTCGCTCAAGTTGAATATGATTGTGGAGGACCAGGACAGTATTGGCTTAGATCCGATCATTATTTCGGTAGACATAAACTCGGTTGAGGACAGTAGTTCGATCATTGAATTAGTTGCAGATGATGTAGATCGCGCTGGTTTCGAATCCTATACAAGTCCACAGTTGCTTTCGTCCTCCAAGGATGTTTTTACCAGGGCAGCGGCCTATGATTTTAGCGCCACTTTCTTTAGGCAAAGAGGCTTGGGTTCTCGATTCCGACGGGTGCTGATCAACGGACAAGTGATGAATGATCCGGTGACGGGCTTGGCAAACTGGTCTCTCTGGGGCGGATTGAACGATGGGTTCCGAAGGCAAGAATTATTCCCGCACTCCAGGATGAGTCCTTATCACAACGGGAGTTTGGCTGGAGTTACATCTTTTCAATTAGATCCGATGCTTTATCCAAAACGTACTAGTGTAACCGCATCCTTGTCCAACAGGAACTACGGAAGTCGCATCATCGGTTCCTATTTTTCAGGTTTACTCAGGAATAATTGGTCTATCGGGCTTGTTGGGTCGTTGCGCTCAGGGCAAGGTTATTTCGAAGGATCCGCTTATCAGGCGTATGGCGTGATGTTAATGGCTAGCAAACAATTGACCGATAGATCATCCTTGGTTGGCTGGGCGGCTTATACTCCTACCATCAGGGGGTTGAATTCTTCCCTGACCAATGAGGTATCACAGCTAAAGAGCAAGGATTACAATCCGAACTGGGGTTGGATGGGAGATAGACAAAGGAATAGTCGTGAACGGTCTGTTCGCATGCCTTTAGGTCAATTGTCGTATAGACATGGATTTGGGAATGGGTCGGACTGGGCAATCACTTTGGGATATGCCCATGGGTATATCGGTACAACGCGCATTGACTACGGAGGAACTCAAGCTCGGGTCACAACGGATGGTCAAACATATTTTATTGGGGGTGGGCGAAATCCTCGACCAGACTACTATCAGAATTTACCGAGCTATCAATTGAGAGAGGCGGAACCGAGCCCAATTGATTATCAGAATGCCCTTTTATCGCAAAGTGATTTTGAGTCTAACGGGCAGCTGGATTGGGAGGACATATTCAGTGTCAACAGCTCAAACGCGCTGGTCGGAAACAATGCTGTCTATATTCAGAGTCAAGACCGTCAACAGACCGATAGAATCTGGCTCAGTTCACAATTTAACTCAGCTCATTTAAATCATTATAACTGGAGAGCTTCTCTTTCTATTCTGCGATCCAGAGACGAATTTTTTGCATATGTAGTTGATGAATTGTTGGGACACGGATTTTTGGATATCGATCAGTTTGCCGATGCTCAAGAAGAGCGGCTGGCGTCTGAAGTTGCCCAGTCCGATCTTAGAAACCCGAATAGGATTGTCCGGAAAGGAGATAAATACAAGTACAATTATGTCTTGAATACAAATAGCGCCACACTGGATTTCTGGATGAGCTTTCGCAAGCGAGCTTGGCAGGTTGAACTTGGCGTAAATGGAGGGGTAGCTCGATTTCAACGAGAAGGGTTGTACGAAAACGGCTTGTTCCCAGGGGGCAATTCGCTGGGGAAGTCAGACCCGATATCGCTGAGTAATTTCGGGTTGAAGTTAATGGGGCAATATCGTTTGGAAGGACGTCATGTAATTGATCTTGACTTTGTCGGAATTCTGGAGACTCCACCCGCAAGGTCAATATTTATAAACCCCAGGCAAAATAATTTTCTGCTCACCAATCTTCAAAACGAGAAGTACCTTGGATTGAACCTGGGCTATCATTTGCGATATCCAGGATTAAAAATTGATGTATCGGCCTATGGTCTTCTTAGGTCAGATTATAATAGGACACAGTACTATTTTACAGAGGATATAGCGGGACGCGGTAAGGATAATGCCGCTTTCGTACAAGAAGAACTAAGTGGGATTTCGAGCCGGCATATTGGATTCGAATGGGGAGTGGAATGGGAAGCCATGGCGGGAGTTAGTATGAGAACAGCTGGTTCTGTGGGTCAATTTATATATATCAATAATCCGGAAATATTTCTACACAGTGAGGACTTTCAGGGCTATCAAATAGGATCGGGTAAGTCAAGCTTGTCTGGTTATCATCTTCCTGTGGGACCGCAGACTGCAATTCAGTTTGGTATTGATTACCGAAGTGAGGATTTCTTTTGGATAGGATGCTCGGCCAATTACTTTGCTCGTTCCTTTACTGGGGTGAGTGCGCTGGCGCGCTCTTCTAACTTCCACTTGGATTATGATGGTCTGCCGATTGTTGATTACGATCCCCACATAGCTAAACGGATTTTAGCCCAAAAGAAACTGCCAGACTTTGTGATTTTCAATTTGGTTGGAGGAAAATCCTGGTTGATTGATGGGGTGATAGTGGGCGTATTTGTCTCATTGAATAATGTGTTGAATCATCGATATGTAACCGGTGCGAGAGAATCTTCTCGCTATGCAAATTATCGGGAGGCTGCTAAGGACTTGGGAAGGCTTTATGGCCCTTTATTCGGCATCAAATCCTTTCCGGGTATGGGGACTACCTACTTCTTAAATATTTATTTGAAACGTTAGTACATTATGAAACATTTGGTCTTATTATGGTTTGGGCTACAACTATTTTACGCCTGTCAACCGATCGATAGGCTTACTTATCAAGGAGAAGATATCGACTTTTCTTCTCCGGAAAGAATAGTCTCTATCCCCGCTCTCATAGGAGACTATTCTCAAAGAACAGAACCCGTGCTTTACAATGATTCTACTTTGTTTGTAAGCGGGTTTGTCGTTTCTAGCGATCGCAGTGGAAATTTTTACAAAGAGCTCATCATTCAAGACCAACCTTCCAATCCAGAATCGGGGCTAAGGGTGTTGATCAATTCGACCCAGTTGTACACCAGGTATCCAATTGGCAGGAGGATTTTTATACGTCTTTACGGGCTTACACTAGACCTTGCCAATGGAATTTATACCCTGGGAATTGCTGATAATTCCGGAATGCAAGGAATTCATACTAAGTCGGAAGACTATCTTATCTGGAGGGATACACTTGAAGTTCAAATCACTCCATTGAACCTAAACGTTTCAGATTTGCCCGAAATGGAAGAAGAATCGGCTTCCGCGAAATCGGTTAACAGATGGGTCAGCCTGGCAGATTTTCAATTTAATCGCAATGAGGTGCTCTCAGAACCTCCTATGACTTTTGCGTCAGAATCAACTGATCAATTCGACGGGGAAAGGTTGTTGGAAAGTTGTCTGGACAATCAGCAAATTATTTTGAGTACTTCGGTGTATTCGGATTTCAAATCGATCTCATTGCCCGAAGGAAGAGGTGAAATTCATGGAATCCTAACTAAGAACTTCTTCGGGGATGCGTACAATCTTGTTGTGAATGACCCACTCGATATTGAATTCGTGAATGCGGAGCGCTGTGATCCACCCCCGGCCTTTGTGTTTGAAGATTTTAATGGATTTGATGGATTCGATGAAGTAGAAGATTCTGGGTGGAGAAGTGTCAATCTTTACTATGAGGAATTAGGCTGGTCATTGGGTGAATTCGACGGAAACAAATACCTCCAGATTTCAGGTTATAACTCTGACGAAGATGAAATTGAAGTGTGGTTGATCAGCCCCATAGTCGACATGGATCAAACGGTAGATGAAAGTATTGCTTTGGATATCCAAACCAGTTTTAACAATGGCGCAGAACTGAGACTTTGGTACTCCGATGACTATAACGGCGAAGTTGAAGAGGCAAATTGGTATCCCTTGGAGATAACTATCCCTGAAGGGTCGGAAAGTGGCTTTGGAGAATTCGAAGAAACTGTATCCCAAGACCTCACCCATCTCGTGGGGACTATACATTTTGCCTTTTCCTATTCGGGCTCAGACCCTGGCGCAACCACTCGTTTTCATTTGGATAATTGGACAGTGAGAGGGACAAGTGAATAAAATTCATTTAAAAAGTTTACATATACAGAAACCTTTTATTAATTTTGAAACTAATAAACCGTGAAAGCGAGGTTTGAAGTAGTCTTACTTGAAGAGGCAATTATTTTTCTTGACAGTCTCGATGGAAAGACCAGGGAAAAAATTTTATTTAATCTTGACAATTCGAGATTTGTAATTGACCCTAAGTTATTTAAAAAGCTGGCTGAGAATGTCTGGGAGTTTCGCACAATTTACAAAGGAATTAGTTATCGTTTATTCGCTTTTTGGGACAAGAGGGATAATGTAAGAACACTAGTTATTGTTAGTCACGGTTTTAAAAAGAAAATGAATAGAGTGCCGATAAGAGAAATTAGAAAGACTCAAAAAATCAGATTAACTTATATCAATAATGAAAACTAAAGAGCAAGCACGAGTTAGTTCGAACAGGATGATGACCCTCGATCAATACAAGGACAAGCAACTTGGTCTCCCAGGTAGCCCTACCCGTGACCAATATGAATTTGATCTGAAGGTAAAGGTCATGGGTGATATGATCAAGGCAGTTCGAAAAGAACGTGGCCTGACCCAACAGCAACTTGGAGAATTAATTGGGGTACAAAAAGCCCAGATCTCCCGTTTAGAAAGGAACACCAAGAATATCACAGTTGGAACTATATTGAAAGTCTTTCAAGCCCTTCAGGCACAAATCAGATTTACCGTTCAACTCGAATCATAAAAACCTCGGCGGGATCACCCGGCCGCCATCGCCAAAGACAATATCGAAGGAGAGAATGATCTCGTGGGAAGCGCCACCCACATTGCTCAACGGAGAGACCACCGCATCATAGGCGTAGCCGATTCGCATCATGTCAGAAACCCAAATACCCACAAGGCCAGAGAAAGAATCTCCCAATCGATAGGACACCCCACCTTCAACTGTATTTACAATTAAGACATTCATATTGATGTCGAAGGTCCAGGGAGATCGAAAGGTTCCTTTTAGCATGGCCGATGGCCTTAGGGAAAGATCATCAGAGACCACCAGCAGATAACCTCCAGCGATAAACATATGGTTGCGCTCATTGCCGTATTTCAGGCCGTTCTCGTCCAGGTGGACCGAGGTCAGCAAATTGGGTACAGACAGGGAGATAAAATAGTCTGAGGTATAGTAATAAGCCCCAATTCCGAAATTCGGATATACTTTGCTAATATCCTGGCTAAAGAAAGGATCAAGAGGGTCTACCACATCCAGTTCCGTCAGACCGACGTCATGGAAGGTCGCTCCAGCTTTAAGACCCAGAGCCAGGTATTGGTCCCGGCCAAACTGTAGCGTATAGGAATAATCTGCGTAGACATTGGTCTCTTGTACCGGCCCTAATCGGTCCCTGATAGCAGATAATCCCAGGCCGGACTCTTCGCCAAAAGGGGAGTGGGCACTGAACGTGTAGGTCTCAGGTGCTCCCTCCAGGCCAGACCACTGGTTGCGGTACAACAGATTGGCGTTGAGCAGACCTTGTGACCCCGCATAGGCTGGATTCACCACAGAAAGGTTATACCGGTACTGGGTATAATGCGGGTCTTGCTGTGCAAAAGTAGATACTGAAACAAGCGCCAGTAAATACAGGCACCTCAGGGGGACGGATATGTGCTTTATACAGAACAAAACAGCGGAAGGCAAGCTAATCAAATTTGGTCAAAATAGGACGGCCGAAAGTCAATACCGATAAAAGCTATCGTTCCTCTCTCAGGTCGAAGAGGGTATAGACCGGGAAATGGTCACTGAAGCCGCCCAGGTACCGTCTTCCTGCGAACGTTCTGAAAGGGTTCCCTTTAAAACGCCCCCTAAATTCCCTGATGTCCTGTGGGCTATGGATATGTGCCTCCCTGAAGCGGAACGGATTGGGGTGTGGGTGTTGCAAATTAGGGCTCATCAGGATCTGGTCAAATAGGTTCCAGTTGTCCTGGTAATTCAAACTGCCTAATCCCCGCCTATGGAGATCTTCCATGGGGTTGTACAGACCATCGTCGGTCAAAGTCTTGACCGAGAGGCTATGGGGGTCATCGTTTAAATCTCCCATAACAATGACTCGGGCGTTGGCGTCCTGTTCCCGGATGGCTTGGATGACCTCCAAGTTACGATTAGCAGCATCAACACGTCGCGGTTCTGTCAGTTCCACTCCGGCCCTGCGGGACGGCCAATGATTTACCAGGACATGTACCCGGTGCCCGTTAAGTACCCCCTGTACATGAAGGATATCACGGGTAAAGTCCCGCTGTCCGCGTTCATTGACTAGGTGAAGGGTGTGGACCTGTTGCTGTTCTACGCGAAAGAAGCGTTTCCGATAGATAAGTGCCGTGTCGATCCCTCGTTCGTCAGGCGAATCAAAGTGGACCAGGTCATACCCCTTTTTTCTGAGGAACTTACTTTGTATCAACCTTCGGACCACCTCTTCGTTTTCCACTTCGGCTATCCCCAGTATGACAGGGCTGTGGCCAATATCCCGATAGCCTATGCTGGAGATGACCCTACCCAGTTTCTTCAGTTTCTTTTGGAGGCGTTTTTCATCCCACCTCCGGTCCGAATTCTCTGTGAAATCATCATCTAGGGTTTTCGGGTCATTTACTGTGTCGAATAGGTTCTCCAGATTGTAAAAGGCGATACAGAATTGGCTCATAGGTCTTGATATTCAGGCTTAAATTACGAAAACAGGGTCATTTGGGTTTTGTACCTTTGGCGGGCACTATTGTTATGCTGGAAAAAAAGACACACGAATACGAAAAAGCCATCCTGATCGGACTGATCACGCGGGACCAGGACCAGGAGAAATCTCAGGAATACCTGGACGAGCTGGAATTCCTGGCATTTACCGCCGGAGCCCAAGTACTCAAACGGTTTGTCCAACGCATGGAGATGCCCAATTCCAAAACCTTTATCGGTAGCGGGAAGATGGAGGAGGTACGTGTTTTTGTAGAGGAGAATGAGATCGGTACTGCAGTATTTGATGACGAATTAAGCCCGGCCCAACAAAAGAATATAGAGCGCATCCTAAAGTGTAAGATCATAGACCGGACCAACCTGATCCTGGATATTTTTGCCCAAAGAGCGCAAACCAGTTATGCCAGGACCCAGGTAGAATTAGCTCAATACGAATACCTTTTGCCTCGTTTGGCAGGTATGTGGACTCACCTGGAGCGACAGCGTGGAGGTATTGGGATGAGAGGACCCGGGGAGACGGAGATCGAAACGGACCGCCGTATTGTCCGGGACCGGATATCCCTGCTAAAGGCCAAACTGGCCAAGATCGACAAGCAGATGGCTGTCCAAAGAGGCAATAGAGGCTCCTTGGTGAGAGTGGCCCTGATCGGTTATACTAACGTGGGCAAATCGACCCTGATGAATGTGATCTCCAAGTCTGATGTCTTTGCCGAGAACAAGCTATTTGCCACCCTGGATACCACGGTCCGAAAGGTGGTTATTGGGAACCTGCCTTTCCTGCTGAGTGATACTGTTGGGTTTATCCGAAAGTTGCCAACCCAGTTGGTGGAGTCTTTTAAAAGCACCCTGGATGAAGTCCGGGAAGCGGATCTTTTACTGCATGTTGTGGATATTTCACATGCCTCATTTGAGGATCATATTCGCTCTGTGAACAGCATACTTGACGAGATCGATTCTGCAGACAAGCCCGTCCTGATGGTCTTTAATAAGATCGATGCCTACAAGCCGGAGGTTATCGATGAGGACGACCTCGTCACTGTTCCGACCAAGGCCCATTACACCCTAGAGGACTGGAAGCAGACCTGGATGAATACCATGGAGCAGGATGCCATCTTTATCTCGGCTCTTAACAAGGAGAACCTGGAAGAGTTCCGCAAGACGGTCTACAAAAAAGTAAGGGAAATCCATGTGACTAGATTTCCCTATAATAATTTCTTATATCCAGAATCCCTGGAATACGAGTCTTAGTATCCGAAGGTCAGACCTACGCTAAGTACCTCCCTGATCTGGAAGCCACGTGCTGCGTTATCGTCGTAAATGGCCTGGAAGATAAAGTTGGCCGAGAGCCAGCTGTTCACTGACATAATCAGGTTCATGGTGTAGTCTATGTCAACATTCTGCGGATCCTCTAAGTAGTTAGAATATAAGTTAAGTTGATTCCGCATTAGGACATTCTCAATAAGTTGGAAATTGGCGGTAGCTTGAATAGAGGCACCAAACTCAAATCGGCTGGTATCCCCGGCATCAATACCAAAGTATCGCATATCGCCATCCAATTGGTTGCCTGGGTTATTTGGGTCAGTAAACTGGCTCGCAGCGAACACAAATCGGGCTGATGCGGGGGCGATATTAACCTTAAGGTTTTCGCTTTTCTTCCACAACATACCGGGACCAAACTGTAAGTAACCCGGAGACATGAACTTGGTTTCCAATTCTCGGGTGGTAACCTCTACAGGAATCAATTGGTCCGGGTTTTCGGGGTTAGGAACTAAAAACTCTGTGTCAGTATCTTCAAACCCTTTGTCAAATTGGGTTCGGAAGTTCAGGAAGAACGAAGCATACCAGTTGGTCTGCTTGATCCGGCGACCCACGGTGGAGGTAAATTCCAAGCGGTCGTTGGTCTTCTGGTCAAATTCAGAATCCTTAAAACGGGTTTTACCATAATCTGCCCAGATTGTGTTGTCCCAAACCCATGGCCCGTTCTTGTAATCAATCTGTTGGACACCGGATAGTTCGACTGCAATATTGCTGGTTCCACCGGCTTGCCACTCTTTGTTGAAAGCGGCCTGGCTCAATAGCAAGGAGGCAGACCCACTGAATCTCCAGCCATCAGGTATGGTATCGTTAATCTGATCCGCCACATCCTGGCTAAAACTTAAACTAGTTACAAATACTAAAAGTAATGATAGGTGTAATGATTTTTTCATAGTTAGAGGTTAATAATAATTATTAAAAATACAATAAAGCATTGATTTACAAAGCTTCAATTGAATTAGGTTCTAATACTAGCTTCTGTTTGAAGCAAGCTAGGATTTTTTTCTCTTGTACAGCGGAACGGAGGAACAGGCCTCACCGTACATGATGCTTCGGGCGACCGGCTGAAGATGGTTGGCCAGCATCAGATAGGCCTCTTCCGGGACAGGTTTGTGGGAACAGCCTTTAATGATGACGGGTTTGTCCCTATAAGGATCCGGATCGATTGTAGAAATGATTGATTGATAAAGTGAACGCTCAAGTTCCTGGCCACTGCCCTGGGCAACCGCTTCAGCAATTCCGCTAAGCTTGAGACCAACCAGCATAAAGGCCCAGCCCGGGAGTATGGCGTCCGTGCTACAGATCAGGTTGACATAAGCACCTTGATATGGACTCCAGTCGAAATGATCCAGTGCCTGTCGGAATTCCTTTTCCTTCAAAATAAAGCCCTGGTCCAGCCATTGGGAAAGATCGACAGTCATCCGAGGGCCCTCAGGATAGAATTCCTCCAGATCGACGGTGATCAATGCACTATTGGCAACCCGATTGACTATCTCTTCACTCATTATTGAAACTGGCTATAGGTACGAAGTCCTTTTCTGGTCTCTACTTCGGTCTCAATTTTGTCTAAGGTGACTTGATCGGCTGGGCCAACGGCCTCTGTTAGTTGCCTCAGATGTAGTTTTTCGTAGGTATCCACATCAATGCGTGTTCGGGTGCTCAGGTCTTGGAATAAAGAGAGAATCTCCGTTGCTGTTTTCCAACCTTCCATTACCCGTCCCTGGAATACTTTGGACTTACTTCCACTGCCGTAGGCAATCAGTCCGATTGTCTTTTCGCTTAAATCGTGATCTCCAAGGCTTGCTTGTTGAAAAAGACTGAGTAAGGACATGAAGATGGAAGCGGTATACATGTTCCCAATAGCGGAAGAAGCAACTTCCCCCATGGCGATCTTTTCCTTGACAAATGTCTTATACAAGGTAGATTTGGATGCCGCTTTTAACCAAGCTTTTTTATCCTCACCCTGTTCGCCGATCTCTACCAACAGATCCTGATAGGATGGTTTGCTGGAGATCCAGGACAGCCAATTGTCAAACACTATCCTTCTTCCGTGATAGGCATAGGGCAGGTGAAAGACGAGATGGTCCCAATCTTTCAGAAAATCGGTAGGTTGTTGTTGGTTAAAATGAGCAAAGGCTTCGGTTATGCGGTCGCTATAGCATTGATTGGAATATTGACCGTCAAAGACGGGCTCTTCCTTGAAAAGTTCGAAGATCTGGGCCTTTTCTGACCAAAATTCAGAATTGGTATCTCCCAATAAGTTTTCTATCGACTCCGCATCCATGGCACCATTCAGCTTTGCGGCCATATCCTCTAAAAGCTCATTGCGATCAAAATAACGTCTGGGTTTAAAGAAGTCACCCACGCTTTGGGTAGCTACTCCCCAACTATCGTCGATACTCAGTATTCTGGGATTACTCCTTAAAAGCACAGCGACGGCTCCCGCTCCCTGAGTGTATTCTCCGGTGGAGTTGAGTTCGTATTTAGACACATCGGAGGCAATTACGATGGCTTGCCTGTCTTGACCGGCACGCACCCAATCCAGGCAATTCTGCATGGCGTCTACGGCTCCGATGCACGCAAAGGTCATATCCACAACATCGCAGTGCTTTAAGCTGCGCGGTCCAAACTGTGCACTTAAGTGATCTTCCAGCGATCCCATGGCATAAGTTGCCGTTGGTTTAGATCCGTCAACGGCACTTTCGGTACCTAGATAGATCCGTCCAATTTTTGCCGGATCCAACTGCTGATCGTTGAACAATCTGATCAAAGCATTGGCTGCAAAACTAGCGGCATCTTCGTTGGCATCGGGTACAGCCATCTGTTCCAGCCCCAAGCCGAACTTTAATTTCTCATAAGGGATCCCTCGCCGTTCGGCCAGATCGCTCATCTCTAGATAGAGACGGGGGACGTAATACGAAATGGCATCAATACCTACATTCATGGTGCTCAGATTACAGCATTCCTAATTCTAATTTGGCCTCTTCGCTCATCAGATCCTGGGTCCAGGGAGGATCGAAGGTGATCTCCACCTCGGCGTCCTTGACCAGCTTGATGGACTTGACCTTATCTTCTACTTCCACGGGTAAGGTTTCCGCGACCGGACAGTTTGGTGTGGTCAGGGTCATCAGTATCTTCACCTCGTAATCCTCGTTCACAAGAACGTCGTAGATCAATCCGAGTTCGTATATATCCACGGGAATCTCTGGGTCGTAAACGGTTTTCAGGACCTTCACGATCTTCTCGCCCAATTCCGTAGTATCCATGGTTATTTCACTCATTTAACTCGTCTTTTGTTGGGTGGCAAAGGCCAGCCCATATAACTTCATTTGTTTGATCATAGAAACCAATCCGTTGGCTCTGGTAGGGGATAAATGTTCTTTGAGCCCGATCTGGTCAATGAATTCCATATCTGCCTCCGCAACCTCCTGTGGTGGCTGTCCGGATAAGCTGCGTATCAGTATAGCAATTATCCCTTTGGTGATCACGGCATCACTGTCTGCCGTAAATACAACATTTCCGTTATCCATATTGGCATCCAGCCAAACCCGGCTTTGGCAGCCTTTGATCAGCTTGTCGTCCGATTTGCGCTCAGGATCGATCATTGGGAGTGTTTTACCCAGTTCGATCATGTGTTCATACCGGGCCATCCAGTCATCGAACATGGCGAACTCATCGACTATCTCCTCTTGTATCTCAGCAATTTTCATTTCTATTGATTCGCGTTGGAAGCAGCAACGATCAATACCGATTGATCCTCTGCATCCAGCAATTCGAGTTTGTCATCGGACCAACGGTAGGACCCTACCAATTCCATGGTCGAGAGAAACTGTTGTTCCAATTCCATTTGTTCTTCCGGGCATGCCATCATGGTGCTGGCCAATTTGGCAAAGCTCAATTCTTCCCCTTCGCTCAGGTATGCCCCAAAGAAATTGTTGCAAGCAGATTTTCCACTTACTTTGGACTCTACCGTATCCAGGGCAAAATTCACCTCAATATTTTCCGGTATTAATTTTCCTTGAACGGACTGGACAATGAACTCACCGGCCAATGGTTTGTTGGCATCCATGGTGTTTTTGTTTTTACCTCCGCAAGAGGCAAGTATTAAGAATAAACAGCTTAAGGATAGGATTGTTTTCATAGGATTGCTTAAGATAGCATCATTTTAGCTTTTTTAACGGCTGCAACCAGCCGATCCACCTCTTCCAGGGTATTGTAAAACGCAAAAGAGGCTCTGACCGTACCCGGTATCTGGTAAAAGTCCATAATGGGCTGGGCACAATGATGTCCGGTGCGCACGGCTATACCCATCTTGTCCAATAGGGTTCCGATATCGTATGGATGTATACCATCGATATTGAAAGAGATCACTGAAGTCTTTGCCGTGCCTTCTCCGTAAATTACCATTCCATCTATTGCAAGCAGTTGCTCTGTTGCATAGTCCCGAAGGCTCTCCTCTTGTTCCCTGATGGCATCGAAGCCAATTTCGTTTAAGTAATCGATAGCAGCTCCAAAGCCAATACCACCTGCAATGTTGGGTGTTCCTGCTTCAAATTTATGGGGTAGGTCAGCATAGGTTGTCTTCTCGAATGTCACCTCTGCTATCATCTCTCCCCCTCCCTGATAAGGAGGTAATTTTTCCAGCCAGCTTTCCTTCCCATACAACATTCCAACTCCGGTTGGACCGCACATCTTATGGGCAGAGGTTACGTAGAAATCTACGCCCAGTTCTTGAAGATCCGCTACCACATGCGAACAGGCCTGGGCCCCATCTACCAACACTGCTGCACCGTGCTGATGGGCTTTTAGAATTATTTCTTCGATCGGGTTGATGGTACCTAGAGCGTTGGAAATATGGTTTACAAAAACCAAACGGGTCTTCTCATTCAGAAGTTCTTCATAGTCCTTCATGATAAGACTTCCCTCTCGGTTCATAGGAATGACACGCAGGATTGCCCCGGTGCGTTCACACAACATTTGCCAGGGCACAATGTTGCTATGATGTTCCATGGCAGATACCAGCACTTCATCTCCCGGTTGAAGTAGAGATGAGAATCCATTAGCGACCAGGTTAATCCCATGGGTAGTGCCTGAAGTGAAAATGACTTCCCTGCTGTGTTCTATATTGAAATGGGCTCTTATCTTTTCCCGGGCTGCCTCATATGCGTCTGTCGCCTCTTGTGAGAGGGTATGTACTCCACGGTGGATATTGGCGTTGTAGCGGCTGTAGTAATCCACTAATGAATCGATCACTGCCTGAGGCTTTTGAGAAGTGGCCGCATTGTCTAGGTAGACCAAGGGCTGGCCGTTGACCTCTCTTTTTAGAATAGGAAATTGCTCGCGTACGCGACTAACATTAAATGCCATAATGAATCCGCCTGATCGAGGATCTACAGGTCAAATCCGAGATTCACCCCGATCTTGTTGGCAATAAGTTTGTTGATCCGGCTTTTTAGCTCCGGGATTTTTACACTTTCTAGCACATTATTTGCAAAGGCGTACATCAAAAGGGCACGCGCTTCTTTCTTACCGATACCTCGGCTTTGTAGATAGAAGAGCGCCTCTTCGTCAAACTGTCCAATAGTACATCCATGAGAACATTTTACATCGTCCGCAAAGATTTCCAATTGGGGTTTGGCGTTAATGGTCGCCTTATCACTGATCAGGATGTTGTTGTTTTGCTGGAAGGCATCTAGCTTCTGAGCATCTTTTTCTACATAGACCTTGCCGTTGAAAACGCCCACTGAGGAATCGTCGTACAGACCTTTGTAATCCTGATGACTCTCACAGTTTGGTGCATAGTGGTGGACCAGGGTATTGTGATCAACATGCTGCTTGTTCTCCAAAATGGTTACCCCATTTAAGGTAGAATCACAGCCTGGCCCTTTCTGATAGAAGTTCAGGTTGTTCCTGGTCAGCTTACCTCCTAAAGAGAAGGTATGGACCCGGCAATGACTGCCTCTTTCTTGAGAAATGTAGGTACTGTCTATCAAAGTTGAAGACTCCCGGTCATTCTGGATCTTGTAATAATCAACATAAGCCTGTTGCTCGGCAAAGATCTCGGTGACCGAATTGGTCAATACCGGATTGTCTGACAAGCTCTGGTGTCTTTCGATGATCTGTACATGTGCGTTCTGTCCAACAACGATCAGGTTTCGCGGCTGAATCATCAGGGCTGCTTCATTTCCTGTGGAGAAGTTGATGATCTCTATCGGTTTTTCTACTTCCCTGTGCTTAGGGATGAAGATATACGCACCCTCTCGCGCAAATGCGGTGTTCAGGGATGTCATGCTGTCTTTCGGGGCCACCTTGTTAAAGTAGGTCTCGATGACCGCTTTATATCTATCCTTGCTCAAGGCAGCGGTCAGCAGGCATACATCCATACCGTCGTGAGTGGTTTCAGACAGGAAGGAGTTGTACACTCCATCCACAAAGACGATCTTGTACGTGTCCACATCGTAGAGGAAGTACTTCTTGACGTCTTTAAACTCCAGGGCACTTTCCAATTTAGGGAAGATGCTGTAGTCTGGTTTCAGAACACTGTTCAGGGATGTGTATTTCCAGGCCTCTTGTTTCCGGGTTGGGAAACCTTCGGTCTCAAATTGCCGCATGGCCTCCGACCGCACATCGTGTATGGGCGAATCGGCATCCAAATGATCTTCGAATGCCAAATAGGAGGACAGTAATTTATCTTTCAGTTTCATGCTTTCGTTTGCTAAGAATCAGGCGTTTACCTCTTCCTTGATCCAGTCGTATCCTTTTTCTTCTAGCTCGTAAGCCAGCTCTTTAGGTCCGCTCTTGACGATCTTCCCGTCCATCAGGACATGAACGAAGTCCGGAACGATATAATCCAACAATCTTTGATAGTGAGTGATCACTATTACCGCATTATCGTCACTTCTCAGCTTGTTCACTCCATTCGCGACTATCTTCAGCGCATCGATATCCAGTCCAGAGTCCGTCTCGTCCAAGATTGCTAATTTGGGCTCCATCATGGCCATTTGGAAGATCTCGTTACGTTTCTTTTCACCACCCGAGAATCCTTCGTTCAACGAACGGGACAAAAACTTGCGGTCGATCTCTAGTAGATCTGCCTTTTCGCGAATCAATTTTAGCATTTCACCAGCTGGCATATCCTCCAGACCTTTTGCTTTACGGGTCTCATTGATGGCTGTTTTGATGAAATTGGTCACCGAAACACCCGGTATCTCCACCGGATATTGAAAGGACATAAAGACACCTTTGTGCGCTCTTTCCTCAGGATCCAATTCTGTTACATCTTCCCCATTCAGCAGGATCTCTCCCTTGCCGATCTCGAATTCTTCCTTTCCGGCCACAACCGATGCCAAGGTACTTTTACCAGAACCGTTAGGTCCCATGATGGCATGTACCTCACCAGGGGCAACATCCAGCTGAATACCTTTTAGAATCTCTTTGTCCTCTACACCAGCGTGCAGGTCGTTGATTTGTAACATAGCTAGTTTTTTTCTTCTAGTTTTATTTCGGCAGGTGAGGGAGTTTCACTCACACTGACAATTTCTTTGATGGTCAGGACTTCATCCCAACCTTCTTCGCCTTCTGCTTTTGGCTCAACAATTCCGTAAACAATGACTTCGACCATATCGAACTCACTCTCCTTTACAGGAGCAACTCGGTCCGCTAAAACCTGGGCCATGGAGTCCAATTTGACCCCGTAAATGAAATTCTTTCCATTCAGGACAGCACCATCCGCTACATAGATGAATTCTCCTCGGTAGGAGTTGTAAAGGGGTTTATCCGCAGAGGCAATCTCTTCAGTTTCCACAACTTCGGAACCTTCTACCACCGTTTGTTCTTCCCCTTCTTTCCCTTTACAGCCGATAAGGATCAGCGCAAAGAGGAGTCCGTAAATACTTTTATTGATCATGTTGTTGTTGTTTGTCATGTTATCCAACCGAGCCTTCCAGGCTGATTTCCAATAATTTTTGAGCTTCTACCGCAAACTCCATAGGAAGCTTGTTCAATACTTCTTTACTGAATCCGTTTACGATCAGGGCGATGGCCTTTTCGGTGTCTATTCCACGCTGATTGCAGTAAAAGATCTGATCTTCCCCGATCTTGGAAGTTGTCGCCTCGTGTTCAATCTGGGCCGTTTTGTTCTTGGCTTCGATGTATGGGAAAGTGTGGGCCCCGCATTTGTTCCCCATCAGTAAAGAGTCACACTGAGAGAAGTTCCTGGCTTGATCAGCATTGGGGTTGATCTTCACCAGCCCTCTGTAGCTATTCTGTGAGAAACCTGCAGAAATCCCCTTCGAAATGATCGTACTGCGGGTATTCTTCCCTATATGGATCATCTTGGTTCCCGTATCCGCCTGCTGGTAATTGTTGGTAACAGCGATGGAATAAAATTCCCCTACAGAGTTATCTCCCTTCAGCACACAGCTTGGATATTTCCAGGTTACGGCACTTCCGGTCTCCACTTGTGTCCATGAGATCTTGGCGTTCGTTTCGCAAAGTCCTCGCTTGGTCACAAAATTGAAGACTCCTCCCTTTCCATCTTTTCCCCCAGGGTACCAGTTCTGAACTGTAGAATATTTGATTTCGGCATCGTCCAGGGCAATGAGTTCCACAACGGCAGCATGCAACTGGTTCTCATCACGCATGGGTGCCGTACAGCCTTCCAGGTAGCTCACATAGCTACCTTCGTCTGCGATGACCAGGGTCCGCTCAAACTGACCGGTCCCCGCCTGGTTGATCCGGAAATAAGTAGAGAGTTCCATAGGGCATCGAACTCCCTTCGGAATATAGCAGAAAGAACCATCGCTAAATACCGCGCTGTTCAATGCTGCGTAAAAATTATCTTTTTGTGGAACAACCGTTCCGATGTATTTCTTGACCAGTTCTGGATATTCCTGGATAGCTTCGGAGATCGAACAGAAGATGATCCCCTTCTCGGCCAAGGTGTCTTTGAAGGTAGTAGCCACAGAAACAGAGTCCATGACAATGTCTACTGCCACTCCTGCCAGTTTCTTTTGCTCTTCCAGGGAGATCCCAAGTTTATTGAAGGTTTCCAGTAATTCCGGATCGACTTCATCCAGGCTTTCGTATTTCGCTTTTTTTGCTGGAGCTGAGTAATAGGAGATATCCTGAAAGTTGGGCTTGTCGTAATTCACATTGGCCCATTCGGGCTCTTCCATTTGCTTCCAGGCTGCAAAGGCTTCAAGCCTCCATTGTGTCATCCATTCAGGCTCTTCTTTCTTCTTGGAGATAGCCTTAACGATGTCTTCATTCAATCCTACAGGAAAGGTATCGGATTCTATATCCGTGTAGAACCCATACTCGTACTCCTTGGTCTCGAGTTCCTTCTTCAGATCATCTTCGGTGAACTTATTCATTCCGTCAGGTTTTAAAGGGAGAAACTCTCTCCACAGCCACAGGTCCTGTTGGCATTGGGGTTATTAAAAACAAATCCTTTCCCGTTAAGACCACCACTGTACTCCAGAGTTGTTCCTACCAGGTATAAAAAGCTCTTCTTGTCGACCACGATACGGATCTGATTGTCTTCAAAGATTTTATCGTTGTCCAGTTGCTCGCTATCAAATTTTAGGTCGTAAGACAAGCCAGAGCATCCGCCACTTTTTACACCGACCCGGACATAGTCCTGATCGTGGCTAAAGCCCTCGTCTGTCATTAGTTGAACCAATCTGCTTTTCGCTGTATCACTTACTTTGATCATCGCTAAATGCACTTAGTCTAAGTTGGATTGCAAAGATAAGTCAAAACGGGTGTTTCGGCTCGAAAGGGTCAGAAATTAAGCTGATACGGCCATAGATTTATACAATAATTAACAATCTCTGACCACGGCCTGTCAATTCCCGGGATTGGGAAGGGGTGGGGGAAGGATGAATTCAGGGTCGGAGAGTGCGAGCAAAAAAGCCTTAAGATCGGCCTTATCTTGCGGACTCAACTGCACTCCTCCTTGGTTGACGGCCTTCATCAAGGGGTCGATTGTTTCCGAGAAAACCAGGCCTTCACTGTAATGATCAATGACCTCATCCAAGGTTTCAAAGCGGCCATCATGCATGTAGGGTGCAGTATAAGCTAAGTTACGGAGAGAAGGGGTTCGAAAGAGTCCAAACTCCCTGGGATCACCCGTAACAGCACCTAGGCCACGGTCGGTAATGACTTCGTCCAGGCCATTATTGTGAAACGCATTATCAGTCCAAAGCGGGTTGTTTCGATTTCCATGACAGTGGAAACAATCCCCTCTGTCTTCGTCCATAAATACGTCAAATCCATTCTGCTCTGAAGGGGTTAGTTCGATCTCTCCGAGCAGAAAGCGGTCAAACCTGGTATTTCCGGACACCAGGGTTCGGATAAATTGTCCTAGTGCCTTGGTCACTCTTGCAGAGTCGATTCCAGCTGTTCCAAAGCTTTCTTCAAAGAGTTGAGGGTAGTTGGCGGTATTTTCGAGGGTTTGAACAACATTTTCCCAGCTGTTGTTCATCTCCACAGGGTTAGTCACTGGTTCAAATGCTTGCTCTTCCAGTGAATTGGCACTTCCGTCCCAATTAAAGGTGTTTATGTTCCAGGCCAGATTGTGCAAGGGCATAGAGTTTCTCATGCCTTCTTCTCCGGTGACACCCAAGCTAAACTGTCTGTTGTCCGAGAAGGCTGCAACAGGGTCGTGACAACTGGCGCAGGAAATTGAACCGTCTACTGACAAGGCACGATCAAAGAACAATCGTTGGCCAAGAGCAATTCCATCCTCAGTCAGGGGGTTGTTTGCCGGGATATTTGGCTCCCCAAGCAATTGTTGAAATAGAGCCGGAGCATCTATACTTGCTGGAGTAGGGACATAGGCGGTATCATCCTCTGAATTGTCGCAAGCAATTAGAAGAACCACTAAACTTAACCAACTCCATCTTTTTAACATTGGATCTATTCGTCCACCAAGATCTGGGAAGTGAACACAGACTGTGAGTTTTCTTTCATCATGATCTGAGCATCAAAGTTGCCCATCAATTCAACATCCATCTGGTTGAGGTCCCAAAGGTTAGGGTCCTTGAACCACTGAGAGATGTCCATATCTATATTGATGATAACATCAGACGCCACTGCCGTTAATTGCGGGTTGTCAAAAACCACATGATTGGGCACGAAAACACCTGGTTCCTGACGGGCCGTTCCGTTGTGGAAGTTGTAAGGGTTTGGTGTGGTATCCACATTGTAATTTCCATCCAGTTGCATGAAGTGATAACCGCCGCCTAACTCTTCCGGCCAGTTCCAAAGTACCGTGTTGAGGTCGCTGTATTGTCCACTGACATTGTCGCCTTCGTTGAAACCATATGTAAAGGCTAATCGGTAGCCGCCAGCAGGAATGTCAATAGGAGGAAGAAAGGTGTTAGTTGCCGGATTTCCCAGGTCTATCAACTGATAGTCGGCCAGCGGAAATTGTTGTCCGTTGGAGTTGATCAGTACTACCCGAGAGATCAGAAAGCGCAATCTGGTGATCGTCATTTGTTCTCCGTTCTCGTTGGTAAAGACTGTTTTATTGTAGTCTTGATTGGTAACTTCTGTTCCACCCCAGTTTTGAGTAAAAGTTAGCGTGGCTCGGAATAGTTCGGCAGGATCGTCATCCGCAATCGGAGTATCTCCGCCATCATCACTTCCGCAGCTGGTAATTACCAGCAGCAAGCTTAAAAACAAAAGTGCTTTTTTCATCATCGTCAATTACTTAATCTTGAATATCATTAGATCGTTCTGTCCTTTTTGTTCAGTAACGTCCCCGTCACTGCTTTCTGTACTTCCTACTCCCCATATACTGCCATCTGGATGAACAGCAGCAGCATAACCAAAATCAAAATCACTGCCTCCTACAGTGAGTGAAAATTCCTGTTGGCCCTGGGAATCGATTATGGCAATCCAACTGTCATTCTCGCCAGAATTTTGGGAAATATCCCCGGTTGTAGAACGGGTTGAGCCACAAAGCAGAAGCTTGTCCTCTTCAAATGGGTAAACGCTATTAAAGGTGTCGAATTGTTCTCCCCCATAACTCTGTTGATCCAGGATGTCACCATTGGAATCTATTCTAACCAACCAGGCATCAGCGTTACCCATATTGCTTTGCAGGTCTCCGTCCGAACTCCGGGAATCACCAACCAGGGTGATCTCACCGTTCTGATGCTCTATGGCCGTATACCCCATATCGATCTGTGAACCTCCGAATGAACGCGTCCAAATCTTATCACCAACCGGGCTGACCTTTACAACCCACATATCGTATGAGCCCTTATCATCAGTAATGTCAAAATCATCGCTCTCTGAGGAACCGATCACCAAAAAGCTGCCATCCTGAAGTTGGAGAATGTCCCTGGCCCGATCGTTGTTCGTTCCACCAAAATACCTTCTCCAGATCCACTCTCCCTGGCTATCCATCTTCACGATCCAATAATCTCCGACTCCGTGCTGAACAGCTCGGTTGTCATTCCCTTCACCATCGCTTGCGTCCACATCCAAGAATCCTGCGGCCATATAGCCCCCATCCGAAGTTTGTATTACCTGGAAGGCCTGATCACTACCTGTGTATCCAAAGTTCTGATCCCATTGCGGGTTTCCATTTGCGTCAATCTTTAGAATCCAGAAGTCGTGGAAACCTTCGTTTCCAGACACATCGCCATCTGAACTTCTGCTATATCCGGACAGTACAAATCCACCATCCAGGGTGGCCGATATACTAGCCAGCCGATCGTCTTGCTGTCCGCCATACGTCTTACTCCAAACTATTTCACCCGAGACATTGAGTTTGATCACCCAATAATCCCGGTCGTTTCCGGTCCGTCCTGACAGGTCTCCATCTGTACTGTTCGTATTTCCAGCCACAACAATACCTCCATCCGAAGTGGTTGCCAGGTCCACGGCTTCATCTTCACCACTGCCACCTAAGGTGATCACCAGATCAAGGGTGCCTTCGAAATCATTTTGATCTCCGCCTTGGTCGTCATCTTCGATAGGATCCTGATCCAAGGCAGTTCCATCTCCTAACTCCTCGATCTGACAATTCTGAAAGATCGGGATCAGCAGCATGAGCCAGAGGAATATGAGAATCCTTTTAATCATTACTTACTAATTGACAACTAGCCGAAAGATCCGGTCATTATTTACTCTGATCAGGTAAAGACCAGCATTTAACGAAGAGATAGCAATTTTTTCTGTTCGGGTATTATCTAGTGTAAAATTACGGATTATTTGACCAAGGGTATTCATGATCTCAACCTGCTGTAAAGGTTCCGTGTCTGATCTCAGGAAAACTATCTCATCTGCCGGATTGGGGTATAAAGTAATCTCGGCTTTCACTTCCGGCTGATTTGTCAGAAGCTCATCTGGGTCGCGCACCAAGGTCATGCCGGCTTCTCCAGTGATCAAAACGGTTCTGCTTTCGAAGAAAGGATAAACATTCCAAGTCCCATTAAAAGTGGGATTGTTCGATGCCGGATAAGTATCGAAATGAGCAATTTCCTCCATTTCGAGGTTCCCGATTTGGCTAATATCCATTACTCGCAAACCGGCTTCGTAATTGGCTAGATAATAACGATCTCCCAATACATATCCATTGTGATCTACAGCTGCTGTTGTTCCGAAATATTCGAATAGCGGGAAAGGGTTATCCAGATCAGTGAAATCGAAAATGACGGTCCGGGTATTGAACCCCACAGAGAGCTCATCGAATTCGTCACCTAAGAGGAAATAGCGCTGATCGTTCGTAAACCACCCTTGATGGGTGTATCCAACGTTGCTATAACCTGTAGTTGAGATCAATTCAGGATTTTCTTTATCCGTGATATCCACCAAAATGACTTCGTCTTCGTTACTACCTATAAGTAGCTCTCGGCCTTGATAATCGGCATCAGGGCCACTGTAGGTGACCACCTGCGCATCATGACTGTAGTTGCTCATGCCATAACCTCCAGCGGGTTGTGGATTCTTCGGGTCCTGGATATTGATAAAATGAGGCCCCCGTTAAAGGTTGCTGTTCCAACGGCATACGCAAAACCGTTGGCTTCATTGATCACAATATTGTGAGCGCTGCCAATCTCACCATAATGCGCGTCTTCTGTAAAGGTTACAGGGGGATTCTCAACTTCCCGCAGCCGAGTTAGATCAAAAACCTGCATACCGTGATTTTCAGCCTCGCTCACTATGTATGCATGGTTGGAATACACCTTGACGTCACGCCAAATAGAATTTACAGTGTGAGTAGGTAGCTTCCCTACTAGCAGCGGGTTAAGCGGGTCGGATATATCGACGAACGCCGTACCGTTGTTAAGCCCGACAAGGGCGTATTCCACATCGGTCTCAGGGTCTGTCCATCCCCAGGAGTCATTGGCAGATCCGGCAGCCAGATCTTCGAGGGTGAGTTGAGACATGAATTCGAAATTCTCGCAAGGAAAGCCGTTAGATAGGCCATCTTCACAAGGGGTCTGGCCTGCGGCAAACAAGGGGAGTAAAAAAAGGATAATCGCAATTTTCATTGTTAAAACTTCGCTGTTGACTTTAAATAGAACAAAAATCGAAATAATAGTTCTCATATTACTGAATTCTTTTTTTGAGTTGAATTATCAATTTTACCAATTTTGTTCAATCATAAGTCACGTCCAAACGTGAAAAGAAGCACATTGATCCTTGTACCGGGAAATTGGAATTATAATAGCTAAATATCACCTCGAACAAAAATTGATAGGCAAAGGCAAGCAGAAATTTTTATCCTCTGCTGTTCGATAACCTATTGCCTGCGAATGATAAACAGTCCTTCACCTATGTTGCTAAGTATGATGTTACCACTACCAAAAAAGGGGTAAACACTCCAAGTTCCCCGGAATGTAGGATTGTTGTCCTCAGGGTAGGTGTCGAAGAATCCGGTCTCTTCCAGGTTGCCTCCGCTTAACCCGCTTAGGTCGATCTCTCGCATTCCGGCCGTGTAATTGGCCTGGTAGAAGCGGTTGCCGCGCACATAGCCATTGTGATCTATTGCGCTGGTGCTGCCAAGGTATTCCGTGTGGATCTCGGGATTATCCAGATCCGCCAGATCGAATACCAGTGTCCTGGAGTTAATTCCAAATTCTATTTCGTCTAATTCGTCGCCCAGTAAGAAGTATTGCTGATCGTTGCTAAACCAGCCCTGATGAGTATACCCCAGCTGCGGATAGGATATCGATGACAATTGAAGGGGATTTTCTTTGTCGGTAATATCCACTATGACCACCTCATTAGTGTTACTGCCGATAAATATCTCCTTACCTAAATGTTCCGCATCTGGTCCACTGTAGGTCACCACCTGGGCATCGTGGCTGTAATCGTCCATATCGTATCCTCCGGCTGGTTGTGGGTTGATGGGGTCGGATATATCTATAAAATGAGGTCCTCCATTGAATGTTTGTGATCCTACAACATAGGCGAAGGAGGTCGATTCGTTGATCACGATGTTATGTGCATTTCCAAATTCCGTATAGACTGCATCTGCTTCAAAAGTGCTATTGGTCTCGGCATTGCGAAGTCTGGTGAGATCGAAGACCTGCATTCCATGATCCGGGGCTTCGCTCACAATAAAAGCGTGATTCCCGTATACTTTTATATCACGCCATCCGCTCGGTACAGTTGCCGTTGGTAATTTTCCAAGATAAACAGGGAGATCAGGAGAAGAAATATCCACAAAGCCGGTGCCATTTCTCAATCCCATCAAGGCATATTCTTTACCAGTGTCTGGATCGGTCCAGCCCCAGCAATCGTTTCCGGTATCGGAATTGAATGTACTAATTGGGACCTGGGCAATAAGCCCGTAATTCAGACAAGGATAATCTCCTGCAAAACCGTCAATACAAGGAAGGGAAAAGTTGACCGGATCTTCTTCGACTTCCTCCTCCTCTTCGACAACAATGGCATTATCCAGAATATCCTCATCGTCAGAGCAAGCCAGACAGACTGATATTAAGGCAAATAGCCAGACTATTCTTTTCATAGCAATTAAATGAGCCTAAATATACGGTCGGTGAGCCGAAAGAAGGTAAAAGCCGACAAAATTTTACAACAGTTAAGACCATAATACTGCAAAATTCAAGGATTTATAAAGGGTAGATATTATTTTTGCGGTCTTATTTCGATTTATCATGCTGGAAGACAAAAATAATCAACGTACCCCCATATCACAATTAGGTGAGTTTGGACTGATCGAACACCTGACCAAGAATATCAAATTGGGTCAGGAGAGTACGGTTAAAGGTATAGGAGATGATGCAGCAGTGATCAGCCGTCAAGCCGATGTAGTTGAAGTTGTAACCACGGACATGCTGGTTGAAGGGGTGCACTTTGACCTCGGGTATATGCCCCTAAAGCATTTGGGCTATAAAGCAGTTATCGTAAACCTCTCTGATGTCTATGCGATGAATGCCAGTCCTACCCAGATCACGGTAAGTCTGGCGCTGTCCAATCGATTTCCGGTAGAAGCGGTAGAAGAATTATATGAGGGTATCCTCACTGCCTGCAGAATATATGGTGTAGACTTGGTGGGAGGAGACACAACATCTTCTCAGAGTGGGTTGATCATCAGTGTGACCGCCTTGGGAGAGGCTAAAAAAGACGATCTGGTTTATCGCAACGGTGCTAAGGAGAATGATCTTTTAGTGGTGAGTGGTGACCTAGGGGGAGCGTATTTGGGTCTTCAAGTATTGGAAAGAGAGCGACAGGTCTTTCAAGTAAATCCAAACTCCCAACCGGATCTGGATGCCTATACCTATTTAATTGAGCGGCAATTAAAGCCTGAGGCCAGGAAAGACATTACGGAATTACTTGAAAAGCTAGAGGTCAAACCCACAGCTATGATCGACATCAGTGACGGACTCTCTTCGGAGATTCTTCATCTATGCAAACAATCGGGAGTTGGATGTGTATTATATGAGGATAAGATCCCACTGGACCCACAGGTAATTTCAACCTGTGAGGAATTTGAAATGGACAGCACCACTGTGGCCCTAAGCGGAGGGGAAGATTACGAGTTACTTATGACCATAAGTATGGAAGACTTTCCAAAGATCAAGGCCAATCCTGACTTCACCGTTCTGGGTCATATCACCGAAGTGGCTGCCGGAACACAACTAATCACCAGGGCGGGACAGCAAATGGAGCTGATCGCCAGAGGATGGAATTCAATAAAAGAGGATTGATCAGGAACTGACCAGTTCTTGGAATAGTCGGTTATTTTCTTGCCAATGCTTGTTTAAGCGGACAATCATACCATTGCCGTCTTCTGTGAATTCTGCTTTACAACAACGGCATCGGTATTCCTTCATCTTGTGTTGGTCCATGCGTATGAACTCCAGATCGTGGCCGATCAGTTTACATCGTAGATTTCTCATGGGGCTATTGTGCTGAGAGCCGCCTCATCTTTTTTTGGAACAGGGAGGCGAGGGCTTGGTTGATTTCTTTTGTTCTGTAGTTCAGTTTAACCAGATGCCCGGTATCATTATCGGTCATCTCTTTACCACATTTTACGCATTTGTACTCATTGATATGATTGGTCACCTTTTTTGTAACGACATAATGATGACCTATTACACTGCAAACGATACCAGGTAAAGAAAACGAATTTGATTGGGTAGTTTTGGGCATGGTTTTCTGAATTGGTTGCCTCTAATCTATAAATTTTCTTCAATAAAATCGACAAACAACCAAAAAAATCGATGAACTACACTATTTTAACAATTTCTGCAGTAGATTCAAGCCAACTCATATGCCCTCCTTGAAGGGCAAAGAAGTCACTTTCGGTCTGGTTTGCAAGTTGTTCGATTTGGGTGAGTTCGATGATCGGGTCATGAGTAGCAGAAAGGAAAAGCTTCCTTCCGGTAAATGCAGAGAGTAAAGAAGTACGATCCGGGCGATCCCGCATTCCGCGCATGCAAGCGGCAATTCCCTCTAAGGGAAAACTAGTTGCTCTTGTTACGAGTTGGGAGATTTCCTCTTCATAGAGTTGCACCGTTTCGGGGTCGAACAATTGTCGGATCAACGAACTTATGAAGGTGCTTGGATTTCTATAGAGTAGTTCGATGCCTCTATTTCTATTCTCCTTTCTCATATCAGAATCTGCCTCAGGAGTTGAGTTTAATAACATGATACGATCCACAGAATCTGCATGGTTTTCCAGTAAGGCCAATGAAACATAGCCGCCCATGGAGTGACCAAGTATTTGATAGGAGTCAATATTTAAATGCTCGGTCAAAGCTTGAATGGCCAGTGCCATGTCCTTCATGGAGTGAACCTCTCCCATAACATCACTCCTACCATGTCCTGGCAAGTCTGGCATGAGCAATGTAAACCGCTCAATCAGTCTGTCCGTGATCCCCTCCCATATCTGATGGTCCTCCAGGAAGCCATGGAGCATAACAATACAGGGCCCCTTACCCTTCAGTTGGTAATGAATATTTGTGCGCTCGTATTCAAAAATCATTTGGCTATCTTGACCCGACAAATATCTGTCAATGCCTAACCTGAAGCAAACCTTTGTCACTGCCTTTGCTCTTTTTTCCCTTTTTTTTGGTGCCGGTAACCTGATTTTTCCTCCCTTATTGGGACTAAAGGCCGGAGATCAATGGATCTGGGTAACATTGGGTTTCGCCTTATCTGCAGTTGTAATTCCGATACTTGCGCTCTTTGGGCACAGCCGGCTACAAGGGACCATGGCGGATTTTGGCCGGCCCATTTCCCGCACATTTGGGATTGTATATAGCTTTATGGTTTACCTGATTGCCTTGGCTCTACCTTCTCCACGGACGGCTTCTGTAACCTACGAGATGTCTGTGGCTCCCAATTTTGACTGGTCTCCGCTTTGGTTGAGTTCTGTTTACTTTCTATTGGTGTTCTTCTTCGTGCTCAATCGGTCCAAGATCCTGGAGATCATTGGGAAATACCTGACCCCACTCATAATAGTATTATTGCTTGCTATTATAACACTTGGCTTGTTTGCTGATACCGGCGCTGTACAACCATCTGTTTTTGCTCATAATTTTTCCACCGGAATTTTGGAAGGCTACCAGACTTTTGATGCCCTGGGGGGTGTAGTGGTTGGTGGAATTGTGGTCATCTCCCTTGGTCTGGCCGGAGACCTAGATTATACCCAAAAGAGAAAGACCCTTTCTCGAGCTGCCTTGATGGCCGGTTCTGGCTTGCTGATCATCTACGGTGGACTGATCGCGCTTGGTGCCAATTTCAGTAATCGGATACAGACTGAGGATCGTACAGAACTTGTCCACTTTTTGAGTGAGCAGACCTTGGGCAAGTTTGGCCAGACCAGTTTAGGTGTATTGGTCGCACTGGCTTGTTTTACTACAGCTGTTGGTATAATTACCGGAGCAGCCGATTTTATGAAGGGATTATTTGGTCAGAAACAATCAGCTTTCGTGATAACTGCTTTTGTGGGTTGTTTGTTGGGTGTGGTGATCGGGCAGTTTAATGTCCCTTATATTGTGGAAGTGGCCATCCCTGCACTTATGTTTATCTACCCCCTGACCATAACCCTGATCATTCTGAACATAGCGCCGGGCAAGTGGACCTCAAAATTGACATTTCGATTGGTGGTAGCGACAACCTTGTTGTTCAGCTTTCCAGACTTCTATAAAATAGTTGCTCCGGATAGTGGCCTCAATGATCTTATGAGCGGATTGCCACTTTACAATCAAAATATGGCCTGGGTCCTGCCGTCTTTATTGGTTTATCTACTTTCCAATTTCATCTCAGGATCGGTCAAAAATCGACAGGCAAAAGTAGAGAATTGACGTTTTACCCACTTTTCGGAGAAATTTCTGAAAAAACGAAATCGTTTTAGTGTGGAAAACCCTGAGAATCAGATACTAAAATAGCAAATCATTCTTTGAGGAATTACTAAAAAATGCTGCTCATTTTTTGATTTTTCTCAATTTTAATGGGGTGTTTTACCGACCTTTCAATCCCGTTCACTTTTCGTAATTTTTTCTTGTGAGGCTGCTGTGGTTAGCTACATTTACCTCAGAACTTATATGCGCAATACTATGGCAATTTCAAAGCAATTTCTAAAGACAAAACCTGTTTGTAAGGTAACTTTTTCTGTACCTGCCAAGGAGGCCAACGAAGTAAAGGTCGTTGGGAGTTTCAACGAGTGGAACGCAGCTGCAACCCCACTTAAAAAATTGAAGAACGGTACCTTCAAAGGAACCGTCGATCTACCTAAAGACCAGTCTTACGAATTCCGTTACCTGGTCGATGGAACCTACGTCAATGATGAGCAGGCAGATGCTTATCAGTGGAACGATTATGCTGCCGCCGATAACGGGGTGTTGAATCTCTAACACCAACCATCGGTAACAAAAAAGCCTTTCGAAATCGAAAGGCTTTTTTTTATGCGTTCATGATCGCTTCGATCTCGTCGACCTCAATGGGAATGTCCGCCATCAGGTTGAGCGGTTCTCCACTGCCCTGAACCACGACATCGTCTTCCAGTCTGATGCCAAATCCTTCGTCAGGCAGATAGATCCCTGGTTCTACGGTGAACACCATATTGGCTTGCATGGGTTCCCATAGTATACCGTAATCGTGGGTGTCCAATCCCATGTGATGAGATGTGCCGTGCATGAAATATTTCTTGTAGGCCGGCCAGTCCGGATCCTCGTTCTGAACATCGGCCTTATCCAGTAGTCCCAAGCCCAGCAATTCTGAGGTCATCAATTTCCCAACTTCTACATGATATTCCTTCCAAAGCGTTCCTGGAACTAACATTTTGGTTGCATCGTCCTTCACTCTTTTAACCGCATTGTAAACGGCTCGTTGTCTGTCCGTAAAACGTCCATTGACCGGGATTGTCCTGGTCATGTCGCTTTTGTAATTGGCGTATTCTGCGCCTACATCCATCAGCAGCAAATCCCCATCCTGACATTGCCCATTATTCTGAATGTAATGTAGAACATTGGCATTATTTCCACTAGCCACAATAGGTGTGTAGGCAAATCCTTTCGAACGATTTCGCAAGAACTCGTGCATGTATTCAGCCTCCAGCTCATATTCCCAAACACCGGGTTTGACAAACTCCAGTATCCGTTTGAACCCTTTTTCGGTGATCTTACAAGCATGGGCAATCAGGTCAATCTCGATCGGATCTTTGACCGAACGCAAGCGTTGCAAAATAGGGTTGCTCTTGGCCCAGCTATGAGCAGGATATCGAGCCTTGGTCTCCCTGATGAACCGATCCTCCCTGGTCTGGGTTTCCACTGCTTGCCGGTAGTGTTCGTTGGTATTGAAGTAAACCGTATCGGCCTGGGTCATCAGATCAAAGAATACCTTATCAAATTCGTGTAACCAATACACCTTTCTGATTCCACTAACTTCCAAGGCCCTTTCCTTGGTCAGTTTTTCACCTTCCCAAACAGCAATGTGTTCGTTGGTTTCTCTTAGAAAGAGCACTTCCTTGTGGTCCGGGTCAACAGAATCTGGGAACAAGACTAAAATGCTCTCTTCCTGGTCTACACCAGATAGGTATAAAATGTCCCGGTGCTGTTCAAAGGCCATAGTGCTATCTGCACTGATCGGATAAATATCGTTGGAATTGAAGACCGCAATGCTCTTTGGCTTCATCTGAGCCATAAAGTTCTTACGATTTCTGATGTACAATTTAGGGTCGATCGGGTCGTATTTCATCTGGAGTGATTTTCGGATTTATCAAATGTAATTCAATTCCCGCGTAGCTCCATACTTCTGTTAAACTTCCTGAAAAAATTTGGGGATGCATGCCCCATTGTGTACATTCCCTTGCGCAAAAATTCAACCAACATGTTACGAAAATACTTCTACCTCCTGGGCTTATTCGCCCTGTCATTAACCGTAAACGCTCAACCACAAGCATCTTCCGCCAAACAAGTGATGGACGGTATTGTACAAAAAGAGCAAATGACCGAGAATTCTTTGGTCAAAAATCTTCCTTTCAAAAATATCGGACCTACTGTTATGAGTGGTCGGGTTGTTGATTTCGCTGTCAACCCGGATAACCCTGTAGAATTCTATGTGGGCTACGCAAGTGGCGGGGTATGGCATACTAAGAATAACGGGACAAGTTTTGAGCCCATACTGGATAACAGCCCTACCCAGAATGTCGGGAGCCTTGCGGTGGATTGGAGTTCGGGGACCATTTGGGTCGGAACAGGTGAGATCAATGCTTCTCGTTCGTCTTATGCAGGCATCGGCTTATTGAGGTCATCAGATAATGGGGCGACCTGGGAAAATATGGGTCTGACAGACTCCCATCACATCTCTAAGATCCTGATCAATCAGCAGGATCCCAATGAGATAGTGGTTGGGGTAGTGGGCCACCTCTATTCCAAGAACAAGGAGCGGGGAGTTTATAAAAGCACAGATGGCGGTAAGAACTGGAAGCAAACACTTTTTGTGAATGACGAAAGCGGGATCATCGAAATGGACGTAGACCGCAATAACTTCGATCTGATGTATGCCTCGTCCTGGCAAAAGGACAGGAAGGCATGGAATTTTACGGGTAATGGCAATGGTAGCGGCATCTATAAAAGTACGGATGGTGGTGATAGCTGGACTCTGTTAACAACAGAGGGCAGTGGATTCCCAACCGGAGAAGGGGTTGGTCGAATTGGAATTGCCGTGGTCGATGCCAACACGGTTTACGCCATTCACGATAGCCAGTTTCGTAGGGAAGGCAATGGAAGTTCAGGTGGTGCAGGCAATGGCCTTTCCAAGGACGATTTCAAGACCATGAGCAATGCTGACTTCCTGGCCTTGGACGACAAAAAGCTGGACACTTTCCTTAGGACGAACGGATTCCAACAGCAATACTCAGGGGCTAGTGTCAAACAAATGGTTAGATCAGGGAAAGTAAAGCCAAATGATGTCGCCAAGTATTTGGAGGACGCCAATACATTGTTATTTGACACTCCCGTGATCGGAGCGGAAGTGTATAAGAGTACAGATGGTGGAAAGACCTGGTCCAAGACCCATGATGGTTATCTGGATTCCGTCTATTTCTCTTATGGTTATTATTTTGGAAAGATCCATGTGGATCCCAGCGATGCAAATGGAATCTATATTTACGGGGTGCCTATTCTTTCTTCTAAAGACGGAGGGAAGACCTTCAACTACATTGGAGGCGATAATGTTCACGCTGACCACCACGCCTTGTGGATCAACCCCAATATGCCTGGTCACCTGATCAATGGAAACGACGGGGGAGTCAATATCAGCTATGATGACGGAGAGAACTGGATAAAGGCCAATAGCCCTTCAGTTGGACAATTCTATTCTATCAATGTAGATAATGAAGAACCTTACAACGTATACGGAGGATTGCAGGATAATGGAGTTTGGGTAGGATCCCATACCTACCAGGCCAGCGATGGCTGGCATCAATCCGGGCAGTATCCTTATGAAAGCATCATGGGTGGAGATGGCATGCAGGTACAGATCGACAACAGGAATACCGATGTGCTCTATACCGGATTCCAGTTTGGAAACTATTTCCGCCTGAACCGTGCTACAGGCGAGCAAGCCAGGATACAGCCTAAACACAAACTAGGGGAGAGTCCTTATCGCTTTAACTGGCAAACCCCCATTCTTCTAAGTCCGCATAACCAAGATATTCTTTACCTAGGCGGTAATAAATTGATGCGGAGTATGAACCAGGGAACAGATTGGAAGGCGATCTCGCCCGACCTGACCAAAGGTGGTAAGCCTGGAAATGTCTCCTATGGTACACTGACTTCAATAAGTGAATCTCCCTTTGCCTTCGGGACCATCTATGTGGGTACAGATGATGGGCAAGTACAGTTGACCCAAGATGGCGGTGGTAGCTGGAAGCTGCTTTCCAGTAGCTTTAAACCAGATCTTTGGGTAAGCCGTGTAGTGGCTTCTTCGCACAGTGCCTCCAGGGTCTATGTGACCCTCAACGGTTATCGCTGGGACGACTTTGCGCCCTACGTTTACATGAGTGACAATCACGGGGCCAGTTGGAAAGAAATCAGCGGTAATTTGCCTGCTTCTGCGGTAAATGTAATTAGGGAGGACCCCAAGAACGAGAATGTGCTCTATCTGGGAACAGATAATGGTGCTTATGTTTCCATGGATAAAGGAACTAGCTGGCAGCCCTTTCACCATGGTCTTCCTAATGTCGCATACCATGATATGGTGGTGCAGGAGACTGCTAACCATTTGGTTCTGGGAACACATGGTCGCTCGCTCTATATTGGGGATATTTCCCTGATCCAGCAAATGGATAGCGGTCAGATGAATACGGTTGTTGTGGGCGATATTGCTGCAGTTCGTTCTTCCAGGAGATGGGGAAGCAGCTGGGCCAGCTTTTTGGATGCATTCGAACCTTCTGTTGATGTTCAGTACTACGCTCCTGGTGGCGGAAAGGCCACGGTGACTATCAGTACAGAATCTGGGACAGAGGTTAACCGATTTGATGTGGAAACATCAAAAGGCTTTAACCAGATGACTTATGATTATTCCATGTCTGAAGCTGGAGCGAAGAATATGAAAGACGCTGGTGTGTTTCCTGCACAGAATGGTAAGACCTATCTTCCAAAAGGCAAATACACCATGAAAGTTGAAGCCGGGGGTAAGTCTGGAAGCAAGGACTTCGAAGTGAAATAATTAGCGTATTTAAAACGATTCTAAATAGCCGGCAAGGGTTAGTGCGTCTTGGCTGAATTCCTTTTGTGGCGTATTTTTGTATTGCTAAAAATAAAAGTAGCTACAAATGGGAATTACCTCCTCTTCTATTGCCAGAAAAGTCGCTATGGCGCTTTCCGGTTTATTCCTGATCATATTCCTAACCCAACACTTTGTAATCAACATCACTTCGGTAGTCGCACCAGACCTGTTTAACAGCTGGTCTCATTTTATGGGCACCAATGGATTGGTTCAGTTCTTGCTTCAGCCAATCCTGATCTTTGCGGTGGTTTTTCACTTTGTGATGGGCTTTATCCTGGAATTGCAGAACCGCAAGGCGCGATCTGTTCGATATGCTTCCTATAAAGGAGGAGCTGCAGCCTCTTGGGCTTCGCGCAACATGATCATTTCCGGGCTGGTCATCCTGGCTTTCTTAGGCCTACACTTCTATGATTTTTGGGTGCCGGAGATAGTACACAAGTACATAGAGACGCACCCGGAAGATCCGACACGATATTATGCTGAGACCGTTCACAAATTTGAGAGTCCCGCCAGAGTGACCATATATGTGGTTTCTTTTGTTTTGTTGGCCGTTCATCTATGGCATGGCTTTGCTTCCTCCTTCCAAAGTGTCGGGTGGAATAACAAATATTCGGTAGCGCTTAAAGGATTTACCAAATTCTTTGCTGTCGCTATTCCCTTGGGCTTTGTCTTTATTGCCCTTTATCACCATTTGAATCAAATCCCTCATTAAAGAAGTACTTATGTCCACCTTAGAATCAAGCCTTCCAAAAGGACCCCTGGCCCATAAATGGACCAAGCATAAGAACGAAATAGACCTGGTAAACCCGGCCAACAAAAGGAACATAGATGTTATCGTTGTGGGTACTGGGCTTGCCGGAGGTAGTGCTGCGGCTACATTGGCCGAGTTGGGTTACAATGTAAAGACCTTCTGTTATCAGGACTCTCCAAGGAGAGCACACTCCATTGCTGCCCAGGGAGGGATCAACGCTGCAAAGAACTATCAGGGAGATGGTGACTCTGTCTACCGACTGTTCTACGACACGGTCAAAGGGGGGATTACCGTTCCAGAGAAGAAAATGTATACCGGCTAGCCGAGGTTTCCACCAATATTATCGATCAGTGCGTAGCACAGGGAGTGCCCTTCGCACGGGAATACGGTGGCCTATTAGATAACCGTTCTTTCGGGGGAGTATTGGTTTCCCGTACATTCTACGCCAAAGGTCAAACTGGTCAGCAGCTGTTACTTGGCTGTTATTCTGCCATGAACCGTCAGATCAACAGAGGTAAGATCAAGTCTTACACCAGACACGAAATGCTGGACCTGGTTATAGTCGATGGCAAAGCCAGAGGTATTATTGCCAGAGACCTGATCAGCGGAGAGATCGAACGTCACTCTGCCCATGCTGTCGTGGTAGCTACAGGAGGTTACGGAAATGTATTCTTCCTCTCTACCAATGCGATGGGAAGTAATGTGACTGCTGCCTGGAAGATCCACAAGCGTGGTGCACATTTTGCCAATCCTTGTTTTACTCAGATTCACCCAACCTGTATTCCAGTTTCCGGTGACCATCAGTCTAAATTAACCCTGATGTCGGAGTCCTTGAGAAACGATGGGCGTATTTGGGTGCCAAAGTCTAAGGAGGATGCCAAGGCTATCCGGGAGGGCAGATTGAAACCCACCGAACTTAAAGAGGAGGACCGAGATTATTATCTGGAGAGAAGATACCCTTCCTTCGGTAACTTGGTTCCACGCGATGTAGCATCCAGGGCTGCTAAAGAACGCTGCGATGCTGGTCACGGTGTCAATAAGACTGGAGAGGCTGTTTATCTGGATTTCGATGCGGCCATCATGCGCTACGGAAGAGAACAGGCTGCTATACAGCACGTCGCTAACCCGAGTGATGCACAAGTTCGTGAACTAGGGGAGAAGGTGATCGAAGCAAAATACGGTAACCTCTTCCAGATGTATGAAAAGATCGTGGATCAGAATCCGTATAAGACTCCAATGATGATCTATCCTGCGGTTCACTATACCATGGGCGGAGTTTGGGTAGATTATAATTTGCAAACCAGTATTCCGGGCTGTTATGCTATCGGTGAGGCCAATTTCTCTGATCATGGAGCTAACCGCCTTGGAGCTTCAGCCTTAATGCAGGGCTTGGCTGATGGTTACTTTGTCTTACCCTATACAATAGGAGATTATCTGGCTGACGATATCAGAACAGGTCCGATTTCAACCGATCTACCTGAGTTTGATGCGGCTGAAAAGAATATTAGAACCCAACTGGAAAAACTGATCAATAACAACGGTAGTAAATCCGTGGATCACTTCCACAAACGTTTGGGTAAGATCATGTGGGACAAGGTCGGAATGTCCAGGAATGAGCCTGGCCTGAAAGAGGCCATTAGCGAGATTAAAGCACTCCGAGAGGAATTCTACAAAGAGGTGAATGTCCCGGGATCCATGGACGAGATGAACCCTGAACTGGAAAAAGCAGCTCGTGTGGCGGACTTCCTGGAGTTGGGCGAACTTTTTGCCAAGGACGCCCTGCATCGTAATGAGTCTTGTGGAGGCCATTTCAGGGAGGAATATCAAACAGAGGAGGGAGAAGCCCTTCGCGACGACGAGAACTTCATGTATGTGGCTGCCTGGGAATACAAAGGAGAGCCAGCCGATGCGGTTCTGCACAAAGAGTCGCTCAATTACGAGAATATAGAAGTCAAGACCCGTAGTTACAAGTAATAACCGTACTCGATTATGAAACTTACACTAAAAATTTGGCGTCAGAAGAACGCAAATACCAAGGGAAGCATGCAGACCTATCCCATCGATAACATCGATGGAGACATGTCCTTTTTGGAAATGCTAGACGTACTCAATGAACAACTGATCGCTCAGGGTGAAGAACCAGTGGTCTTTGATCACGATTGTCGAGAAGGGATTTGTGGGTCTTGTTCCCTACAGATCAATGGTGAACCGCATGGACCGGATCGCCTGATAACTACTTGCCAACTACACATGCGGAAATTCAACGATGGGGATATCATTGTGATCGAGCCTTTCCGCGCCAATGCATTCCCGGTGATCAAGGACCTGATGGTCGATCGATCTGCATTTGATCGAATCCAACAGGCCGGTGGGTATGTTTCGGTGAATACTTCCGGAAACACCATTGATGCCAACGCCATTCCCATTGAGAAGGACGCCGCGGATGAGTCTTTCAACGCTGCAGCCTGTATCGGTTGTGGAGCTTGTGTGGCTGCTTGTAAGAATGCCAGTGCCATGTTATTCACTGCCGCCAAGGTCAGTCAATATGCCTTGTTGCCACAAGGGCAGGTTGAAGCTACCCGCAGGGTGTTGAATATGGTAGAGCAAATGGACAAGGAAGGATTCGGTAATTGTACCAATACCGGAGCCTGTGAAATTGAGTGTCCAAAAGGAATTTCGCTCGAGAACATCGCCCGGATGAACAGGGAGTATCTCTCGGCGAGTGTTGTGGGATAATATCCTGAAATGATATTGAAAGAACCCGGATCTGTAGGTCCGGGTTTTTTAGTTTACATGGCCTGCAGATGTGGATTACCGTCCTTGATCCGCAGGTTTTTTAGTATGGTCTGCTCAAACTTGCTGGCGTCGTAGGGCTTGACGATAATGTCGTCCATTCCCGCCTCGTAGATCTTGGAGCGTAGTTCTTCTACTTCTACAGCAGTTAGCGCAAGTATGGGGACATGGGTGTTGAATTTCCTGATCTCTTTACTAGCCGTAATTCCGTCCATCACAGGCATATTGATGTCCATCAGGATGAGATCCAGACTTCCTTTGCCCACTCGTTCTATGGCCTCCATCCCGTTATTGGCAATGAAACATTGAACACCATTCTTTTCCAGGATCTTCAGGGTAACGATCTGGTTGATCCGGTTGTCTTCCACGATCAGTATCTTCTTGCCTTCCAGTTCCCGCTTGTTCATGGCTGTTGCCTCAGGTTGATAAACGTCCTGGGTAACTTTTCCAAAATTGAGGCAGAAGCTGAAGTTGGACCCCTCTCCTAAGGTGCTTTTCAGTTGGATCTCGGAATTTGAACTAGCAAGAAGCTTCTTTACAATGGGTAGTCCGAGACCTGTACCCTGATAGTTGTAATTGAGCGAATCTCCCTGGGAGAATTCATCATAGATCAGTTCCTGCTTCTCCTGGGCGATCCCGATCCCCGTATCTTCTACTTCGAAGCGGAGCCTGGATTCCTCATTGGATTCGTCTTCCACCTTTACCCTGATGGTTATCGTCCCGTTTTCTGTGAACTTGATGGCATTACCTACTAGATTCATCAAAATTTGAGACAGTCGGATAGAATTACCATGTACCCATTTGGGAACGTTCTCGCCTATGTCCATAACCAGTTCATTGTGGTGTTGAATTCTCATGTACTCAAAAGAAGCCGCGATGGTTCGAAGAAGATCACAAAGATCAAAATTGGCCCTATCGTCCTCTAGCTTGTCAGAATCAATCTTATTGATCTGCAAAACGTCATTGATAAGAGCCAAGAGGTAATCTGCAGAGAATTTCAGCGATTTAAGATCCTTTTCATGACTTTTTAAGGATTCGTCCTCCAGTAAAATAGTAGACAAACCGATCACTCCGTAGAGTGGTGTGCGCAATTCGTGACTTACCGTGGAGAAGAAATTACTTTTAGAACGAGACAGCTGTTCGGATCTTTCTTTGGCCTCGAGGTATTCTTTGTTCTTCTTTTTGAGTTGAAAAACCAGTTCTTTTCTTTTTCTGAAAGCCAGAAAAAGTACGATCATCAAAGTCATACCGGCCACGGACAAGATCATGAGTACAGTATTGAGCCTGCCTTGGCTGGCTACGATCTCCGCCTGGAATTGATTTTCCAATTCCGCAGCCTTGACGTCCTTTCGGTATTCGTCTACCTGGAATTTGGCCGAAATAGTCTCTACTTCGGCTTCACTGAGTTCCTCCAACCCTTGTTGCAGGTAGCGCTCGTATTCCTTGCGCATGTCAAAGGCTTCTTCAAAGCGTTCCTGGGCAAACAGACTCTCGCTGTAAATATCATAGGCGCTTTCAAGTTCTATGTTGAGATCTTGTTTTTTGGCCTCCTCTATTGCTTTGATCAGATAGGAGTCTACTGTCGTATAATCTTCTTTTTCGAAGTAGTATTCTGCAAAGAGGATATCCAGGCCGATCTCAAATGATTCCCGGGTATGGCCAAGAAGTCTTTTCGCCTGGATCAGGTGGAGGTAGGCTTTATTGTAGTTGTCTGACTCCATGGCTGTTATGATAGTATTGTAATGCGCTTTGGCAAGCCCGGCGGAATCCTTGAGTTTTGCGAACAGGTCTATGGATTTATTGTGATAAGTGAGGGCAGTTTTGTTATCTCCTTTCAGGCCTGAGTAGAAATTAGCCAGGTCCATATAGGAGAGTGCCCGGGCGCTGTCATTTTGGGTCCTACTGGCGAATCGTTGCGATTTGATGAAACTCTCTTCTGCCAAAACAGTATCCTGAATGGCCAGGTAATCGTAACCTAAATGACGATAACCCATATAGATGTACTCGGGATTGTTATCGGCAAGGGCTCGAGTAAGCAGGTGAATATTTACACCTAATGATTTTTTGTAGTCCCCGTTGAAGTAGTAATTATCCGCAGAATCGATCAGCTGTTGGTAATATTCCCTGGAATGCGCATTGCGGTTCATATAGCCGTCATTCCGCTCATATTGGACTTGAGCGGGGGCCATAATGCAGCAGGAAAAAAGAAATACGATCAGGGCAATTCGTATCATCTTTTTGGTTATTAGTTAATTTGGGGGCTACAATGTACTAATTTTCTTTCAATTAGTAGTAAATTACCTACAATTAAGACGATTATAGAAATCCAGGGCTGATGAAGAACCTCAAGTCATTTAATGGTCCTGAGGCCCGGTAGCTCCTTTTGGAATACGAATATCTTCCACCAAATGGACGATTTCCTGAGGTGGGGCGGGGGTAAATCGACTGATTATCAGGGCAACCGCGAAGTTCAGCAGCATACCCACGGTTCCAAAGCCTTCCGGCGAGATTCCCCACCACCAATGTTCCGGTCCGCTGCTTACATCTGCGCCTATCCATTTTAGTTTAAAACGGGCGATATAGTAAGCTGTTAGCCCCAATCCTGCTACCATACCGGCAACTGCTCCTTCCTTGTTCATTCTTTTGTAAAAGATGCCCAGTACGATAGCTGGAAAGAATGAGGCGGCAGCAAAGCCGAATGCAAGGGCTACCACGCTGGCTACAAAGCCAGGCGGGTTGATCCCAAAATATCCGGCAACGCAAACGGCAAGAACAGAAGCACCCCTGGCGGCCCATAGTTCGCCTTTTTCAGAGATTTCCGGCATCACGATCTTTTTCAACAGGTCGTGTGAAATGGAGGACGAAATGACCAAAAGAAGGCCCGCTGCCGTCGATAGGGCAGCAGCCAATCCTCCGGCGGCAACCAAGGCTATGACCCAATTAGGAAGGCGAGCGATCTCTGGGTTGGCCAGGACCATGATGTCCGGATCGATGACTAATTCGTTCTGCTCATCATCGGCCAGGTATTGTATCCGCCCATCATTATTCTTGTCTCCATAGGTCAATAAACCGGTTTCTTCCCATTTCTTAAACCACTCTGGCATGGCCTGGTAAGGCTGATCTTGAACTGTTTCTATTAGGTTTGTGCGCGCAAAGACCGCAATTGCCGGAGCAGTAGTATAGAGTATGGCGATAAAGATTAAGGCGTACAGAGCCGATTTCCTGGCATCCCTGACTTTTGGTACTGTAAAGAACCGAACAATTACGTGAGGCAGGCCCGCTGTTCCAAGCATCAGGGCGGCTGTGATAAAGAATACATCGATCTTGGATTTGGTCCCTGAAGTGTATTCGTTGAAACCTAATTCGGTTAATAGACCATCTAATTTATCCAGCAGGTATACCCCATCACTACCTTGAGCTCCGAAACCTATCTGGGGTATGGGGTTACCGGTCATCTGTAAAGAGATAAAAATGGCCGGCACCATAAAGGCAAATATCAGTACGCAATATTGAGCCACCTGTGTATAGGTGATCCCTTTCATTCCTCCTAATATGGCATAGAACAGGACTATCCCCATACCGATAAAGACTCCGGTATTCACTTCAACTTCCAGAAAGCGGGAAAAGACCACTCCAACCCCTCTCATCTGACCAGAGACATAGGTAAATGATACAAAAAGGGCGGCGACAATGGCGACCAATCTGGCCCAGTGAGAATAATAGCGATCCCCGATAAAATCCGGAACTGTGAACTTTCCGAATTTCCTGAGATAAGGCGCGAGTAAAAGAGCTAACAGCACATAACCACCTGTCCAGCCCATCAGGTAAACTGATCCATCATATCCGGCAAAGGAGATGATCCCAGCCATGGAAATGAACGAGGCAGCAGACATCCAATCTGCTGCGGTTGCCATTCCGTTGGCCAGGGGTGAAACGCCTCCGCCGGCGACATAGAAATCCTTGGTGGAGGCCGCTTTGGACCAAATAGCTATTCCGATATACAGACCGAAAGTGATAAAGACCAGGATATAGGTCCAGGCTTGAACGTCCATATCAGTCTTCCAAGTTGAATTTCTTGTCCAGTTTTCTCATCAACCAAACATAGATCAGGATCAGCATAATGAACAAGTAGATGGCCCCTTGCTGGGCAAACCAGAAGCCCAGTTTAAATCCCCCCAGTCTAATCTCGTTTAATTGCTCTACCAATAAAATTCCGAAAACGTAGGATACAAGGAACCAGATAGCAAGCAGTATGATCAGGTACCTGATATTGTGTTTCCAATAGGTTTTGTTGGAAGGGGTTGTCATAGGTTTTACGCGAGTTTTAAAGATACATTTTTTAAATTAGTCCAATCTGAGTTTACCCCTATGAGCCACCTGTCTAAATTACCCGATGTAGGGACCACCATTTTCACTGTAATGAGTAAAATGGCAGTCGATCACAACGCAATTAACCTCTCCCAAGGATATCCGGACTTCCCTTCGGATCCGGCCTTGATCGAGTTGGTGGTTCGAGCTATGCGAGACGGACTCAACCAGTATGCTCCCATGCCCGGCTTGCTTTCTTTAAGAGAGGCCATATCTGAAAAGACAGCATCGCTCTATGGTCGTTTATACGATCCTGTATCCGAGGTAACTGTTACCGCAGGAGCTACCCAAGCGCTTTTTACTGCCATTTCTGCCTTTATCTACCCCGGAGACGAAGTAATTCTCTTTGCGCCTGCCTACGATTCCTACCTGCCTGCAGTCGAACTATACGGTGGGAAGGCACGGGTTGTCCAAATGAAACCTCCGGCCTACAAGCCGGACTGGGAAGAGGTAGAATCCCTTATTACCGATAGGACCAAAATGCTGGTTATCAATTCTCCTCACAACCCAACTGGCACAGTTTGGGATGAGCAGGATATGAAGACTCTGCAAGATCTGGCTGTCAGATACGACTTCATGGTCCTCAGTGATGAGGTCTATGAACACATCATCTTTGACGGAATTCATCATCAGAGTGCCAGCAAATTTGAAGCTTTGGCCCAGCGCAGCCTGGTGACGGCCTCTTTCGGCAAAACATTTCACAATACAGGATGGAAGTTGGGATACTGCTTGGCACCATCTGGGCTTATGGAAGAATTCAGAAAGGTCCACCAGTACAATGTATTTTCAGTAAACAGGCCGGTTCAGGAAGGCCTGGCGGCCTATTTAAAGGATCCTCGGAATTATCTGAATCTCGGTCAGTTCTATCAAGAAAAAAGAGATCACTTTCTGAAAATGGTCTCGGGCTCAAGATTTGAGTTATTACCCTCCTCGGGCACTTATTTTCAGCTGTTGGATTACAGCAGTATAAGTGATGAAGGCGATGTGCAGTTTGCAGAAAGTCTTACTGTGGAAAAGGGTTTGGCCACCATTCCAACCTCCGTCTTTAATCCAGGTGGAGAAGATTTCAGGCAGTTGAGGGTATGCTTTGCCAAGACCACGGAAACCCTGGATAAGGCCGCCGAAATCATTAATGCCGTTCAACACTAACTCATGGACCAAGAATTGAACGTAGCCCTCTTGCAACTGGATCTGGTATGGCAAGACCCGGTAGCCAACATCGAACAGATCGAAAACCTGATAAGCCAGATCGATCAAGCTGTTGATTTGATTGTACTGCCCGAGATGTTTACCACAGGATTCAGCATGGATGCCCGTAACCTAGCGCAACCGGATCTGGGACCCACCTTAGGGTGGATGATCGGATTGGCCGCCAGCCGACAAAGTGCCATTTGCGGGAGTTTGATCATAGAGGCTGAAGGAAATTATTACAATAGATTTTACCTGGTTACTCCAAGCGGTGAGGTCCATCGCTATGATAAGAGACACACCTTTACCCTCGCTGGTGAGGATCGTGTTTATAAAAGTGGACAGGATCAGGTGCTGATCGAGTATAAAGGTTGGCGCATTCTCCCGCAGATTTGTTATGATCTACGTTTTCCTGTTTGGGTCCGCAATACCATGGAATACGATCTGGTCTTGTACGTTGCTAACTGGCCCGGAAAGAGAATATTGGCCTGGGATAGTTTATTACGAGCAAGGGCTATAGAGAATATGGCCTACTGTATAGGTGTTAACCGGGTTGGGGTAGACGCCAACGGGCATCATTACCCGGGGCATTCGGCAGCTTACGATGAGCTTGGAGCTATTTTGACCGAAGAGCAGTTCGAAGTAAGCGGAATTCAATATGCACTCCTAGATCACTCCAAGATGCACAGCACCCGACAAAAATTAAGATTTCTGGATGACCGCGATCGTTTTAGTCTCCAAGTATAAAGGTTTCGTTCAGACTCCAATTGGCCCGGACCTCGATCAGTTCTGGATAGTAGATCACCTTTTCGGGTAGTAGTCTTTTTAAGAAATTTCCGCTATCCCATCTCCCATTATCGTTGGAATCCTCGATCAAACGGATATAGTATTTTGCGGGAAGGATATAATCGAAATTTATCGGTTCCTGGGATTGGAGGCGAGCTTCCCTGACCACGCGATAACTCTCATCGACCAACTGAACAACCAGGGGATAATTGGCCTGGCCCACCAAATTTAGGTCCAGGGTACCATAGTCGGATAAGGCGATGGTCCTGAAATTGTATTGTAGTGTGTCATTGGTCTCACCGTAAAAATCCGTAATCGCCCCAGGGTAAAAACGAACGCGGTAAGCCGTCTCATCTGCTTTGTCAAACACCAAAGAAGCCTCGTTGAATTCTTCGTTCAGGGTTACTTCAGGGACTATCATAGTGCTGTCCTGTGCCATGATCTCCATCAGGTCAGGATTCAGATCGACTATAGGGGTGTTAGCCCTGATTTTAAAGCTATCCCTGGGGATCAGGGTGCGATTACTAATGGAGTTCACCACCAGTGAATCTGCATACAGGTCTCGGGTTCGCACAATTATCGAGTCCGACCGTTCCCCTTTCCTGGCCATGAAATAGAGGGTGTCCTGTTGTTCTACATCAATGGCGGGTTTAAACCAATATTGGATGGTATCGTATTCCCGATTGCGTATTCTTTTGAATTCAAAATCATCAGGCAGTTCGGACATGGGCTCCAGGTAGAGGTCCGATCCATCCCCCTGAAATCCCAACTGTAGATGGTATTTGCTTACATGACGGGCGCGGCCAACTTCATAATCCAATTCTTCCTTAAAGAGGACCAGATCAAAAAGACTATCACTAGGTACGTTCACCATCTGGGGGATAAATCCGATCTTATCCGTATCCGGCTGGAAGGTATAATTACTCTGTTCTTCCTGCAGTGCTACCAGTAAATAACGTCCTTCTTTTAGGTTAGTAAATTCAAAGAGGTTGGTCGTATCCCTAAGGGTGGTGATGTAGGTCGGCTTTTCAAGGTAGACCACAGAATCTGTAAACTCTTCGGTCACTTCGTATAACATCAGGGTAGGCTGGGCCGCCAATTCCGATAGTAGAGCATCCCTCACGGTACCAGATAAGGTTAGACTATCGATATAAGAACCGGTTGAGAACACGTATTTGTAATACAAGTACGGATTTCCTTCGTTGTTATCAACTATGCTTTGACCGAAGTTGATCGAATAGGTTGTATTCTCCTTAAGGGTATCATTTATCTTCACTTTCAAGGTCTTGGAAGTGTTGAAAGGGCTGATTTCGGGCTGGTACTCCAGCGGAGGAGAGATAATGAGGTTTTGCTGGAGGTCTTCCAGGCGAATAAACTCGTCGAAAGTGACCCGGATCTCGTCCGTATCGAAGTAGATGGTGTAGTTCTCCGGACTGGTTTTCAGTATGACCGGCGCTATACTATCCCTTGGCCCCCCATCGGGGGAACCTCTCTTGGCACAATTGGAAAAGGCCAGTATCATGGCCAGGACTGCTAGTAGGTGATAGAGTCGGATCTTCATCTGGGGCAAAAATAGTTAAACTTTAGGAGGCTATGGCAATGGTGACCAGGCTCAGTGAAGAAGGATTTAACTTGAGTAATTCCTTTCCGCATAGTTCGAGTGTCATCCCGGTAGTTATAATGTCATCTACCAAAAGCACGTGTTTCCCTTCTAGGTGAGCACCATCTCGTACATGAAAGGTGGTCTCATCTAGCATTCTTGCGGAACGGGACCGAAAGACCTGTGAAGTTCTTCTGCCTTCACGCTTCAATATGGTGGGTTCATACGCAGCCCTCAACTGTCCTGCGATCTCCTGGGCGAATCGTTCCACCTGGTTATAACCACGTTTTCGCAATTTTTTTGGATGGAGTGGGACAGGGACCACCAGGTCAATTTGATTGTACAGATGAGTGCAAGCAAGCTCCGATCCCATCCACTTCCCGAAGAAGGCCCCTATTTGTTGCTTTCCGTGATACTTTAATTTATGCAGGAGTCTTTGGGTAAGACCTTTCTTCTCAAAACGGACCAAGGAAGTTGCGTATTTCAGGCGCAACCTGCCATAAAAGAACAGCTCCATTTGTTTGTCCTGATAACGATGATGGGCCAGAATTGGCAACTTGGACAGACAATACAGGCATAAAACATTTTCTTCCGGATATAATACGGTCTCGCAACCATGGCATACTCTTGGAAAGAGAAAATCCAGCATTTTAAGGCTTTTTTATAGGTGTAAATCAATGCATTATGTGTGGAGTTTGTACTTTTGCATCCAAACCCAAATATTACATTTACATGACAACGGAGAGTAACACAAACAAATTTAAGATTATTATCGGGGTCTTATCGGCCTTATTGATCGTCCTGGCAATTTACACCTTCACACTTTACAATGATAGTAAGGAGACGGTGACCAATATGCAGGCGGAGAAAGCCATGATCGAGGATGAGCTGGAAGACCTGATCGCCAATTATGATGAGGTGATTCAAGAAAACGAACTGAAAGATCAAGAATTACTGGCTGCCAGGGACCGTATCGAGGTGCTTTTGGACTCGGTTAGAGATGCGGAGGCCAATATGGCGCTTATCCGAAGATACAAGGCAGAGATCGGAAGATTACGTGACGAACGGAAGATGTTGTTCCGCAAAGCCGATAGTTTGATCGAGGTTAACCAAATGCTGGCCATGCAACGTGATAGTACCAACGTGTTGCTGGACCAAACCATTCAAGTAGTGGATTCGGTTAGCCAGGAGAACATGGATCTTACAGAAACCGTTAGACGGGGATCTGTTGTAAATGCGGTTGACCTCAGAGGAGAAGGGGTTATTATCCGCAACAACGGAAAAGTAGTCGATACGCGACGAGCGCGTCGTGCGGACAAGGTTAGAGCCTGTTTTACGCTAACACCAAACCCGATTGCGGAAAAAGGAGACCGCACGCTTTATGTACAAGTGATCAACCCTGCAAACAACTTGTTGGGCTCAAAATCGGTTTTGGAGTTTGACGAAGGAACCCTGAATTATAGTGCTCAAACCAATGTTTTCTACGAGAATGAAGAGTTGGATGTATGCGTAATCGTCGATGCAGACGAGAACGACTTGATCAAAGGACAATATGTGATCAATGTTTTTGATGGTCCAAATCAGGTTGCAACAGCATCTATGACCCTGAAGTAATTGCTTCACATTTAAAAAGTTCAACCGCCGCGGTCTAATCGCGGCGGTTTTTTATTTTTGCGCCATGGCAAACAATGACGATCAATTCAAAAGAGTAGTGGCCCATGCCAAGGAGTATGGGTATATCTTCGGTTCCAGTGAGATCTATGATGGTCTTAGCGCGGTTTATGACTATGCCCAAAACGGCGTCGAACTGAAAAATAATATCCGCCAGTACTGGTGGACTAGCATGGTGAAAATGCACCAGAACATAGTCGGGATAGACGCGGCTATACTGATGCACCCTACCACCTGGAAAGCTTCAGGTCACGTGGATGCTTTCAATGACCCGCTTATAGACAACAAAGACTCCAAGAAACGCTACCGTGCTGATGTATTGATCGAAGATTATGCTGAGAAATTAGAGCAAAAGGTCCAAAAGGAGATCGCCAAGGCCAAAAAGCGATTTGGAGAATCCTTCGATGAGACTCAGTTTGTATCTACTCATCCTAGAGTTGTTGGTTATCGTCAAAAGAAAGAGGAAGTCCTGGCCAGAATGGCTCGTTCCTTAGACAATAACGATCTGGCCGATGTAAAGGCGCTGATCGAAGAGTTGGGAATAGCCGATCCTGAAACCGGTTCAAAGAACTGGACCGAGGTCAGACAGTTCAACCTGATGTTTGGCACCAAGTTGGGAGCTTCTGCCGAGCATGCGACAGATCTGTATTTGAGACCTGAAACTGCTCAGGGGATCTTTGTCAATTTCCTAAATGTGCAGAAGACCGGTCGTATGAAGGTGCCCTTTGGTATCGCACAAACAGGGAAGGCCTTCCGAAATGAGATCGTCGCCCGGCAGTTCATCTTTAGGATGCGGGAATTTGAACAAATGGAGATGCAGTTCTTCGTTCGTCCAGGAGAGGAAATGAAATGGTACGAATACTGGAAAGAAACCCGTCTGAAGTGGCATTTGTCCCTGGGTCTGGGCGCGGATAACTATCGTTTCCACGATCATGAAAAACTTGCCCATTATGCCAATGCGGCCACTGATATTGAATTTAAGTTCCCATTTGGATTCAAAGAACTGGAAGGAATTCACTCCAGAACGGATTTCGACCTGAAGGCACATGAAGAATACAGCGGTAAGAAGCTACAGTTCTTTGATCCGGAACTCAACGAAAGCTATGTGCCTTATGTGGTGGAGACTTCCATCGGATTGGACCGGATGTTCCTGGCGGTTTTCAGCAATAGCTTGAAAGAAGAAACCTTGGAGGACGGAAGTACCAGAACAGTTCTGGCCTTACCGGCCATATTGGCTCCAGTAAAGGCTGCCGTGCTGCCTTTAATCAAAAGAGACGGCTTGCCAGAGATCGCCCACCAGATCATCGATATGCTCAAATGGGATTACCAGGTACAGTACGACGAAAAGGATGCTGTGGGCCGGCGATATCGTCGCCAGGATGCCGTAGGCACCCCATTCTGTATCACAGTAGACCATCAGACCAAAGATGACCAAACGGTGACCCTGAGGCATCGGGATAGCATGGAGCAGGAACGGGTCGAGATATCCGATCTTCCAGCGAAGATGGCTAGCTTATTGGAAGTTAAGAGTTGGTTAGCTTCTTAAAACACTCCTATCCACTGGTCTTTTCATAGTAATGAGGTAGCTTGGGAACAGGGATTGTGCCCTTAGAAAGTGCTTCTAAATTATTGCCTTTTAAATAATTGGTGGTATTTTTATGCAATCAACAATTTATTAAACTTATCCTAATGAAAATCAAATTCTACTTTCTACTTGCATGTTGCTTATGTCTGGGAGTTTCGACTCCTTTAAATGCCCAGCAGGTGACTACAGGAGCAGAGATCATTACTCCCAGTGATTTCTTTATCACTGCCCCGTTGAGAGACCTTCCAATGGCGGATTTGAATAACCTCTCTCCAAAAGAGACCCCGAGAGGTACAGAGAGTCAACGCAAAGCGGCATTGGCCGAATTCTTGAAAGGAGCAGGAGCCAGTCCAACCCAGGTTGATCCATTGGCTCAAACCGAACCACAAACCAGAGCGGGAGATGATCCATTACTCAGTTTTGACGGTGTAAACGTTAGTAATCTTTTTCCTCCGGATCCAACTGCGGCAGTAGGTCCTAATCACATTGTTCAGATGACCAACCGATTCTGGGGTGTATGGGATAAAGAAGGTAATCTCGAACCAGGGTTCCCTAAGAACATCAACGACCCAATTGGTGGTTCTATCTCCGGAGATCCTATCGTTCTTTATGATCGTGAGGCCGATCGTTGGTTTATTTCGCAATTTCAGTTTGGAAGCTCGCTTCGATTTGCAGTTTCTGAAACTCCAGATCCAACTGGATCTTACTTTGTGTATTCATTCCCGCTATCGTCAAATGACTACCCACACTATTCCATTTACGGGAACAGTTACATCGTAGCTGGTAACTTTTCTCCATCTGGAAGATTCCTGGCCTTTAACCGTGAAAAGATTTTAGCTGGAGATCCTTCGGCAGAAGCTGTAACATTGACTATGCCTGGATTCCGTCCGGGAACAGTATTCCGTGCTCCTCAACCAGTTCACTCTGAAGGCGCGGGTGCTGCAGCTGGTTCCGCACCTATTGTATGGTTCCATGACGATGCTTGGGGTGGAGTTTCTCAAGATGCTGCCGTAGTTTGGGAGTTCGATGTAGACTGGAACAACCCAGGTAGTGCTTCAGTGACCGGACCGATTGAAATTCCATTGGCGGACTTCGACTCATTTATTGCTGGAACAGGAGGAGATGCTTTTGCCAACTTGGCGCAGCCAGGTGTAAGCCAACGTATCGATGCCTTGGTACACGTTATGAACTTCCAGGCACATCGTTATGACTTTGGAACGCATGAGTCCATGATCTTTAACTTCGTTGTCGAGATCAACAACGGTAGCCGTCAAGCAGGACTGCGCTGGGTTGAATTGAGACGTTCTGGCGGTGGAGACTGGGAACTCTATCAGGAAGGAACTTATGTTGATCCTACCGGTAATGATGAAAGCGTATTCATGGGAGCCATGAGTATGGACCAGGAAGGGAATATGGCCATGGGTTATATCAAGACTGGGCCCGATACTTTTCCATCGCTGTATTACACAGGAAGAGCTCCAGGTGACGATCTAGGTCAGATGACCATTCAGGAAACGCTGATCGTGGCAGGTACAAATTCCATCAACCAAGGGAACTCTCGTTATGGAGATTACGGTCAATTGGTGCGTGATCCAGTAGATGACCTGACCTTCTGGTATACTAGCCAGTATTCAGGGTCTTCTCCAGAGCGTACGCGAATTGCGGCCTTCAAGATCTCAGAAGAACTTTCTGTTGACGAATTACAGGCGGCTGAGACCGATTTTGTGATCACTTCTTCAGACAACCGCATATTCGATGTTAACTTGTTGAGCAACTCTACTAATGATATGCTTAGACTATCAGTTTATGATGTCCTCGGAAACCGAGTTATCTATTCTCAGGTAAAGAAGAATTCATCAGGAGTTTATTACCAGCAATTGGATATGAATGGTAAGGCCAGCGGGGTTTACATTGTAAGTGTAGGGAACGCTAAAACGAAGATGACCAAGCAGATCATCGTTCGCTAAGGTCAAAGACATACTCATAAAAAAGAGGGGAATTATTCCCCTCTTTTTTTTATCTCTTCAATGGCGATCGGATTGGCCTTTTGACACCGGTTAGCCATTCTAAGTCCCCGGAATTTAAACCAGACCTTCAACCCTTCAGTTTTAAAGGCATCGTCTATCTCTACAGGGTCATAGTAGGTGGTGGTGTCTGTTCCCTCCAATCTTATCGTTACGGGGCAATCTCGAGGTTCGTCCGATAATACTACGGTTCCGGCTGCAAAACCTTCGGCAATCATTTTTTCTGCATTGGTCTCCACGGGAATGGTATTGTCGGATTTGTTTTTTGTAGATGAGCAAGATATTAGCAATAGAGTTGAAACTCCAATCGAAAAGTATCGTAAAAAATTCATAATCAATATGTTTTAGTTGGTTAGTTCAAAAGCAGTGCCAAGAATTCATATAGTCTAGCAGAATTTTCCAAGAGTTCTGATAAAAATTTCACTTTCCTACGCAAAAAACTCTTATTTTCGGCAGAATTACTTAAAAATAACTAATAATACGATGAAATTACAATTATCCCTATTATTCGTCTTGGCATTGATCTCCTCTGGTGTTTCTGCACAACAGGTCAGTAGTGAAGGCGCGTTTTACACGGGACAAGTGGCTTCTATGCGTTATGTAGAACCATTATCCTCCCGGACTAACCTGATCCCTGCTGAGGATCGAACTGGAGAGGCCCAAGATGGACGCTCTTCACGTCCGGAAGTCATTCCCGGTAAAGACCCTCAGACTACAAATGATTACTTTGCAAGCAATCCGCATCCCATGACCGGGAAGATTGCTTCTCGTTCGCCGCTGATCGTCTTTGACGCCTCGGCATCCAGCTCTCAACCAACAGACCCGTCTCTGGCGGTTGGTCCTAATCACGTTATTTCGGTTTTTAATACCGGATTCGTGATCTTCAATGACAAGTTGGATCCAGCCAATAACAATACTGGACAACTATCAGTGACCAATATCTTCTCAGGTGGAGGTTGTTGTGACCTTACCGTTTCTTATGATTCTGCAGCGGACCGCTGGGTTTTGAGTTATCTCTTTGTAGGTGCTGGTGCCGAGATCGCTGTTTCTGACGGACCAGATCCAAACACAGCCGGCTGGTACGTATACAGTATTCCACAGATCAATGATTACCAAAAATTATCTGTTTGGAGTGATGGTTATTACATTACCGATAATGTAGGTGGATCAAACCGTGTATGGGCTCTTGAAAGAGATGCACTTCTGGCTGGAGACCCGGCAGCGAGTATCCAAGGGTTCAACTTGCCAGGAATTGTTACAAGCGGTTTCTTTAGCCCGCAAGCGTTGAATGTGACTGACGACAATATGCCAGCTGACGGAAATGCGACTATCATCTACCTACAGGATGATGCCTGGAGTGGAGTTTCTTTTGATCACTTCAAGATCTGGACCATCGATGCAGATTTTGACAATCCCGGAAACTCAACTGTTTCTGCACCAACCGAGATAGCTACCGATCCGTTCATCTCTGTATTTGACGGAGGTAGCTTTTCTAACCTGACTCAACCAGGTGGAGGTGTTGCTATTGATGCCCTACAGGCTACTATCATGAACCAGGCTCAATTCCGTAAGTTCCCTGCTTACAACTCGGCCCTGTTCAACTTTGTGGTGGATGTAGATGCTACATCTGGAGAGAAAGCAGGTGTTCGCTGGTTCGAATTACGACAAGATGGAGATGGCCAGCCTTGGACTGTTTATCAGGAAGGAACTTACACATCTCCTGATACTCCAACCGGAGGTGAGAAGCACGCCTGGCATGCCAGTTTGATGATGGATGGTTCTGGAAATATCGGGATGGGTTACTCGGCTATGACAGTCGATCCTAGTGACCCCAACCCAATACGTGTTAGTTCTTATTACACCGGACGTTATGCTAGTGACCCATTAGGGACCATGACCATAGAAGAAGAACTTATCGCCAATGGTAACGCGAACATCCCTGGATTGCGATATGGTGATTACAGTAAGATCGATATCGATCCGGTGAATGACAAGACCTTCTGGTTTATCAATGAATACATGAACAGTGGGCGTAAGAACGTGGTGGGTGTGTTTCAAATCACTCCAAACTTCAATAACGATGCAGGAGTGGTCAGTATCGATACACCTGTAACAGGAACCCTATCGGATTCAGAAGAAATCACAGTTACTATTTTTAACTACGGTCTGGATCCTATCGCTGATTTTGATGTGACCTATCAGGTAGATGGTGGAGCTGTGGTCACAGAAACTTTCAATGGGACCATAGAGTCTACCGAGACTGCCCAGTTCAGCTTTGTAACACTAGCTGATCTGAGTACTGTTGGTCAGACCTATTCCATTACTGCATCGACTGCCCTGGCAGGAGATGAGGATAACGGAAACGATTCTACGACCAAGGAGGTTACCTTTTTGGAGCCTAACGATTTAGGTGTAACGGCTATTACAGCTCCTCAGTCCGGAACCAACCTGCCAGCTGATGCCGAGATCACGGTGACCATTACCAACTTTGGAGGTGAATCTCAATCTAACTTTGATGTGACCTACAACTTGGACGGTAATGAAGTGACTGAACAGGTTGCAGGGCCTTTGGCTGGAAACTCTGAGCTTAGCTACACATTTACGCAAACAGCCGATCTTTCTGCTTTTGGGTCATATTCACTCAGTGCGAGAACAGATCTTCCAACGGATAGTGATAACACCAACGATGAAACTGCGGTGACCATTGTCAATTCCAATTGCGAGCCAGGTGCAAACTGTACTTTGGGAGATGGTATTGTCAGACTTCAGTTGGAGAATGTGGATAACAATTCGGGTTGCGATCCGGACGGTTACGGGAATTACACCAACCTGATCGTAGAGCTACCAACTCCGGATGCAGACTATGATCTGACCATAACCACTGGCTATGGGAATCAGTTTGTACGTGCCTGGATCGATTTCAATGACGATTTCGTCTTTACCATTGACGAATTAGTTGTGAACAACTACGAGATTGCAGACGGACAAGGTGCCGGGGATTATACAGAAACCATGACCCTTAGTGTTCCCGCAAGTGCCAGTCCTGGTCAGCACCTCATGCGTGTGAAGACTAACTGGAACGCTCCTGTTCCTGATGATGCTTGTGAGGAGACGACCTATGGTGAAACAGAGGACTATCTGGCAGAGATCGGCGTTCTATCTTTTGGTGACAACCAAGTGAGCAGTGAGGACCTGGTAATCATTCACCAAGGGAACAACTTGTTCGAAGTGACCATGATCAGTCCAAATGGTCCGGAAAAACTAGAACTCTCTGTTTACAATATCCTGGGTCAACAGATCCTTAACCGACGCCTGGAATCCAATAATGGAACGTATAACTACCAGCTGAACATGAACTATGTTTCGTCTGGGGTCTATATGGTCCGATTGGGAACCAGTCAGGGAGGATTGGTAAAAAAGATCGTTGTGCGATAACAACCACAAAACAGATTCATAAAGGGGGCTTTTTGCCCCCTTTTTTAATTTTTAGAAGTAGGCCCTTAGTTGGATGCTTCCAGTGTGGATGGTTTCTGAATCCTCACTCTTTCGGCCAAAGTAGGTCAGGTTGGCGTCCAGGAATTTGGTGATCCGTTTTTGTAGGAGCAGGTTCCAGGTGAAATTGGTGCCCGGCTGCAGCCCCTCCAACATTTGGTAGGCTACGGGAGAAAAAGCACTGCCCTCAAACTGATTGTCTATATAATTGAATTCACCGTTCAAGGAGATCTTTTCAGCATTGTTATAGGCAAAGGACAAGCCCAGGGTATGCTGATCCAATTGTTCCATATCTCCCAATCCGTTTTCTTTATTTCGGAATTCGTAGAAGACATCAAAGCGGGTTTGTCTGTTCAAGAGGTAGGAAACCTTTGGTGCCAGTTGGTAGTTGTCGATCTTAAAATTTCGACTGGCAAAATTTTCCGATTCGCTCTCATTGGTCCCCAGACTACCTTTCATATTGAGTAACCAAAGATCCTGAACCTTATGGGTGAAATTCAACTGATGACTTTTCAGACTATTCTGTTGAAGCCCCAAGGAGATTAGGTTGTTGGTCGATGAAGAGACAAAAGTATAACTGGTAGTGTAGCGTTGCTTACCGCGGTTAAAGAAGAGTGAATTCCGAATATTCAGGGACAATCCCAGCTGATCCTCGTCGCTATTATCAAAGGGACTAATATTGAGTTCGTCATCCCGGCGAACCTTCCTGTCGACGATGTAGGTAGTCTGATTGTAGAAATGGGATAGAAACTTCTTGAAGCCTTCTTCAGACGACCAAGACTGTGGGTTGAGTATCAGGGTTTGGCTAAAACGATTGTCCCGGGTTTTTACAAAGACCTGGTTGGGGAGCAATACCCGTATATATTCGGCCTGATCTGAAAACTGGGCGACCTCAAATTCTTCCAGCTCCTGTATGCCATTGTCGTTGTAATCGATCCAAGTGTAGATTCCTTGTCCTGGTTCTACCTGGATGTATGTGAATTCCTGCTGTGCCAATACGCCATTGTTGGACTCATAGACCGTGGTCCATCGGATTCCGCCACCAAGGACGGATTGATTGTAGACCAAACGGGAGTTTAGGCTCTTTTCATCCTCATCATCTCCATCCTGATCTTCCAAGACCCGGTAATTGACAAACAGGGACAATTGTGCGTTGGGTTTATTTAGTACGCGGGATTTTAGGAAGACCGTATTAGACGAATTCACCGCAACCAGGGCATTCTCTCGGACACTGTCGTTGGCTTGGTATCGGTATCCAATTTCGGCAAACACCTTAGTGCTATCTCCTATCCCGGTATAGACCTCATATGACTGTAAGCGCTGGCTAATGGGAGTCAGGCTATCGTTTGCAGTCCTGACAACCTCGTTGTCCTCGGTATTGTATTTAGCACCGGCCCAGGCATTTTCCCAGGAATGAGCCAGATTGATATCGGCCCTGAAGAACTGCGAATCCTCCACATCCGATTCGCTGTCCAGAACGCTCCCATTGACCAGGAATTGCCAATTGCCAATCCGATAGAATCCGGCCAAAAGATGCCGATAACCACTAAAATTCTCTGAGAAATCGAGGTTTTGAAATTGGTAACGGGCATTGCCGTGCCCCAAGTGTCCCAGTTCTAAACCGGCAGTTACAAAGCGCTGATCACCCAAGGGATTAGTCAGGTTCCAATCCCGGTTAAATTCTACATTGTAGAGGATCTCCACGGTTCTGAAATCCTGGTTGATATAATCCAGACCGGCCAAAAGATCCAGTTGCAGGCTATCTTCCTTTTTCTTCAGGCCTTGCCTGATGTTCAAATGGGCTGCAAAACCGTCATTGTCGTCATCGTCCAGTTCGGAGAAGCGGTTAAGGTCGTTATAGCTGCCTGCCATTTCGAAATCGATACGCGTCCGCTCCGTGGGGCGATAACTCCCATTTACTCCCCCACATGTAAATTGACTGGTGGCACCAATTGCACAATGGACTCATAGTTTCCCTGTGGGATCCCATTTGCTGGAGGAACGTATTCAAAGATGGTATTGATCGCACTTTCGTTGGAGATCACATAGTTACCTTGATTGTCACCTACCAAGGAAAATCGGACACTGAAGAGTTCATCCGCGGGATTGGTCGAGAACACAAAAACTTCGACCCCTCCAATGATCTCTTTCCTGTAGAGGATCTTATTCTCTGAGAAACTATCGGGAACTGCAGAAGGAGCCTGCATCTTGGAGCGATCGTCCCCGGCCTCGGCCAAAACCTGAACTTGCTCTTCTGTCAAACTTTGTTGCAAGGGCTGGTTCTTAGCGTCGTTCTCTGAATAAATATAAGCCCCAATGTCTAGTTTACTACTGGTATAATTACCCCCGCCATATCCTATGAAGCGGGTATAGTTTTGATCCGTGTATTGATATTCTACGGTGATCCGCATATTGGTGGTGATGGGGTAGGTGGGGTTAAATCGAATTTCCCCGGCATTGTAATCGATCACATAATCCTTATTTTCACCCCTTTCCAATAGCAATCCATTGACAAAGACCCTTTCGCTTCCGGAGATGATCAGGATGAATAACTCACCATTGGGACCCACAAGCTTGTAGGGCCCTTGATTCCCTTCCTGGGCGGTGAATTGACTTCTCTGGAAAACACCTCTTACCAAGGCTCCGGCGGCAAAAGCCGAAGTTTTGGCTCCATTCTCGTGCTCTACCGAACCCCCCAGGGAAATACCTTGCACCTTCTTGGTAAACTTCCCGAAATAGGTGTTGTTGTTGATTAGATCCACATCCCCTGCGCGGATGTTCCAGTTCTTCCCGAAGAGTTCTATAAAGATCTGGTCGAATTCATCCAGATTTTGGGAATAACCACCTTCTTGGGTTGGGATATTGGCATCCTGTATGGAGGCCCGAATAGATACCTTCTCACTTAAACGCCCGGTGATCTGCAGATCTAATTGGGAGTTGACCACGGCGTTTTGATTGTTACCAACTGTGACACCACGGGAAAGGCTTCCTACTGTGTTAAGTCCCTCCAGCGGGCTGAATTCACGTTTATCTCCTGCCTGTTGCAGGGCATATAGTTTATCGATATCCCCGGTAGATTGAACCACAATGGATTCGTCCAATTCAAAGTATTCCCTGGTCAGGAAATCCGGGTAAGCCCGATAGAGGATCACCACGGAGTCTTGTTGCCTCTGAAGAGCGGGACTTGGAAATAACAATCCACTTTGAAAATCGATGGCATAGCTCAAAGAATCCACGGACTGACCGGCTGTGGTTTCCAATTTAAAGCCGAGGGGATTGATGGAAACAGAATCTACCCTGACCGTATCGGCCAGTTTTACGCGTTTGCTCTGGAGATCCGGTCGATTATCCTGGGCAAATACCATGGCGGTAAGCCACCACAATAGGAAAAGAATCCGGAATTTCATCAGCTATTTAACTACTGTAGCCCGGGATTTATTTTGTTGAAGACTATTGAATATCTTTCGCGGGCCACCACTGGTAAAAATACGATGTTATTTAATTTAGTCTCCACCCATAAACCAAAGCATGAAAATCATTTCCTATAACGTAAACGGGATTCGCGCCGCAATGAAAAAAGGACTACTGGAGTGGTTGCAACAAGCCGACCCCGACGTTCTGTTGATTCAAGAGACCAAGGCCATGAGAGACCAGGTGGATCTCCAGGCAATTGATGATGCCGGATATCCTCATCATTACTGGTACAGTGCCCAAAAGAAAGGCTATAGCGGGGTTGCTGTCCTATCTAAGCACGAGCCACATCATGTGGAGTACGGAACAGGGATCGATTATATGGACAATGAGGGGAGAAATTTGCGACTGGACTTTGAAGATTTTTCCGTGATGAGTATGTACCTGCCCAGTGGGACCAACATCGCCAGACTAGAGCATAAACTTCAGTATATGGCCGATTTCCAGGAATATATCGACCATCTTAAGCGAGATACACCTAAGCTGGTGATAGGGGGAGATTACAATATCTGCCATGAGGCAATCGATATTCACGATCCGGTCCGAAATAAGAATGTCTCTGGTTTCCTTCCTGTGGAACGGGAGTGGATAGGGAATTTCATCGATTCTGGTTTCATCGATTCCTTCCGTCATTTCAACAAAGAACCTCATAATTACACCTGGTGGAGCTACAGGGCCAATGCTAGGGCCAATAACAAAGGGTGGAGGATAGATTACAATATGGTAGCCCAACCCTTACAAGAAAACCTGAAAAGAGCCGTTATTCTACCTGAAGCTCACCACAGCGATCACTGCCCGCATTTGGTGGAGCTCAATTTTGACTAATATGATTTTGAAGAAACTGATTACCCGAATGCTCGGGCTTATGCTGCTGATAGTGATTATGAACTCCTGTGTGTCCTCCCGAATGTACCAGGACCTGCAAGATATATACGATGAGGCTATGACCGAGAACCAGGAACTCTGGGACCGGTTGAACGAGAAAGATAAGCCGAGTAGTAACTGGAATAAAGAGGCACTGGACAAGAAGATGGCCCAGTTGGAATCGGAAAATCGCAGTCTGGCCATGGAACTGGCGGCTCAAAAGAATCGATTTGATCGACTACAGGAGTCTTATGATGCCATGGAAGCGAACAGCTCTGCCTCCTTGTCGGATAACCTCGATAGGAACCGTGCTCTGCTGATCGAGTTGGCCGAGAAGGAAAAAGCCCTTAATGCCGAAGCTTCCAGATTGGACAGTTTGCAAAGGGAGTTGGAATACCGATCTGAGCGGATCACAGAACTAGAAGGCATTATTTCTTCCAAGGACAAACAAATGCGCGACCTCAAGGATGCCATTTCGAGAGCGTTGACCAATTTTGAAGGTAATGGCTTAACTGTAGAGCAAAGAGGTGGCAAGATCTATGTTTCCATGGAGAATAAACTCTTATTCCAAAGCGGAAGTTGGGCAGTGAATTCAAGGGGGCGTAAAGCTGTAGAGGCCCTGGGTTCTGTTTTGGCTCAGAATCCACAGATCGATGTGCTCATAGAGGGACATACGGATAATGTACCCTACGGCGGCAACGGAAACATCAAGGATAACTGGGACCTCTCTACCAAACGGGCTACCTCTATCGTGGCTATCTTAAGCGAGAATTCCGGAGTGTCTCGAGCTAATCTTACCGCAGCAGGAAGGAGCGAATACGCTCCGGTTACCAGAAACAGCACAGCGGAAGGGCGCGCCAGTAACCGGCGTATCGAAGTGATCCTTTCTCCTAAACTGGATGAGATCAGTAAAATGTTGGAAGATTTTTAGATCAGCCAAACAGGTGACGCACCAGGTCAGAAACCTTGGCAATCCGAATCACCTGTATACCGTGATCTGTTTTCCCGAGTTTCGCTTGTTTGGAAATAACAATAGAGCTAAAACCTAGTTTCTCTGCCTCGGTTATTCGTTGGTCAATGCGGGTAACCGGCCTGACCTCTCCGGCCAGTCCGATCTCGGCAGCAAAACAAATTCCCTTATCTACAGTTATGTCTACATTGGAAGACAGTACGGCGGCCACAACGGCGAGGTCGATCGCCGGATCGTCAACTGTGATCCCTCCGGTAACATTGAGGAAGACATCCTTTGCACCCAGTTTAAAACCTGCTCTTTTTTCCAGAACAGCCAGGATCATGTTCAGTCTTTTGGTATTGTAACCAGTTGTGCTGCGTTGAGGTGTTCCGTAGACGGCTGTGCTGACCAGGGCTTGTATCTCGATCATCAAGGGTCGCATTCCTTCCAGGGTCGCTGCTATGGCTGTACCACTCAAACCCTCATCGATCTTGGAGATCAGTATCTCGGAGGGGTTGACTACTTCTCTAAGACCGCTTCCCTGCATCTCATAGATTCCTAATTCGTTAGTGCTTCCAAAACGGTTCTTCTGGGCTCTCAGGATACGGTAGATATGATTGCGATCTCCTTCAAACTGGAGTACGGTATCCACCATATGCTCCAGGATCTTTGGTCCGGCTATGTTCCCGTCCTTGGTAATATGACCGATCAGGATTACCGGGGTATGGGTCTCTTTGGCAAATTTTATCAGCTCTGAGGTACACTCCCTGATCTGAGAGATACTGCCAGCGCTACTCTCAATGTGATCCGTTTGCAGAGTCTGTATGGAATCGATCACTAGAATATCGGGTTGTAATTCGCTAATATGCCGGAAAATGTTCTGGGTCTTGGTCTCTGTTAAGATGAAGCAGTTTTCTGAATCAGGATGAACCCTTTCTGCTCGCATCTTGATCTGTTGGGCGCTTTCTTCTCCCGAAACATAAAGTGTTTTGAAAGGTATCTTCAAGGCGATCTGCAACATCAGTGTACTCTTCCCGATTCCTGGTTCTCCACCCAATAACACCAGTGAGCCCCCAACCAGGCCACCTCCCAAAACCCGATTCAATTCCTCGTTTCCGGTGTCCAGCCTTCGGTCCTGTTGTGCGCTAATATCTCGTATCCGTTCAGGTTTGGCTGCTTTTTTCGATAAAGGTTGCTGACTGTCCCATCCTGCCTTGGTGGGCCTCTGGATGACCTCCTCGACTATGGTATTCCACTGCTTGCATGAAGTACATTGTCCTTGCCATTTGGAATATTGACTGCCACAGTGTTGGCAAAAGAATGCTGTCTTGGTCTTGGCCATAGAATCAAATAGCCTTAATAGCCGAAGTCTTCCTTGATCTTCTCGGCCTTATCCAGCATCAGATCTACAGTTATAAAATCTACTTCTTCCTTGTTGTAAGCACCTTGATAGGTCCTCATGGCCCGCTTGGGCTGTCCCATCTCCTCGTAGTACCTGGCTAGGAAGTAATCGCCTAAAACCGTATCCGGATATTGCTTTCTCGCCATATCCGCAATGGCTTTGAGGGATTCCCATTGCTTTAGTTTTTCCGCAGCTGTCCCGGTGGCAATAAAATCGTTGATCCGGACGTCATTGTCAATGCCAAACAACTCCTTGATCGTACTGTATTTATCTACCAAATATTGATGAACAGGAGTATCCAGCTTGAGTAAGACTTCGTCAAATTCCCGTTTGGAGATGGGTCGATATACCTGGAATATCTTCTCCAAGGCAGAAGGGATTCCCCGTCCAACTAGTGAATAATGAGTTGCCCCATCAAAGTTGTCATAATAATACTCGAAGTTATCCGAGCTTAAGGGACTGAGTATCTCATTGAGTTCTTCCGAGATCTGCATAAGATCTTGAATGTCATCGGTTCCTGTACCCAGGTAATAGTAGATCTTGGAGTTGATCTCCGGAATTCGCTCAGGTAGTCTCTCGTCCATCAAGGGAGCCAGGTCTGGGCTTAAGCAGATATACCCATTGAATAGAGGAGGATCCTTAAACAGGAAATAGTTCAGATAGTTAGCAGAAAAGTCATGCCCCACTGCAATGACAAATTGGGCCGTCCTAAAATTCTGATCGACGTAGGGCATCAATTCCAATCCGATGAACTCGAAGAAATCAGCGCTTCGATCTTCAGGGAAAAAGGTGATGTCATCGTAACCGCAATCGTCGTATCTGTCGTCTCCTTGCATAATGCCAATTACGATGGATTCCGGCATGTCCTCCCAATAACTGAAATAATCGACGTTTCCAGCAACCGGTTCGAATAAATAGTTCGCATCCAATACCAATACGATAGGATAATTCTTTTCTGTATTCTCCTCGTAGTCTCGAGGTAACTGGATCTTAAGTTTTCGGGTCTGGTCTAGTTTGACAGACTCAAATTCTTCATAAATGATCTTGGATTGTGTCCACCCAATGCTTGTAGTGAGCATCAAAATGGTCAGAAGGAGGGCATTTTTCATGTTGAGCAGAATTGGATAGCGAAAGATACTAAAATTAGCTCCCTGCGTCAACCTGATAGCTCAATCTCGGTCTCTGTTGTAGATGGGTAATACGATCAGTGAGATCAGGCCGAATAGCACAAGCGAAGCTATATTAGCGGTCCAGACGATCCAGCCAAAAGCGGTTCCGACAGTTTCCGGGACACCAAAAAGAAAGAGTATTCCTGCAACTACGGCGGGATAGGTCCCAAATCCACTGTTGGTAAAGGCAAAAGTGAAGCTTCCCACCACAAAGGTTACTACCAGAGTGCTCCAGGAGATGGAAGCTGTTATATCAAGGGCCTTGGTCGAGACATAAAAAGAAAGCAAGTAAAGAGCCCAGATCACACAGCTCTGCAGGACAAAGTTCCACTTCTTTTTCATCTTCAGTATGCTCAACAAGCCATCCTTTAACCCACTGAGAAAACCGACGATCTTACCCAGGATCCCGCCCTTAATGTATCGTAGGGTGAGAAATCCGACTACGGAACAAAAGGCCAGTATGATCAAAACCAACACAGCCTTGTCAATTAGGCCATTTTCCTGGAGATAGGACTGTAATTCTTCGAACTTAAGGCTCAAGGCCAATGCAGTGAACCCCATCAGGAAAAGCAGATCGACAACCCGTTCAGATATAATGGTTCCAAATCCCTTGTCGAAAGGAACCTTCTCGTACTTCTGCAAGACCACGGCCCTGGACACCTCTCCGGATTTGGGGATGAATATGTTCATTAAATAGGCCACAGAGACTGCCATGAAGTTGTTGGCAAGATCCGGTTTATAGCCTAAAGGTTCCAGCATAAAATTCCAGCGATAGGCTCGGATAACATGGCTCAGTATGGATAAGGTCACGGCCAGTACCACCATGAGGTAGTCCGCTTCGGCGAAATAGAATTTTACCTCGGCCAACTGTTCCGGGCTAAACCGGTTGTAAATGTACCAGGTCAAGAAGATCCCTAATCCGAGAGGAATGGCGATCTGCAGAAAGCGAGCTGCTTTGCGTTTCAAATTAGTTTAGCAGGTTATTTTCCTCGTTGGGAAATACTAAGGCCGGCTTAAATGCTTTAGCCTCTTCTACAGACATGATCGCATAGGTGATCAATATCAGAACGTCTCCAGGGGCCACCTTTCGCGCGGCAGCTCCATTAAGTGTTATCTCTCCACTATTGCGGGGGCCTGGTATGGCGTAGGTTTCCAGGCGCTCGCCGTTGTTGTTGTTAACAATCTGCACCTTCTCCCCCTCGATTATATTGGCGGCATCCATCAGGTCTTCATCAATGGTGATGCTGCCGATATAATTCAGATCAGCACCGGTTACTTTAACACGGTGAATCTTCGATTTAACCACATGTATTTGCATGGGCGCAAAGATACTAATTTAAGCCCATATTATCGATGAGACGGACTCCCTCCAAAAAGGCGGCAATAAAGCCTCTGCAGCTTGTTTCTCCCTGGTTTTCAGTAACGGTTTCAAGTTGGTCTGCAGTTGCGATCTCGAAGTATTCCAGTTCAAATTCCGGCCTGAGTTCGAATCGCCTGTTTATTGCAGTTTTTAATTCGGCAATCGAAAGCTGGTCAAAATGATCCTTGGCCCAAAGCAAGGATTGGTAGATAAGTGAGGCTTGTTGCAGCCCATCTTCGCTGAGGCGTTTGTTGCGTGAGCTCATGGCCAGACCATTGGGTTCCCTGTAGATGGGGCAGCCCACAATTTCGAGGTCCAAGGACTCAAGTCGAGTAAGTTCTTTCACGATGAGCAGCTGCTGATAGTCTTTTTCTCCGAAATACGCACGATTGGGTGAAACTGCGCGAAACAACAAATTCAACACACTGCCAACACCATCGAAATGACCCTGACGAAATCGGCCCTCCATCACCTGCTCCAGTGCCCCAAAATCATATGACTTCGAGCGAACGTCTCCGTCGTAGAGGTCGTCTGGTTCTGGATTGTAGACCCAGATATTTTGAGATAATCCTGACAATAGGTCGAGATCACCCTCCAGATCTCGCGGGTATTTATTCAGATCGGATGGATTGTCAAACTGGGTCGGATTGACAAAAATACTCACCACGACCTGCTCATTTTCATCTAGGGCCTGTTGGACCAGCGATAGATGTCCCGGGTGTAGAGCACCCATGGTTGGGACCAGGCCGATCTGACCATTTTTGGCCTTGATTTCAGTTAAGGATTTGGCCAGATCCAGCTTCTTTGAAAATAGCTCCATCAGAAGAGTTTAAGCGTGTTCAAAATTATGATTTTGCCCTCAATCTGCATAAATTTTCGTACTTTTGCATCCTTTAACAGATACCCCCAGGAAAAGTCAATTGTATGAAAGATAAAAGAATCTTGTATGTGTCTTCTGAAGTTATTCCATATCTGCCGGAGACCGAGATTTCTTCCATGTCGTTCGAGGCCCCGCGAATGGTGAATAGCAATGGCGGACAGATCCGCATCTTCATGCCAAGATACGGCAACATCAATGAGCGTAGACACCAATTACACGAAGTGATAAGACTTTCAGGTATGAACCTGGTTATCAATGACATGGACATGCCTTTGATCATAAAAGTAGCTTCAATTCCGAAGGAGCGCATGCAGGTCTATTTTATCGATAACGAAGATTATTTTAAGCGAAAGTCTACCTACACTGATGAGGACGGTAAGCTGTTCGACGATAATGACGAAAGAGCGATCTTCTTTGCTAAAGGCGTCATTGAAACGGTGAAGAAGCTGAATTGGGCTCCGGACATCATCCATGTTCATGGTTGGATGGCCTCTTTGCTGCCTTTGTATCTGAAGAACTACTTTTCCAACGAACCCTTGTTTGAGAATAGTAAGGTGGTCACTTCAGTTTACAACCATGGCTTTAATGGTGACCTGGCAGCAGATTGTGTCGATAAGATCAAATTTGACGGAATAGAGCAAGATCAGATCGAAGATCTGAAAGAACCCAACTACACCAACCTGATGAAAGTGGCCATCAATAATTCCGACGCGCTGATCATAGGCTCTGAAGAACTACCTGCGGAATTGAGCAAAGTATTGATGGAAACTGATAAACCTGTGTTAAAATATCACAGTAAAGAGGATTTTTCCGAGGCATATCTTGATTTTTACCAGAATCAAGTACTGGATTAACATATTAGGCGTTCTTGTATGATGCGACGAAAGGTATGGTGGAATGTGGCCGCGATCCTGGCCACGGTAATTGTAATTTCATCCTGCGAGGAGGAATTCTACACCATTGGGACGGAACTTATCTCCCAAGATATAATAGTAAATGTTGATAGTAGCAGGACTGTAATTAGTTATAGCCGTAAATTGGTTCCTGTTCAGACCAACGATATGCAAGCATACCGCATGGGGATCTACAATGACCCTGTTTATGGTAAGTCGGTATCCAATTTTCTCGGTCAGATCACCCTGAACCAACAGAACCCGTCGTTCGGTGATAGCGCCGTTGTAGACAGTGTTTTCTTGTATTTCCCTTTCTTTAGTCAACAGCAGACCAATAATGAAGGTGAGGTAGAGTATACCTTAGACTCTGTTTACGGGGACACACCCTATCGCCTGGAGATCTATGAATCGCAGTTCTTTTTGAGAGACTTCGATCCGGATAGCAATTTTGAAGATCCCCAGAACTACTATTCAAACCAAGGACAAACCTTCGAGCAATTCCTGGGGCCCCAGATTGGGCTGGTAGAGTCATTTGTCCCCTCTGATGAAGGGACTGTGATCAACGAAGGAGAAAATGATGAGGAACAATTAGGTCCTGGAATCAGGGTTCGTCTGGACAACGAATTCTTCCAGGAAAAGATCATTTCTAAGGAAGGTGAACCCGAGTTACTCACCAACAACAACTTCAAAGATTACTTCCGGGGCATATATCTCAAAGCAGTTGAGACCGGAAATGGAGACAACTACTTTATCTTTAATGGTGCTGCTCCTACAGTAACCATGTATTACAGCTTCAATTCCGAAGGAGGAGTGGGAGACGATGGTGGAAGTGACGATGATGACGACGATGGTCGAGGCAGTGCCTCCCTGGTCTTCTCGTTCAACGCCATCAGTGTAAATACCATAGACGAAGAATTTCCAGCCGATATTCTGGCTGCGTTAAGTAATCCAAATACAACTCAAGGAGAAGAGACCTTATACATCCGTGGAGGTCAGGGAGCCATTTCGGTTATCGAGTTGTTTGGTGAGGACACAGACAATGATGGTGTGCCGGAAGAACTGGAAGAGCTAAGGGCAAATGAGTGGTTGATCAACGATGCGAGTTTGTTTATGTACATCGACCAGGACAAGGTAACCGGAGGTGCTGCAGAACCAGAACGGATCAAATTATATGACATCGAGAACGAGCGTTTGCTCATCGATTACTCCTTCGATCTCACGGCTGGTAATGCGGCCATCGATGCCATTACCACTCACTTGGGCCGTATTGAAAGAGGTTCCGATGATGAGGGAGATTTCTACCGTCTTCGAATCACCAATCACCTGAGTAGATTGATCAATGACGACTCCACTAATGTTGCTTTAGGATTAGTGGTATCTCAGAATGTATTGTTGACTGATCAGCAGGATACAGAAAGTACACAAGGTCCGGGGATCAATGCCCTGCCACAAAGCTCTATATTGTCTCATGAAGGAACCGTCTTGCACGGTAATCTAAGTCCCTTCGAGAATAAAAAACTCAAACTAAAGATCTCTTATACTCTCCCAAATTAACTTACCATGTGTGGAATTGTCGGTTATGTAGGTCCTCGAGAAGCCTATCCCATTATCCTTAACGGATTAAAAAGGTTAGAATACCGTGGATACGACAGTGCCGGGGTCGCCATTTTTGATGGCAGCGAAATACAACTGTGCAAGACCAAGGGCAAAGTTAGTGACCTGGAGGCCAAGATAGAAGGTAACATTCAGACCAATGGTCAGTTAGGAATTGGGCATACCCGCTGGGCTACCCACGGAGTTCCTAACGATGTCAATTCTCACCCCCATTACTCCAATTCCGGAGACCTGGTGATCATTCACAATGGTATCATCGAGAACTATGCGACCATCAAGAAAGAGTTGATCAACAGGGGATATACCTTTCAGTCCGATACGGATACGGAAGTCCTGGTCAACCTGATAGAAGATATCAAGATCAAAGAGGGTGTAAAGCTGGGGAAAGCCGTGCAGATCGCTCTCAACCAAGTTGTTGGTGCCTATGCTATTGCCTTGTTCGACCGCCAAAAACCGGACGAGATCGTGGTGGCCAGACTTGGAAGTCCACTAGCCATTGGGATTGGAGACGACGAATTCTTTGTGGCCAGTGATGCTACTCCCTTTATCGAGTTCACCAATAAAACGGTTTATCTCAAAGATGAGGAAATGGCCATCATCAAGGCCGGTCGGGATGTGAAGATCCGTAAGATCAAGGACGACACCTTGGTGGATCCATACATCCAGGAATTGCAGTTGAATCTGGAACAGATCGAGAAAGGGGGCTATGAGCATTTCATGCTGAAGGAGATCTACGAACAACCCCAGGTGATCAAGGATACGTATCGCGGAAGGCTATTAGCCGACCAAGGGATCATCAAATTGGGCGGATTAGAAGACCATATTCATCGCTTTATCAATGCCCCGCGAGTGACGATCGTGGCCTGCGGAACGTCCTGGCATGCGGGCTTGGTTGCCGAATACATATTTGAAGACTGGGCACGGATCCCGGTAGAGGTAGAATATGCCTCAGAGTTCCGATATCGAAACCCGGTAATTTCTGAGAAGGATGTGATCATTGCCATTTCACAAAGTGGAGAAACGGCAGATACCCTGGCGGCAATCAAACTTGCTAAACAGCGAGGAGCTTTTGTATACGGGGTTTGTAATGTGGTTGGATCTAGTATATCCAGAGAAACAGATAGTGGGTCCTACACCCACGCAGGTCCGGAGATAGGGGTAGCATCAACTAAGGCGTTCACCACTCAGATCACGGTATTGACCATGATCGCACTTCGGCTTGCCCAGGCCAAAGGGACCATCTCAACTCGGGATTATATGCTGCATCTAAGGGAATTGGAGTTGGTACCAACCTATGTTTCTGAGGCTTTGGAAGGTGATGGAAAGATTCAGGAGATCGCCAATGTGTTCAAGGATGCGGCCAACTTCCTTTATTTAGGAAGAGGTTATAATTTCCCTGTTGCTTTGGAAGGAGCACTCAAACTAAAAGAGATCTCTTATATCCATGCCGAAGGTTATCCGGCCGCCGAAATGAAACACGGTCCCATCGCCTTGATCGATGAACAGATGCCGGTTGTGGTTATTGCTGTGAACAGCAATCATTACGAGAAGGTGGTGAGTAATATTGAGGAGATCAAGGCCAGAAAAGGAAAGATCATAGCCGTGGTCACCGAAGGTGATACTACGGTCAAGGAATTGGCCGATTATATCATGGAAGTTCCTCAGATTCCAGAGGCGTTGACACCATTGGTCACTACCATACCATTGCAGTTACTTTCTTACCACATTGCCCTGATGCTAGGTCGCAATGTGGATCAGCCCAGAAACCTGGCCAAATCGGTAACGGTAGAGTAGATTTCGAATAAATTTTTCAGGCAATTCAAACCCACTGACCCATCGCGGTCCAAGCAGGTGAAAATCAATACATCGTCTCGATAAAAAATAACTTCTAGGGGTTAGATTTTTCGTGTATAAAGACTTATCTTTGCACCGATTTTAAGGGTAGGGATTTTATACCCTGGTCGAGTTAAAAAATAAAACCTTTAGCATGTCACAAATAACTGGAAAAGTTGCACAGATCATCGGGCCCGTTGTGGACGTTGAATTTGCCAACGGAGTTGAACTTCCAAAGATCTACGATTCACTAGAAGTACAGAACCAAGGAAACACCCTGGTACTTGAGGTACAGTCTCACATTGGAGAGAACACGGTGCGAACCATCTCGATGGATTCTACCGATGGATTGAGCCGAGGAGTAGATGCTGTTTCTACAGGAGTTCCAATTCAGATGCCGATCGGAGAGGATGTTTACGGACGTCTGTTCAACGTGATCGGTGATGCCATCGACGGTATCGGTAACTTGCCAAAAGCGGGAGAAAATGGATTGCCAATTCACCGTGAGGCACCAAAATTCGAGGATCTTTCAACTTCTACAGAAGTACTTTTCACCGGGATCAAAGTAATCGACCTGATCGAGCCATACGCAAAAGGAGGTAAGATCGGATTGTTCGGTGGAGCCGGGGTAGGTAAGACCGTATTGATCCAGGAATTGATCAACAACATTGCTAAAGGACACGGGGGTCTTTCTGTATTCGCAGGAGTAGGAGAAAGAACACGTGAAGGAAATGACTTGCTTCGTGAGATGCTGGAGTCCGGTATTATCAAATACGGGGACGACTTCCTGCACTCTATGGAAGAAGGTGGATGGGACCTGACCAAGGTTGACAAAGCCGCCATGAAAGAAAGTAAAGCAACATTTGTGTTTGGTCAGATGAACGAACCTCCAGGAGCACGTGCTCGAGTGGCCTTGTCCGGACTGACAGTTGCGGAGTACTTCCGTGACGGAGCAGGAGATGGTCAAGGAAAGGACGTACTGTTCTTCGTTGATAACATCTTCCGATTTACACAAGCCGGTTCTGAGGTGTCTGCACTTCTTGGTCGTATGCCATCTGCGGTAGGTTATCAGCCAACCCTGGCAACTGAGATGGGTGCCATGCAGGAGCGTATTACTTCTACTAAGAAGGGATCCATTACTTCTGTACAGGCCGTTTATGTGCCTGCGGATGACTTGACGGACCCTGCACCTGCAACGACCTTTGCTCACTTGGACGCAACAACGGTACTTTCCCGTAAGATCGCCGAGCTAGGTATTTACCCTGCGGTTGATCCACTGGATTCTACCTCTCGTATCCTGACTCCGGATATCCTTGGAGACGATCACTACGATTGTGCTCAACGAGTAAAAGAGTTGCTACAACGCTACAAAGAACTACAAGATATTATCGCCATTCTGGGTATGGAGGAATTGAGCGAGGAGGATAAACTGGCTGTTGGACGTGCACGTCGAGTTCAGCGATTCCTGTCTCAACCTTTCCACGTTGCCGAGCAATTTACAGGTATCCCTGGATGCTTGGTAGATATCAAGGACACCATCAAGGGATTCAACATGATCATGGATGGTGAATTGGATCACTTGCCAGAAGCTGCCTTCAACCTGAAAGGTACTATCGAGGAAGCCATGGAGGCCGGTGAGAAGATGTTAGCCGAAGCTTAATCGGATAAAGAGCTGATATGCATTTAGAGATAGTAACCCCTGAAGCCTCCTTAGTGAGTGGAGAAGTAGAATCGGTAACCGTACCCGGTGCCAATGGTCCTTTCCAAATGCTGAACAATCACGCCGCCATCGTTTCAACCCTGGTAAAAGGTGAGGTGAAGTTTTTGGGTAATCCATCTATTGCAGAAGGATACGAAAACAAACTGAGCAAGGACAAGGACGGTAAATGGGTGATGGAGATCAATAGCGGTACAGTTCAGATGGCCGATAACAAGATCATCGTACTAGCCGACTAGAACAAAGCTGAAACAAAATAAAAGACTCGCAATTGCGGGTCTTTTTTTTTACCCTTAGCCAATTACATATAATTCAAGATGGCTAAATTGCCATGTGAATTCTTTTCCGGGAAACTTATCGAACAGACTGGCCTGTCGGGAACTCGATGGCTCATTGCGACAACTCCGTCTTTCTTCTGAAATGATCGACCTGTATTCCAATGATTACCTGGGTCTAGCCAATTCACCTGAGATCTATCAGCAGGCGGATTCCTGGCTGGCAGCGCGAAAATTTCAACGATCAGGATCCACCGGGTCGCGTTTACTCAGCGGTAATTCAGCTATTCATTTGGAATTGGAATCTATTCTGCAGCAATTCTACAAGGCCGAAAGGGCAGTACTGTTCAATAGTGGATATGATGCCAACCTTGGTCTGTTGGGCAGTATCATAAGGCGAGGGGACCTCGTCCTGATGGACGAATTGGTCCACGCTTCCATACGAGAAGGAGTTAGGTCTTCATTGGGTAGAGCCTTAAAGTTTCGACATAACGATTTGAACCAACTCCAGGAATTGTACGATCGCAATAAACCTGAAGATGGTAACTGCTATGTAGTTACAGAATCGGTTTTTTCCATGGATGGGGATAGTCCGAATCTCGGAGAGCTTGCCAATTGGTGTGTCAATTCGGGTGTGAGGTTGATAGTGGACGAGGCGCACGCCGTTGGACTATTTGGGCCAAATGGATCTGGCAGGGTAGTCGATGCAGGCTTGGAAGAGATGGTCTTTGCCAGGGTAGTTACTTTTGGTAAAGCTGTTGGCTGTCATGGTGCAGCAGTTCTTGGGTCAACCCAACTGATCGAATTCCTGGTCAACTTTGCCAAACCCCTGATCTATTCCACGAGTCTTCCACCTCATTCGCTTGCTTGCATAGCCGTGGCGCATGAGGCCGTGACCAATGATGAACTGCGAAAAAAGCTCTGGAAGCTCATCGATGGGTTTGAAGCAGAATTGAATTCATTGAGTATCAGCGACTATTTTGTTCCCTCTGATTCCGCCATTCGATGTGCGGTAATCAGAGGAAACGATCAGGTGAAAAAAGCATCTGCTCAGTTGGCCAAACATGGGTTTGATGTAAGACCCATAATATCTCCGACTGTTCCTTTGGGGACAGAACGGCTGAGGTTTTGCCTACATGCTTACAACACTGCCGGAGAAATTGAGAAGGCCTTATCTTTAGTTGCCCAATTCTACAAGGGGGAATGAACCGTTTTAACAGACCAATAGCTTTTACTGTATCCTGGAAGAAGATCATCTGGATTGGTCTGATCATTGGAGCCTTGCTAGCAGGTATTGTTATTTTCTTGAAACCTTATGGAGGCGAAGACTACGACATGCCCTATGGTACTTGGCGGTTAGCCGGTTATATCTTTCCCGTATTGGCAGCTCTCTTGTTGTTGCATCCGGCTGAAATGAGCTTATATAAGCGCCAGAATAAAAGGTGGTATATCTTGAATGAGCTCTTTTATCTGTTTATCTCCAGTTGGCTGTGCATATCCTTTTCTTCCATCTATAATTTCTATGTGGTCAATGACTTATCTGGTTATAATTTGAGCACCTACCTGGATTTCCTCTGGATATTTGCACCTCCTTATCTCCCGATCATTGTTCCTTTGCTGGCCCTGTTGCGAGCTAATTACGGAAGCATAGTGATCGATCAATCTGCTCCGAAAGAGAGTAGCTTGGTCTTAGAAGGAGAGAACAAATCGGAAAAGATCGAATTGGAGTGGAAGGAGTTCGTAATGGCACAGGCTCAGCAAAATTATGTCCGAGTGCTGATCAACCGAACGGATGGGTTGGAAGAGCAACTTATCAGAAGCAGCCTTTCCAGGATTGCTGCCCAGGTTCCGCAAGCGGTTCAGGTGCATCGATCTTACTTGGTTAACCTGGACTATCTGGAGCGGGTCCAAGGCAATGCCCGAAAACGAGAAATGACCTTCAATATCTCTGTAGAACCAATTCCAGTCTCTCCCAAATATTTTGAGGCTTTGGGCAGTCTGCTTTCAGATTCGTCCCGCTAACTTCAAATTGGTCCCATAGCCCTTCAGATTGGGCACAAATCCTTCGATTCTGTCACACTTTTTTGTGAGGATTTATTCGCTGCATTCTATTTGTGTCAACTAAAAATCACACATCATGCGACATTTATTTTTTGCACTACTATTTATTATCGGTCTGCCAATCCAGGCCAACACTACAGACCCAATCAAGGAACGACAGCAACAGATCAAGACCATCCTGGAGCTAACCCGGGAGAACATTTACAATTATCGTTTAATGGATACTCCCGAGTGGAAGGAATTTGAAGGATTCCTTCAATCTGAAGAAACGCTTTCAATGGATCAGCAAGACTTTCTTACTGCTTTTAACCAAGAGCGAAAGAAGCTGCCCTTTACCCATTACAACCTTCGTCTTAAGAAAGGAAAAACCAAGACAAAAAAAGAAGAATTACCCTTTGAACTGAAATCACTGGATTCTTCCACCGCTTTGTTGATCGTTCGAGACTGGATACAGGATGCTTCGGGTATGATCAGCATAGTCCAGGAGATCGAGGAGAAGGGGTATAACAACCTGATCATCGATCTGAGGGGTAATCTCGGAGGAACGCTGGATGCAGCCGTTGTTTTAGGCTCATACCTGACTGACCAACCGATTGACGCCGGAGTTTACCTGACAAAAAACTGGTATGCCGACAATACCGAAGGACCGACCACCGAGCAGATACAGCAGTTTCCTTATATGCAAGATCTGGATTTTGAGGGTTTTTGGGAAATGTCACAAAATGCCGGGTTCCGTATGGTATTACCTGGCCATAATGGGAAGGTATTCGAGGGAGATGTATATGTGCTCACCGATGGTTTGACCGGAAGTACCTGCGAACCCTTTGTCGATGTGATCAAGCGGCAGAATTTGGGGACTGTGGTAGGTCAAACAACAGGCGGAGGAATGCTCTCCGGGGCCTTCTTTCCGGTAGACGATGAGATCAGTTTGTTCCTTCCGGTCTGCGATTATTATACCGCTGATGGTAACCGAATTGATAAAGTTGGGGTTAAACCGCACATCGAAACCCGGTCCAAAGATGCGTTGATCAAAGTTGCTCAATTGATCAGGGGGAATTAGTTTTTTTAATGGTTGATCCGCTAAAAGCGGGCTATCTTTGCCGGTAATGAAAAACAATTCTTGGTTCATTACCGGCATTTCCACTGAAGTTGGTAAAACAGTGGCTGCAGCCATGATCGCTCGTGCCCTGGAGGCGGATTATTGGAAACCGGTTCAAGCCGGCGATCTAGACAATACGGATTCCGATAAAGTAAGAAGGTGGCTCACAGGAACATCATCTGTGATACATCCGGAAGCCCATCGTTTGAATACACCCATGAGCCCACATGCGGCTGCCGCGATCGACAAGGTCACCATCGACCTGGAAAAGATCCAACGACCAAAATCGGATAAGGATCTGGTCATAGAAGGAGCAGGTGGACTTTTAGTGCCCTTGAATGATACTGATACCATAGCCGATCTCATCCAGCCTGATGATAAGGTAATCTTGGTTTCCAGGCATTATTTGGGGAGTATTAATCATACTTTAAGCAGCATAGAGTCTATTCGATCCAGGGGATTGAACTTATTTGGGGTCCTCTTTATGGGAGAAGAACATCCTACTACCGAAGCCATAATCCAAAAGATGGGTCAGGTGAAGGTCATTGGTCGTATCGATTGGGAGCCCTATATCGATGAGCATGTGGTGGCCGAGTATGCAGAAAAGATCGCCCATGAGCTTAACTAAGCGCGATAGCAGGCATATCTGGCATCCTTTGACCCAACACAAAACGGCCCAAGAGCCGCTTGGCCTGGTCAGGGCGGAAGGGGCATTGTTGTACGACGAAGAAGATAATTCCTATGTAGATGGGATAGCTTCGTGGTACACTGCCATGTATGGGCATTGCCACCCTTATATTATCCAGCAGGTAACTGCTCAAATGAAAAAGCTGGACCAGGTTGTCTTTACCGGCTTTACTCACGAACCCGCCGTTTCGCTTTCCGAGCGCTTATTGGCCATACTTCCTGACAATCAATCCAGGATCTTTTTTAATGACAACGGATCGACCTCGGTAGAAGCGGCCATCAAGATGGCCCTGCAGTATTTCCACAACCTAGGGGAAACGAAGGACACCCTGATTGCGTTCGAAAATGGTTTCCACGGCGATACTTTTGGAGCTATGAGTGCCTCTGGTTTGTCGGTATATAATGGACCTTTTGAGAAGTACTTTCTAAATGTAGAGCGTATCCCACCACCCACAGAGAATAATATTGATGCTGTTCTGCAGCAATTGAGTTTTCTAATAAGAGAAGGAAACTGTGCAGCCTTCCTCTACGAGCCATTGGTGCAAGGTGCGGCCGGTATGAAAATGCATGACGCCGATGGCTTGGATAGAATATTGGACATGTGCAAGGAGGCCGGAATACTCTGCATAGCCGACGAGGTGATGACCGGATTTGGTAAGACGGCCAACAACTTCGCTTCTGATCATTTGACCAACAAACCCGATATGATTTGTTTGAGTAAGGCCCTAACGGCTGGCCTGGTTCCTATGGGTATAACCAGTTGTTCTGATCAGGTCTTCCAAGGATTTCTCTCGGATAAGTTAGAAAAAGGATTCTTCCATGCCCATACCTATAGCGCTAATCCCCTTGCTTGTGCAGCCGCACTAGCGGGCTTGGATCTTTTAGATTCCAAGGAGGTCCGACAAGGTATTGAAATGATAGGGGAGGCTCACACCCGTTTTGCCCAAGGCTTGAAGGACGATAATAGGGTTAGGGATATTCGCCAGTCTGGGGTCATCCTAGCATTCGAATTGAACGTCGAAATGGAGCGTTACGGTAACATGAGGAACAGACTGTACCAGGAATTCATGAATCGCGGGGTGTTTCTACGTCCCTTGGGAAACACCATTTACATTTTACCACCTTACCTGATCAAACCGGAAGAGCTGCAGCGAATCTACACGGCTATAAAAGAGGTGATCGACCTATTCTGAAACCTCAGGGCGAACGAGCCAGATCGTATCCTGACTAGATCGTACTATCACCATTAACTCCTCGAATTGCCAGTTGTCATTGACCTCGACTGCATCAAAGTTGATCCTTCCTTTACCCTTGGGCCCCTTAACCGGAACACTCATGTCGGCCGAATTCTCACCATCGCTCCTCACTATGTTCCCGCTCAGCATTCCGTCAGATTCAATAGGAGTACCAATTGCATCCTGGACCTCTGGATTTTCTTCCGCCAGCATAATGGCTTGTTTGTAGGGGGCTGAATCCTTGAACAAGGAGGTGATCCCACCTACCATTCCCACCAGGAAGATTATGCCTACGATCAGGATCAGCAAGCATCCCCCTCCGGGGACTACCCACTTCCAGTTTCTATCGAACCAACTTCTGTGATCTCCTTGTTCTTCCATGGCTAATTTTCCGGTTGATAAGACTTACTTTTGCAGGAAAGTACTAAAAAAGTTGCCAACTCCTATCACCATTACCGGCCTCTCGTCCATTTCGGCTCTCGGAACATCAGATCAAGAGGTGTTCAATGCTTACCTAAAGGGGGATCCGCTTTTTACCCGTAGAAGATTTGAAAATCAAGATACCTGGGTTTCGGCTCTATCAGAACAGCTAGAGACTGAATTAGAAGCATTGAAATCTGAGCGATCGATCTACGGCCAGTTGGACAGAACGGTTCTGATGGCCTTGCATGCGGCACGGCAACTGGATCTTGGTCGTATTCCAGAATCTGATCAGATTGGCGTCAATATCGGCTCTTCCCGAGGAGCCACAGAGAAGTTTGAGAAGTATCACGGAGAGTACCTGGAAAACGGTCGCAGTTCGACCTTTTCTTCTCCAACAACCACTCTCGGAAATATCTCCTCCTGGGTTGCCCAAGACCTGGGTCTGGATGGGATGGCCATGAGTCATTCGGTCACTTGCTCCACTGCCCTTCACGCCGTACTTAACGGTATTGCCTGGATACAAGGTGGAATGGCTGATGCTTTTATTGCCGGAGGAAGCGAAGCTCCTTTGACGCCTTTCACCGTTGCCCAGATGAAGGCGATGAGGCTCTATTCCAAAGTGAATGACTCTTTAGCCTGTCATTCACTGAAAATGGATAAGAATGGCAATACCATGGTTTTGGGAGAGGCTGCCGGGTTAGTGCTACTGCAAAAAGGTATAACGGAAAAAAGCCAAGCCACTGTTGCCGGTTATGGCTTTGCCTCGGAGCCCCTGGACCATCCGGCTTCTATCTCCGCCAATGGTCTGTGCTTTCAGCGTTCCATGCAAATGGCCTTAGACAAGGCTCAACTGGACGAGGTTGATGTTTTGGTGATGCACGCACCGGGAACTTTAAAAGGCGACCAAGCTGAAATGGAAGCCATTCGTACGATTTTTCGTAACAAAATTCCCCATCTGACGACTAACAAGTATCTTATCGGACACACCCTGGGCGCTTCAGGGTTGATGAGTCTCCAAATGGCGGTGCTCATGCTTCAGCGAGATAAGATCATTCAAAATCCTTTTTACACAATTACCCTAACTGATTCTTTGGTAAATTCAGTGATGATCAATGCCGTAGGGTTTGGAGGAAATGCGGTCAGCATTTTGCTGACAAAATAAGCACGTCCACTGGTATTCGGAGTCAAAAGGTAGTAACTTACTGCTCACTTAATAATTCTGATTATGAACGAATGGTTTACATCCCTGTCTACTTTCGAACAGGTTTATTGGATCGCAGCGATTGTCGGCTCCGGAATTCTTCTGATACTTCTGGCATTGACCCTGATTGGGGGAGATGTAGACGATATGGGGGATGTGGATGCTGATGTAGAAGGCGACACAGGAATCGGTTTTCAGTTTTTCACCTTAAAGAATCTGATCGGTTTCTTCACCATCTTTGGTTGGTCTGGTATCGCATGTATGGAGGCTGGATACTCCAAAGGAGTTACACTGGCTGTTTCCATAGGCTGCGGGTTGCTGATGATGATCGTCATGGCCGCTATCTTTTATTACCTAAGCAAGCTATACAGTTCTGGTACGCTGAATATTGCGAACGCCATAGGTGCTGTGGGGGAGGTCTATCTGACCATAGGCCCTAATCGTTCTTCCATGGGCAAGGTTCAGGTTCGTGTACAAGGAACCCTTAGAGAACTGGATGCTCTCAGCGATGCAGAAGAAGAGCTCAATCAGGGACAGATCGTTCAAGTGACCCAGGTTACGGATAACGGAGTTTTAATAGTCAACAAATACACCAAATAATATGTTTCCATTTTTGCTACAGTTAGAAGGTCTAGGAGGGCTCGTTGGTACTGCCTTTGCCATACTGTTCGTTTTTATTGTTTTAGTCACCTTTATTCGCCGATATAAACGATGTCCATCGGATCGTATCCTGGTGGTATATGGTAAAGTGGGTACGGGAGCTTCCGCTAAATGTATTCACGGAGGGGCCTCCTTCATTTGGCCAGTAGTTCAGGATTACGAATTTCTTGACCTGACCCCGATCTCTATAGAAGTCAACCTGGTCAATGCACTGAGTAAACAGAACATCCGTGTGAACGTACCTTCCAGGTTTACCATAGGTATCTCTACGGAACCCGGAGTTATGCAAAATGCTGCCGAGCGTCTGTTAGGACTTGGATTGCAGGAAGTACAAGACCTGGCCATGGAGATCATCTTCGGGCAATTGCGCCTGGTGGTTGCTTCCATGGATATTGAAGAGATCAACTCGGATAGAGATAAGTTCCTGAGCAACATTTCTCACAGTGTAGAAGCCGAATTGAAGAAGGTTGGTCTAAAACTGATCAACGTAAATATTACGGACATCCACGATGAGTCCGGATATATTGAAGCACTCGGAAAAGAGGCTGCTGCTCATGCCATTAATGAGGCACGTAAATCTGTTGCCGAGAAGAACCGGGATGGTTCCATCGGTGAGGCCAATGCCTTGCAGGACGAACGTACCCAGGTGGCTGCCGCTAACGCTAAAGCAGTGGATGGAGAGAACACGGCCCAGATCGACGTGGCCAACTCCAATGCTAACCGAAGACAAAAAGAAGCGGAAGCCGAGCGTATTGCGATTGCCTCGGAAAAGGTCCAGGCAGCAAAAGCCCTGGAAGAGTCTTATGTAGCAGAGAAAGAGGCGGAATTGACGCGGGCAGAGCGTGAACGAAGTACGCGTGAGGCGGATATCATTGTACCTGCCGAGATCGACAAGCGGAAGGTTGAGATCGATGCCGAGGCTGAAGCTGAACAGATCCGTCGCAAGGCAAAAGGGGAGGCAGATGCCATCCTCTTCAAAGCACAGGCTGAGGCCCAGGGGATATTCGAAGTATTGACCAAGCAGGCTGCTGGTCTGGATAAGATCGTACAGGCCGCGGGTAACAATTCCAAGGATGCAGTACTGCTTCTAATCGCAGATAAACTGCCGGAGCTGGTACAATTGCAAGCAGAAGCCATCAAGAATATTAAGATCGACAAGGTCACGGTATGGGAGAATGGCAGTACCAAGGACGGAAAGACTTCGACGTCTAACTTTATCTCTGGCATGTACGGAGCCGTTCCTCCGCTACAGGAGATGTTCAATATGGCCGGTATGCAGTTACCGGAATATTTGAAGGGTAAAGATGTCGCTGAAGAAGTGGATTCTTCAGAAGAAGAATAGTACATTTGATCATTGATTCTAAGGACAGACCTGTGTAATCATTATGCAGGTCTTTTCAATTCCTATCACCATGACCGAAATCAGACATAACTGGACCAGAGAAGAAATTTTAGGGGTTTATAATCTTCCGATGATGGAACTCCTTTACAAGGCTGCAAGTGTTCATAGGGAACATCACGATCCGAACCAGGTCCAGGTTTCTACTTTGCTGTCGATAAAGACAGGTGGATGCCCTGAAGATTGTGGATATTGCCCACAAGCTGCTCGTTATCATACCGATATTGAAGGTAATGACCTGATGAGTGTCCAGCACGTAAAGGCCCAGGCACTTAGAGCTAAAGCTTCAGGTAGTTCCAGGGTTTGTATGGGAGCCGCCTGGCGCAACGTGCGGGATGGGGAAGAATTTGACCAGGTTTTGGAGATGGTCAGAACCATCAACAAGCTGGATATGGAGGTTTGCTGTACTCTGGGGATGATCACAGAGAACCAGGCTCAAAGGCTGGCTGAGGCCGGTCTCTACGCCTACAACCACAATCTGGACACCTCTGAGGATTATTATACCGATATTATTTCGACCAGAGCTTATCAGGATCGTCTGGATACCATTGCCAATGTGAGAAAGACCAACGTTACCGTTTGTAGCGGGGGAATTATTGGAATGGGAGAAGAATTGGACGATCGGGCGGGAATGCTTGTTGCCCTTTCTACATTGGATCCTCAGCCAGAGTCTGTTCCTATTAACGCCCTTGTCGCTGTAGAGGGCACGCCCTTGGAAGAACAGGAACCTGTTTCCATTTGGGAGATGATTCGTATGGTGGCTACCACGCGTATCGTTATGCCAAGAACGCAGGTCAGGTTATCGGCCGGAAGAACAGAGATGAGCCAGGAAGGGCAGGCCATGTGCTTTTTTGCCGGGGCTAATTCCATCTTTGCTGGAGATAAACTGTTGACCACACCGAATCCGGATGTCAATGAAGACATGAAACTCTTCGAACTTCTGGGGCTTCAACCTATGAAGCCTTTTGTGAAGAAGGCACAACCGGAGACTGTCGAAGCAGTAGATTCTCAATTCGAATCCTTGGGTGAGAAACCCAAATGGACCAGACCTGATCATCAAATTGAACGCAACGAATTGGCCAAGGAGAAATCTTCGAAATAGTACGTTCTTCCTATTGATCTATTACCGATTTATTTAAGGGGCTGATGTATTTCTTGTCGGGTAGGTACAATTTTACCTTACAGACTCCGTTCTCTTAAGGACTGCCGAAAATTACTTAACCAATTTTTCAATTACGATGATTAAGAAGTTGATTCTTCTGGCAGCCGCTTGTGCCTTCCTTTTTGGTTGTTCCGACGACGACGATAACAGCAACGCAAATTGTCCTAAACCCGGTGAGATCGAAGCGACTGAGTTAAACAGTGCCTCGGTCAAGTTCACTTGGGGGATAGGTGACCAGACAGCCTGGCAATACGAATATGGTTTGGCTGGTTTTGGTCTGGGGACGGGAACAGTAGTAGGAACTTCGGAAACCGAAGCCTTCATCGATGGGCTTGACGCTGCTACAGCCTATGATATTTACCTGAGGACTAATTGCGGATCCGACGGCTTCAGCGACTATATACAGTACCAATTTGTAACCACCCAGGCATCTCCAAGTTGTAATGTGCCGACAGACCTGTTCCTTGCTGACCTGGGTACCCAGTTCATCGAGATCGGTTGGGCGGAGAACAATGAGACTGCCTGGGAGATCGAATACGGGGAGACCGGATTCGAACTAGGTAGCGGAACAGTTATACCAACCTCAGAAAGTACATTCCGCATTGAAGGACTTGAGCCATCCACTACTTATGAGATCTACGTACGTGCCAATTGTGGATCCGAAGGATTTAGTGAATACTCGGAGGCCCTGGTCATCACGACCAATGGCTAAAAGGCTTGTTTAGTTGCTTCAAATCGAAGGGTCGGATGCTGTGCACCGGCCCTTTTTCTTTGGATTATTGTATTTTTGATGCTCTTATACTAGCCTTACATCTATGAAGTTAGCCACGATCGATCGGGTTAAGACCATTTCCAAAGAAGACTTTAAAAAGAACTACTTCAAGCCGCAGCGTCCTGTTATTATCGAGGAATTTATCGAGGATTGGCCGGCCTATTCCAAATGGAACCTGGATTATATGGCCAAGATCGCGGGAGACATTGAAGTGCCTCTTTACGATGATAGGCCCGTGGATTACAAGGACGGCTTCAATGAGCCTCACGCCAAGATGAAGATGTCGGAGTATGTGGACCTGCTAAAACGAGAGCCAACCCGTTATCGAATCTTTTTGTGGAATATCTTGAAGGAGGTTCCGGAATTGCAAAAAGACTTTAGCTTTCCTGACTTTGGTTTGAGGCTAATGAAAGGCCTGCCAATGCTCTTCTTTGGAGGAGAGGACAGTTATACCTTTATGCATTACGACATCGATCTGGCCAATATCTTCCACTTTCACTTTCATGGGAAGAAACAGGTGATCTTATTCGATCAAAAACAAAATGACTATCTCTACAAGATTCCTCATTCACTCATCACCAGGGAAGACATCAACTTTGCCGACCCTGACTACGAAAAGTGGCCAGCCCTGAAGAAGGCAAATGGATATATTGGAGAACTGGAACACGGACAGGTTTTGTACATGCCAGAAGGATATTGGCACTATATGCGCTATCTCACCCCCGGTTTCTCTATGAGTTTACGAGCAATAGCCCGAAACCCAAAGAATCTGAGCAAGGCTATTTACAACATCTTTGTGATGCGGCATTTTGACAATATGATGCGGCGTATGAAAGGACAGGCCTGGATCGATAACAAGAACGAAAAGGCTATAGTCAATACCCATAGAAGGTTAGGAATATCCTAATAGAGACTATCTGCTTAATTCGTCCAATTTCTGGAATATCAGTCCGTTTTCCCAACCTCTGTACTGCATATAATTAAGGAACTTTTGTCTTCTTCGTTGAAGGCTTGATTCTCTCTTTAGTTGATCCCAACGTTTTTCGGCTAATACGTTAAAGGTTTCCTGGTATTCGGTTTCGGATATCTCCTTGAGAGCCAGTTTAATGTTATAGGAAGAGATGCCCCGGAGTTTTAATTCGCGAGTAATACGTTGCCGCCCCCAGTTTTTAATTCTGAACTTGCCACGGGCAAAAGATTGCGCGAATCGCGTTTCGTTCAGGTAGTTCTCCTGGATTAGATGTTGGATGATCACCTCACAGGCTGCGGGGATCATGTTCATCTTCCGGAGTTTTTCTTCTACTTCTTTATGGGATCGGTCCTGGTAGCTGCAGTAGCTTTCCAGGGCTAATTGAGCTTCCTCTACGGTATAGGTCTTTCTGCCTTGCACTGCTCGAAAATAGTAAAGTTAAGGCACAAAAAAACCCCCGACCGAAGGCCGAGGGTTTCTATTATTTGATCTTGTTACCATCTTTATCAAAAAAATGATATTCAAGATAAGTGTAAGCATCTCTAGGTTGGATATTAACCCATTTCTTGTGTTCTAAGAACCATTTGGTCCTTACAGATGGAAAGCCTTTGGTTAAAAAGGCTGCTATAAAAGGATGCGTGTTTAATGTGATCTTCTTATAGTCTTTCTGGAGAACGCGTTTCAGCTCTTCGGTGATCTTCTGAACCAGAACGATCGGGGCTTCGATCTCACCGCCCTCAGGGGCGTTGGGATTCTCTTCCCGGGTCTTGATGTTCATCTCCGGTCTTACCCGTTGTCTGGTGATCTGAATCAACCCGAATTTACTCGGTGGCAGGATCTTGTGTTTGGCCCGGTCGTCTTTCATCTCTTCCTTTAACTTATTGAAGAGTGCTCGACGATTTTCGGCCCGGTTCATATCGATAAAATCGATCACAATGATACCTCCCATATCCCGGAGTCTTAGCTGACGAGCCACTTCCTTGGCTGCAATCAGGTTGACCTCCAGGGCGGTCTCTTCCTGGTTCTTGGATTTAGCACTTCGGTTACCACTATTCACGTCAATGACGTGCATGGCTTCGGTATGCTCAATTACCAGGTAGGTTCCTTTTGTACTTGAAACGGTTTTCCCAAATGAAGTCTTGATCTGGCGCTCGATCCCAAATTTCTCGAAGATGGGAACTTTACCATTATACAACTTCACGATATTCTCTTTCTTGGGCGCAATTTCTTGCACGTAATCTTTGATCTGCAAATAGAGATTTTCGTCATCCAGGTGGATGGCCGCAAAATCGTCGGTCATCACATCTCGAATGATAGAGGCACCTCTATTGAGTTCACTTAGCACCTTACTTGGGTGGTGCGCCCCTCGTAGCTTTTTACACATCGCTTGCCAGCGATCTTTGAGATTTTGTAAATCTCTGTCCAGTTCTGCTACTTTTTTGCCCTCGGCAACAGTTCTGATAATTACGCCAAATCCCTTAGGTTTTATACTCGTGATCAGTCGTTTGAGTCGTTGCTTCTCCTCCTTGGATTCGATCTTTTGCGAGACCGAAACCCGATCGGAGAAAGGAACTAATACGATATATCTTCCGGCTATTGAAAGCTCGGAACTGATACGAGGTCCTTTTGTAGAGATAGGTTCTTTAACAATCTGTACCAATATGGATTGATTGGACTTGACAGCTTGATTGATGCCGCCATTCTTATCAATCTCCTTTTCGAAAGGGAAATCCTTTAAAGAATACTCCTTTAATTTACCTGTGCTTACACCTTTGACGAATTTCAACAAAGATTTCACTTTCGGTCCGAGGTCATGATAATGCAGGAAGGCATCTTTTTCATAACCAACATTGACAAAAGCGGCGTTGAGTCCGGGAACGGTCTTTCGGATCTTGGCTAAGAATATGTCGCCTACCGAAAATCGGTTACCGTCTTCCTCCTTGTGTAATTCGACTAGTTTTCCATCTTTTAATAGGGCAAAATCAACTTCTTGTGAACTGGATCTTACGAATAGTTCGTAGCTCACTTTTCATTAATTTTTATCCGACCGTATCAATTAATCATAAATCGATGCGGAACGCGGATGGATTAAACAATATTTTATCACAGGTGGTTTACCTGTAGAATTGGTTCTCTGCACAATGCAGGGACCCTATTCTTTTTCAAAGAACTTTACTTAAATAAATTCAAAAAAAAAGTAGTTAAGAACTACTTTTTCTTGTGACGATTAGCGCGTCTACGTTTTTTACGCTTGTGGGTTGCTACCTTATGTCTTTTACGTTTTTTACCACTCGGCATGTCGCGTACATTAATTGTGTCCCGTGGAGAGACGTTAGTATTATTTTACCTCCACATTCGCTTTAACACCTTCCAAGAATACTTTGGCAGGCTTAAAGGCTGGAATGTTGTGAGCAGGAATTTTGATCGTTGTGTTCTTAGAGATGTTGCGTCCGGTTTTCTCGGCTCTTTTCTTGATAATGAAACTACCAAAACCTCTTAAGTAAACATTGTCTCCTGATTCCAAAGAAGTCTTTACCTCATTCATGAAGGATTCTACAGTTGCCTGTACATCTCCTTTTTCCATTCCCAGTTTTTCCGAAATCTTAGCTACAATATCAGCTTTAGTCATTTTGTTTGTGTTTAATTAATAAATCTATTCTATCTATCAATTTGGTTTAGTAGTTTATAGGCGGGCAAATATAAGGAAATAATACTCATATTATCAAATTGTGAAATGTTTAATTCTCACAACAATAGCCCTACTTTTGATTCATGAAAGAGAAGGATAGTCAATTTTCTAATAGCCTAATTGCGTGGTATTTAGAAAATGCACGAATACTACCTTGGAGATCGACAAGGGATCCTTATTTGGTCTGGCTATCCGAAATTATCCTACAACAGACCCGGGTGGATCAGGGGATGCCTTATTACAATCGATTTTCACAAGCCTTCCCAACAGTTCATCACCTGGCCGATGCATCGGAAGAAACAGTGTTCAAATTGTGGCAGGGGCTAGGTTATTATTCAAGGGCCAGGAACCTGCATTTTACGGCCAAATATGTAAGCAATGAGCTGGACGGAGTATTTCCGACCTCTTATTCTGAATTGATCAAATTGAAGGGAGTTGGGGACTATACGGCTTCTGCCATAGCCTCCATTTGCAGTGACGAAGCCCAAGCGGTTGTAGACGGGAATGTTTACAGAGTTCTCTCCAGAGTCTTCGGACTGGATACACCAATTGATACAACTCTGGGAAAGCGTCAATTCCGAGAATTGGCTCAGCAACTGATCGATCCTAAACAACCAGGTACGTATAACCAGGCGATCATGGAGTTTGGGGCTCGTTACTGTGTACCCCGAAATCCGACTTGTGAAGGATGTATTTTCCAATCTAAATGTGTGGGATATAAATTGGGAAAGGTAGGGGAGTTACCTGTCAAAAAGGGCAAAACAAAGGTTAGGCCGGTTTATCACAATTATCTGGTGGTCACCTCAGAGGATGGTAAGACTTTGTTGGAAAAGAGAGAAGGTCGGGGGATATGGCAGGGTCTCTACCAATTTCCAATGACAGAATCAGATCAGCCCATTGGTTCGGCCTTACCCGATACTGTATTGGAACTCTATCAGAGCAAGTACGGATTGAGGTCGGTTATTAGGTATAAGGAAGAGCCGGTTATACATTTGCTATCCCACCGAAAGATATATGCTCATTTCTGGATATTACAAACGGAAGAGTTGAAAAAGGAAGGTGTAGATTACAGCAGAATAGAGGAGTTCGCGGTACCCGTTCTTCTTGATAACTTTATCCGCGAGTTTCCTGTCTTTGCATCTGGAAAATAGTATATTTATTTTTCAATCCATGACTGAGTGACATTTCATGAATTGGAATCTACAATTCCAAAAATGAAGGAAGTAGGTCGCAGTTTTTATTTGAGGCAAGGTGCATATTGGCTATCTTGTTTTGGGCGGGGAAGGAAACCCCAAGGTATGAAGTTCAGAAGATCACTACTATTGAGATCCTTGGGATGACATCAATAAAATCAATAACTTAACTATCCCATTACATAAATAACTCAAAATGAACGGAACATTGAATAAAGTAATGCTGATTGGGCATACCGGAGATGAAGTAAAAATGCATTATTTCGAAGGTGGTGGAAGTGTTGGACGTTTTCCGTTGGCAACAAATGAGACCTATACCAATCGCACAACAGGCGAACGGGTCACCAATACAGAGTGGCATAATGTTGTAGTCCGCAACAAAGCGGCAGAGATCTGCGAGAAATACCTGCACAAAGGTGATAAGGTCTATATCGAAGGACGAATTAAGACTCGCAAGTGGCAGGACGATCAAGGCAACGAACGATACAGTACCGAGATCCAGTGTACGGATTTCACCTTCCTCACTCCGAAAGGAGAAGGAATGGAAACTGGTGTTGGGCATTCCCAGGCGGTCAATCGGCCAGCGCAAACTCAGCCTGCCTCATCTGCAGCCGCTCAGCCAGCTGTGGAAGACGACGATCTCCCATTCTGATGTTGAACTTAGTGTTGAATTTTGGATAGCGAACCTCCGGATTTATTACTACAGGCTGTACTTACTCCTACCGACATAGGCAGTATGGTCGTTTTGATCTGTCTGCTCTTCTGCTCGGCCCTGATATCTGGGGCTGAGGTTGCATTTTTCTCTCTGTCAGCCAGTGATTTTAGTCAGGAAGGCGATGAAGAGGACAATCGTAAGATGGACTTGGTCCGCCGCTTATTGGCCGACCCCAAGAAATTATTGGCAACCATATTGGTGGCTAATAATTTGATCAATATTGCGATAGTACTGCTTTTTGCATCATTAGGTGATGTGTTCTTTGACGGGATATCCAATCCCAAGTTCCGATTCTTCCTGGAGGTGGTTGTTGCCACTTTCTTGATCTTGATGTTTGGGGAAATCTTGCCTAAGATCTATGCTAGCAGGAACAAGGTTTCTTTTAGCACCAGAATGGCGATCCCGCTCAGATTCCTCGAGCGGCTTTTTAGTCCGATCACAGGCCCGATGAAGGCAACTACCATATTTATCGAGAAACGATTTGCCAACAGGAGCATAGGTATATCAGTCGATCAGTTGTCCCAGGCCTTGGAATTGACCTCTGACGATGACACCACCAGGGAAGAACAAAAGATCCTGCAGGGGATTGTCTCTTTTGGGAATACAGATGTTAAGAATGTGATGCAGCCCCGTATGGATATTTTTGCCCTGAACGAGGAATCCAGTTTTAAGGAGATCCTCCCAGAACTTATTCAGAACGGTTATTCGCGTATTCCTGTGTATCGTGAAAGCATGGATACGATAGTTGGCATTCTTTACATCAAGGATCTGATGCCTCATTTGGATAAGGACAGTTTAAAATGGACCGATCTCATGCGGGAACCCTATTTTGTCCCGGAGAACAAGAAGCTGGATGATCTGCTGAACGAGTTCAAGGAGATGAAGATGCACCTGGCGATCGTGGTAGATGAATACGGAGGCACAAGTGGCTTGATTTCTTTGGAGGATATAATCGAGGAGATCGTTGGGGAGATCTCTGACGAGTTTGACGATGACGACCTGGTCTTTACCAAGATCGATGATCATACCTATGTCTTCGAAGGTAAAACGGCCTTGAAGGATGTGTATCGGGTTATCCGCATGGACGATACCGAACTTTTTGAAAATGTAAGAGGAGATTCCGAAACCCTAGCGGGTTTTGTGCTGGAGATCTCTCAGGGGTTCCCCAGGAAAGGAGAGGTAATAAAATTCCATCATTATTCGTTTACCATTGAAGCCTTCGAAAACAGGCGAATCCAACAGATCAAACTGAGTATCGATGAACAGGGTTAGTCCTTTGGTCGTTTTGGCCATACTATTTTTTGCGTCCTGCGGTGATGAGGTTCTTGTGAAACCGGCGGCCCAATTGCGACTGGATTATCCGGAGCCGGTTTATCGGGAGACACAAAGCGATTGTCCGTATACCTTTGATAAAAATGAGGCCGCCTCACTGAGTCTGGACGATAATTGTAATATAAACGTGATCTATCCGGCTATGAGAGCCACGGTCTACCTGACCTATATCCCAATTGAGGACAACAAGCTGGAAGGTCTGTTGTCGGACGCCCAGAAACTGACCTATGACCATACAATCAAGGCTAACGAGATCCTGGAACAACCCCGTGTGGATCCCGAGGCTAAGGTCTATGGAATGTACTATATGATCAATGGTGATGCCGCCACTCAATCACAGTTCTATGTGACAGATAGCCTAAACCATTTTTTAACCGGCTCACTCTATTTTGATGCCAAACCAAACTTCGATTCTATCTATCCGGCAGTGGTATACCTTCGGGAGGATATACGTAAGATCATGGAAACCATACGGTGGGAATAGCCCCTATTCTGTAACCGAAAGCTGTTATTGATTCTTCTATTTCCCCATTTCTAAAATCTATGCTCCAGTCACTGATTTAAGGGCCGATTTCACGACTTTTGGACCCTAGCTTAGTGGTATGAGTGGTTCTAAGGCCAAATGGGTTTACCTGGCAATTCTCTCCCTGATCTGGGGAAGTTCTTTCATCCTGATCAAGAAGAGCCTAGTGGGGCTGACCGATTACCAGGTCGGTTCTCTTCGGATCGTTTTGACCTCACTCTTTCTCTTTAGTATAGGTTTCCGCAGTATACGTGAGATCAAGAGAAAACACTGGAAATGGGTGGCCATCTCCGGCTTTGTCAGTTCGTTTTTCCCTCCTTTTCTGTTCGCAACTGCACAAACCCAGATCGGAAGTGGGATTTCCTCCATACTCAACTCCATAGTCCCTTTGAACACCATAATCTTTGGAGCACTACTCTTTGGGATCGGTGTAACCATAAGGCAGGTTTGGGGAGTCATCATCGGCCTGATCGGAACGATCATGCTGATCTTGGGCGGGCTTATGGCTGAAAAGGGAGGCCTGGACGCGGCATTTTCCGGTAATACCAATTTTTGGTATAGCGGATTAATTATCATGGCGACCATTGGCTATGCACTCAATGTCAATATCATTAAGAAGTACCTGAGTTCAATTTCTGCACTAGCCGTGACTACCGGTAATTTCCTCTTTATTTTTCTCCCAGGATTGGCAGTACTTTATTGGACGGGTTTTTTTCAAACCATAATGGAAAGCCAGGAAATGCAACGATCTGCCATGTACGTAGTGCTACTCTCCTTGGTGGGTACTGCTGTGGCAAAGGTGCTCTTTAATAAGATGGTGCAGATAGCGAGTCCTGTCTTTGCGTCTTCCGTAACCTACACCATGCCGATTGTTGCGGTTGGTTGGGGAATATTGGATGGCGAACGATTTGGGTTTATCCAGATCGTCGCAGCTGCGATAATTCTCATCGGGGTGTATTTGTCCAATAAAAAGAAATCCTGAACGAATATTCTTATGTAATTCAGGGGGTTACCGTTTTTTTTCCGAAATTGATGGGAATCATAACCCTTGAGTCATGAAGAAGTATTATATGAAATACGGTTTGGGAATTGCCGGTGCGTTGATAGCATTCTTCCTGCTGACCAAATTAGTGGGTCTTCATCAGTACCCTATTTTAAGTGCGTTTAATGGTTTGATTTTCGGCGCAGGCATCTTTTTTGCCTTGAAGGATTATAAGGCTTCTTCAGACAGCTTTAAGTACCAGGACGGATTCCAGGTAGGACTATTTGTTGGAGCTCTGGCTACGGCGATATTTACTGCGTTCATGGCCATCTATATCCATCAGATCGACACTGAATTTGCAAAGGCTATCTTGGACTCTTGGGGCTTGAATTTTAATAAGGGAGCTTTGATTGTGATCTTGTCCTTATTCATCATGGGGCTTTCCACCACATTTGTACTCACATTGGCATTTATGCAATTGCTAAAGGAGTCCTGGAATCAGAGGGCTTAGTCCTTTCTTGGTCCAACCTATTGCCTTATCGTAAAATAGCCTTATATTTGCACCCGCAAAAGCGGGGCAGTTCAGCTGTCTCAAATAAATAAAAAGTTAATCAGTACGCTATGTATGCAATTGTAGAGATAGCAGGGCAGCAATTCAAAGTTGCAAAAGACCAAAAGGTCTTTGTTAACCGTTTGCCTGTTGAGGAAGGGAAGAAAGTGTCTTTCGACAATGTCCTTCTGATCGGTGACGGTGACAAAGTTACTATTGGCGCCCCGGCTATAAGCGGCGCTCAAGTTGGAGCAAAAGTCGTGAAGCACCTAAAAGGTGACAAAGTGATCGTTTTCAAGAAGAAACGAAGAAAAGGTTACAGAGTAAAGAACGGACATCGTCAGTCTTTGTCTCAATTGGTTATCGAGAACATCGTAGCCAGTGGAGCTAAGCCAGCCAAAGCAGCCAAGGCAGAGAAGCCAGCAGCCAAAGCTGAGCCAAAAAAGGAGCAACCAGCCAAAGCGGCTACGGAAGCACCAAAGGCAGATGCCAGTCAGGACCTGTCTAAAATGACAGTAGCTCAATTAAAAGAACTAGCAAAAGCTAAAGGAATCACAGGAATTTCTTCCATGAAGAAAGCAGACCTGATCGAAGCCCTTAGCAAGTAATCATAAAACCGATACAAAATGGCTCATAAAAAAGGAGTAGGTAGTTCCAAGAACGGTCGGGAGTCGGAATCGAAACGCTTAGGTGTTAAGATCTTCGGAGGACAAGCGGCCATCGCTGGAAACATCATCGTCAGACAACGCGGGACTAAACACAATCCCGGAGAGAACGTATATGCCGGTAAGGACCACACCCTGCACGCCAAGGTGGACGGTACGGTAAAATTCGAGAAGAAGCGCAACGGAAAGTCTTATGTTTCCATAGTGCCAAGCGCACAGGCTTAGTTTCTCGAAGAACAGAACGAAATGATCCCTCCGGTTTTCCGGGGGGATTTTTTTGTCCTCATCTGAGAGTAAACATTCGTTCCAGTCAAAGGGTTAATAGGTTGATAACTAGCACTATCGTTGATAGGCTCCTGAGGAATAGGTCAATTCGTAGCTATGCGAATAGATCTCGAAGACCACTCCGAAGGGATCCTCTACATAGACCATTCGGTAGGGTTTCTCGCCCGGATAGTAAGTACGTATCGGCATGCGTTGTTTGCCGCCATATTCCACGATCTTATTGGTAAGGCCTTCGATGTCGGGATCCTGAACACAGAAGTGAAAAAGTCCTGTACGGAAAGGATTGAAATCTGGTTTGATATCTTCTGTTGAAGGGAAAGAAAATAGTTCGATTCCCACCCCGTCGGAAGTAGCCATATGGGCTATTTCAAAATTTTCCCAATCTTCTCCAAAGACATCAATGCACATCTGGCCAATCGCTGTTTCTCTTTCCTTGACAACCGTAGATGGCGGCATGATCATGTACCACCCCATTACTTCTTGATAAAAGGCCACGGCCTTATGTATGTCTGGCACTGTAATCCCTATATGAGAGAACGACCTTGGGTAATTTGATTTTTTCATAGCGGATTTATTAGATCTGACTATTTAATTTTTCTGATATAATTTAAAGAACCAATGCATTTGATTGATCACTTGTATGCGTTGAGGATCTTTTTCGATAAGCAGTTCATGTTGGGCGTTTGCGATTCGGTAACCGTAGCAGATCTTGTCTAACTCCCTAGCCTCTTCAATGAATTCCTGATGAGCTTTTTCACGAACGATCTGCTCGTTAGCAGCTGAAAATATGAGGAAGGGTGTTTCGATCTTGCCGATGTTATCATTCATATAGTCAAATTGCTCGCAAGATTCCTTTACCCAGTGATAGGAAGTGCCTCCTAACCTGGCCTTGGGTTCGATAGTAAAGGCCTCTACCATTCGATTGTATCTAATTTCTGATCCGGTAAGCTTATTCTTTTTAAAAGCTGTCTGTGGTTCCTGATATGGGCCTTGTCCCAAGGCGTATTTTGGCTCTTTGCCTATCAAAAGGTTAGTGCCACCACAAGCGCCGGTTGGCAATCCAAGCATAGGAGACGAGAAGGCTGCCGCCTGAAAATCCGAGGGAAACTGCTGCAGATAGGTCATGCCAATGGCCCCGCCCATGGAGTGTGCGATCAGGAAAACAGCGCTGTGCCTGGAAGGTTGGATTTCTGCCTGGTAAAACTGACGCATATCTTCAATATAATCCTGAAAATCGGCTACATATCCCATGTCAGGATCATCCAGCATGCGTCCGGATAGCCCTTGTCCCCTGTGGTCATGAATATAGACGGAATAGCCTAAACGATAGAGGTCAAAGATCAATTCCTTGTATTTGATGGCTGCCTCGGTTCGGCCAGCGGATATCAGGATGGCAGGGCTGTCTTTTGTACTTTGCCTGAAGACCTTGTAGTAAATTGAAATATCATCAGCCCCGGAAAAAGTTCCTTCCTCACCCGTTTCGTAGAGCTCTTCTATTTCCATCTGTCGTTCTGCAGTTACAAGTTCGGACTCGGTGGTTAACCCAAGGGTGTTGCTAGCCGGTGGTGCAGATGGTAGCTTGACCGCGCAAGCGGACATCAGGCTGCAACTAACCAGCAGGATCCAAAGATTTCTTCTCATATTTCGGAACGATGGTTAAAAGAGAAACCGGATTAAATAGCCCGTTGGTCTCCTTTAAGTGCTAATCCCAAATAAGATACAAAACTTTATCGTCCTATTTGGTGGGTTATTGTCAAGCGATTCATAATGTCATCTGTCAGAACCTGCCTGTCTTGTTCAAGCCTCAAACGAAGCTGTTTATCGGTGTCATTGTCTGCGGTATGTTTTGAACCCCACGTATACAGCTCAATTAAAGCGGGAACCAATTCTAAGCCTTTTTTGGTCAAAGAGTATCTAATTGCCGATGCATTGGTCGGGTCTTCCTCTTTCTGAATGATGTCGTTCTCTATTAGCCGATTTAATCGATCTGAAAGAATATTGGTGGCAATGCCTTCCTTGCGGATGAATTCCCGGAAATTTCTTGCGTCCTCGAATATAAAGTCCCGCAGAATAAGTAGTGTCCACCTGTCTCCAACGATGTTTAGGGATAAGTGAAGGGGGCAGTTAGATCGTCGAGAAGGCTTACTCATATTGTAAAATAAAAAAAGTACTTGTAAAATGCAAGTGCTTTTTTTAAGAAATCGAGATACTAAAGCTTAATTCACTTTCAGATCGAGCATATCACCCATACCAAAAGCTTCAAAAACACCTCGGTGAATTTGTTCTAGTTGTTGGTTATAGGGCGTGATATGATCGCCCATGCCCATCTTGTCCACCACAGTTCTCATGGGTCGTTGACCCGGTGTTGTTTCGATCACATCGGCAATGGCTAAGGCTACGTTATTCGGATCCTGGGCCGGATTTTGTGCCAGAGCACCTTCAAAGTTCTCAAACAACATTTGAGGTGCGTTGACCATTTCTCCATAACCCGCATCCCTGGACTTATCGCCTGGGAAGATCAGGTTATTCATAAAGGAGGTGGCATAACCACCCGGTTCTACCAAACAGGAATCCACTCCGAAACCGGAGAGTTCGATCCGATAATTCTCAGCCAAGGCTTCCAAAGCCCATTTACTGGCATTGTACGGTCCGTAGAAAGGAAGCGCCATTCTTCCCAGGATGCTGGAAACATGTAATAGTAGACCTGAACCTTGTTTCCTCAAATGAGGCAAGGCAGCCCGGTTGACTCGTTGAACTCCAAATACATTGATATCGAAAAGTCGCTGAAAATTCTCAATGGTAAAACTCTCCTGTATCCCTAAGACACCAACGCCCGCATTATTAACTATCACATCCAATCCTCCCATCAATTCTACAGCCTTATTTACAGCAGAGTTGACATTCTCATCGTCCGTCACGTCCATTTCGACCACATGAGCTCCCAGGGCTTCCAATCGAGAAGCTGACTCCTTGTTTCGGTCTGCGACATTTCGCATGGTAGCAACCACCTGGTGGCCTCTTTTTAGTAGTTCTTCCACTGCCAGGGCTCCGAATCCTCCACTGGATCCGGTGATCAATACTTTCTGTTTCATAGTGCTATTTTTTTCGATTATCGTTTCTAATTAAAAATGCGCAAATATTTAATCCTTAGCCGGTTTCAAGCTGGGTAAAATTACATCCCTAACTATTGGGAAGGCCAATTGTCCTTTGGCAGAATTATAGGCCTTACCTGTGAAGACTGCCAGAAGGTCTAACTCTGGAAAGATCATTATATATTGCCCGCCATTACCGGTTGCCGTTACGGATCGATAGGCGGCTGTTTCTGTTTTAAATGGGATAAGCCACCAATAATATCCATAATCCATCTGATCGATTCTGGTATGACTACTGGTTGATAATTTGATCCATGCTTCGGAAACGATCTGCTGAGATCCCCATTTTCCTTTATCTAAGACAAGCTGCCCCAATTTAGCCATGTCTCTTGGGGTCATATATATTCGCCAGCCTGCAGAGATCACTTCCTTTTTTTTGGTGTGTCCCCATTGGTAATTGGAAATCCCCATCGGGCCAAAAAGGTGGGTGTCAGCAAATTTATCTATGGTTAATCCACTTACTTCCTCAATGACTTTAGCAATTAGTATTGACCCCATTGAACAATAGAACGATTGGGTTCCAGGCTCGTGGATCAGCGGTAAATCCACAGTATACTGCAGCCAGTCTTTCTTCTTGTACACCCGATCTTCTTGTCCCAAGGATTTTTGATCCCAGTCGTTACAGTCCAAACCGCTGGACATGGTCAATAGATGGGCCAGGGTGATCTCATTCTTTCTGGGGTCTAGATTCTTTTGAGGTAGAGGTTCTTTTAAGTACTTGGAGAGAGGGTCATTTATGTCGTCGATAAGGCCTTGATCAAGGGCAATACCTACCAGTAAGGAACGAATACTTTTAGTTACAGACCGCAGATCATGTGGGGTACTACGTTGATCAGAGGGGAAATACTCTTCGAGTATCAGTTTTCCTTTATGTACGATGAGCATGCTGTTGAGCGGGTGATCGGCCGCAGACAATTGATTGACGAGCTGATAGACCCTGGTTGTGTCCATATGGTTTAGCCGCATATCGGCCGTTTCCCAGCCATCAGATGTACGAACAGGTGGAGAATATGAATAGCTGTTTTGGGCTGAAGCCCAATGCGAAAGCAGCAAGAAAAGGGGTAGAATTAAATTCCTCATAAGATTATTCAGAATTGACATTCCGATTGATCTCATCACTAGATAGATCCCAACCTCCGCCCAGGGCTAGGTATAGATTGACTGTGCTACTCAGTTTAAGTTGCATGGCTTCCGATGCACTGAGCATGGAGTTAAAGGAAGAGCGCTGTAGGTCCAGGATCTCCAGGTAACTGGTGACACCATTTTCATAACGTACCCAGGACAGCTCGAGGGCCCTATTAGCGGATTCCATTTGAGTTCTTCGGGATTCCAATTCCAATTCGTAGGTTTCTACAGCTATCAGGGCGTCTTCAACCTCTCGAATGGCATTTAGATAGCTATTCTTATAGTTGGCTAAAAGCTCTTCGCTTCGGGCCAATTCGATCTCGTATCGCTTTTTATTCTCGCCAGAATTAAACAAGGGCCCAAATAGTTGAGCTCCTAAACTGGCGAATGCCGAACTTGGATCCAGGAAACTGGCTCCCAGGTCCGCCGTTAAAGTCAGACTTGGATATTGCAGGGCTTCGGTGGCGCCATTGATGTAGTATTGGGCCTGCAAACTACGCTCCGCCACCAGAATATCGGGACGTCTGTCCAGCAGCTCTGAGGGTAATCCTGCTGGTGGAGAAGGGGGTAATATCTGGTCTTGTAGCAACTCCCCCCTTGGGATGTCAAATGGGGGCGACCCTAACAGTATACTAATACTATTCTCCGTTTGCTGGCGTAGTCTTCTAAATGTCTGAATCAGTGTTCTAGCCTCTTCCAATTGTATAATTGCCTGATTCACATCAACCTCAGAGATCAGTCCTGCCCGGTTTCTTGCGGTAATAATATCCAGGTTATCCTTCCACGATTCGGCGGTGTTCTGAGATATAACCAACCTATTGTCCAGGTCTCGTAATAAGAAATAAGCATTGGCAACACTACTTATCAAGGTGATAGTGACATTGCGATAAGCCTCTTCAGAAGCCAAGTAGGACTGAAAGGCTGCATCGTTCAGATTCCGAAATCTCCCCCAAAGATCAACTTGATAAGATATAGGGACGAACGCAGATACGTTTTCCTGGTTCTGGATTGTAGAAAAGGTATAGCTACCTTCCGCACCATAGTTGACACGAGGATTCAGATTGGATCTAACCACTCCCAAGTTTGCTTCGGCTTGCTTAACACGAGCCGCGGCTGCATAAAGGTTGAGGTTGTTGCACAGGGCCTCTTCAATGAGATAGGTCAACACGCCATCCTGGTATAGCTCCCACCAAGGTATATCTGCGATATTCTCTGATTGCATAGCGGTATAATTATAAGCCACTGGTGGACTTATGTTTTCCTCACGCTGATATTCCTGGCCCAATCGGCAGCCTGTGAGCAGGATGAAAGAAAAGAGCACAAGTATATTTTTACCTCTATGCATGTTCGGCAGATTTGTGTTTGTTCCAGTTACCTAAAAAACCAAAGGCAATGGCAATGTAGATCACAGCCATCATGATCTGGATGACTCGGGTCCATACTTTGGAACCGGCATCGGCCTCACCAGAGGCAGTCGTAGACCCTATGATCAATAAATAAGTAGAGAAGGCCATGCCAAATAAAGGTGCATATGGAGAACTGCTGAAAAGCTTTGTAGCAATGACGAGGCAAATTCCAGTGGATAGCATCAGGAAGAATAACAGATTGGGTACCACAGTTAGAATCTCGAAGGTTGAAATGGCCAGTAAACCACCTGCGAGATTTCCTAGTATTAAGGCTTTCCCAGCCTTGAACCCAGTTCCTATTCCCGCCTGCATCGCCAATAAGGCTATAAAGACCAGCACGAGTAAAGAGGCCGTTATCTCGAACATAAAGAATAAAAGTAAAACAGGAAGAACTACCCAGGTCCTGAAGAGCGCATCCTTATAGCGATTTGTCCCACCAGCCTGACCGCCCTGTTTCTTTTCTCCTTGCAAGGGTGGTGTTGATGGGAATAGATAGAAGGCTATCCAAACACAGAGCATAGCTTCTATGGATATCAAGATCAGGCTGCCACTAATTGCCTGGGCCAGGGCGTCAGATCGGATCGCTATGGTCGGGATCAGCATAATTGCCATTAGGAGCCAGGTTTTCACCATACCGGACATCATGGGATGTATGCTGTAAAAAATGTAAAAAAGTAATAACGCCAGCACCAGAAATAGGGCTACCGGATAATCCAGGAAAAATATGACCACTAAATTGGCGACCATAACCGAAAGTGCGATCACTAGCATAAAGGACAATCCTTGTTTGATCCCGGGCCCTGTGCCAGGAGCTGTCAATAACGGCAGGCTTAGAACAGGTAGGACATAGGATAATGGTCCCCCGGTTGTCACAGCCAGGGCAAGGGTGAGCATGGCCCAAAAACATATCTTTTGATCTGGTTATGTGAAGTATCCAACGATTGTGCTACCATAGATCATCTCAAATAGGATAGGAAAGCGCTGGCACGAATCCGGAATCGAGCTACGGCGTCCAGAATAAAATTTCCACCTGTGTAAACCGTAACATCTGCTTGACCGCCAAGCCTGATCTGATTGCTCAGATCGCCAGGTTGGAAGGCGATGATAACCGGGAATCGTTGAGGGTCCCTGAGCCACCCTTTCTTCTCTGATGGGGCCGGTAACTGATTTCGGTTCACCTCCCCGGATTGTACTCCAAATCCAATACTTCGGACGGTTCCTTTGAACACCTTACCTGGGGCAATATCCAGATTATATTCCACTTCCTGGCCAATTTCCATCCTGGATAAATTGTTCTCCTTCAACCCGGCCTCTATCCAGAAATCGGCATTGGAGACAAACATAGCCAAGGCCTGTCCGGCCTGACTGTAGTAACCCAGGTCTACATTAAAGCTTTCGATGGCCCCATCGGCAGGGGCTAAAACAGTGGTGAATTGGAGGTCCAGTTGTGCTTTTTCCAGCGCTACCTGGGCGGCCCGGTATTGGGCATTTTCTTCTCCAGATATTCCTAACTGCTGCTGGGCCTTTTCCAGGTTTGCCTCGGCTGCTGTCACTTTTTCTACTGCGGATGCCAAGCTGGTTTCTGCCTTGTCCTTGTCCGCCAGTGATAAGGCTCCGGGATTTTCCTCCAAAACCTGCTGAACCCGATAGTAATTTCGCTGGGCTCGGTCCAATTGAGCCCTGGCAACCCCAAGCTGTCCGGTTGCTGCCTTTACAGTTGCAGTTTGAGCTCCAACCTGTTGCAGGGTATTATCCAGTTGGGCCTCCGCAGATTGAACGGCCAGCACAAAAGGTCTTACGTCCAATTCGAATAGGGTATCTCCCTGTTTAACCTGGCTGTGCAGGCCCACATGGATCTTGGTAATGTAGCCCGATACCCTCGGATGGATAGGGATAGATACTCCTCTGATGATTCCCTGATCGGTATAAGGAGTGTACCGATCTGACAGCACATACCACAACATGAATACTCCGATCAGTATCAGGAGTATATGCGTCAGTTTTCTGACGGGATTCTTAGAATTGGAATTGTTGGTTTCTGGGTTCTTGAGAGTCTCTTGTTCGGTGCTCATTAGTTGAGATAAGGATTAGCTTCCACAACTATATGGGAAACAGCGGTCTAGTAAAGATAGGATTTATCGTCCGTATGTTCGCAGAGAAAATAGAAGAGAAATTCAACAGCAGAACTTACTCCTCCCATGGCTTTTTTTCAGAGATGTCGAAGAATCTTTCTCCGTCAAAACCACTAATGCCCGGCCAGTGCCCAAACCAGATACTTCCTTTATCATCTAACATCAAACTGAGCACCCCGTTGGTGGCCAAACCATCTTTGGCGGTATAGTTAGTGAATTCAGATCCATCGTATTTGTAGACACCAAAGTGTTCTGCAGAGAACCATATATTTCCTTGTTTATCCTCCAACAGGCCTCCCGTTTCAGGGCCCTCTATGGTCCCGTTTTGCATATAATTGGTGAAGTTTTGTCCGTCAAAGGACGAAATCCCACCGAACATTGTACCTATCCATAACAAGCCCCTGCTATCAATAAATAGAGAGGAGACACTATTATCTGGCAATCCATTAGCGGTGGTCAAAAAATCAAAATTTGCACCGTCCCATATGGTGATTCCCTGTCCGTCTGTAGTGATCCAGATCTTCCCATCCAGATCTTCCATAATTGGTCCCACTCGGTCTGATGAAAGCATTGGACGGGCGTTCTTAACTTCGGGCTTTGGGTATTCAAATGGCCTGAAGCGTTCTCCATCAAAGTGGCTTAGGCCATCTACGGATCCCACCCAGATCCTTCCTTTGCTATCTATCATCACACTCCAGATCTCCTCGTTGTCCAGACCGGCCTCGGTGGAGTAATTGGTGAATTTTTCTCCGTCCCACTTGTTCAATCCACCGGAGGTTCCAAACCAAATGTTACCTGCGTCATCCTCTGCTATTGCCCTGACACTGCTACCTTTGTATCCATCGGCGGCTGTGAATTTGTATAGAGTATCACCATCATGACGTATCACGCCATCGCTATTTGTACCAAACCAAAAGATTCCACTTCGATCTTGGTACATAGTCCTAATAAATTCACGGATCATACTTTCCAAATTGTAGGGTTGAAGCATGGCCATTCCACCTGGTTTGTCAAAAGGGGTGGTTGGCAAATGGCTTCTACGGACCAGGGTATCTGTTACCTCAACATCCTTAACGGTCTTGCTTTGTCCATTGCAAGAGAAAAGAGTAGAACTTACTAATAAAATAATTAGGACGCGAGGTGCAATTGCCTCTGTCTTATTGAACAGCAGTATGAAAGATCTTCGGAATAAGGTGTTCAATGATCCAAGATTAAGATATGGATTGGACCAAATGGTCAGCTCCTTTCCTCTTGCCGCCTGGTCAAACAACATGCCGGAGACACCAAAAACACCTGCAAAAAAGGCGCTGATCAGGAATACTTCGACCACACCGGGAGACCATGAAATGGCCGAAGGGGGCCAAACAAAAATGGCAACAGTAGGCACCAGCAATGTCACAATTGCCGCAGTGTATAAGGTGACGGACATCCCTTTAGGACGGAATCTAGAGACCAGTGCACCGATCAAGCCAACAGCGAATACCGTTGCGTAAAGTAAATTGGCATCCTGAGCTTCGTTTCCAATTATGCCTACTGCTCCGTTAACCCAGAAAAGCAGAAAGGCACCGAGCAATCCAATACCGAAAGCAATACGATATACCGTCCGATTAGCTCGCTGAGCGATCAACTCATACGCTAGGCCTATAACGGACAAGACGGCACCCATGATAACGAAGTCCATCACATCCCAGTTAATCTCCGAGGTAAATTGCATGGCAATTAATGGGATCATCAATACCCCGACTATAAATACGGCCCAGCGGATCAATCTTTTCTTCTGTAAATGCATGGCTTGACGGTTTAAGGTTGCTTCTCTACGAAGTCATAAAGTTAATAAATACAAGTGGTTATGTTTAAAGAACGACCATTATTCCTGTATTCGTATATGGTAGATAATACTTGAAATACCCTGATCTAATCCTTAAAAACGAGTTTGCCTTGTCCAAATTCTTTACAGAGACAACAGTGAGCTTATTCTTCTTCCTCTTGTTGGGTGTAGGTGATAATGATTACAGAGAATATATCACTAAGCGTTGCTTGGCAACGTTGAAAGAGTACCTCCTCTAGTAATTTGCTTCCATCATTTGGCCTTGGTTTGCTTTCCGAGCCAGTTGGAGTAGGGAACTGCTGTTATTCCGTGCATGAAGATGCTTAGGGTTACGGTGAGGATTATAGTGGCGAATATGGTTTCGTTGCCGGGATCGGTAGGGAGCATATTGAATGCGAGTAGAAAATAAAGAATGGAGGCAATACCCCTTGGGCCAAACCAGGCAATGAATACCTTTTCCTTAAAGGTGATCTTGTCCCGATTAAGGCATATAATTACCGGGATCATCCTGAGTACCGTCAGACTCAGTAAGGCGTAGATGACAACTTCCAGGGTAAAATAATCCCAATAGTGCGGGAGCATGATTGCGCCCAGAACGAAGAAAACAAACAGTACCAATGGCTGGCTCAGGTATTCGCCAAATTCTTGCCCGGTCTCAAACACCTTTTTTGAGTCGGCATTAAAGAACAGTCCGCTTACAAAGGCCGAGATGTAACCATTTCCGCCAAGATGTTCGGCCAGCACATAAGAAACTATAGCCAAGGCTACGATAGAAATACCCTGGAATAAATGATCGGATAGTCGTTTTCGCACAGACCAGTTGATTAATTTACTACCTCCCCAGCCTGTAATACTACCGACCAGAGGCGCTAGAAGTAACTGTTTTGCAATGTAAGGAAGCAAATTGGCGGAGTTGAGGTCAGTTGCAGGTTCCTGTAACATGGCCAGGCATATTAAAATAGGAGGTAATACAAGCCCGTCATTCAACCCGCTTTCTACATTGATAGACTCGCGGATCTTTTTTGGGACCATTTCACTTTGTACCACTGCTTGACCCAAGGCTGCATCGGTAGGAGATAAGATAAAGGCCAGTACGGCCAATAACAGCCAATCATATCCTGGGAAAAACAATTTAGCGGTCAATGTCCCAACAATCATGGTAAGTGGTAGCCCAATAAATAGTAGACGTATTGGCGTTTTGTAAACCTTGAAAAAGTCTTTAAGCGAAATATTGCTGGCGTCGGTAAATAGTATAGCGATCAGGGCAATTTGTCCGATCAGGGTTAAGGACTCATTGTCAATGTTCAATGCCTGAATGCCTTCCAGTTTGGAAGAGAGTAATCCCAAGACCGTAAAAACCATTGGTCCCGAAATAGAAAGGCTATTCAGTCTTTGAGAAAACAATCCATAAATGAATAGTAACAGGAAAATAAAAGCAATAAGGACGATGGTTTCCATGAGCCGGATTGTAGATGGAACAAATTAATTTCAAACTGTCGACCAAGGAGAGTTGACCTCGTCAAGGTAGTATTTTTCGTGGTATTGAGGTAATTAAAGGACTATCGCAGAAATAATTCTGGTCGTTTTATTTGAGCTGATATTGGTAGGGACTTCTACCTGGGGATTCTTTTTTGACGACCGGAAGTCTTTCAAAAAGGTCTGTTGCCAACATCTTCTTCTGGAACCGACTGCGATCTATTTTTTCTTCTTGTATCATCTCTTGCAATTTATGTAGCTGGGGCATGGTAAATGTTGGCGGCAGGAGCTTATAGGAAAGAGGTTTGTATTTGAGAACCTCCTTGATCCTGTGTCTGGCTTGGGATGCGATCTCTTGGTGGTCGATCCACATAGAAGGTAATTGGTCGAATGAAAACCAGCGGACTTCCTCGTCCATTTCTCCGGCAACGGGGAAGGCTGTATTAATATCGACCAGCGAATAATAGGCCAGGGTTACAAAGCGATCGTTTACCCAGTAGTCCGACTGCCATGGAATGCCAAGTTTTTGGGCAAAGAGTTCGAATTGCTCAGCAAATTTGCGATCCGGATTTCCAAAGACAGAAAGGAATTCAAGGTGAGGATCACTTAGTCCGGTTCGGGCTCGAAGAATAAGGGAGGCAGCATCGGTAACTGAGCTATCTCTTGGGATGTAACCACCAGGCAGTACCCATTTATCACCAAATTTCAGGAGTAGGCATTTGAGTTGATCATCCTCGTAACCAAAAACGACCAGGTCTATGCTGAGGTTTTGAAGATACTCTTCTTGGCCATGGGTGAAAAAGTGGTGAAAATCCATATTGAAAATATTTTGTGACTATATGTCACAAAACTAATAATTTATATATTTGTGGCAGTTCGACACAAATATAGCTCTCATGAAGAAGACAGTCAAGAAATCGCTCAATGCACTTGGACTAATACTCCTTTTAATCATCACGGCTGGCCTGTTCACCGGCTGGTATTTTAATCGAACCTTTTTAGATTTTGAAGGGGACTATGCAGAGCAACTGGATTTCGAGACACTGAAAATATCGGGCTATAGTTTTCTGGATCGCAATGGAAACGGTGAACTCGACCCCTATGAGGACAACCGCTTATCTGTAGAAAAGAGGGTAGCCAATTTACTCGAGCTCATGTCCGTGGAAGAGAAGATCCACCTGCTTAAAGGATCGGGTATCGCTTCGGCTATGGGCCGAACAGAACCGGGGACCGGAATACCGGGTGCCGTAGGTACCATTGTGCCTACCCCACGATTAGGATTACCTACCATATATCTCTCCGATGGCCCGGCCGGTCTGCGTATACAACCGACCAGGGAAGGAGAAGACAGAACCTATTATTGTACAGCCTTCCCAATTGCGACTTTGCTGGCGTCTACCTGGAACGAGGACCTGGCCATGGATGTGGGGAGCGCCATGGGGAACGAAGCCAAGGAATATGGTATTGATGTTATACTGGGTCCGGGGGCCAACATCCAGCGACACCCTCGTAACGGTCGGAATTTTGAATACTATTCAGAAGATCCTTTACTGAGCGGTTACATGGGTGCAGCAATCGTCAATGGAATACAATCTCATGGTGTGGGTACCTCTGTCAAACACTATGTTGCCAATAATCAGGAGACTGAACGCAGTCTAAACGATGTACGAGTTTCTGAAAGAGCCATGCGGGAGATCTATCTCAAGGGATTTGAACATATCGTTCACCGCTCCCAACCCTGGACCATTATGAGCTCTTACAATAAGGTCAATGGGACCTATGTATCGGAAAGTCCTTATTTATTGACAGATGTATTGCGAGGTGATTGGGGATTTGAAGGTTTGGTGATGACAGATTGGTATGGTGGTCGAAATGCTGTAGACCAGATCATGGCCGGAAACGACCTGCTTGAGCCCGGTACGCGTAAACAATGGAATGCTTTGACAGAGGGTTACGAGGACGGTAAGCTGAGCATGGAGGCTATTGACACCTCGGTTGGACGTATACTCAAATTGATCCTGGCTAGTCATAAGATGAAGCAAACTCCCTTCAGTAATGATCCAAATTTGGAGGCACATGCGGCAATTACGAGACAGTCCGCTACCGAGGGTATGGTCCTGCTTAAAAATGAACAAACATTGCCTCTTGCCCAGGGCCTGAATGTTGCCTTACTGGCTACAACCTCATACGACTTCATCGCCGGAGGAACGGGATCCGGAGACGTCAATGAGGCCTATACAGTATCTCTGGAAGAAGGACTAACCGGAGCCGGATTTACCATCAATGAAACGGCGAAAAAGATATTTGACCAACACAAGACGGACAATGCTGAGTTCTTTGTCAAACCAGAAGGAATGGACGCGTTATTCAATCCATACCTACCTCCTCAATTGAGCTATTCAGATGATCAAATGTCTCAGATAGCCTCCTCTGCCGATGTAGGTGTACTTACCATTGGTCGCAATGCTGGAGAGGGTGGTGATAGAGTAATGGATGCAGATTTCTTACTGACCGATCAGGAGTTAACCATGATCACTCAGGCTAAATCGGCTTTTCATGATCAGGGCAAGAAACTAGTGATCGTTCTCAACATTGGTGGTGTGATCGAGACAGCGTCCTGGAAGGATCACCCCGATGCTATTCTTCTTGCTTGGCAAGGGGGACAGGAAGGTGGAAACTCTGTTGCGGATATTCTCAGCGGCCAGGTTAACCCCTCGGGAAAATTACCCGTTACTTTTCCAATAGCTATAGACGACCATGCTTCTGATTCGAATTTTCCAGTTGGCGGTGGTCACCTGGTGATGACCGATCTCATAAAAGGTATGATGTTCCCTCCACAAGAGAGACCAGATGACGAAAAGCAAGCCAATATGGACTATACCGTTTATGAAGAGGGTATCTATGTTGGCTACCGGCACTTTGACAAGAGGGGTATAGTAGTTTCTTATCCATTTGGATACGGATTGTCCTATTCGGAATTTGATTATTCTGACCTCATGGTTGATCAGAACGAAGAGACAGCCACTATTCGGTTGATGGTAACGAATATTGGTCAAGTAGCCGGCAAGGAAGTGGTTCAACTCTATTCTTCACTTCCCTTAACTAAGATAGACAGGCCGGAACGTGAATTACGATCATTTAGCAAAACCAAGATCCTTCAGCCGGGTGAAAGCCAAGAGATCAGTTTGCAGTTTCCAATTTCGGAGCTTCGCTATTGGGATGAGGATCAAGAAGGATGGAAGTTAGAAGATGGAGCCTACAGCCTGGAGGTGGGAGCTTCTTCTCGTGAGATTAAACTACAACAGCAGTTAATTCCTAGGGCAACTAAAAACGAGGAAGATGGAATCGGTGGGATCGGATCTATCCGCTCTTCTGTCATGCAACGTTGACCAGGACTAGTTTCTCACGCTCCAAATCTCGTACATCGGATCTCCCTTACTGGAGTAACCCGAATGATGCCAGGCGCCATCTACCAACTCATAATTGAATTCCAGGCCCATGCCAACACGTGAGTCGTCTCGGGAGAAGAATTCAATATTTTCAGTGTACTTGCCGTCAACTGTGGTGTAAGTGCCACCTCCCGTGCCCATGAACTGCTTGGTTTCCGTATTGTAGGCGATCCATTGAAAGCGCGTTCCGGAGAGGATCTTCATGGTCTTTCTGGGGCGGTTTGTATCCCGGGATTGGATCTCCCCGTTGCGTTTTCGGCCGGACATTAACCAGGCTCCCTGCAAGGCTCCTGGAGCTCCATCATCAATACGGATCAAGACCATTTCACGGCCTACTATCCCCATTTTGTTGTCGTCCATGGTGATTTCAAAGCTTACGGTTTGACCTACCATCTCAGGATTATCGGTGTGAAACTCGACGGTCTCGCTCATGGTATCCCCTTCCAGGCTCCAAGTACCTCCATTGGTGGAGATGAATTTACCAGAATCAGCCTCATACCAAGTAGCTACTTGGTAGCCATCCGCAAAAATAACTACAGTTCTCACTTTTTGGCCGGCGTCGTTGGTCGAAATACCTTCCCAGGCACCTATTGGAGATTGGGCATTGACCGTACATATAATAGTATATAGGAGTAGCGAAAAGAACAGTTTCTTCATGATACGGAAATTAGTCATCTTAAAGATAATCATATCGCCTACACCATGAAAGTCGGTTGATCTTGTTCAAAGAAGTAATGGGGTGACCTAAGGCAATCCCAGTGCAGGTTACTTAGTTTTTTCGGAGAATAGTCAATTCGTCAAAATCCACATCAAGCAAATTGTCCTGATCCAGGCTAAAGCCGGTGATGTTCATCTCAGAGTCGAAATTGAAGGTCAGGAAACCATCCGGCACTCTAATGTCTTCCCAATCTATTTTAAAGGTGTCGTAATGCCAGTGGCTTAGTTTGCCTGTAAATAGTGGTGTTCGGGAAAAGGATAGCTCCAATTCTCCAGATTGAAGTTGATTGATGCTAATGTCACCGTACATGCGATCGTGATAGTGCCCTGCATAATCTTGGACTGATAAAGAAGGCCGAGTGTTGGGCTTAGGTTTTAGATTGGCTGCCTCTTCTCTCAAACGATCGAAACGATTGGCGCGAAACTCCAGACCTCTTTGGTAAAAATCGAAGGCGGGATCGTCCATGATCCATTCCATCAGTTTAGCCTTGATCAGGAAGGAGGCTGGTTCTTTGGAAACGTTGGTCAGGATGACCACTCCGAGATTCATATCCTCTATCATAAAGAGTTGGGCAGACATCCCATCGATACCTCCACTGTGCTCAATGATCTTATGGCCTTTATGCGGGGTCACCCACCAACCCAAGCCATAGGAAGAGAACTCGTTTCCGAATGGTTTTCCAGAGATCTGATATAAAAACTGGGGTTTGAAGATCTCCTCAAGGATATTTTCACCTACTAAACTGTCGTTTTGAAATACCCCGCGATTGAGTAATAAGCGCATATAATTGTTCATATCCTTGGCCGAGGAATAAATAAATCCTCCCGGTGCCAGGTTGTCGCCTTTCTCTTGTACGATGGCCACTTTTTTGAAGTCTTCATCCCAGATGTGGGGTTGTGCCAGGTTGTTATTTGCCTCCCTGTCTGCTGCAAGAGAAGTTGTTTGATCCATTTTAAGTGGGTCCAGTACTCTCGTTTGAAGGAATTTGTCCCAGGACATACCGCTTACTTCCTTCACGATCTCTGATGCCACAACAAACATCACATTCTGATAGGCTGGTTTTTCGCGGAATCCTGATTCCGGTTCCAGGTATTTTAGCCCTTTGATCAATTCTACTCGGTCCAGATCCGAATGATACCAGAGACTGCCTCCGCTTACTTCGGGTAGACCGCTTCTATGCGTCAATAAGTCCCTGATGGTCATATTGTTGGAGACGTATGGGTCATAAAGTTCAAAATAGGGGAGGTAGTCTACCACCCGATCATCCCAATCGATCTTGCCCTCTTCTACCAGCATTCCAAGGGTTAACACAGTAAATGATTTGGAGATGGACCCGATCCCAAAAGTGGTTTCCTTGCTCACAGCAGCTGACTTCCCAATTTCACGTTCACCGAATCCCTTGGCATAGATCACAGTATCGTTACGGACTATCCCAACAGAAAGACCCACCACTTCGAAGTCTTGCCGAACCTTTTCTAAAAAGTTGTCTAATGAGTCCAGGTGGATCTCCTGGGCTTGAAGTGGAGCTAGAAGAAATGAAAAGAGGAATGCAAAATAACTAATGGACTGTCTCATTGTTTGGCTGTTTTGTTCTAGGACGTAGAATATAGGAATTCGTTACTACAGATCAACGAATATGGAGAGCACAATTCGGTTATTCTTCTAACGTTCGGTAGCCAGTTTATCAGGATTGCTATATGAGTAGTGGCTCTGGGCAAATTTTTCCGGTTCCATCAGGAAATAAGAGTCATCGTATTCAAATACAAAGAGGTGATTGGTCTCATCAAAATAACCGGCAGACCAGGTGGCATCGCAGAGATACCATTTTCCGTTTAGTCTTACCCTGTTCCAGGAATGGTTGGCCATACCGATCGGTCTTTTTTTTAGTCCATCTGATCGGCCAAAGCCATTGACGATCTCGCTCTCTATTCCAGCTAATCTGCTCATGGCTTGTATCAAGAATGCGTAGCCCGTGCAGAGCGTCTCTTTCCGGTCTTTGAGGATTGAAAAGATCTCCTTTCGAACTTGAGAATTCCAAACCTCTAATCCAGCGCCATCCTCTTGCAAACGCTTCCGTTTTCTGATGTTCATTTGAGTCATGGCATAGTCCCCTTTAATATTGTGACACACCCAAAGGTAAATGGCCCGGAACCGCTCCACGTCCGTATTTAGGGTTGCCGTCAGATTTTGGACAAGTATGGGCAAATGGTCAAGCTCTTCGCCTTGGAACTGTCTGGCTCGGTTTTCAGCCGGCCTGAGATTGATATGATCAAAATCGGCCGGTTGAGCCAGAACTGGACTAGCCAGGACGAAGAGCAAAAGGAGATTAAATGACCTCATTCCTTACAGTCATTCATTCTTCATGCCATCTTCTCCCTTAGAGGATGAGGTCCTTAAAGCTCCCACGATAACAACCTCTATATCTTCCAGTATGGGTTCGATATGCGAAGTATCTCCTTTGATGACCACTTCCTTGTCGTAATAACCCAGGGAGGTGATCACCAAGATGTCATTTTGTTTGAGGGTCTGCGGGAAGGTAAAGAAGCCGTCATCATCTGAGGAGGCCCAGATTGAAGTTCCTTTTAAGATGATGGATGCCCCGGATACAGGACCATCCATACTCTGGATTCTTCCGCTTACTTCCCGGTCCGTATTTTGTGCCAACATCGGACTTACCATCAGACCAAATAAAAAGATCAGTGCAGTAAGAATTACTCGTTTTTCAAACGCCTTCTTTTTTGAGTTAATGTGTGTTTTCATAATAAAAATGGTTTTGATTCACTCAAACCTAGACCTAATGATCAAGTCATAAAAGGTAGAATGAGTCAAGTGGTCGATCCGTTGAGGGAAAAGCGAATCCGGTTCTTGGAGTCTATTTCAAATACTCGATACTCCGGATACTGATATTTTGCGCTTTGTTATCAAAGACAAAACTGGCTACCACAAATAGGCGACTCAGGTCTGCCGTTTCAAATTTGGATAAGGGAATGTCGTAGGTCTTCCACTCGGTACTGATAGAGATAGGCACCTTGGTTTCAGAACCATCGTCCGGATCAGTATCGTCCTTGATGGCCACTTGTATGGTCTCTCCTTCCACACTGCCTTTTACTTCCAACCTCAGCGTCTCGTAACCGGAGAAATCCTTGGTTAGTTTATCTTCAAGGACCTTGGAGGGATTCCTATAATAGACGGTAGCCCATGGTATTGGCGGTACATAAAGATCGATCTGGTTCAGTTGATTAACAATGGAAAAGGGAAAATCATTGTATGAGGCATATCCTATTTCGAAGAATTCAACATTGGCGGCACCATTGGTTATTACTTTGGAATAACCAATATCACTGCTTGGATCAAAAATAGCGTCCAGATTGTCTCTGCTTATATCGTCAAATTGCTTCAAATTTTGCTCTACCATTCTGACGATCTCCCGGCCATTGATCATCAGGTTGTCATAATACATGACCAGTTCCGGGCAGGAGGAATATGCATTGTTGAACAGATTAATGGCAGTAGGATGGAAGAGTATTTCCCGGAAACCATCCTGCAGGGTGTCCAACTGAGTTTGACCGTCTATGTAATTCGGGAAATTTAAATAGATCATATAATCAAACTCCTGATCGATGAAGTCGCCACCGGCTTCACGGATATTCTGATTATAGTCTTTTTCTTTGATCTCGATCTCTTCAACCAGGTTGTAATAGCGGTAGATGAGGTTTTCCAGATCCTGACCCTGAAGTTTACTAAGATAGCCCGAGTTCTTAATGGATTCGAAGCCACTGTCGTCCGTATTCAGGTAGCTGATGTCTGTTGAGGTAGTCAGGGTTTCGGAGGCAAATTTGATATCCCGAATGGTAAAATCCCTGATGAATCCCAGAAATCCGGTCATATGCGGTATCCGGCTACTGGCATCAATGCGTTTTTGTTTGAGATACTCGATCTTCTTGAGATCCGATTGAATATTATTGGAGATACTGGTCAAGTAACCTTGTAAAGCGGTTTCTTCAATCTTTCCCTGATTCCAATTGTTGATCTGCAGGGCAATCAGTATCCCAATGACTACCAGAATGATCTCCCCAATGGCATAGACCATGTATTTACGGAAGTGGTTGCTCATTAAAAGTTGTTGTCGAATTTTTCTAAAGAAACGGATCACCGAGACCAGATTTCTCTAAAAATAGGACAATTAATCTATTTTTTGATCATTGGGGACCCGGTTCCAGATATCCAGGTAGATCTTCCACTGATTGTCTATCTTTTTCCAGATGACGACGTATTTGCCCTGCCAGGAGATTTCTTTTCCCCCCGCGTTGATGGTTTTGCCTTTGTAATATTCATAGTCATAAGCCTGTTCTCCGGTAATGTTGATCTCTTTTGGCATGAACTGATGGTAAGAAATTCGACTGCCGTTGGTGGGAGTCCAATATTTGACAATGGCATCGCGCCCCTCGATGATCTCCCGGTTGGAAGGGAAGATCTTGGCGTCGGCGGTATAGGCTTGGCCAATGGTCTCGTAATCTGAGGCCATTACGGCCGCAGAAAATTCCTTGATGTTCTTTAGGATCTTGATCAATTCGCCTTGATCTCCTTTTAGATCCTGAGTATTGCCTAAAAAAGGAATCATGAAAACGAATAAAATTAGTACAACTTTGGACATAGGCCTTAATTTTAAGGGATTGACATCCAAAGTAAGGGTTATTCCACTTTCGTACCTTCTCGACCAGCGACGTCCAATCTTATCACCTTGTCATCTTCAAAGACAAATTCATAATAGGTTCCGGACGCCTGGTTAAAGAAGGTATTCTCTTTTTCTGGCAACAGAAAGATGGGTTCGTCACCACCAAATTCCCCGGTAATTTCCAGGCCATTGTCCTTTACCCGGATTATAGCCTCACCCCATTCTGGAAACTGATATTTGCCCTCGTAAGTGAGTTGTTGCTCTTCCGATATCTCATTGACCACTCGTTTGCGGGCTTCGACATCAGGAAGGCCGTATTCTCGTGCAACACTAAGCATGATCTCCTGGATGATACTTCCGTTATCAGAATTAACCATAACTACTATGGCAATTGGTTCCTTTTTCCAAGCTGTGAGCTGTGCCCGGAAGCCCTCGTCGGCTCCACCGTGACTGAATGTATATTCGTTTGCTGCTGGCCCAAGCCCATAATCGTTCATGCCAGGGACAACCATTTCATTGACCGTTGCGGTTTTGAGTAATCCGTCTTCTTGAGTTTGCAGGATCTGCTGCATCTCTCCGGCCCACTGGATCAATTGAGATGGTGTAGTCCATAAACCTGCGGCAGCCATTTCCGGATAGATAGGCCATTTACCCTCAACTTCGTCACCATTTGATCGGTATCCGGTAGCGGCGATGCCGTGGTATTTTTCCGGTAATGGATTTTCATAGGTGCTTTTTTCCATGCCTAGGGGGTCAAGTACATTAGTCTGCATGATCTCCGGATATTTCTGGCCTTCTATATCCGTAATCATCAGTTGCATGATGGTATAACCTCCCCCGGAATACATCCAGCTTTCGCCCGGTTCTTTGTAGACGCGTACTGAATCTGTATTTCCTAATCCGTCCAATACTTCCGCTGCACTTGGGATAGTATCACCCTTGTCATAACCAGGAAAGCCCCAAACTGTGAGCCCGGCCGTATGGTTCAGTATTCTTCGGGTAGTTACTTTTTCGTTGACCGTGAATTCGTTTTCCGGCAATTTCCAACTGCTCAGATATTCATTCACATCGGTATCCAGGCTGATTGTTCCTGCTTCGGCCAATTGATGGGCTCTGGTGGCAGCCACAGGTTTACTAATAGAACCCGCCAGGAACATGGTCTGGGAATTTACCGCCCGGTTGGACGCAATGTCTGCCATTCCATAACCTTTTGCCCATTGCAATTCGCCGTTCTTCATCACGGCTATACTCACTCCGGGAATACCCAACTCTTTTAGCCGGTCCTCAATGTTGTAACGAAGCAGGCTGTCTTCACCGATCTGAAGAAAAGGCTGTAGCCCGTTCTCGACCCGGGAAATAAGTTCTTCCACTTCTTTCGAGCTGGAATCCTCTTCCTTGGGAGAGGTACATTGGGTAAATACAAAGAGAGTTGCGATCAGGGAGAGGTATGAAATTCGCATGGCTGGTCATTTATTTAAGTTACATTCAATTAACGAAGAAAGGATAAGATTATTGACCTTTCTTCCTTTTTCATCCAATAAACGATCTCCGATGATCATCGTACTATCCTTAATTTGGCTGACATAACTTTGCTTTCAGAACCAAAGTTGGCAATAAGGACGATACGAAATTCAGAATGTTTCTGTCAGAGCTATATACTTATTCCCACTTCTTAAAGTCCACCTTTGCCATGGCTTTGGTCGCACTATCAAAATACATAACGTGGTCTTTTCTGAGTTTGACCTCAACAGCCCAGCCCGGAGAGGCCTTGATGGTATTGATAATTTCTCCTTTCTTTTGAATTCGAATGCTGAATTCGTTCTTTCCAACATTCTCCACGATGGCGATACTGTCTTCTCCCAGATGAGGATTGATTGCTCCATCCTGTCCTGGTCCTTTCCCGGCAATACACATACTATCGCCTGTGTCTAGTGCGATGGTGTCTTGAGCTGTCATTACCGCAGATGCGGCAAATAAGAAGATGGCGGTAAGAAATAGTCTTTTCATAATTCGATAATTAAAGGTTCTTTTTCAATAGCTATAAGAAAGTTAGTCATAAGTCTTTCGTGAAATGATAAAGTCACGTTAAATCAGTGATTTAGCCAAAACAGGTGTTAAGATTATTAAAAAGTCGCTTATTTTGTTTAATGTTTTATTATTTTCGCTCAACAAAACCAATAATCATGAAACCAATACGCATTTTATTAGTTGCCATAGCCTTTATCGCGCTGGCCTCCTTTACTCCGAATGCCCAGGAATTTCAAGGTCAGGCGTTCTACTTTTCTAAGTCGACCATGGAACTCGGAAACTGGGGTGCTCGTTTAAGCGAAGCCCAGAAAAAAGAAGTATACGCTCGTCTTAAGAACCGACTAGAGAAGACCTTTATACTGAACTTCAACAAGGAGGAGTCCATGTTCTATGAAGAGGACCAGGTTGATGCTATCTCTGGTGCGACCGACTCTTGGGGAAATAACTTCTCACGTGGAGACCAGTATAAGAATGTAAAAGACAACCAATTGATCCAAAGCCAAGAATTCTATGGTAAGAAATTTTTGGTCAAAGACAATTTGGCGAAGATCGAATGGAAGATGGGAGGAGAGTCCAAGCAGATTGGACAGTATACCTGTTTTAAAGCGACAGCTATGGTGCCAACCAGCGAACTGACCTGGTACGATTTCTCTTGGGGTGATCTGCAAAGACCCTCTGCTTCGGAGTCCGCTGGTGGAGCCGATGGAGAAGATATTGGCGAGCCTGAAATTCCAATGACGGCTGTTGAAGCCTGGTATACGCTTCAAATACCTGTAGGTCACGGTCCAGCTGAATATTGGGGCCTACCTGGATTGATCATGGAGGTCAGTGCAGGAAATACGACCATGTTGTGCTCCAAGATCGTACTAAACCCAGATGAGCCCATCGAGATCCAGGCACCGGACAAGGGTAAAGAGATCACCAAGGCCGACTACCAGGCAACCATTCGTACCAAAATGCAAGAGATGCGGGATAACCGCGGAAGACGACGAAACTAATTCAATCTTAAGGTCAACAGGAGTTCTTCCCTGCACCGATTCGCGCTCATGAAAAAACTTTGCCTAATCGCGATACTGTTTATCGCTGCAACTACCTATGGTCAAATTAAAATGACCGGAGTGGTTCGCGATAGTCTGAACACTCCCTTGGAACTGGCTAATGTGGTTGTCATTAACAGCGCCACCAATGCCTTGGAAAGCTACGGCGTTACCGACCAGCAAGGTCGATACAACCTGGAGCTTCAACCCAATACAAGCTACAATTTGCAGGTCAGCTATGTAGGACTCAAAACCTTCGAAGAAACCTTTACCAGTCCGGAGGCGGACTTAAATCGTGATTTCAGTTTACAGGCAGATAATGCGCTAGATGAGGTGCAGATCGTCTATGAAATGCCGGTCGTGGTTAGAGGGGATACGGTGGTCTATAATGCCGATTCTTTCAACACCGGAACAGAACGTAAGCTGGAAGATGTATTAGAGAATCTTCCGGGGGTAGAGATCAATGAAGATGGGCAGGTTGAGGTAGAAGGAAAGGTGGTGAATAAACTGATGGTGAACGGGAAGGATTTCTTTGACGGAGATACCAAGCTGGCCACAAAAAACATTCCCTCCAATGCGGTGGATAAAGTACAAGTCCTGAGGAACTATTCTGAAGTTGGTCAATTGAGTGGGGTAAGGAATAATCAGGATAATGTTGCACTCAACATCAAACTCAGGGAAGGAAAGGAGAACTTTTGGTTCGGTAATGTGACCGCTGGTGCGGGAGCATCACCAGACAATGAACTCTATTTGCTCCAACCCAAACTCTTCTACTATAGTCCGAAATACAGCATTAATTTCATTGGTGATCTCAACAACACCGGTGAGGTAGCTCTAACCCGACGGGACCTGCGCGGCTTTGGCGGCGGGTTCCGTTCTCCAAGCCGTACCAGTGGTACAGATCTGAATCTGGGAGATAACAGCTTGAACTTTTTGACCAACCAAAACAATGCCTTGGAGATCGAAAGTAAATTGGCAGCTTCCAACTTCAGCTGGGCTCCAAACCCCGGTCTGGACCTCAGTGGATTTGCCATTTTCAATAGCAGCAGGACTTTGTCCAGAGAAAGCAGTTTTATTCGTTACACGGATCCGGAATTAGGAATTCCGGATGAGGCCATCGATCAGCGAAGTAGGGAAAGATCCGATCAGGGCCTTGCCAAGCTCAGTTTGAAGTATCAGCCCAATTTTAGCAACCAGTTGGATTATGACATCCTGGGTCGTTTGTCCCGGGACAGCCAGGATCAGTTCCTGACTTCTTCCGTAGTAGGAGGGACCGTCCAGACCGACGAGATCACTCCTTTCAGCATCAACCAGAATCTGAATTACTATTACACTCTGGACGAAAACAACATCTTTGCCTTTGAAGCTGTGCATCTGTTTAAGGATGAAGATCCCTTTTACAATGCGATTTTGGGGAACGATCCGGACGGTGATGATCCCTACGACACAACTGCTGAGGCCCTTGGCCTGGATCAGACACTGGACACTTACAACATTGCTCAGGACAGACGCATCAAATCCAATCAGCTGGATGCCAAGTTGGATTACTACCTGGTGTTGAATAAGCGGTCTAATTTGAATTTTACCCTAGGAACGATCCTGAGTAAGCAGGAATTCAATTCCAATATTTTTCAATTCTTGGACGATGGACTAGTATTTGAACCTACCCCGACCATCAATGACGGGAAGGCCACCAACGATACCGAATATAATTTCAGTGATGTTTATTTAGGGGTCCACTATCGGGTGAAGACCGGGAAATTCACATTTACTCCTGGTTTCTCTGTCCACTCCTATGGAAACAAGAACAGCCAGTTTGGCGAAACCTTTAAGGATAATTTCTTTCGAATTCTCCCGGATATAGAAACCCGAATTCAATTTAAGAAGAGTGAGGCCCTGACCATTCGTTACGATATGCGCAACCAGTTTACCGATGTTACCCGACTGGCCCAAGGCTTAGTGCTAAACCGATACGATAACATCCAGTTTGGTGAACCAGAGTTACAGAATGCCTTGACGCACAATATCAGCTTACTGTACAGTAGTTTTAACTTGTTCAATTACACCAATGTGTTTGCTCGGGCAGGGTATACCAAAAATGTGGACCAGATCCGACAATTGACGGATTTCGAAAGTGTGATCCGCACCAGTACCTTCTTCAACTCCAATTTCGCCGACGAAACAGCCAGTCTTTTTGGTCGGATTCAGAAGACCTTTGGTAAGGTACAAGCCAGTTTGAACGTTGGACTGAATTACAGTAAGATCAATCAGTTCATTCAAGGGAACAGATCGATCAATGAAGGCTTTACTCAAACCTATACCCCAAGAATTCGGACTAACTTCAAGGTAGCGCCCAATGTAACTTTTAGTTATCGCTACAGTGTGACTGAAAATAATCAGGGAGGTGGAAAGACCACATTCCGTACCAATGCTCCTTCCATCGATTTTGATGCCTATATCTGGAAGAAGGTCACTCTACGTTCCAGGTACACTTACACAGACCAGGATCTCGGAAATGGCAATTCCCAATCTTTCCAGAATTGGGATGCCTCTTTGTCCTATCGGAAGGACCGTGATTCCAAGTGGGAGTTCGAGATCAAGGCAACTAATATCCTAAACATAGATGCCCAAGTCAGGAACAGTGCCAACAACTTCTCGGTCTTTGTTTCAGAGACCTTTATTCAGCCCAGATTTATTACTGGACGGGTAGTGTTTACGCTGTAAAATTAAGGATTCCAAGCAGATTTAATCTGCTCGGGCCTGGGCTTACCGCCTAATACCTGCGATCACTTTAGGGAAGAATTAACGACCTTGGGGTTTGTGAACTGATTTATCCCACTTCATTTAATGGATGATTTTGTCAGCAAGAAATGTATAGTATGAGAACGCTGGACTAGAGATGTTTTGGTCGGGCGAATTCTAACTGTTTAATTGCGCTATTCTTGTAATAGCTGTATAGGCCTGAAACGCCGGCAGTTCCCAGAGCCTGGTGGTCAATGCTCCCGTCTTCCAACACGGACCCGTCCGGCAGCTCCAGCTTGATGATACGCCCAATAAGCAATATGGTCTTGTTGAATTCAATGAGATGCTCCTCTTGCAAGGCCATAGCCATTTTAAGTCTGCATTCCTGGACGAATGGGGCCGAAAATTGATCCCAATACTGCGGGTTGAATGCACACCGATCAAATTCGGACTCCTCCCGGTCATAGGACGCCGAGGTATGATGTGCTGACTCAATGATACCGGTATGAACAAGATTGAGAGTGAAAACCCCAGTTTCCTTAATGTTCTGGTAGGTGTGACGTTCTACGGTATGTGGTCGCATAATAAACCCAAGGCATGGAGGGTTGGCACCTATATGCACCACAGAATTGAAAATAGCCAGGTTGGTTTTACCCTGTTCGTTGCATGTTCCAATTAAAAATGGACTTCTTATCCCGGAGGCAGTGTTGATCAGATTGATCCTAAAATATTTCTCTAATTCGAGGAAGTCTTGCTCGTTGTACAATGGCATGTTACAAAGTTACCGCATTCTGCGTTCTCTTTAAACACGTCAACCTTTTAGTAATTGGGCCGTGGCCAAATATTTTCGGCATATCTGGGATGGTTTCCTACAACCGAGGACTGGCATTTTTCACAGTAAAAGCCCGCTTCGTGGCCTGCTGTACGACCACTCCATTCGCGGTACTTTACAAATTCGGGGAATTGAAATCTCCTTAGGATCTCAGTTTGGTCCAGGTAGCACTTGAAATAGATACTCTGATTTGATCCGCTATTCCACCAATCGCCGGTTTGAAGGATGTCGATCTTATCTTCCCGCACTGCCTTTTCCAATTCCTGTAAATGTTCACAACTGATCATAGGGATAGCCTCTTCTCAAATTTATATCAAAAAAATCCATGCGTCAAAATAATTAAATTCGTTATTTAGAATTTGTCTAAATAATTTTTTTAAGAACGTCAGCATCCATACTTTTGCGCCTCAGATGCAAATTTCTAATTACAAGCATAACGGATTTAAGGTAACACGAATTCTCTTATTGGCCCTGCTGTTTATCGGGATAGGATCGGCTCTAGAACTCTATCTGCTGGACCATTACGAAGATGTTCAGCAGCTAATACCCTTACTTGCTATTGGAGTGTCGTTAATAGCGATGGCTGTTCTGATTGCGAGACGGACTCGATTTACCGAGGGCTTGTTCAGGTCCATCATGGTGTTGACCGCCTTAAGTGGGGCCTATGGGGTGTTTTTGCACTTACAAGCTAATTTTGAGTTCGAACAAGAGATGAAGCCTGGTGCAGAACCCTGGGATCTGTTCGTAGAAAGCTTGTCTGGCGCTCTTCCTGCGCTTGCACCGGCAAGTTTGATCGCATTTGCACTGATTGGATACGCTTACTATTTACTTTTAATACATCAACAATGAAGAACATGTCAAGACTGCTATTGAGTGCCGCATTAATGAGCCTGATATTGGTGGCCTGTAAAGGAAATCAGGAACAGGAGAAAACGGCCGATGCAGAAACGGAACAATCAGAGACCAAAACGATCGAGGTCACCAAAGAAGAGATCAAAGCCAAGGAAGCCCCCACCGTTTTGAATGCCAACCTGGCTACCGAGGACCAGTTAAACGGAATTGGCCTGTCGGCCGAGATGATCGGTCAGATCATGGAAAACAGACCTTTTTTGACCATGAACGACCTGGATGCCATGGTTCCAGCAGATATGGATAAGGAGGCTTTATATGCAACTATTTTTGTCCCCTTCAATCTGAATACAACCCCTAAGGACGATTTTAAGATGATTCCTGGAGTAGGTGATAAAATGGCCCATGAGTTTGATGAGTATCGACCATACATCAGTATTAAGCAGTTTCGAAAGGAGATCGGGAAATATGTTGACGAGGCAGAGGTTGCTCGCTATGAGAACTACGTTTTTGTTCCCGTAGAATTGAACTCAGCTACCGAAGAGGATATCAAAGCCCTGCCAGGTGTAGGAGGTCGAATGGCCCACGAGTTCGAGGAGTATCGGCCTTACACCAGTATGGAGCAGTTCCGGAAGGAGATCGGTAAATATGTAGACGACAAAGAACTTTCCAGATTGGAGCGTTTTGTTTACTTGAATCAGTAACTCAACAACGATCAAAAGAAACTGACCCGGACATTGTCCGGGTTTTTTTGTGGTTGAGAGGAACAATGGGTCCAATGTCAAGGGAAGAAATGTTAAAACCTCTGTTTCATAGGGTTTCGCAATCGTTTTCGTTTCATTTTTAGTGAGTTATCATGACATTGGTCAGCATAAAAAATGAAGCGGCTTACTAGCTTGCACCTGTGATCGATCAAAAGATTTACAAATTGGAAGCGACAGTTTCCAAAGATTCAATTTTGTTAAACTTTAATCCTATCCATTATGAGTTTTGATCTAACCCAATACGGAATCGATGTAAAAGAGATACTGAGGAACTCCAGCCGACCAGTTTTATATGAGATCGGTCTGAGATACGAAAAGGGAACGGCAATTTCCGATACCGGGGCCTTACTCGTGTATTCCGGAGAAAAGACAGGGCGTAGCCCAAAAGATAAACGTATAGTCCGTCACCCGGATTCCGAGAACAATATCGATTGGGGTGACATCAATATCGAATTGGATGAACATACCTTTAAGGTGAATCACGAGCGGGCTATGGACTATCTGAACACCCGCGAGCGTCTGTTCGTAGTTGATGCCTTTGCCGGATGGGATCCCAGATATAGACTAAAAGTCCGCATCGTGTGTACACGGGCCTATCACGCCTTGTTCATGCAGAATATGTTGATCATGCCGACGGCAGAAGAACTGGCCAACTTTGGTGAGCCGGACTTCGTGGTATTCAATGCCGGTGGTTTCCCAGCCAACCGATTTACCTCTAAGATGACCTCTAAGACCAGTATCGATGTAAACCTGGAAGAGAACCAAATGATTATCTTGGGAACGGAGTATGCAGGAGAGATGAAAAAAGGAGTATTCTCTGTGATGAATTACCTGATGCCACTGGAAGATGTACTTCCTATGCACTGTTCTGCCAATGTGAACGAAGCCGGTGATGTGTCCATACTTTTTGGTCTGTCCGGAACCGGTAAGACTACTTTGAGTGCCGATCCTAAGCGCAAGCTGATCGGAGACGATGAGCACTGCTGGACCGATACAGGTGTGTTCAATATTGAAGGTGGTTGTTATGCGAAGGCCATTGACCTTTCTGAGGAAAGCGAGCCAGAGATCTACAACGCCATCCGCTACGGAACTGTATTGGAAAATGTGATGTACGATCCCGATACCCGGGAGGTAGATTACAGCGATACTACTATCACCCAGAATACGAGGGCGTCTTACCCAATAGATTTCATAGACAATATACATATCCCTGCAGTAGCCGGCCATGCTAATCATGTGATCTTCCTGACCTGTGACGCCTTTGGTGTGCTGCCACCGGTGAGCAAATTGACTCCGGAACAGGCATCTTACCACTTCATTTCTGGTTATACAGCCAAGGTAGCCGGTACCGAAATGGGAGTAACTGAGCCTCAGGCCACGTTCTCTGCTTGTTTTGGTGCAGCCTTTATGATGTGGCATCCTAACCGCTATGCCGAATTGTTGGCCGAGAAGATCAAGAAGCACAATGCCACAGCCTGGTTGGTGAATACCGGTTGGACCGGAGGTGGGCACGGAGTAGGTTCCCGTATCAAACTAAAGTACACACGGGCCATGATCGATGCCATCCACAATGGAGACTTTGACAATTTAGAGACCGTTACTGATCCTAACTTTGGATTCGAAGTGCCAACTAGTTGTCCGGGAGTACCATCTGAGGTGCTGATCCCAAAAGACACTTGGGAAGACAAAGAAGGATACGAACAGACCAAGGAGAATCTGGTCGCCCTGTTCAACGAGAACTTCAAGGCCTTTGCCGACGGAGTGAACAGGGAGATCGTTGAGGCTAGTCCTAAGAGTAAAACAGAGGCAGCTGCCGCTGTTTAGTACACTCAAGCAATGATGAGAAACCCCGATACACTGGTGTCGGGGTTTTTATTTTAGAACATGGTTCATTTCATTTGAATAGGGTATTCGAATTTTGCATCAAAAGAAAATTCACCCTGCTTTGACCTCGGTGGAGTACTAACTGGAAGCTGCCCTTTCCAATCGGTCGTTGACGGAACGTCCCAATTCAGAATCCGGAAGTCGAATGGCCAGGA